>NZ_WHZW01000058.1 GCF_010667685.1 Bifidobacterium aerophilum | reverse complement strand
CCAGCGGGATCGCCAGCGTGACCTCGTGGAAGTCGAAAATCACCAGCTGTTGGAACGGCCACCAGAGCAAGTACGCCGCGGTGGCCAGCAATGCGGCCAGACCGGAGAACCGCTTCCGGGCGAAAAGATAGATCGCCGGAGCCGACGCCACGATCAGCAGGGCCATCGCGATGCCGAGCATCCGGGGATCCGGCCAAATCCAATACAAGGGCGCGATCAGCACGAGCAAAGGATGGAAA
>NZ_WHZW01000057.1 GCF_010667685.1 Bifidobacterium aerophilum | reverse complement strand
CACCATTTGACCAGCGGCGTGACGAACGACGCCCGCCAGGCGGTCATCGAAACCCAGTTCCTCGACGCGGACGGCAACCCGGTCGACCTGGGCGGCGCGCCGGCCGCGGGCAGCATCACGAACGCGATGCTCGCCGGCGGCATCACGAAGGACAAGCTCGCCGCGGGCGTGATCCCGGCCGCGTACACGCTGCCCGCCGCCACGACCACGGCGTTGGGCGGCGTGAAGAAGGGCGGGGCCGTCGGCAC
>NZ_WHZW01000056.1 GCF_010667685.1 Bifidobacterium aerophilum | reverse complement strand
GTGCCGACGGCCCCGCCCTTCTTCACGCCGCCCAACGCCGTGGTCGTGGCGGCGGGCAGCGTGTACGCGGCCGGGATGACGCCCGCGGCGAGCTTGTCCTTCGTGATGCCGCCGGCGAGCATCGCGTTCGTGATGCTGCCCGCGGCCGGAGCGCCGCCCAGGTCGACCGGATTGCCGTCCGCGTCGAGGAACTGGGTTTCGATGACCGCCTGGCGGGCGTCGTTCGTCACGCCGCTGGTCAAATGGTG
>NZ_WHZW01000055.1 GCF_010667685.1 Bifidobacterium aerophilum | reverse complement strand
GACCGGGGGCGAACGGTCCGGGCGTGGTAGCCTCTTGACCCCCTCAGTCAGCTCCGCTGACAGCTCCCCCTATCAGGGGGAGCAAAGAAGAGAGGAACGTACTTCTGCGGGTTCTCTTCAGGAGGCGCGGAAGCAAAAGCAAGGGATGCGTGGCGACCGTGTGACCCCCTCAGTCAGCTCCGCTGACAGCTCCCCCTATCAGGGGGTGCAGGGGAAGCTGGTGCTCGACGACGTTTCGATGGCCGTTCCGCGCTCGGGCATTCTCGGCATCCAGGG
>NZ_WHZW01000054.1 GCF_010667685.1 Bifidobacterium aerophilum | reverse complement strand
GCCCATCCGGCCAGTGCGGCGAAGCTGTGGCTGGAACGGTCCATGAGGATCTCGCGGAGCATCGGCCACGCCGCGCGCGCCGGCATGGTCCGCGGATCCCACGGGCCGCCCCAGCAGGCGATCCAGTCGTATTGCAGTGCGGGGCGCGCCGTGTACCACAGGTGCAGGAGCGTCAGGATTTTGGGTCGGTCTTGGACGCGGCGGCCCATGCGGCGATGATGCGGCCGATGTCGGCCATCTTGTCGCCGCTCCTGCGGTCGATCTCGCGTTCCAGGCGCGGGTATTCGCGCAGCAGGTAGGAGAGGATCACGCTCATGAACCCGATCTTCTCGTCCTGGTCGAGGTTGTCCCA
>NZ_WHZW01000053.1 GCF_010667685.1 Bifidobacterium aerophilum | reverse complement strand
TCGAAGACCGGCCGGCAGCTGCCGCGTGTCCCGGATCCCGGCCGGCAGCCGAACCGCGCCCCGTCCGACCTCGAACAGTTCGCGTCGAGCGTGTTCTCCAACTAAACCCCCATCACATCTATCGGCCATCAACCTTAAGGAGGTCATATCATGGCTATTTTCGGTACCGGCGGCATCAAGGCGATGCCCAGCCAGATCGCGGACGGCATCGTCGACCAGGTGCAGTCCGGCAGCGCGATCGGCGTGCTCTCGCAACAGAAGGCGATGCGTTTCGGCGAGACCAGCATCGTCACGTTCGAGAACCGTCCCCGCGCCGAGTTCGTCGACGAGGGCGCGCAGAAGTCCAGCACGACCGGCTCGTTCGGCGTGGTCAAGACCGTGCCGCACAAGACGCAGGTCACCATGCGCTTCGACCAGGAAGTGCAGTGGGCCGAC
>NZ_WHZW01000052.1 GCF_010667685.1 Bifidobacterium aerophilum | reverse complement strand
AGACCTACCTCTCCGATGTTCACCTCGCGCTCATCGCCATCCACCTCAAACGACCCTTAGAGTAAACACACCCTAGACACCGACGTACACCGTCGCAGTGCCCATAAGCCAACCGTCACCCTACCAATCCATTAGTTCCCCGACCGGATATATCCGGCATCCCATTATGATCGACCGTGACTGAGTCAACATCGACACTAACCAACTCAGTTACGGCCTTTTTCATCCCAAAAACACACCGCAACTGAGTCCACGTCATACAATCCTGACTCAGTTACGGCCGTTATCTGCCAAATAACGACCCTAACTGAGTCCATACGACACATTGCGGACTCAGGTATGGCCGTTCCCGTCCTCAGCGACCCTAACTGGGTCCGCGTTACGACGTCACGCTTCAACGTAGGCCGTCTCCAGCCGAATAACGACCGTAACCGAGTTCCGATAGTGTAACCGGAACTCGGCAACCGTCATCCCTGACCGAATACCCGCCGCCACTGATTCACGATGACGCGATATGGACCCAGCAACAGCCGTCAAAACATCCGATACATCCCCTGAGACTTACACCGTGTTTAGTTAACTGATGGATTGAGTGGCGACGCTGACGCTCGCACCATGCGTGGTGTTGTTTGAAAAACG
>NZ_WHZW01000051.1 GCF_010667685.1 Bifidobacterium aerophilum | reverse complement strand
CCGACTACCAGCTCGGCATCATCAACAAGCTCGCCACCGAAGGCGCGAAGGCGTTGAGCCGCGCGCTCGACCTGGGCGTGTTCTACCGTCTCAATCCGCTGTCCGGCAAGCCGGTCACCGCGTGGACGAACTACCTGAACGCGACGACCAAGCGCGTGACGCGCACCGCCAGTCCGGACGTGGACGTGGAACAGGCCATCGGCCTGATTTTGAACGACAAGGAAGGCTGGGACGTCAACGGCATCGCCATGAGCCGCGAGTTCGCGTTCAGCCTCGCCACCCTGAAGGACACGCAGAAGCGCCCGCTTTACCCGGAGCTCGGCTACGGCGTGACCATGAACAGCTTCAAGGGCATCCCCGCGTCCGTGACCACGACCGTCAACGCGCCCGAGTTCACCGCGCCCGGCACGGGCGAGACCTACACGGTCCCGAAGGTCGGTGCGATCGTGGGCGATTGGAAGAACGGCATCTACTGGGGCGTGCAGCGCAATCTCCCGTTGGAGACCATCACGTACGGCGATCCGGACGGTCAGGGCGACCTGCGACGCAACAACCAGATCGCGCTGCGTTTGGAGATCCTGTACGCGTGGTACGTGTTCACCGATCGTTTCGCCGTCGTCGAAGGCGACGCGCCCACCGGCAAGGCAGGCAAGTGATGAGCCAGGCGGTCGAATTCCACCATTTGACCAGCGGCGTGACGAACGACGCCCGCCAGGCGGTCATCGAAACCCAGTTCCTCGACGCGGACGGCAA
>NZ_WHZW01000050.1 GCF_010667685.1 Bifidobacterium aerophilum | reverse complement strand
GCTTTGGTGACATGATGGTGGTATGTGTACGCCGAGGTATGACATCACGAGGGAGCAGTTCGACAGGATCTCCCACTTGCTGCCGGTGCAGCGGGGAAACGTCGTCGTGGACAACTACACGTTCGTCAACGCCCTGCTGTGGGCCATGCGCACCGGCTCGCCATGGCGCGACATGCCGGAGTGCTTCGGCAAGTGGATCACCATATACCAACGGTTCAACCGATGGTCCCGGTCCGGGGTGATCGAGCGTCTGTTCGCCGCGCTGCAGGAGGAACGGATCGTCAGGATGGAGGTGAGGGTACTGGCCCTGGACTCCACCAGCGTCAAGGTCCACCAGCACGCCACCGGGGCGCCCCAAAAAGGGGGGACCAGGCCATCGGGACCTCCCGTGGCGGAAGGAACACCAAAATTCATATGGTCGCCTGCGACGAGCTTTCCGCGGTAGAGGTCCACCTGTCCTCCGGCGCCGGGCACGACGCCCCGCAGGGGCGCGTGGCCATCGCCGCGCTCGGCGCGTTCATGGGGCTGCCGCTGCTCATGGACCGCGCCTACGAGGGCGATGCCACGCGCCAGGCTGCCGGCGCTCTCGGGCTGGAGCCCGTGGTTCCTCCCAAGAGGAACAGGACGGACCCGTGGGAATACGACAGGGATGCGTACAAGGAGCGCAACATCGTCGAGCGTCTCTTCAACCGCATCAAGCACTACCGCAGGGTCGCCACCAGATACGAGAAACTCAGGGAGACCTACCTCTCCGATGTTCACCTCGCGCTCATCGCCATCCACCTCAAACGACCCTTAGAGTAAACACACCCTA
>NZ_WHZW01000049.1 GCF_010667685.1 Bifidobacterium aerophilum | reverse complement strand
GACCTACCTCTCCGATGTTCACCTCGCGCTCATCGCCATCCACCTCAAACGACCCTTAGAGTAAACACACCCTAGAAACCGGAACCTAAAACACCACGTTTAGTTCCTATAACCCGTCACCTTGAGACCGGGGTCGCGATGGTCTCGCCCAGACGGCTGAGCGCCGCCCTGACGTTGCCCATCGCGCCTTCGAAGCTGTCGCCGGCGTTTTTCGCGGCGCCGCCGAGATGCTCGCGCATCGCGGCCTCGAACTCCTCGAAGCTGACTTTGCCGTCGGACACCATCTTCTGCGCTTCGGCGCTGGTGACCTTGAAATGGTCCGCGAGATACTGCAGCACGGGGATGCCGGACTGCATGAGCTGGAGCATCTCGTCGCCCTGCAGCTTGCCTTTCGCGGCGACCTGCTGGAAGATCAGGCCCATGTCCTGGAAGGACCGGCCCGACACCTGCGCGACGTCGCCGACCGTGCCCAATACCGTCGCGAGGCTCTTGCCCTGTTTGATGCCCGACGCGACCAGGCCTGCCGCGACCGACGCGGCGTCGCCCAGGCCGAACGCGGTGCCCTTGACCGACGCGAGCGCGTCCGACATGATCCCGTCGACGCTCTTGGTGTCGTGTCCCAATGCCTTGAGCTTGGTCCGGGCGCGTTCGATGTTCAAGGCGCGGTCGAAACCGCCCTTGGCGGCCAGTCCCGCGATCGCGCCGGTCACGGTGCCGACCGCGCCCACGCCGATCTTGCCGACCGTTTTGAACGCGCCGCCGACCCGGCTCAGGATCGTCTTGCCGCTCTTCTTCACGCCCGTCGACGTGCCGTCGTCGATCGATCCTTCGATGGCCTTGCCGAGGCCCTTCGTGGACGGTTGGATGAGGATATAGCCGGTGCCGAGTTCCTCAGCCATGCTCACCTCCCAGCGTCGATGCCGAGCCGCATCCGGAGCCGGCCGCGGAGCCGTTCGTCATGCGCGCGCGGCGCGGGCGTGCCCCGTTGCGGGGTTTTGCGTTCCCAGTCGGGTTTCCTGTGGAGCCTGCTCGCGCCCTGGTTGACGGCGTGGATGTACTTGTCGGCCGGGTCGGGGATGTACGCCCATCCGGCCAGTGCGGCG
>NZ_WHZW01000048.1 GCF_010667685.1 Bifidobacterium aerophilum | reverse complement strand
CGACGTGCCTCACGTTTTTTGAGCGCGTAGGGTGTGGTGGTGCCTCATCGGGAATGAGCGCGAACGGTATCGGTCCTGTTTGGCTTGTCTTATGGAAGACAGGATCAGCATGGCGACGAAGCGGCAGGTCACCCTGAGATTCAGGGATGAATACATGAAGGCGTCGAAGAAGGACAAGGGACGCATCCTCGATGAGATGTGCTCCGTGCTGGGAATCGGCAGGAGCACCGCGAGACGCAGACTCACGGAAGCCGGGCGCGGCAGGCCGTCGATGTCGCCCGCGGAGCGGCCGAAGCGGTATTCGGAGCAGTCGCGCGAGCTGCTGGTCCAGGTGTGGCTGATGATGGATGCGCCGTGCGCGAAGTACCTCAAGGCGATGCTGCCCCTGTGGATGCCCATGCTGCGCGCGCACGGCGAGCTCGCCGACTGGGACGGTTTCGCGTTCCGCGAGCTGGAGCGGATGAGCGCGGCCACGATGGACCGGTACCTCAAAAAGACGCGCGACGCGGCACGGCCCAGAGGCATCTCCACTACCCGGCCCGCCGGGGAGCTGCTGCGCAACTCGATCACGATCAGGAAGGCCGGCGACGAGCTGGACGGCCTGCCCGGCAACGTCGAGGCCGACACCGTGGCCCACTGCGGGCCGAGCGTCAGGGGCGAGTTCTGCCGCACCCTGACCGTGGTCGACGTCGCCACCGGATGGACCGAGAACGCGTCGTGCCGCAACAACGCGTTCGCGAACCTCTCCAAGGCCGAGGCGCTGGTCGAGGCCCGTCTGCCGTTCCGCATCCGCTCCTACGACACGGACAACGGCAGCGAGTTCATCAACCGCGACCTGATCGCCTGGCTGCAGGAGCGCGACATCGAGCAGACCCGCTCCCGCCCCTACAGGAAGAACGACCAGGCCACCGTCGAGTCCCGCAACAACCACGTCGTGCGCCGCCACGCGTTCTACTACCGGTACACCGTCGATGAGCTCGGCCTGCTCAACGAGCTATGGGAGCTGGTGCGCGTCAAGGCCAACCTGTTCACCCCGTCCAAGAAGCCGGTCGCGCGCGAAAGCACCCGGGACGGCCGTCCCCGCCGCGTCTACGACGCACCACGCACCCCGTGGGAGCGGCTCAAGGAGTTCGACGAGGCGGACAGGGCCGCCGGCGGCCCCGGCTTCATACCCGACGACAAGCGAGAGGAGATCGAACACACGCTCGCGACCGTGAACCCGGCCGAGCTCGTCCGCCGCATCCACGACATCCAGGACCGGCTCGAAGCACTGGCGGCACCGCGCACCGCGCGGCTGGCCAGACGCATGGGCCCGGACATGGCATACTTGAACAAGACGCTCGCCCGGATCGCGGGCGTCGAACCGGAAGACGACGAAACCCCACAAGCCGACGCGGACTAGGATTTCA
>NZ_WHZW01000047.1 GCF_010667685.1 Bifidobacterium aerophilum | reverse complement strand
ACGCTCGCACCATGCGTGGTGTTGTTTGAAAAACGTACGCACGGGAGTGGACGTGGTGTCAGCGTGCGGAGCGTCGTGCGGAGCGTTTGCGGTTGCCGGCCGTGGCGATGCGCGCCTGCTTGGCGGCGTGGCCTTTGCCGTCCGTCATGCGGTTGGCCCGTGCGGCGGACAGCGGGGGTTTGCGCTTGTAGTCGTCGGTCTGCTCGAGCGTGACGTGGCCCGAGGGCCTTCCGCCGCCGGGCGTGCAGGGTGCGGGCCTGAGGGTGAGCCCGCCGTCCGTGGCCAGGGCGGCCCGGCAGCGGACCATGCTGTCCAGGCCGGCCACGCTCCAGGCGAGTCCGGTGTGTTTGGTGCGCGCGCATACGACGTGCGCGTTGGTGGCTTCCATCGTGCCCAGCGACGCGTCGACGATCCTCATCCTGTTGGACGCGATGTATTTGTACAGTTCGGTCAGCTGCTCCATGGCCTTGCCGAACCGGCCGGACTCGCGGCCGGCGCATTCGTGGGCGGCCATGCTCATCCAGTCGGATATGGCCTTGAGGGCGAGGTCGGGGCGGATCGCGTCGATCGCGGTCAGGATCGGCGCGACGAGGGGCCTGGGCGCGAGCTTGCGGGTCTTGTCGTTCAGGTGCCAGCGGTCCATGACGCCGGTCGCGTCGGCCTTGACGAGCTCGCCGATGTCCCGGTACGCCTTCTCCCCGTCGCACCCCCAGTACGATTGCTTCACGTCGCTGAGGTCCCATTTCATGTTGACGAGCCCGGCGAGCCGGTCCGCGAATGTGACGCCGTCCTCGACGGCCGCGTACACGAGCGGGTTGCGGCATCGGTTGGCGTTGTCGGGGTCCTTGCCTTCGTATGCCTTCGCGTCCCTGACCTGGGCCCACTTGGGCGCGTTCGCCCGTTTCATCGCCTTGGTGCGCTGCAGGTGGCAGTACACGCCGTCCGCCTCCATGAACAGCGTCGGGGTGCGTTCGGTCCCGACGATCTCGCCGTTGAGCCGTCTGAGGCTGGCGTCCTCCGCCAGTGCGGCGAGCGGCGCGGCGCATGATTCGATCGCGTCCTTGACCGCGGCCGGGCTGACCGGCTCGCCGGAGAACACGGCCACGTGCGCGGCCGCCGGACGGTAGGCCTGCTCGCACGCCATCGACGCGACGAACGCCTTCAGCCCGCGGCTGGCCTTCTCCCTGGGCATGCAGATGCCGGTGTCCTCGAACAGCGGGTAGCGCGGCGCCCCGTCCGCGTCCCGGTAGCGGCGCACGCGGAACTCGACCGTCCCGGCGATCGTCAGCAGCCGCTTCGGGCCGCGGCCCGTCGTCTTCAGCGTGCGGTCGCGGGATCGGAAGATCTCGTCGTCGCGGGCCGTCAGCCTTGCGCCCAACGCGGCCAGGGACAGGCGGGTGAACGGGGCGACGGAACGCGACTCGAGGTCCAGCGCGTCCGACGCCTCGCCGATCGCGGTGGCGGAATCGTCCCACGCGTCCGCCAGGCCGCGCACCATCACCGGCAGCATGGCCTCGTCGCCTGCGAACGATTTCTCCAGTCTGCGCCACGCCCTCGCGCACGACGGGCTCATGGAAACACTGACATTGGTACTCTTGGACATCGGAGGCTCCTTCGCTGGAACGGATAGGTTTAGGCACCACCCATTCTGCCTAGAAGCCTCTAACTATTCCCACCCCTCCATCAGAACAGCAAACACGGTC
>NZ_WHZW01000046.1 GCF_010667685.1 Bifidobacterium aerophilum | reverse complement strand
CCGATCGGGTATTTGAAGATCGCGGCCTCCTTGATGAGGCGCACGAAATCGCTGTTGTTGCCGTCGGACACGAACTCGACGCCGGTGGTGCCGGCAGCGAGCAGGGCCGACGCGTCTGCGTTTGCCATGGTCTGTTTCCTTTCTGGGTTAGTTGGCGGCGACGGTCAGGAGGACCGCGCCGTACGCGTAGTCGACGTCGAGCCGCGCGTCGTGCTGGCGGACGGGGCCCGCCTGCAACGCGGCGTCGACGAGCGGATGACGTTTGCGCCCGGCCAATACGGCGCGCACGGCCTTCGTGAACATGCGCGCCGCTTCCGGCCAGTCGCACGAGCCGTCCGCCTGCGGCGCGTAGCAGCTCAGGGTGAGCGTCATGCGCTGCGTCACGGGCGTGGTGGATGAGCCGGGGGAGAGGGTGGGCATGCATTTGGGGCCCGGGCCCTCGGGCATGTCCCACCCGACCGAAGCGTCGGGCAACGCTTCGGAGAGCAGGCCGAGGAGCATGTCGGACGGGTCGATGCCGATCAGCGCGGGGGTCATCAGAACCTCACCTTCGCGAGCATGTCGGCCATCAGGCCGCGGTGCGCGTCCTCGACGCTCATGGGGATCGTGGCGACCACGTTGCCTCGATCCCCGTCCTCGTTGCGGTACGTCTTGATCGCGGGATGCGCCTGGGCCATGCCCTTGACCTGCTCCTGCACGTTGTCGAGCAGCTTGCGGTTGTGCAAGAGTTGGCGGCTCACGTTCCGACGGTTGAGCACGACCTTCACGTTGCGGTTCATGTCGTGTCCTTTCGTCGTTCCGCGTGGTACTGGACGCCGATCACGGTGTCGCCGCGACGCCATTCCTCCGGCGTGCGGGTCACGGTCAGCGGCTCGCCGCGCACCATGGCGGTATCGCCGGCCATGACCTCGAACGGCGGTTTGCCGCGCAGATACAGGTCGCAGCCCGTCGCGACCGTGACGCGCCCGGCTTCCGCGACGCGTTCGAACGTGCCCGGCGCGACGAGCACGCCCAGCGAGCCGAGTTCGACCGGTTCGCCGGCGATCCTGCGCCCGTGCTCCACCGTGACCTGATGCCGGGTGAACGGCACCTGTTCCGTCGGCGGGATCACGGGTCGCCCCCGCACATGGTGATCGAGAACGCATGCTGCCGGCCTATGCCGAGGCGATGCTTCTCGGCCGTGGTCATGTACAGGTCGCCGGCGGGGTTCGCGAACGTGTACCCGTCCGTGAACGGGCCCGTCGTGGAATTCGCCTGCGTGACGCCCGCGGGGATGCCGTCCATGCCCGAGAGCATGGCGCGTTTGACCATCTCGCAGCAGATGTCTCCACAGATGCCCGGATTGTCGGCCTCGAGTTCACGCCAGTCGGGACAGTCCGCGCGGATGATGCGCGACGCGCGTTCCAGCAGCGTCTGCGCGCGGGAGCGTTCCTCGTCGGTCAGCTCGTGCCAGCCCGCCTCCAGCATGTCCACGTCGGCGAACGCGTCGCCGTTCGGATACGTGCCGGCCATGGTCATCCGATCGTGCCGGCCGTCTTCAGCACGGAGATGAGCTGGTTGAGCGTGGTCTTGAGGCTTTTCGCGTAGTTGAGCAGCGCGTCGTATTCGGCCTTCGTGGGCGCCGCCGCGGCCGCGGCCGGGTCGGCCGTCGTGACCGTGCCGACGGCCCCGCCCTTCTTCACGCCGCCCAACGCCGTGGTCGTGGCGGCGGGCAGCGTGTACGCGGCCGGGAT
>NZ_WHZW01000045.1 GCF_010667685.1 Bifidobacterium aerophilum | reverse complement strand
GCGGACTAGGATTTCACGCTCACCACAGGTGAGGCACCACTCCGGATTACGCGCTCATTTTCAAATGAGGCACCTCGGGAGCCGCAACTCCCTCGACTGGCTATAACGCCGATCCAGCATCGGAGCAATCCAACTTCCTTCTTTCTTTCTTTCTTTCTAGAAAGATTTCTAGAAAGAAGAGTTGGATGGTCTGATCTTCGGAACCGGAACCCGTATCATTGAACCATCATCAAGGAAGGAATCGGGTTTGCAATGAGCGTGACGACCACGATCGATCTCAGTGAGTTCGACGCAGTGACCGCATACCGCGGTCTTCCCACCATCACGGACGGGAATCCCGTCCGCTTCTTCTCCGATGTCGAGTCGGTCAGCCGTTGCGTGAACGAACGAATGCAGCAAACGGGAATGACGGTCGAACGTCTCGCCGACGAGACCGGAGTGCCCGTCGAGGACGTCGACGAGCTGGCCCGGACCGGTTTGACTTCGATCGGATCGGCGTTCCGCGTGTTCGACAGGCTCGGCATCAGGACCAGCACGCTTCCGGCCGCATACGCGGGAAGGATCACGGCGTCATGAGCAGCAGAGAACTTCATGTGTGGGCATCAGGCCGTCATGTCGGAGTCTTCTTTGAAAACGAAGACCGAATCTCGTTCTCCTATGACGATTCCTCGTCGCCTGATCCGCCCATCGGTCTGAGCATGCCCAGAAGCGGACAATGGACCCCTGACGCTCCTCGCAATTTCCTGGACAACCTGCTGCCGGACAATCCGAACGTCCGTCAGGCGATGCGTGCGAGCCTGCATGCCGAGTCGGATTCCATGTTCGACCTGCTCGATGGGGTCGACGCCACCGGAGGGCTGGTATTCTCCGTGTCGCCCGAGCCGCCCTCCGAGAATCCAGTGCTCCGTGCGATCAGCGAGGATCAGATCGCGAACGAGATCGACCGGATCGAACGCACGAGGAACTACTGGTGGGATGACGAGGGGCATTGCCGGTTCTCACTGGGCGGTGCTCAGGGCAAGTTCACCATGTCACGAGTCGACGGACACTGGTTCTGGCCGGAACTGGCGTTGCCGTCCACCCATATCGTCAAGCCTCGCCCTAGAGACCTTCCCGAGGCTGTGGATGTCGAGTTGGCGACCATGCGTCTTTCCGCGCTCTGCGGAGTGGAGACGCCTCAGAGCGGAGAGATCCATGCCGGCAATAGCAGCGCCTACATAGTGGAACGTTTCGACCGGAGGATCGAACGCGGGCGCATCATCCGACTCCGTCAAGAGGATCTCCTTCAGGCGATGGGGCTCCCGACCCGTGACAAGTACGAACCGGGAGCCGACGCGTGTCTGGATCTGCTGCAGCGTGTGGATCCGACGGGGACGCTGTCCTATCAGTGGCTCGAACGTCTTGCGTTCAACACCTGGTCGGGAAACAGCGACGCGCATGCCAAGAACTACTCGGTCCTTCTCGATCAGTCACTGGGGATACGTGTGGCGCCTCAGTACGATGCGGTCACGACCCGGTATTGGCCGCGTTTCAATTGGGAGCTGGCCATGCCCATCAACGAGGACCACGAGTTCGCGGAGCACACCATCCCGCAGGACTGGGAGGATCTCGCATCCAGGCATGGGCTGGACGGCGAAGCAGTCGCCGACATGGCCCGACGCATGGCGGGCCTGATCATCGACAATATGGCTCAGGCGTGTGACGGCATGGACGAAGGAATCCGGGCCCGGCTGACCGCGTGCTGGATGAAGACGACGGAATCCGCGGACCCACTGCCGCCGGACAGCAGTCCAATGTCGATGATGGAGTCACCGGTCACCTTCCATCCTGAAGTTCCGGGACGGGCGCTGTAACACGAAGAACATGTTAGATAGATTTCTAGAAATCTATCTAACATGTTAGACGTATCCGAATAATCCGATCCCGAACCACCTAGGGTGTGTTTACTCTAAGGGTCGTTTGAGGTGGATGGCGATGAGCGCGAGGTGAACATCGGAGAGGTAGGTCTC
>NZ_WHZW01000044.1 GCF_010667685.1 Bifidobacterium aerophilum | reverse complement strand
AAGCTAAGGCCTGGCACGGCGATGGTACTGCACCCGACAGAGTGTGGGAGAGTAGCACACCGCCGCAATTTAACTTAGAAGGTTGAGGCCTTTCGGTCGAGCACAGCTCCCGAAAGGCCTCAACTCATATCTAGGGTTAGTTGCTTTCCGATATTCAATGACAAGGGAAGCCCTTACACTCATTGGTACTATGCACTACTTCATCCCGAAACGTTGCACCGAGTCGAACAAGATCATGTATCACGACAAGGCGCAGGCGCAGCGTGCCGCCGATCAGAGCCTGATCGAGCGCGGTGCGGAACTGTGGGTGTATCGGTGCGAATACTGCGGCACATGGCATCTGACGCATCGCGATCCGAAAACCAGTTATCGTGCGGTGCCGCTGAACCAGCAGCTCAAGCCGCATTCGCGCAAAAAAGGCTACAAACCCAGAAGACGGTAATCCCGAATATAGGAGTGGCGGTTTTCTACCGCCCCTGCTTGCGGTGACGATGGTCAACGATCGCCTGCGATCCGCGGTCGGACAGTTGCGAGACGACCGCACCGATCGCGGCCGACAGTGCCGAAAACAGTAGGCTCATCACGAAACTCTCCTGCTCGTCGACCACGCCGTCACCGAGCTTGCCGCGTCCCGCGACGCGCGAGGTTCCACGGTTCCACAGCAACGTGAACAGTTTGCCGGCGACGAAACCGGCGACGGACGGCAACGCGAACTTCAGCAGCTTGTCTCCAAGGGAATCCGGGTCATTGAGTCGTTGCGCGCGCATCGCATCCACCTTGTCGTTGATCCTGTCGAAACCGGCGATGATCTGATCGGCGGTCGAATCGGACTGAAATTCGGTCATGGTCACCATTATTTGGCGAGGCCGCGACTCGGCGAACGGCCGCGGGCTGAGTAGAGTAGTCGGTATGACTGAAATGATGAACGGCAAGGCCGCCGTAACAGGACAACTGGTACTGCTGCGCCACGGGCAGACCCCGTGGAGCGTGGCCGGGCAGCAGACGGGCCGTACAAACGTGCCGCTGACCGCCGAAGGCGAGGACGAGGCACGTGACGCAGGCCGACGGCTGCGCGAGGCGTTCCCGATGGGGTTTGATCCGGATTGCATCTTCGCCAGCCCGTTGAAGCGAGCCCAGCAGACCGCGCACCTGGCCGGTTTCGAGCCGCAGACGCTCCCGTCGATCATCGAATGGGATTACGGTCGCGCGGAAGGCCGTACGCCGCAGACCGTCGCCCAGATGAACGGCGGCGAGTGGAACATGTGGAGCGACGGACCCGAAGCGTTGGACCCGTCAATGGAAGGAGATTGGGTCGCCACGCTGCCGACCGGCGAACAGTTGCCGGTGCATAACGGTCCCGGCGAGACGCTGGCCGAAGTGTACGACCGCGTGCAGCCGGCCATCGATACGGCGATGCCGTTGCTCGCCGAGGGACGCAACGTGTTGTTCGTCGCGCACGCGCATGTGCTGCGCATCCTGACAGCGCGCTGGCTCGGCGTCGACCCGCATTTCGCCCGTCTGCTGCGGCTCGACACCGCGCACTACTCCGTGCTGTCGGTGTACAAGGGCGACCGCGTGATCAACCACTGGAACTGCTAGCTGACGCCGTCAGTCGTCGCGCGTCGGTTCGGCCCGCTCGCTATGCTGGTGAGGAAATTTCCTGAATGGCGATGTGCCGGCATGACCGGCACGTAGAGGAGCGACGACATGGACGAGACCACGGCACGCACGGATACGCGCCGTCCGAAGATCGCCGAGATCGCGAAGATGGCGGGCACGTCGCCCGCCACGGTGTCGAAGGTCATTAACGGATACGGCAGCGTGTCCGACGCCACTCGTGCGCGCATCGAACAGGTGTTGTCGTCGCTGAACTATTCGAAGAAGCCGGTCAAGCATATCAAGTCGCGCAACATCGCGTTGCTGATCGACCGGTTGGATCAGCCGTGGGTGACGGCGATGTTCGGCGGCGCCATGCGGTATGCGAACCGTAACGGGCTGAACCTGGTGATTGTGGCCCGCAGGGATGATCACGGCGGCCTGCTGCCGGACTACATGCAGTCCCTGCGCCGCGCGAAACCGTTGGCGGTGGTGTCCAACACCGTCGATCTCACCGATCAGGAACGTGAACTGTTCGCCAGCATCCACACGGATTATGCGATCATCGACTATCGGGGCAACGCCGCGTCTGCCGGACTGGAAGTCCGGTTGGACAACTGGACCGGCGGCCTGGAGGTCGGCCGTCATCTGGTCGGATTGGGGCATCGACGCATCGCCATCATGGCCGGCCCGCGTGACATGACCTGTTTCCAGGCTCGTGCGGACGGATGCCGTGCGGCCATGCGCGAGGCCGCGATCGACGTGGATCCCGACTTGGTTTGTCAGGCCGATTCGTGGAGCGAGCTGGCCCGTTTGGAGACGTTGCGGCTGCTGTCGTTGCCGGAGCCGCCGACCGCGATTTTCGCGACCTGCGATACGCAGGTGGTAGGCATCTACGATGCGGCGCATCAGATGGGATTCGCCGTGCCTGGCGACCTGTCGGTGGTCGGTTTCGATGACAACGAGTACCTGTGGCACGCATCGACCCCGTTGACGACGGTGCGTCTGCCGTATGCCGATATGACGGACCAGGCGTTCCAACTGATCCTCGAGACCAACGACGAGACGGACCCGAACCGCAAGGTGCTGGTGCCGCCTGAACTGATCGTGCGTGACAGCACCGGCCCGGTACGGCGATAGACGGGACAGCCCGATCGTCGTCGCGTGATTCTCCGGTGATCCTCGCGATGTTTCGATGACTGAAACGACTTGGATGCACCGTGTTTAGTTAACTGATGGATTGAGTGGCGACGCTGACGCTCGCACCATGCGTGGTGTTGTTTGAAAAACGT
>NZ_WHZW01000043.1 GCF_010667685.1 Bifidobacterium aerophilum | reverse complement strand
TCCCTCGTGATGTCATACCTCGGCGTACACATACCACCATCATGTCACCAAAGCACCATAGAGTAAACACACCCTAGACTATGCCACATTGCCCCGATCGTGTTCGGGGGAGTGCGAAGCGGAAACAGGAGAACATGATGAGCGAAGAAACGAAGAACACTCCCGGCCCCGACGAGTCCCTCGCCGGGGCCAAGGGTGTTGGTCGTCCGAAGTGGCTGATCCCGACGATCGCGGGCGTCTGCGTCGTGGCCTTGGTCGCGGGCGGCGTGGCCGCGTACCGCGTGCATGAGGATAACGCGTTCAAGGCGGCGCAGACGGCTTGTAATGAGGCTTCCGACGGTCTTCGTACCAGGGTGAACGAGTGGAATGCGCTCGTGAACGGCGATGCGGCCACCGCATCCGAAGTGTCCAAGGACAAGGTTATGGACGCGAAGGTTCTCGACACGTTGAAGAGCGAACTGGACGCGAAGACCCCTGCGGCCGCATACTGCACGGCGGATTCCAGGGCTGAATTGGATGAGGCGGCCAAGACGATTGATGCGAACGCGGACTGGTATAAGACGCACACATCAAGTCTTCAAAAGGCCGTGGATGCGGTGAATAAGAGCGTCGACGCCAAAACGTTGAAGGACGCGCAGGACGCGTTGAAGAAGAAGGTTGACGAGGCGAGGAAGCTCCTTGATTCGTCCAAGGACAAGGTGCAGGACGATAAGACCCGCGATGCATTGTCCAAGCTCATCAACCAGGCCGGCAAGGACGTCAAGGACGCGAAGACCGCGGGTGAGTTGAAGTCGAAGCTCGAGACCGCGATGAAAACCGTCAACGACAGCATGACCGCCAAGAAGAAGGCCGATGAGGAAGCCAAAGCCAAGGCCGAAGCCGAAGCGGCAGCCCAGGCGCAGCAGTCGTACACTCCCTCCTACCAGTATTCGGGATCCGGATACGGATACTCCAACGGGAACGGGTATACAGGCGGTGGAAACACTTCAGGTGGAACATCCCAGGGAGGAGGAACCGCCACCAAGCCGAAAAAGGAATTCGGCTACAGCAACGGAACCGATGATTATGATCCCAATCTTGCAGGAACTATTTGTCCTGAGTCTGTGTGTGGCGTCTGATTCCTGATTTCTCCTGTTATTCCGCTTCTTCGCCAGGTCCCCGATCATGCTTGTCATGGTCGGGGCCTTTCTCATATTCGTCTATGGAATCTGACTAGACTATGCCACATTGCCCCGAAACATGGGTTTGGGGGAGTGCGAAGCGGAAACAGGAGAACATGATGAGCGAAGAAGTGAAGAACACTCCCGGCCCCGACGACACCCTCGCCGGGGCGACGGGCGCAGGTCGCCCGAAGTGGCTGATCCCGACGATCGCGGGCGTCTGCGTCGTGGCCTTGGCCGTGGGCGGCGTTATCGGCTATCGCGTGCATGAGAGCAAGGCGTTCGCCGAGGCCCGGGCGGCATGCAACGAGGCGTCGGATGCGCTGCGCGGCGAGGTGAACGAGTGGAATGCGCTGGTGAACGGGGATGCGGCCACCGCATCCGAGGTGACGGTCAAGCAGGTCGCCGACTCCAAGGTGCTCGACGCGTTGAAGAGCGCACTGGACGCGAAGACCCCGACCGCCGCGTACTGCACGGCCGAGTCCAAGGGTGAACTGGATGAGGCGGCCAAGACCATCGCGTCGAACGCGGACTGGTACGAGAAGCATGCGAAATCGCTCCAGTCCGCCGTGGATGATGTCAACAAGAGCATTGATGCCAAGACATTGAAGGATGCGCAGGACGCGCTGAAGAAGAAGATCGACGAGGCGAGGAAGCTCCTGAACGACTCCAAGGACAAGGTCGCCGACGGCAAGACCCGCGACGCATTGTCCAAGCTCATCGACCAGGCCGGCAAGAATGTCACGGATGCGAAGACCGCCGACGATTTGAAGTCAAAGCTCGAAAAGGCGATGAAGACCGTCAACGATTCGGTCAACGCGAAGAAGAAGGCCGATGAGGAGGCCAAAGCCAAGGCCGAAGCCGAAGCCGCCGCCCAGGCACAGGCCCAGGCGCAGCAGTCGTACACGCCCTCCTACCAGTATTCGGGATCCGGATACGGATACTCGAACAACAACGGAGGATCCGGATACACCGGAGGCGGCAACACTTCGGGCGGAACGTCCCAGGGAGGCGGAACCTCCTCTAAGCCGAAGAAGGAATTCGGCTACAGCAGCGGAACCGGAGAATCCTATGACGGACATTCTAACGCCGGAACTATTTGCCCTGAGTCCGTGTGTGGCGTCTGATTCCTGACCGCTCCCGTTATTCCGCTTCCGAAAGACCCCGATCATGCCCGTCATGGTCGGGGTCTTCTCGTATCCGCCGATGGTGATTGCCGGATCCGCAGGACGCATGGGATGATATGACCGTCAGGGAGGTTTTGTTTATGACCGGAATACGTCTGATCACATCGTTCGGGCTGACCGGATCATCGTTCGGTTCCTTGGATGAGGTATGCGATCATCTTCGCCGAGCTCTGAAAGGGCATCATGTGGATAATATCCGGGTGTATCCGGATGAGGGTCGGGTGCATGTGGAATTCACCGTGGAGGCATCCGGCTTCAACGATGCGAACGTGCGCAGCGGCAGGATCCTGTTGCAATCGTTGAATGAGACGGGGATCGATGTAGGCGATCCGGAGGATATCGATAGGGTCGCGACTCTGGACGAGCTGAACGACGCGAACGAGAACCGTCTTCTCGACCAGTCCCGGCGGCTCCTTTTCGCCTGAACGCCGGTTGTCCGGGAAAGAATAATGGCCCGACCGCTGTCGGATCCTTTCGGATCCAGTCGGGTGGGCACTGTTGTGATCCATTATCCCGATCAATGTCAGGAAGTCAAGCCCCGCTTCCGCCATGACCGTGTTTGCTGTTCTGATGGAGGGGTGGGAATAGTTAGAGGCTTCTAGGCAGAATGGGTGGTGCCTAAACCTA
>NZ_WHZW01000042.1 GCF_010667685.1 Bifidobacterium aerophilum | reverse complement strand
CAAATGGCCGTTTGTCAGAGTGAGATTGTTGATCTCTTGGTCAAAAGTGGAAAGAATCTTTGAACATTGTTTCTGTATCGCAAGCGTGGGAAGTAATACCACCTGCTTTGAGAGGGTCTTGACCGAGAGACCAGGTTGTGCGGACTGTGCAGAAAGATTTCCAAGGTGCATGGTTGAAAGCAGATATGCGAGATATTGAGTATCTGCCTTGTTGTTGGCCTGAACGATGACTGCGTGTTCGGTCATATAGGCACGGCCTTCAAAGAAACGCACATTCCCGCAGTTTGCGCCTTGGCGTCCAATAACAGCGCATTCACCGTCAAAATTGAAGGTTGACGTTCGTCCGCGTTCTCCGTTTCCGCCTATTACAGGATATTTTCCATTGGCAGAGAGCTCATTGGCGTGGATTCCTTTGCCGCTACTTAGTCGAGAACATACGTCTGCGAGCTGGAATACAGTCATCCTAGGTGCCTCCTATTGACGTCTAAGAACTAAATACGGTTTAGCTATGTTAGCGATTTTGCCAGTTGCTGTGTGAGCTGATTTCGGTTTTGGATTCCCATTGCTTTGCAAATGCTTTTCGATTGTTGGGGGATTGTTGACATGATGTTGTCTAGTAGCGCTGAGATTCTTTTCAGGAACTCAATATAGGAACTTTTATCCAATAAATAATGTAAATCATTAATCACTTGGAAAACGGATTCATTGAGGCGGTGGTCATAATGAGCGCAATAGCAGCGTTCGTCGTGGGCGCAGAGATTTCTGAAAAACACTAGTCGATTGAATATACGGTCAAGATGTTTGACCGTGATTATGTGTGGCTTGCTGTGTGTATCGGAGTATAGCTTGGTGAAACTTTTTGCGATTGCAAGACGGACTTCCTTGGTCTGTGTTTGGAAGAACCATACGGTTTGTCCCAGCGATAGGTCATTGGTCAGTACCCAGAATGGTACTTGACCGTCTAAATCCTCCATACAATGTCGAATGTAGGCTTTGCCGCCGTATTCACCCTTGTTGCGCGGATTGCCATCAAGCTCGAGAATTTTCGTGAATACCTTATTGATGAGTGTCATGGCGCTGGAACGGCGACCCTGATCGTAATTATCCGGAAACAGATATGGATTTACCTCGTCGGGATGAAGCTTGGTGAATTCATGGGCACAAGCCGCTTTCAGTGATGCTTCTGTCTGAGTGATGGCCTCGAATAGCAAGCAGCGAAGTTGCCGATCGAATGAAAACAGTGCAAAAAGATCATCGAAAGTGGTTCCTGGCAGGTAGCGCTCCTCATCTGCGTTCCTGAAGTTTGTATCGAGAAATAAATCCTTGTAGCCATTGACGATGGAATAGTAGCTTTCTCGTCTGAGAACGTGTGCCGCGGAATCATGCACTATCATTCCCCGTGACTGGAGAATGACGATCTGCTCGTCCAGGCTTTTGTAGGGCTTGTGCAGCATGGTTCTCCTGTCGCTGAAAGCACTGAGGCCATCCCGTTTTGCGGGGATGGCCTCAGCGAACTGAACGTAGTCCAGCTTATTTCGCTCTCTCAGCTTACATCCTTAACCGAGAGAATGCAACAAGAAGAGCTGGCAAATGTGGTTCGTTGCCCTATGTGGCCGCCCGGTGTGGGCTGGTACTGGTTCCGATTATAGGAGGAAGTGGATGATTATCCCAGATACTTTCGGTGCGATGCCTTCACGTTGCTCTGACTGACGAGAGCATATTGCATGGTGGTGTCTATTTTGACGTGTCCGAGCAGTTTTTGCACCTGCTCGACTGGCATGCCGCGGTTGATGGCGTTGGTGGCCATGGTTCGGCGGAACTTATGCGGGTGGATGCGGGGGAGCCGTAGTTTCCTGCCAAGGGCGCGAAGTCGGCTTTCCACGGAACAGATGGCAATGCGATCGTGGTTGCCTCTGAGGCTGACGAATAGTGCGGGATTATCGTCGCCGCGATCTTGCAGGTATTCCTCAAGATGAAGTTTGGCTCGAGCGTCGAAATAGGCCCGTCGTTCCTTGTTGCCCTTGCCTTGCACGATGCATTCGCGTTCGTTGAGGTCGATGCTGTCTCTGTTGAGTTTCACCAGTTCGCCTACGCGCATGCCGGTGGAGGATAGCAGATCGATTATCGCAAGATCGCGTGTTGTCTCGCAGCCATCGCGAAGACGTTCCATATCCTCGTCTGATATGGTTTCCTTGACGCGAATCGGCGCCTTTACTCGTCGAATCTTTCGTGCCGGACTTTTGACGATGTAGTCCTCATCTTCCAACCATGCGAAGAACGTCGCGAGTATGCGTCGGATATTGTCTACCGTGACTTTGCCCACATTGTGCGTCTCTTGATATTCGGTAAGGTATGAACGAAGTTGCTCGGTATCTATTTGAGGCAGTGGCCTATCGGTCCTCTTGATGTAGTGAGTAAGCGTTGATTCGTAGTATTTCAGCGTGCGTTCGCTGCATCCTTCAAGTTCTTTGGCGGTGAGGAAGGAATCCAGAAGGGTCGCCGATTCGTTCTCGCCATCTTGCGCGTCTATGGCTAGATTGGCTGTCAATACATGCTTAAGTTGCTTAAGCTGATGGGCGTTCAGTGTATCCTGCATGGCTTTTAATATCGAGTCAATCGTTGCGTCGCCAATCATTATGTTTGCTTCCGTGATGGGTGGATATGGATTACTGGTATTCATAATGCGGAAACTCAACGAATTTACAGTCTCGGACAAACGGCCATTTGTTGGAGTTGCTATCGGTTAAACACGATAGCAGTTTCGGCTCTCAGCTTGATGCCGAATTGCGCGACATTTGTGTTCTCGTAACAGAAAAGACTGTGGTTGAGAATGCGGATCTCAACACCTATGTTTCAACAGAAAGTCTTATTCCCGATAAGGGTGGCAGACAACAGGCTTCTGGTCTGCCGCGATCCGGTA
The DNA here is from genome assembly GCF_010667685.1 of Bifidobacterium aerophilum. Classification (GTDB taxonomy): domain Bacteria; phylum Actinomycetota; class Actinomycetes; order Actinomycetales; family Bifidobacteriaceae; genus Bifidobacterium; species Bifidobacterium aerophilum. The sequence continues at coordinate 452 of NZ_WHZW01000042.1, read as the reverse complement.
AAGTGACAGTGTACAAATCGGGCGATATCCTAATTTCTAACATTCGTCCTTACTTTAAGAAAATTTGGTTTGCTGATTGTAGCGGCACTTGCTCGAATGATGTACTCGTCTTCCGCGCAAAGGATCGAAATCTGGCGCCTTATATCTTTTTCATCCTTTATTCGGATGCGTTTTTCAGATATATGGTTGCTGGTTCCAAAGGAACAAAAATGCCACGTGGAGATAGGAGCCAGATTATGTCTTATAACGTTCCCGGCATCAGTAATGAAGTACGAGCATTTTCTAACGACACTAGAACAGCTTTGAACCTTATTGCTAATAACACCAAAGAAATCGTTACACTTGAACAACTGCGTGACGCGCTGCTACCCAAATTGATGTCAGGTGAGATTGATGTGTCGAAGGTTGAATTGCCTACGCCGCCAGCGCAAACCGTTCATGCAAATGGCCGT
>NZ_WHZW01000041.1 GCF_010667685.1 Bifidobacterium aerophilum | reverse complement strand
CACGAACGTGTCGCCGTTGGCCTTCCATGTGGTCGCGGGGATGACCCGTGTCTTATCAGGGTTCGTGTAGATCTTCGCGGTGCGGAGCTTGGCGCAGGTGCTCGCGCGGTCGTGTCGTGCGACGATTCCCCAGATGGGTACGGCGTAGACGATGGCCGGGGAGTCGCCGGCGCGGAGCGGACGCCAGAAGATGCCGGCGATGAAGGCGATCAGGATGACGCCGACGATCAGCCAGCCGAAAAGCTGGGTTTGATCTGCGTAGAAGCCGACGGCGGCGAGCACGGCCCACAAGATGCTAATCAGCACCGGACCGCTATTGTCCGGCTTGCTTTTGCGCTTCTCGATACGCTCCTGCTCGCGTGCCATTTCACGACCAATCTGGGCGAAGTCGGTGCGATTGTTGTTTTGGTTGCTGTTCATGTCATATCTCCAGTTCCGCCGGCACATCGGGCACGGCCGAGTCGATGAGTTGGGCGATGACCGTTGACCGTGAGGCGCGCGAGTTGCCACGCTTGGCGGCATACACGAGGTTGTCGAGCATGCCGATAGAGGTCTCGGTGAGGGTGATGCAGATTCGGCGCTTGAAGAAGTCCTCCGCCCTAACGATCATCGTCGTCCTCCCCGGTGGTGAAGGACGGAACCGGTGCCGGAGCCAGCGGCGCGGTGTCGAGCTGCATGACGCGCACGGCGTCGGCGGTGATGCTCCATGCGATGCGGCCGTTCTTGACCCACGGGACGGGATGGACGGAACCGACCAGCTGGATGCGGGACAGTGGCGGAATCGGCGCGGTGGGCGCGTTGAACACGGAAAGCGTGACGTTGGCGTCCACGCCGTACTCGTCGAGGTACTGGCTGGGAATCTGGAAAACGGGCTTGCCGTTCACCAACTTCGGGGTACTGGTCGGATGGCCGGCATCGTCGTACTCCATCTTCTGGCGGATGGTGCTGGGGTCGATGCCGCGTGTGGTCTGGAACGCGCCGGGGATGTCGGCGGCGCTCATGGCGAGGTTCGGACTGAACGACATGGTGAAAGCTCCTTTCTACTAGTCGGATAGACCAGCGGTGCGGGATTGCGCCGCTAGCAAGCTTTCGCTATCACTGTAGCACTGTATAAAACCAAAGTGCAAGCGGCGTGTCGCTTCATTGCTTTAACTATGGTTAAAAATAAGAATATCGGTCTTAACCAAAGTGAAAGATATGAGTCATGGCATTCGTAAAATCTGAAATCCCATCGGCCGAACTGCCGGACATCGAACACATGAAGTCGAAACGCCGTCACGACTCCCTCGTAAAGACGGCGCTGGATACGATCAACGAGAATCCGGAGCTGCATACAATCCTCGCCAGCCGCGCGACAGCAGACGCCAGCAACGCAGTGATGGACGCGATAGACGACGCAGCCATGCAGCTTATAGCCGACCTGCGTTCTCAAGGTCTGGTGCTGTGCAAGAACCTCGCCCGCGTATGGGTATGCGAAGAGCTGGAAAAGCAGGTGCGGGCGATCAACAACTTCTATGCCGGCTCGGCGCTAGCCAATTGCGAAAGCAAATCGAACGTGTGCCGCGCGGCGAACATCTCACCGGCGGCATTCGCGAAGCATTGGACGGAAGCCGAGAAGATTCAACAGGCGACCGACGAAGCGGACAAGACAGGCAAACCGGTAAGCACCACCCTTGGCGGCCAACCGTTTGACGTCTACCCTCCGACCAGCCCCGACGCGCAGTGACGGCCGGGCGTTCTTGTTTTCCTTCATGCGAGATTGTGCGCTACGGCCAGCGGAGAGTCAAATCATTCAAACCGCGAGGCGGTTTGGTGTGTCTATTCAGACACACATCATGATTTGACTATCCGCCGGCCTTCGCTGGTTTTCGCATTTAGAAGGAAAACCAGAACTGAAAAACTTACTTCTCCTCCGTCGGCTGCACCGCCACAATCTCCCGTTTCGGCACCTGCCCGACACCCTCGGCGATGATCGAGGCGACCTGAACCAGCAGACGCGCGTTCTCGGTATCGCGCTGCTGACTCAGATCATGCAGGCGGTCTAAGTTGCGCTGCGTTTCCTCGGCGTGCTGCCGCCGCTCCTCCGAGAGCTGTTCGCGCAGTTTCTTCATCTCACGTTCCATGCGACGCTGTGCGGCCTCGGCCTGACGCACACGCTTGGAGAGGTTGGCTATCTCCCTATCCTTCAAACGGATTTCCTCGGACATCTCCGAAAACATCTCGTCGCCACCGGAGGCATCGAGCCGACCGGCAGACCGCACCCATGCGGCCACCTGCTCATCATGGGTATCGATCACCCACGCCCCGTCTATCTTCTTGGCCCTAATACGCCCATCGGATACGGCCTTCTTCAGACCGGCGGCGGAAATCACGCCCTTGGTCATCTCGGCAACCTTGGAAATTCGCAGCCACATACCCGTCACCTTCCTTAGTATCGATACCCGTAGCGATACCGGTATCGCCTATATTAGCCCCGATACGGTATCGATACCCGTAGCGATACCCGGCAGGAAATCACCCGGTTTGGCCTCACCGTCCGCGATCATATCCTGTTGTTCGTCGTTCAAGATCACGCCGCCGGGCAGAAGCCGGGCGACTTCCTGCCAATCCTCGTGTTCAGCGGCTTCGAGAGCGTCCGCGAGCAGTTCGGGCGTCCGCTTGCGCACGTCCTTATACACCTTGTTGGGCACCACGTACCCGACAAGGCCGGGGAGTTCGTCGGATTCGGCCTTTTCGGCCAGTTCCTCGTCTTCCAAATCCTCGACCTCCATGTCTTCCTTGAGGCCGCGCGACCATGTGATGCAGCGGCGGCGCAGCGTCGCTTGCCAGTATTCGAGCCAGAGGTCTTCGCGCTGGAAGTCGGACAGGCCGAGGCAACCGGCATCGAGCAGCTGGAACGGGTTCACCGAGCCGGCGCGGCCGTCCTTGATGTCGCCGCGTGCGATTTCCTGCGAGAGGGTGACCGCGCCCTTGTCGCCCTGCACCTTGGTGATGTATTCGGCCGCTTTGGTTCCGGCGTCCTTGCCGGCCTTGAATTGAAGATCTATGCCGTGCTCGTCGTTGGGAGCGACGTTGTAGGGGTTGCCGTCCTGCTTTTTGTAGGCCTTGGCGACGCGCTTCACCATCGTTTTCCAGCGTTCGAGCATCCAATCGTGCATGTCCTGCTGCTGGTCATCGTCCAGATCGCCGTCGAGGAAGATCACGAAGTGCACATGCGGGTGCCATCCGTTCTGCCCGTAGGTGACCTCTATGGCGCGGACGAATCCCCTGATTTTCCAGCGTTCCACGGCCTTTTTCCACGGGTTTCCGTTGATCATCTTCGTCCAGCCCTTGAGGATGGCGTCAAGGGTCATCGCCAGCGGCATAGTCTTGTCGTGGCGCAGCGTGAGCGTTCCGAACAGGTAGTAGCCGAAGCCCTCGGATACGGCGAGCCGTGGCGGGAGCTGCTGCCCCTCGTGTTCCTTCTGCCATTGGTCGGCGGCTGCCTGCCGCAGCTTCTCGGCGTGGTTGCCGATCGCCAGAGCGACCTCGTGGGCGCGTTCGTGGCGGATGATCGCGGAGCAGGTGGGGCACGCCCAGATCGAGCCGCACAGCATGGTGCCCGTGAATCTGGCCTTTTCGCCGTCGGTCATGACGCCCACGCCAGTGTCTACCGGTTGGCCGCATCGTGCGCAGCGGGGTAGCTTGGTCGGCTCGAATCCGAACGTTTCACCACCGGCATGACGGACGAGAATCTTTCGACTTTCGGCACGGCGACCATACGCCATACGCCGCAAATCGGCGCGGGGAATGGCGGGGGTTATTTTATTCGTCTTTTCCCAAGGCGAGCCGCTACGCGGCTCGCTCGCCGCCTCTGCGGCTACGCTACGCTTCGCCGCAACGGCGGCGGCGTGCAGTCGTTCGGCGGTCATGTGGCGGGACGGTGACGGGACACCCGAGGGGTTCCCGTTCGTCTGCTGAGTTGGTACACTCATAGTGACGACTTTCTACAAGTTGTGGCCAGCGGTGCAAGTTTGGCGACGAGAACCGCTAGCAAGCTTTCAAGAGATCCCCCGGATTCCCGTCCGGGGGATTTCCTTTTTCTGCTGTTGTTCAGTCTACGGGCAGTATCTGATTTTGCAAAGCATCCTCGGCGTTGTCCTCGCTGACGTAGGCGAAGCGGCATGAGGCTACTTGGCCGGAGTCAAGGCCGATGATCGCGCCGCCGCGTCGTGCCGGTGGGATTTCGGTCGGGCTGGGGGAACCTTCGGGCAGGTCTCCGAGGACGGCGCGGGCAGCCTCGGGCGTGGTGACGCGGAAGCAGACGCGAAGGCCGCAGTTGTCGCGCAGCGCGGACGGCAAGGAATCGACGGTGGGCTTCTGGGTGATGGCGAAAAGGAGGAATCCGGCCGACCTTCCTTTTTTCACGATGTCGGTTGCGGCAGCGAGGATTTCGCCGGCCTTGGTCTTGGCCTCCTTGCCTCCGAGCACGCCTTTGAGGTCGAAATACGACTGGCACTCATCGATGATGATGACTTCCAGAGGGGGACGCCGATCCGGCGGAATGTTCCAGAAATTGGATGCACCATACTGCGGACGCATAGAGGACATACGAAATCGCATTTGTTCATCCAGTCGAAGGAGCAAATCATGCACGGTGTCCAGATCGTCACGCACAAAGTTGGTCGCGGCCGTTTTCGCCCACGTCCAATCGTCGCCGCCCTTCCCGTCAATAATATGCAGGTTGACGCAGCCGGAGAGGTACAAGGCCAATACGATGACCATCATGCCGGCCGTCTTGCCGCTGCCGGGAACACCTCCGACCACGACGCCGCTAGTGTTGCCGATGGTCAGTGTTGCGTCGGTGCCGTCTTCGAGGAGTCCGACCGTGATTGTGCCGGTCGTTGGGTCAAAAGGCCGAAGCCGGAACGTGTGTGAGCGTCCCGGCTTCGGTTGGTGCTGCCACGGCCATTTCATGCGATCACGCCCGTGATGGCATCATCCAGCACCGTGTGAACGGTGTCGGAGCGTGAGAGCTGGAGGGTGATCACGCCAGGATTTTCCCGGTCTTCGGAGATGGCGAAGGCGCGGGCGCGCCAAACGCGGGCGTTCTGCACGAGCAAATCGTGGATGTGGTCGGGGTTCATACCAGCCTCGCCGCCTCCGTCGAAGCGCACGAACGTGTCGCCGTTGGCCTTCCATGTGGTCGCGGGGATGACCCGTGTCTTATCAGGGTTCGTGTAGATCTTCG
>NZ_WHZW01000040.1 GCF_010667685.1 Bifidobacterium aerophilum | reverse complement strand
TCTTCTGCCCCCCTGATAGGGGGAGCTGTCAGCGCAGCTGACTGAGGGGGTCACGCCCAACCCCGCGGCAACCCATCCACCCAATCCAAAGGAACCAACCAATGCCAAGCAACGCAGCCATCAACCCCGATCTGCTCGTCAAGTACGCCGCCGACTTCAACGCCGACCGCGCCAACCTCATCGCCGCAGACGCGGCCGTCTCCTCCGGCGTCCTCAAGGCCGCCACCGACTACCGCGGCGTGCGCGAGCTGCCGCGCGACTTCTCGGTCGAACTCAAGCAGGGTTCGATCACCAACCAGAAGCACTCCGGCCGCTGCTGGATGTTCGCCTCGCTCAACACGCTGCGCTACGAACTCATGCACCGCTGGAACCTTGAGGACTTCGAGTTCTCCGAAACCTACCTGTTCTTCTGGGATGCGATGGAGAAGTCGAACACGTACCTCGAGAACGTGCTCGCCACGCTCGACGAGCCGACCGACAGCCGCGTCTTCGAGGCCGTCAACTATGGCCCGTCCGACGACGGCGGCTGGTGGCAGATGTTCGCCGCCCTCGTCAACAAGTACGGCCTCGTGCCCAAGAGCGCCTACCCGGAGTCGGCCAACTCCACGGATTCCTCCGCGTTCAAGCAGTACCTCAACTCGAAGCTGCGCGGGTTCGCGGCCGAGATGCGTCGCCGTCACGCGGCGGGCGTCGGCGTGGACGAGCTGCGCGCGCTCAAGAACGAGGACATGGCGGTCGTGTACCGCATCTGCTCGATCGCGCTCGGCGAGCCGCCGGCGACGTTCGACTGGTCCGCGCGCACCAAGGGCGACGACGCGAAGGGCGGCAAGTCCGGCAAGGGCTGCGGCGAAGAGGGCTGCAAGAAGTCCGAGGGCTGCTGCAAGGATGACAAGCATTCCGGCATCGACGATCGTCCGGTCATCCGCGAGACCGGCATCACGCCGCTCGAGTTCTACAAGAAGTACGTGCCGGTCGACGTGAACGACTTCGCCACGCTGTGCAACTCGCCGATGGCCGCCACGCCGTTCGGCAAGCGCTACCGCATCCGGTTCTCCGCGAACGTGGCCGAGGCCGGCGACATGGAGTTCGTCAACGTGCCGCTCGACGTGTTCCGCAAGGCCGCGATCGACCAGCTCACGGCCGGCCACCCGATCTGGTTCGCCTGCGACTGCACGCAGTTCGCACTGCGCGACGCGGGCTTCTTCGACCAGTCCGTCGTGCGCGTGGACCGCCTGTTCGGCACCGATTTCCCGCTCGACAAGGCCGATGGCCTCGAATACGGCGACAGCCCGAGCAACCACGCGATGACGTTCACCGGCGTGAACCTCGACGCGGACGGCAAGCCGAACCGCTGGAAGGTTGAGAACAGCTGGGGCAAGGACAACGGCGTGGACGGCTACTACGTGATGTCCGACGCGTGGTTCGACCGCTTCGTGACCGAGATCATCATCCGCAAGGAATACCTCGACGAGGCCACGCGCGAGCTGCTGACCGCCGAGCCGGTCGAACTTGAGCCCTGGCAGCCCCTCACCAAGCGCTGCCGCTGAGCGCGTCGCATATGGTGCGGGTGTGCGGTGAGGCTGTTACACCGCGCTCCCGCGCCGACGTCATTTGGCCGACTTGGCCGGCTTGACCGCGTCGGCCAAGTCGGCCGCATCCTCCACGAACTCGCGGACCTCGGCGATGTTGCCGTTTTCGTCACGCCGCACGACGTACACCTCGTACAGCGCCGAATCCGTATACCCCCCCCCCACGGCAATGCCATGTGTTTTGCCGGAGGCGATGATGTCGGCGATGTCCTGCGGGGCGGCGGCCGAATGCCGTTCGAGCAGTCCGGTCAGACGCGCGACGCGGCGGCGCATGTCGTCAAGCTGTTTTTCCAGTTCGTCGATGTGCCGGATCTGCTGGCGGAACAGCATGTCGGTCATGGCACGGCCCTCCGCCGAATCCGGGGCGAACGGCAGCTCACCGGTCTGCCCGTAGCGCATGAACCGCTGCATTGCGGACACGGCCGCCGCGGCACCGCCGGCAAGCGGTCCGCCGGACTGCGCGGATCCTGAATCCGAGCCGGACGCACCGGCTTCCGCTTCGGCCTTCACTTGCGCGCCGTAGCGCACTTTCCACCGGGCCACGCACCGTTCCACGCGTTTGTAGCCGATCAGCGACGGGTCAAGCCCGGCCTCGCGGAACAGGCGGGCCGGGGACTTGCCGGCGAGGTACTGCCGCGTGCATTCCTTTTTGAAGCTTTCCGAATAGGTGATCCGCCCGTTGGTGACCCTGCTCACCGCCGGCAGCGAATACAGATACGCGATCTCTTCCTGGGTGAACGCTGAATTTCCCATGTGAACTGCTCCTCTGCTCATCCGTCTATCCGCGTACTGCCGGCTCCGGGCCACGGGATCAGCCGGCAGTCGAATTCGTCATCGACACGATTCGCTCGTTGAACAGCAATGTAGCCACAATCCCCCGTTCGCGCATCCCCCGTAGATTTCCTCGATAACACCCGAAGCACTGCGCAACGCCAGCATCCGCAAGACTGACTCATGACCCCCGTCTGGCCTCGAGCGCGGATCCACCCTTTGAGACGGCGCGGCAGGTCGGACGCAGGCCAGGAGCCCGCGCACGTAGCACGCCGCACGGTACAGCCGCACAGTACACGGACGGCATCTCAAACCATTACTGTGTTCGTGAGCAAGTTGCTCACGAACAACTTGCTCACGAACACAGTAATATAGGATCAGAGGCTAGTGCACGACCGGCACCGGCCCGAACAAAATGATGCACGATAGCAAAGGAAACTCAATCATGGGGTTCGTGGGCAGAAGCGAGGAACTGAAAACGCTGGAGTACCATGCCTCGCTGGGCAAGTTCCAGATGGTCGTCGTATACGGGCGCCGGCGGGTGGGCAAGACTGCGTTGATCGCACATTTCTGCGAACGCCATCGCACGCTCTGGTTCACCGCCAAAGAACAGAGCGCCGCCGCGAACCTGCGTGAGTTCTCGCAGGCAGTCCTCACGTTTTTCCATGAACCCAACTTTCCTGCGGGATTCGCCAATTGGAACGACGCGTTGAACTACATCGCAGACAAAGCAACGGCGAATCCAGCGGATCCGTTTGTATTTGTATTGGACGAGCTGCCGTACGCAGCAGCTACGGAACCTTCGCTGCCGTCCGCGCTACAGATCGCAATCGACCACCGATTCAAGGAAACAAATATCCTTATGGTGCTGTGCGGCTCCAATGAAGGCTTCATGGAAAGCAAAGTGCTCGGATACAAGAGTCCACTGTACGGACGCAGGAACGCACAGATCCGCCTCAAGCCATTCGACCTGTTCGAGGCATGCCGCCTCATGCCACCAAATGCGGACTGGCAGACCCTTATCCATTACTATGCGGCATTGGGAGGCACCCCTTATTATCTGGAGCAGATAGACCCGGAGCTGACCTTCGCGCAAAACATCCAGACCCGATGCTTCAGTCAAAACGGCATTCTCTACGAAGAGCCCATGATGCTGTTACGTCAGGAACTACGCGAACCGGCGCTGTATAGTTCGATCCTCGACGCGGTTGGCGCAGGCCGCACCAAGCCGAAGGAAATCGCCGAATACGCCGGCGTCGACACGAACACCGTCGGCTCGTATCTGCGCACGCTGGAACAGCTCGGCATTATCGAGCGGCTGGTGCCGTTCGGCGAAGACTCAAACCATTCACGTAAAGGACTGTGGAAAATCAAAGATCCGTTCTTCGCTTACTGGTACCGGTTCGTCAGCCCGGCAACCGCGCTCGTCGATACCGGCTACGGTCAAGCGGCCGCCGCATCAGCCACTTCCGGCGCGGTCTTCGACACATACGTGGGCCAACAGTTTGAAACCATGTGCCTGCAATGGCTGCTACGCCAGTGCAGGGAACAACGAATCGACTTTCTGCCCACCGCGTTCGGCAAGTGGTGGGGCAACGACCCGACCGCCCGCGAGCAGACCGACATCGACGTAGTCATGACCGACTCGATCAATCACAAGGTACTTCTCGGCGAATGCAAATGGAGGGAGCATCTCAACGAGACGGAAGCCATCGACCGACTCAAGGCACGTTCGCCCCTCATCCGCGAGAACGGCGAACGACTCTACTACCTGTTTACCAAAAGACCCACCAGCACTGCGACGGCAACAAAAACAGCAGCGGATCACTCACTGACCATCATTGACGCGGCGACGATGATGCAAGAGGCGCTGCCGGATTCCGGTGCCAAGTAAACCCCCAGCGTCGCCGATCGGTCGCGCTCGTGTGGCCGATCGGCGATAGTTCAGCCGGACTCATGAGACTAACGCAGGGACTTGTCGTCGACAAGCCCATCACACGCCGTCTCGACATTTGCGTGGACCGAAACCTATAGATCCGCTTACGCACACAATATCGCGACGAAGAGAAAGAGCACGGCAGCCATCGCGCATCCAGCGGCAATCCCGACCAAGCACTGCGTTTTCGGCGCATCCCGTTCGGCAACGAACACACCCCTGTTCAGCGCATCGGCGATGATCGCGAAGACAGCGGAAAGCGCGCCTATGCCTCCGACCAGATCTATGGCAGCGATGTTCCGCCACATCCCTACGGCACCAATAATCAAACTGACGACGAGTGCCCCAAAGCCAGTCCAGCATAACAATTTGAGCACGCCTTTGCGCCCCTTCTTCAGGGACTCTTGCGTTTCAGTCAGCGTATTAATAAGATAATCCGCATCACCTATCGTATGATCTATCTTGTCCAATAGATTATTCATTCGCAAATTTATGGACTCACATTCCTGCATATCCTGATCTGCAGGATCCTGAATAATAGGCTGCATACGTTTCTTCAGTTTTGCATTGTCTAGCAATATTGATTTAGATTCCTCCTTATACTCCTCTCTCTTCTCCTCATATTTTTTTGCAAAATAATTCACTACATCAAATAATGTATCGTAATGACGTTGCTGAGTTTGGGATATCGCTGACGTAGCGTCTGGCAAAACCGCCTGTAATCGACTAATTTGATAAAGCGCAACGTTAAGTAAAATTATTTTATCATCCACCAGCCCTTTTGCATTTTCGGTATTCCTTATTAGAGATCGAGCTTCCCCTGCCTTCGGGGATATCAACAAATCATCATCCTTGGATACTGACATATAACAATTCACCCCAATTAAGATTCTACACCAAGTCACCTATTCAGACGGCGCCACGACGTGCCTCACGTTTTTTGAGCGCGTAGGGTGTGGTGGTGCCTCATCGGGAATGAGCGCGAACGGTATCGGTCCT
>NZ_WHZW01000039.1 GCF_010667685.1 Bifidobacterium aerophilum | reverse complement strand
GTGGTGGTGGTTTGAGAACTCAAGAGCGTGTTTGTACTACTTCTTTATAGTCAATGATTGCCAGTTCATTCCCTTCCCGGGCTTGTGGTTCGGGTTCCATGAGAGTGGGTAATTGGGGGTGGGGTTTTTGTGCGAACGTCCTTCCTTATAGGATGTTCCGTCAATATATGTTTGAAGAGTCATCTATTCGGATGTCTTCTGCAAGTTTTTTTGTGGAGGGTTCGATTCTGGCTCAGGATGAACGCTGGCGGCGTGCTTAACACATGCAAGTCGAACGGGATCCGAGCAGCTTGCTGCTTGGTGAGAGTGGCGAACGGGTGAGTAATGCGTGACCGACCTGCCCTGTACTCCGGAATAGCTCCTGGAAACGGGTGGTAATGCCGGATGCTCCATCACACTGCATGGTGTGCTGGGAAAGTTTTTAACGGTATGGGATGGGGTCGCGTCCTATCAGCTTGACGGTGGGGTAACGGCCTACCGTGGCTTCGACGGGTAGCCGGCCTGAGAGGGCGACCGGCCACATTGGGACTGAGATACGGCCCAGACTCCTACGGGAGGCAGCAGTGGGGAATATTGCACAATGGGCGCAAGCCTGATGCAGCGACGCCGCGTGAGGGATGGAGGCCTTCGGGTTGTAAACCTCTTTTAGCAGGGAGCAAGGCTTTGGTTGAGTGTACCTGTTGAATAAGCACCGGCTAACTACGTGCCAGCAGCCGCGGTAATACGTAGGGTGCAAGCGTTATCCGGATTTATTGGGCGTAAAGAGCTCGTAGGCGGTTCGTCGCGTCTGGTGTGAAAGCCCATCGCTTAACGGTGGGTCTGCGCCGGGTACGGGCGGGCTGGAGTGCGGTAGGGGAGACTGGAATTCCCGGTGTAACGGTGGAATGTGTAGATATCGGGAGGAACACCAATGGCGAAGGCAGGTCTCTGGGCCGTTACTGACGCTGAGGAGCGAAAGCGTGGGGAGCGAACAGGATTAGATACCCTGGTAGTCCACGCCGTAAACGGTGGACGCTGGATGTGGGGCCCTTTCCACGGGTCCCGTGTCGGAGCTAACGCGTTAAGCGTCCCGCCTGGGGAGTACGGCCGCAAGGCTAAAACTCAAAGAAATTGACGGGGGCCCGCACAAGCGGCGGAGCATGCGGATTAATTCGATGCAACGCGAAGAACCTTACCTGGGCTTGACATGTTCCCGACCGCGTCAGAGATGGCGCTTCCCTTCGGGGCGGGTTCACAGGTGGTGCATGGTCGTCGTCAGCTCGTGTCGTGAGATGTTGGGTTAAGTCCCGCAACGAGCGCAACCCTCGCCCTGTGTTGCCAGCACGTCATGGTGGGAACTCACGGGGGACCGCCGGGGTTAACTCGGAGGAAGGTGGGGATGACGTCAGATCATCATGCCCCTTACGTCCAGGGCTTCACGCATGCTACAATGGCCGGTACAGCGGGATGCGACATGGTGACATGGAGCGGATCCCTGAAAACCGGTCTCAGTTCGGATCGGAGCCTGCAACCCGGCTCCGTGAAGGCGGAGTCGCTAGTAATCGCGGATCAGCAACGCCGCGGTGAATGCGTTCCCGGGCCTTGTACACACCGCCCGTCAAGTCATGAAAGTGGGCAGCACCCGAAGCCGGTGGCCTAACCAGTATTGGGGGGAGCCGTCTAAGGTGAGGCTCGTGATTGGGACTAAGTCGTAACAAGGTAGCCGTACCGGAAGGTGCGGCTGGATCACCTCCTTTCTACGGAGAATTCAGGATGCTGTTTGGCATCCGGTGTGTGCCCCGCGCCATGGACAGTCCGTGGTCGCTCGGGGTTGCTGGTGTGGAAGAGATCGTTGGCTCATGCCTTTCGGGGCGTGGGGAGTGTATGGATGCGCTTTTGGGTCCCCGGACCGCCACCCCGAGACGTTGGTCTTGGTGCGGTTCGTGCCCATGCCCGGCGGGGTCAGGCCGTGTGTCTGGCTGTCTGTGGGTGTGGTGTGTGGTGGTTTGAGAACTGGATAGTGGACGCGAGCAGAAACAAGAGCTTCGGCTGTTGTTTTTGCTGTTTTTTCGCCGGACTCCGTTTGGAGTCTGGTTGTTTGATCGTTTTGTGATCGTTAGTGTGATGATTTGTCGTCAAGCGTGAATCAGCTCGTTTGAATGCGTGCGATGCACTGTTGTGGTGTGTTGCTTGCAAGGGCGTGTGGTGGATGCCTTGGCGGACAGGACCGATGAAGGACGCGACGGGCCGCGATAGGCCTCGGGGAGCCGCCGAGTGGGCTTTGATCCGAGGATTTCCGAATGGGGGAACCCACCGGCCGTTATGGGCCGGTACCGCAAGTTTGCGGGGGGTACGCAGGGAAGTGAAACATCTCAGTACCTGCAGGAAAGGATACTCCGTGAGTAGTGGCGAGCGAAAGCGGATGATGGCCAAACCTTGCGCGTGTGATACCCGTCGGGGGTTGCGTGTGGGGTGTTGCGGGACGCGTGTCCCGGTACCGACGTGCCGGGCGGAAGTGATAAAACCTTGGCTGAGGCGAACCGGATTGAAGGCCGGGCCGCAGCGGGTGCCAGCCCCTTAGCCGAAGGGCCAGGGTCTTCCGATCGTGTTCCCAAGTAGCGCGGGCCTCGTGGAATCCCGCGTGAATCAGTCTCGACCGTGAGATAAGCCTGAGTATTCCTGTCCGACCGATAGCGTACTAGTACCGTGAGGGAAAGGTGAAAAGCACCCCGGGAGGGGAGTGAAACAGTTCCTGAAACCGTGCGCCTACGATCCGTCGGAGCCTTTCGGGGTGACGGCGTGCCTATCGAAAAATGAGTCTGCGAGTCAGTGGCATGTGGCGAGCGTAAGCCGTGTGGTGTACGCGTAGCGAAAGCGAGTCTTAAAAGGCGTTATAGTCGCGTGTCCTGGACCCGAAGCGGGATGATCTAGCCCTGGGCAGGCTGAAGCGCGGGTAAGACCGCGTGGAGGGCCGTACCCACCTGGGTTGAAAACCGGGGGGATGACCTGGGGCTAGGGGTGAAAGGCCAATCAAATTCCGTGATAGCTGGTTCTCTCCGAAATGCATTTAGGTGCAGCGTCGGTTGATTGCGTCCGGGGGGTAGAGCTACTGGATGCTTGCGGGCCCGTATCGGGTACCAACAGCAGCCAAACTCCGAATACCCGTGGCGTGTATGCCGGCAGTGAGTCGGCGGGGGATAAGCTCCGTCGTCGAAAGGGAAACAGCCCAGATCGTCGTCTAAGGTCCCCAAGCGCGTGCTAAGTGGGAAAGGATGTGGAGTCGCATAGACAGCCAGGAGGTTGGCTCAGAAGCAGCCATCCTTGAAAGAGTGCGTAACAGCTCACTGGTCTAGTGGTTCCGCGCCGACAATGTAGCGGGGCTCAAGCACGCCACCGAAGACGCGGCAACAGTTCAATCTGTTGGGTAGGAGAGCGTCCTGCATGGGGCGAAGCGGGCGTGTAAACGTCCGTGGACTGTGCGGGAGTGAGAATGCAGACATGAGTAGCGAGAGGCGGGTGCGAATCCCGTCCGCTGGATGACCAAGGGTTCCGGGGCCACGTTCGTCGTCCCCGGGTGAGTCGGGTCCTAAGGCGAGGCCGACAGGCGTAGTCGAATGGATGAACGGGTCGATATTCCCGTACCGGCTTGGAACCGACCAAACCGAGGCAATGAGTACTAACCTCCGTCTCGTGGTGATCCTTCCTTCGGGTTGGTGATCCGCGGGGTGTTGGGAGCGTAGTTGTAGTAGGTCGACGCAGGAGTGACGCAGGAGGGTAGCCGGCCGCGGAGGTGGTTTTCCGTGGTCAAGCGTGTGGCCCGCATCCCAGGCAAATCCGGGGTGCATCAAGGGTGAGGCGCGATGATGGGAGCGTATGCTCGAATCCGGTGATCCCATGCTGCCGAGAAAAGCTTCGGCGTTAGGGTCCTTGCCGCCCGTACCCCAAACCGACACTGGTGGTCAGGTAGAGAATACCGAAGCGATCGAGCGAATCCTGGTCAAGGAACTCGGCAAATCACTCCCGTGCCTTCGGTATAAGGGAGACCCCTCGGGGTGAAGCGCCTCGCGCGTGGAGCTTTGGGGGGTGGCACAGGCCAGGGGGTAGCGACTGTTTACCAAAAACACAGGAGCGTGCGAAGGCGCAAGCCGCTGTATACGCTCTGACGCCTGCCCGGTGCCGGAAGGTTAAGAGGATCCGTCAGCCCTCTGGGTGAAGCGGTGAATTCAAGCCCCGGTAAACGGCGGTGGTAACTATAACCATCCTAAGGTAGCGAAATTCCTTGTCGGGTAAGTTCCGACCTGCACGAATGGCGTAACGACTTCCCCACTGTCTCGACCAGGAGCTCGGCGAAATTGCAGTACGAGTAAAGATGCTCGTTAAGCGCAGAAGGACGAAAAGACCCCGGGACCTTTACTATACCTTGGTATTGGCGTTAGGCGCGGATTGTGTAGCATAGGCGGGAGACTTCGAAGCGGGTGCGCCAGCATCCGTGGAGTCGCAAGGTGAAATACCGCTCTGTTCTCGTTTGACGTCTAACCACGATCAGTCATCCTGATCTGGGACAGTGCCTGGCGGGTAGTTTAACTGGGGCGGTTGCCTCCCAAAGAGTAACGGAGGCGCTCAAAGGTCCGCTCAGCCCGGTTGGCAATCGGGTGTCGAGTGTAATCGCACAAGCGGGCTTGACTGCGAGGACGACGGTCCGAGCAGGGACGAAAGTCGGAGATAGTGATCCGGTGCCGGCGCACGGGCGCGGCATCGCTCAACGGATAAAAGGTACCCCGGGGATAACAGGCTGATCATTCCCAAGAGTCCATATCGACGGGATGGTTTGGCACCTCGATGTCGGCTCGTCGCATCCTGGGGCTGGAGCAGGTCCCAAGGGTTCGGCTGTTCGCCGATTAAAGCGGCACGCGAGCTGGGTTCAGAACGTCGTGAGACAGTTTGGTCTCTATCCTCTGCGCTCGTTGGAATCTTGAGGAGGCCTGCCCATAGTACGAGAGGACCTGGGTGGACGAACCTCTGGTATGCCGGTTGTCACGCCAGTGGCACGGCCGGTTGGCTACGTTCGGAAGGGATAACCGCTGAAAGCATCTAAGCGGGAAGCCCGCTCCAAGATAAGGATTCCATGCAGGCTTGACCTGCGAGACCCCCCATGCAGAACACGTGGTCGATAGGCCGGACGTGGAAGCCCCGCGAGGGGTGGAGCCGACCGGTACTAACGGGGAAAAGGCAACACACTATCCCAACCCCCTGGTTGGGACACGCATCCATTCTGCTGCTGATACCACGCGCGACAATGAACACTGCGCGTCACAAGACATCAATCGCGTCCACCATCCGGTCCCCAAACCACCAC
>NZ_WHZW01000038.1 GCF_010667685.1 Bifidobacterium aerophilum | reverse complement strand
TGTTCGAGGTCGGACGGGGCGCGGTTCGGCTGCCGGCCGGGATCCGGGACACGCGGCAGCTGCCGGCCGGTCTTCGATGCGACGTACTCGCCGATCGCCTTCGCATGAGCCTGCATGGATTCGAGACTGTCGCCGACGATGAGATGAGCGGGCAGGCCGGATTCCTCGGCCACCTGCGAGCGCCACTCGCTCGCCTGCTTCTCGGCCTTGAGCTGGTCGAGCTCCTTCTGAAGTTTCGCGGTGCGGGCTTCGGCCTTCTGCGCTTCGCTCATCTGGCTTTCCTTGAGCTGCTGCAGCTCGTCGGCCGCGGCCTTGTTGTCCTTGGCGCGCTTCTCCCACTCGCGCGAGTGGGCTCGCTCCGTCTCGAACTTCGCCTTCCAGTCGACGTTCTCGCCGTTGCCGTCGCCCGGTGCGGACTGGCCGCCGTTCTGGCCGTCGGCGCCGCCCGGGTCCGCGCCCGAGTCGATGAGGCGCAGATGGCGCGGCATGCGCAGGTACCAGGGCTGGTTCATGTTGAACATGGTGTTCTCCTTGTTGGGTCGGGCCCGTTTCGGGCATAAAAAAACCACCCGTGCGGGTGGTTGAAAATAACAGTTAAGCCGCCATTATGGCGGCTTACAAATCAGATGACGGCACCTTCGGGGACCTTGTCCCATGGGCGGGGCTTGCCGGTGATCAGGCATTCGATGGCCATCTTCTTGGCCTCCTCATCATTCCGCGGATTCTTCGGATCGTTGAAATGGTAAATGGAATCACCATCGAACTCGCCTGCATAGCAGGCGAGAATATCCTCCAAAGGCAACGCGGCGAATTCCGGGGACGCGTACATGTCCTTCAGCGACGCGTAGTCGGCCGGGTCGGGGTAGTATCCGGGGTCTCCTGGTTTCATGATGCCATGCTCCTTATCATGTCTTGGAACATTCTATAGCTTTTCGGGAAGTAACTCACGAACAGCCTCCAAGTGTTCTCGTTGGCGAGATGCCCGGAGAGCATTTCGGCGAACGCCTCCGCCTCCACTGGATGGTCCTCGAAGTATCCGACCTCATGTTTCATCAAGGAGTACGGGTGCCATCCGTCCTTCAACGCGAACTCGAGGATATCGTCCACATCGAAATCCGCGTTCTTGCCCTGCGCGTGGATTTCGTCGGCGAGCGCCTTCATGGCGATCTTATCGTCGATGTGTTCCTCGAACAGGGCATCGTCGATAAGGGTAAGAACCGTGTTTTTATGTTCTTTTGAGCCCATGTATTTGGGGATTTCGCTGTGTTTGATGAGACCGAGGTCGGCGAGCTTATGCAGATAACGGCCTTCCGCGTATCCGCGTTTGCCTACTTCGTGGCGGATGCTTTCGAGTTGGCGTTGGATGTCGGGCCATGCGTTTTTCCGTGCGGCTTCGAGTGCGTTGTCTCCGTCTTGTTTGAGGAGGTCCTTGAAGCCGTTGCCGTTCCTGTCGCGGTAGGTTTGCGAGTAGTATTGTCGGCCGTTGCCTTGAAGCCAGTCGAGCATGTGACCGGTTTCGTGGAAGAACGTCTGGTATGGTGCGTGGCCGTCCGGCGCGTCGGTGAGATGGTCTATGTCGAGGCTGATGCCGCCTTTCACACGGTTGAAGTTCGGGGTGCCACCGTTGTGCGCGTCTATGATGCGATAGCTGTTGGCGTGGTCGACCCACAGGCGTGCGGTCTTGACGTGTTTGCTGTCCGTGAGCAGTTGAAGTATGCCTGCGATGTCATCGGTGCTGAGGGTTTTGTACAGGTCGCTGTCGATGCTGATGCCCAGTGGCGTGCCGTCCTTGAGTGTTACCGCGTAGATGCGTCTCATGGCTGACAGCGCGTCGCCGTCGTAGCCGTCCGAATCGCTGACGGCCTTGGCGGTCTGGTACATGCGGTTCCACTCGCCCTGCTGGGCGAGCAGTCTGGGGGTCTTGCCCCAGCTGGGCACGACGGCGCAGTGGCAGTGGCCGTCGTGGAAGCTGCCGCCCAATCGGGCGGTGTCCTCGCTGAGGTAGGCGAAGCCTCGGCTTGCGAGCATGACGCAGAACGCGCAGGGTCTCATACCGCCGCAGACGCGCGCCCATCGTGGTTTGGTGGGGTCGGTGCGGATGTTGCGTTGCATGGTCAATCGGCCGGCGGTGTTGATCATGTCGGCGATGAACTGCTGCGCGTCGTCCACGTTGCTCAGGCTCGGCCACAGGCCGTCGATGGTCATGCCCGCACGGCTGCGGCCTTCCATGACCTGCTTGTAGGTCAGGCCGTTGAAGTCCGTGTTACTGAAGCCGCCCTGCTGCTGCCAGAGCACACGTTCCGGTTCGATCAGATCCGTATGGTCGAAGTCGGGCATCGGCTCGTCGGATTGTTCGCCCCACAGGCCTCGCAGCTGGTCGTAGTAGTCGTTCGCCAGCTGCGAGGCGTCTCGCGTGTACGAGTTGACGAGCTCCCTGATGTCAAGGTCGCCGCGGCGGATCGCGGTTTCGATGTCCTCGGTGGCCGCGTCGGTCAGGTTATCGAGATTGTCCTGATAGTCCTTCTGCGCCTGTTCCAGCAGTCGTCTGAGTTCCGGTGAGGCCGGCAGGTTGTTCAGACTCGCCATCGCCGGTCACCTCCTGCTGCTGGGGTAGGGTGCGCTGCTTCAATTGCTCGATGCTTTTCTGCGCCTTCATGCGCTGCTGGTAGGCGCGGAACGATTGGATCTCGCCGAACGTCAGGCCCGCCTTCATGAGGCCGATGTCGGAGTCCGCGAAATCGGCGTTGACGCCGGCGACCTTCGCGTAGTAGTCGGCGCGTGCAGCGTCGGATATCTCGCGTGTGGGAGCCCATACGGGCGTGATCCTTGCGAGTTCCTCGACGGGCAGGTTCAACGCCATGCCGGCCACGTCCTTCAACGCGCGGGAGAACAACCGGTTCTGCCGGTCCGCCTCACGCGACAGTTTGCGTTCCGCGGCGGCCATGGCCTCCGCGCTTGCGGGGTTGTCCATCGTGATGCCCAGGTCGTTGACGGGCAGGCTGGTTTCCGAGGCGACCATCATCGCGAGCGTCTTGAGCATGTCGCTGTGGGGTTGCATGGAGGCCTGCTGGATCTGCTGCAATGTCGGGATGTTGTTGTCCACGTCGCGGCTGACCGCGTTGATGGACGAGATCAGGCTCCGCCACTTGTCCGCGCCCAACGCGTCCCGGTCCAATCCGAGGAACCAGAGCTTCGGCGCCGCGTAGAATTCGGCGTTGCCTTCCATGCGCACGATCGTGCGGAACGCCGCGTCCGTCAGGCTCATGAGCGGCCGGCTGATGCGGGAACGGCCGAACGGGCGGTTGAGCTGCGGATCGTAGGAGAACGCGATCACGCTGGGCCGCCCGTAGTTCGTGACCAGCGTGGTCGCCTTCCACAGGCCCGACGTTTTGCGGCACACGTACACCCTGTCGGCCAGCCACACGTTGAACCCGGTTATCGTGCCGTCACGGTCGGCGTCGGTGATGGTCATCGCGCTGCCGATCCGGTTGTCGTACGTGTCCCAGATCGCCGACGACCAGTCCGCCGAGCGCGGCGTGACCTTCGCGAGCCCGTCCCCGTCGCGGCTGATGGTCAGGAACGCGCACGAATGCGTGTACGCGCTCACGACGGTCTGCGATACGACCGAGTCCAGCGAGTTGCGTTCGAACAGGCCGGCCACGTCCGACGCCAAGCCCTCCGACGAGCCGCCGTCCACGCCGAACCCCTCGAACGCGCTCAGATCGGCCAGCGCGCGCACGGCCTTGGCCGGCCACCCGACCGGCACCATGTAACCCTTGCTGATATTTCCGGGGATGGCGATGCCGAAGTTGCGCAGGTTTTCCTTGGCGGTGTAGTAGAGGGTGCGCAGCACGTTGCCACCCTGCTTGTCATGCCAGACCTTGAGCAGGTCCATGACCGTGTCCCAGTCGGATTCGTCGATGCCGTCGACGTTGCGCGCGTCGGGCAGGGTGCTTGCGGCGAGGAACGGTTTGCCGCCCGCGGCGGCGACCATGTCCGCACTGACCATCAGATCATCATCTCCTGTCTGCGGTTGGGGTCGCGTTTGGTCACCATGGTCCCGTAGAGGGCGAGGGTGACCGCGACCAAGGGGGATATGTCGATGTCCGAGCCCATCTTGTTCCAGCCGACCGCGCCGGACTGGCCGATGGGCCGGGTGACCGCGTTGGCGACGGCCGTGGCGAGGGCGGGCGAGTCCCCGTCGGGTAGGTGGGTGAGCTTACGGGCGTTGAGCATGTCCTGGAACATGCCGCACGCGCGTCCCATGTCCTGCGCGTTCGTGACGATCGGCCGCACGTGCCGGCTCTTGAGCTCCTGCAGCAGCGCGGCGGCGGGGCTTTGGGCGTCGATGACGACGCTCGCGGTCTTCGGCCAGTGTTCGGCGATATGGTCGACGGCCCACATGGTGCCGTTCTGTCTGGTGGCGCGGAATTCGCGTAGTTCGACGTGGACGGTGCCGTCCGGATGGCGGATCGCGCCGCCGATCGCCAGCGACGACCGGTCGGGCGCCATGTCGAGCGCGTAACCGACCAGCCCGGTCTTGTCGACCGACTCCGGCTCGACCGTCGCGGCCTGCCACGCCGTGGGATCGATGGCGCGGCTGGCCGTGGTCTCGTCCCAGATGCCCAATGCCTCGCGGCGGAAGCTGTCGTCGGCCATGAGGTTGCGCATCCTGAGGATCGCGGTCTCGCTCGTGCGTTTCGGATAGCTGGGGTTGGCCTTGGCCCATTGTTCGCGGTCGTCCTGGTCGGCGTCGCGGTCGGCGGCGAGTTCGACGTACACCATGCCGTCCGTGCCGTTGATCGCCGCGGCTCGTTTTTCCTCGAACACCTCGGACTGATCGCCCGGCTTTGGAGGATTGCCGAGGAATACGACCAGCGGGTCGGGGCTGACGTTGACGATGGGGAGCATGTTGTCCAATGCGCGCACGGTCAGGATCTGGGCCTCGTCGAAGATCTCGACGTCCACGGAGTGCAGTCCTCGGCCGAACCCGTTCTCGCGGGCGCCGAACATGATGCGCGAGCGGTTGCGGAACGTGATCTCCTGCTGGCCGTTCGCCCGTCTGATGCGTTCCACATGGCGGGCGAGCAGCTTGTTCTTCGCCAGATCGCACAGGTCGGCGAACGTCTCATCCGACGTGCGCGTGTGGTGCGCGGTCCAGATGACCTTCAGTCCGGGATGCAGGACGCACTTCAAAAACATGGCGGTGCCGAGCGTGAACGTCTTGCCGATCTGCCGGCACGAGCTGACGACGGTGCCGCCCTCGCCGCACGCGTATTTGCCATCCGCCCGCCGGGCGAACAGGAGATAGAGCAGTCCCTGCTGCCACAGGTCGTACCGGATGCCGGCCTTGAGCGCGACGCGGTTCAGCTTGGTGAAGTCGCTCGACACGATGCCGGACGGCTGCACGAGCCGCTGGGCGATCTCAGACAATCGACGCTCCGGCATCCTCGTTCACCTCCGTGCTGTCGTCTTCCAGGTCGAGCAGGTCATCGCCGCCGGCCATGTCGTGGAGCTTCTCGCATACCTGCACGTAGCGGACGGCGATGTTCGAAATCGCGGTCGCCGGCGTTTCTGGATCGTCCAGGTAGTTCTTCAGCTGGTCGCGCACGTACCGCAGCTCGTCCTCGAGACTGCCGTCCATCATCCGCTCGAACTCACGCGAGTTCAACGGCGGTGCTGGCGCGGACCGTGTTTGCTGTTCTGATGGAGGGGTGGGAATAGTTAGAGGCTTCTAGGCAGAATGGGTGGTGCCTAAACCT
>NZ_WHZW01000037.1 GCF_010667685.1 Bifidobacterium aerophilum | reverse complement strand
CAAGACGCTCGCCCGGATCGCGGGCGTCGAACCGGAAGACGACGAAACCCCACAAGCCGACGCGGACTAGGATTTCATGCTCACCACAGGTGAGGCACCACTCCGGATTACGCGCTCATTTTCAAATGAGGCACCTCGGCCACCGCACGGATTGATCGGGGTATCAGTACGGCATCATGCATGAGATGAACATGATCAGTGCCGGTAACGGAACGAATCAGTTACCGGCACGATCATGTTCACGCCTGTACACCGTAGGAGCGAAGTTCCCGCTTCAGGAAGAAAATCACAATGCCCGCATATGCCTTACGATGCCCGGCCTTCTTCCGATTAAGGCTGGTACTGGGCTGCTCGTATTCCTTAAGCATGCTTCTGCAGAACCGAATGGACGCATCCTTCCCATGGATGTTCTTCAGCTTCGTCTTAATGGAGGCCCAAATCGCCTCCCGATTACGAATCAGATCCTTCTGGTTCAATCCGAGCGGAGACAACGCCTTCTTGCCGGTCTCCCCCGGCTCCCCAAGATCGGATTGGATGGCAGGATCCATGGATTTGATCACACCGTCCTCTTGATAATAGATCGTGTCGATATCGGACTGCGACGTGGGGTTGACGGTAATGAACCGCTCACCCTTACGTTTGTCGCATGTCTGGTCTTCCGGCGGAGCTTTGGTCTCCTCTCCGCCTTCGCAACAGGCAAACATGTTGGAGTACTGCACACTAAGCCTGGCACCCTCCACACCATCGCTCTGCGGATGCCAATGCTCGACACGCATGCGGTCGGCGTCGATGCCGCGCATGCAATACGCGCACAGGTACCCTTGCTCTTTGAGCAAGCTCTCCTTCAGCTCACTTTTCGCGCCGGACGTCAGCAGGTCGAACGGCGTCTCGCCGTCAAGGTTGAGATTGTCCGAGGACAGCACCGTTGGCACGCAAGCGGCGAACTCATACGGGGCATTAC
Source organism: Bifidobacterium aerophilum (assembly GCF_010667685.1). Lineage (GTDB taxonomy): Bacteria > Actinomycetota > Actinomycetes > Actinomycetales > Bifidobacteriaceae > Bifidobacterium > Bifidobacterium aerophilum. Next base: position 5,891 of record NZ_WHZW01000037.1, on the reverse strand, counting down.
CCTTTTTAATCAAGAGCATCTTCGCGATCCATCCGTTCCATGGTCAGCGACGTGTCGGCGCTCAGCACGTTGGTATCGTCCTCGCCCGAATATTCCTTCCACTTGTCGAGGATTTCCTCGGCCTTATCAAGGTTGCCATCCGACAATTCGCGATAGAAGTCGGCAGACAGTTCCCGCGTCACGCGAGGGAGATCATACGCATTCATCACGTCTTCGAGCACGGCACGAATGCTATGACCGCCGGTAGCCTTCGAGGAAGGCTTGTACGACACGTAGTCTTCGCCGGTGGGATTCTCCAGTTCGGATTCTTCCTGCTCGGTACACTTGCGAATACGACGGATCTGATTGTCCTTGACCGAGGCGATCACCGCCGGAGCGTGACTGCTGACGATGAACTGCACGTTCGGGAATACGGTCGTCAGATCTTGGACGACCCGTTCCTGCCACAGCGGATGCAGGTGCAGATCGATCTCGTCGATCAATACGATGCCCGGAGCGCCGAGAATGTCCTTGGCATCGGGATTCAGCACGGCCATACGATAGGCGATATCGGCGATGAGGCTCAGCACGCCGCGATAGCCGTCGCTGAGGATTTCGAACGGCATAGGCCCCTGAGGAGCGCCATCATCCTCCACAAGGCCATTGACGACCAGACCATAGTTCTTGGCACTGTATCGGACCGTCACGTTCTTGTTGCCGGTCAGCTCCTGGAAGCACGAGGAAATGGCATGGCTCACTGCCGTCAGTTCCGGAGGCTGCGCGCCGTTCTCGATGCTGACCTCGAACATCTGCTTGAACCAGCTCGCCATCATCTTGTCGTTGGTGGCGGCATCCAGGCAATCCACGTAACCGCTGGAGCGGGAGAACCCCTTCGCGAACCAGCGTTCGGAGTTCAGCTTCTCCTTCTTGTGCACCCACAGACGACCGGCGCCATAGTAGGCCAGCAACGGCAGCGTTTCCGGCTCGCCCTGCTTGACGATCCGCTGGATATGTTCGGAAACCGCGGTGGCTTGCTTGGCGTCGACGACTCGCGTACGACCGTCCACCGTATTCTTGGCTCGCGTCCATTGAATGTTCTCTCCGAAGGCGACGCCATCGGCCGCAACGGAGACCGGCTGCGGTTCCTTGGACAGAACGCTACCGGTGGCAATGGTTTTGAGACGCAGGTCGTTCGCGGCGAAATTGATGGGATACATGCGCATGTAGGGATTGTCGACACGGCTGAGGAACGAACCCAACGCCACAACCGCCGCTTCCAGCACCGAGGTCTTGCCAGCACCGTTATCTCCGGCAAGAACCGTCACATGATCGTCGAAGTCAATGCTCAGGTCGCCGAATCTACGGAAGTTGGTCAGACGCAGCCTCTGCAGCTTCCACATCGAACCGTTCCCCATACGTCAGATTCCTTCCGCTGTTGGCCAAGAGGAAGATTCCCTCTTTTACGTCTCATCAGTCTATACCGTTAAGTACCACGACGGACAGCGAGCCAGGCCTTCGTCAAAATGCAAAAGACACGCCATATGTCTACACGCCCCTATCGCACGCATCCGCGTAACGTTACGCACATGAAGGGAAAGCACAGAGCACACCAGCACATCACAAAATATCAAATCGGCCGCACAATGGCTGTTATCGGTTTCTTCGGTTTGCTAGTGGTTTGTTTTATATGGAGACGACCGGCGATCCGCCACAATAGTAACCCCATCACCAGCTTCGCCATTCCGATGCCAGTGACGCATTGGCCCATCGCCGTAGGATTATTGGCATCGATTACTTGCCTGCTGATCGGCATTCTATTCATGGGTTTCATCAGCAAAGGCGCCGTAAGCACGGCCACGATGATCATATTCGGAGCAGTGTTCATTTTAGCCGGCGTCACCGTCATGATTCCAGATTCACGGTGGGGTCTCATCAAAACCGCGGCGCAAGTTTTCGGTTTTTTACTGTCACCGGATGGGCCGAATTTATGGGAGACCAATATCACTCCGATGGCGTGATTCTCGTCATAGTAGGACTCGTCACCGAAGCTGGCGGCCTGTTGACATACAAGAACCGCAACAATGAACAAACGCAAGACGAAGCGACACGACTCGTCTTCTATCCGATCATGATGATCATCTTTACGTTGATCATCGCTCGGGACAACGAGATTAGACGGCTGGTCTATGACGCGATGCTTTTCTATATGCTAACTGAACAGGCGCACGACACATGGGGGCTCTGGATCGATATATACGGATCGTCCAGCCTGAAAGCAAAGAATTCCGACAATGAGACGGCGCACGCTACACGAGATTCACATGGTGTCTCCTCTCCTGAGGACATATCATGTGAACATGAACGGAAGAACGCGCACACAGTATGATCGCCTCGCCACCCCTGGCAACTTACAGATTCTTTCCAATCGGCTTCGGTCACGAAACGCGTTTTCCGTCGGTCAATCCATAAAGAATGTTTACTACGCTCAAATTTCTGATTATCATGTCGTCAATGATGAAATGATACAAGTTGATTTCGACGCAGTAAACGCATATTCCACGGCATTTTGGCCAACAAGCAACAGCTCCTTTCCTTTCGCCATTCATCCAGAAAACTCAAACTCTCTTAGGGAACTATTATATCCCGACTTAATACTGGAGCGAGTTAATAATTATTGGAATAGAGTATTCACCGAAAACGATTCCGATCGTAATTCACCCAATAGCATATTCAACGAAGTCAATGATCCATTTCATTATCTGAAGTTATGCACGATTTCTTTGACTTTACAAGCCGATCGATATGAAAATATAGTTAAGGTGGCTTCACAAAGGCAGAATGTCGATGCTTGGTTCACCATTATTCTTGGCTCAGTGGTAGAACAGAATACCATTGCCCTGAATAATGGAACAATGGCGTTATTGAATTTTGGCTGGAGCAATCCCCAACAGAGCAACATCAACACATATCATTATTTCACCGGTATAACCATATGTCCGCCCAAGGAGGCCGCCGCTCTTAATGCAGCAACGAACGTCACCGCATGGCCCGCAGGCAATGACGCCATAATTCGGAAAACACTGCAAAAGATACCGCGCATGGAGCAACTGATTTGCTTTAACGTGGGGCAAGGAACCTGCGTCGGCCTTGCGGATGCCCACGGGAAGGTGCTCTTATATAGCGACCTTGGATGCGACGCCCCGAGAAATCAGAAAGCCACCCCGAAGGACCTGCAATTCTGCAATTGCACTAACCCTCCCATCATTCTTTCTCACTGGCATTGCGATCACTACAATGGAATTTTCCATTCCGGAGAAGACTTTAGATCGAATACATGGATTCTCCCACCACGACCAACAAGCCTTAATTTCAACAAATCACGTGTAGGCAAGGAGCTTAGAAGCAGGGGCGGAACCATACTCAATTTCCCGAATCCCGCGCCGACCAACCATGCGATCACAGCATCATTCGGCAATGGAACACAAGTCATATCGTTGATCCAGTGCACCGGGAAACTGTCCCAAAAAAATGCCAACGAATGCGGCATTGCCGTCGAAATCGAAGATATGCACGACGATCGTCCTGTCAAATGGATCTTGCCTGGCGATGCGTCCTACAGCAGTTTCACGGACCCGTTCCCAGACGCCGAACCAGTCGCCGTGGTCGCCGCCCATCATGGCGGACACATTGATAAAGCCAAGTATCCGCATCGACCCTCCATATCACAATACGCCCGTCTGCTCTTCTCCTTTGGCACGGACAATACGTATGGCATCCCATGTACAGCCGATGCCGACACATTAAAACGGTATAAGGCGGAGAAATGGCGTTTCCCCTCCGGATGGGTTTCCTCTCAAAAAACCTACTCATTGACCGCGAACAAAGGTAAGAGTACTAAGCCGAAAACTGTAATAGCCAGCACCCAAGTAAAGACTCCGGCTTCAGAACACGACGTGCTCTCAACCGCCACCTGGAAACAACCCGATCCCAAACAACCTCAAAAACCATTGACCCATATCGCAGCTTCGTGGAAGGCCAATGCACAGGTAGACAGCACCCACCTAAAAACCTGCCTGACAAAGCAGACTTTCCAGATATTGCGTTGACAAGGTCGTCTACTCCACCCCGAAGTGTCGCGCCTGTGATGTTAGGCTGTGTCGTAGCGGGAAGGCCACGCTAGCTATGAGGCAGTATTCACGGCGGGCGCCAGAAGACTTTCGCCCCATGGGGCCGGGACCGCAAGAAGTCTGAGATCGTTCTCAGAGTTATATCAATCTGGGATTGCCCGGCATCACAAGATTGCCGGGCAATCACCGTTGCTTTTGATCAATAAGTAGTTGAGAGATTAATTACCGTTCCCTTCAACATGCAGAAGAGTACAAAAACATTCCACTCGGCATTTCCATGACTTAACCATGCTACGTGCCGACCCGTAGGTCCCCAATGATGCACGTACCTGTTCCGAGAACTTTATCCAAGGATCATCTCAAATTGTCTTGAATCACACACGAGAGGTCGATGAGTCTATTCGCCGAGCACCCTGACCGGTAAAATTGCGAGGATCCAGCGGTCGCGATACGTGGATAACATGAGATCCTGTAATTTGGCTATCAAGCCATTTCATATCATCTTTCACTATCTTCAAATCCTTTTCTTGCAGCCCTTCTGCATAGGCTAAATAATCCAATCTACTTTTTTTAAAAATATTCCGGCTAAATACAAATATACAGAAATCGATCAGATAGGGAATAAATAGAATCGCGCTCAAAATAAAAGATAATTTACTATCATTAACAATAACAAGACATGAGAGACAGTAGCATAAATATATACAGTAAGCAAAAACTAAAGAAATTGCAGCAGACATGAAATAGAATGATATTTTAAAAATGACAGAAAAATGGAGCGTGTCAGCACCGGCAACTCAGTTTTTGCAAATTGAATATATCGATTAAAAAAGTGAATAAGAATTAGCGACACAACAACACAACTCATACCCACAAGCCATCCCACCCAGTCCGATCGATAAAGAACAGCCAAAGAAGCTACCCAGGAAAAAGTCACCCACGATATAACAATCAAAATACCGTATTCAACATTCCGAATTAACAGATCATTTTTAACAGCAAAATCCGTCTCTAATTCACCGTACTTATTTCGCATTTCTCTCAATTCTTCTTCTTTAACCTTAACAAGCATTCTTAAAAAAGCAGAAGACTCACTCACTCCATAAAAATAAGGAAGAGTAAAGCATAAGACAACGATAAACAACATATATAAATATTGCCCATTCGCTAGCGCGGACATTATCATCATGCCCGACCACAACGACGCACCGATCGTCACTATCAACAATGCCCGCGCCATAAACTTAGATTTATGGCGAACCACCGATGAATCATCCACAGCAATGCCCACAGCAATGCCCGCAGCAACACCGAGAACACCCAGGAGCAGACCGCATCCAGCATCCGAACCGAAACATGGGATTTCAATAACAGCTTTTCGTACATTCCCGAAAAGTGTTTCAATACTAGAAGACTGCGCAATTTTAATTATAACTTGATAACCATCAAGACAAAAACCCAGAACAACAAAACTCCATGTACAAGTTTTATATCTTAGCATCATTCTCTTCTCGCCATCTGTCATAAAACTATTACCTTTCCAAATATTCCAATATTGAGAATTAATTTTGAAATACAATCATTAATACTAGTTAATTTAGTAATGACTTCGACCATCAGTCGACAATCAGAAAACAAAAGGAGTCGGATACAGTCCGATAGGACGTATCCGACTCCTTGAACAGGCCAGCCGAATTACCGGCCGTATTTAGGGTGTGTTTACTCTATGGTGCTTTGGTGACATGATGGTGGTATGTGTACGCCGAGGTATGACATCACGAGGGA
>NZ_WHZW01000036.1 GCF_010667685.1 Bifidobacterium aerophilum | reverse complement strand
AGGTTTAGGCACCACCCATTCTGCCTAGAAGCCTCTAACTATTCCCACCCCTCCATCAGAACAGCAAACACGGTCCCGATCATCAAGTGACTTGACATGTTGCTTTGATGGGGTTATATTGAAAAGTCCGTGAAAACGGAGGCTTGATAATTCAAGATTGGGGTCGATCGGTTTCGACGGTGACCTGTTCGTCGCAGGGAAGCGTGCCGAGAACGCCGGGTCCGCTCGTGGATGCCCCCGGCAAAAGAATAAGTGCTAAATCTAACCGCACTGAGTTCGCTCTCGCTGCCTGAGCTTCGCGCCAGGAGTAACCAGCGAGCAGCCGCTCCGTTCGCTCCCTCTCGTCTTTGGGGGGATGCCGAGCGTCGTTAAGAAGACTTGCTGATATAGCCGCGTTGCAGGTCTGTATCGGGACTTTTACTGCGAATATGCCCGCCATCGGTTGTCTGCGACATAGATGGGGGCAGAAAAACTGCCAAACGGCCAGCAGACTACGCACGTAGAAGACTGAGGGTACGGTTACCGGACCGGGGTTCAATTCCCCGCGACTCCACTGTTCCGCTTCGGCGGAAACAAGCCGCTTTGCCTTACGGGAGTAGGGCTGAGCGGCTTTTTCTCATTTCCGTGAATCACGTGGAATTACCCTGTTTTTCGGAAAAATGTGGGCAAAATGTGGGCACGAAACCAGCCCTAAAACCATTGCCGTAGAACGCAAAAGAGCCGCCCTCACTCTCCAAGCCAGGGGAGTGAGGGCGGCTTAAAACCGGGCGCAAATTATTCCATCAGGACTTTCTGGCCGTGATCGCCTTGAGGTGGCTTGCGCCGATGATGACGCCGACGGCCAGGGCGACGGCGGTGATGCTGGTCGCGGCCGGGTCGGCCCACGTCCAGCCCCATACGGGGCCGAGCGCCTGCACGAGCGTGGCAAGTGCGGGCAGGACGATCAGGGCGACCCATTTGAGGATGTCGTACACGCGGCTGTGGATGAGCCAGTCGGGCACGTCACTCGTATCCGCGGTGTCATCGACATTGGTCTGGTCTGTCATGATGCTCCTTGAAAGGTAATGGCCGCGCCTGTGTGGGACGCGGCCAGGTGGTTATCGCAGTACCTGTCCGGGGTAGATCAGGTACGGGTAGGAGATACCGTTACGCGCGGCGGCGGCCTGCCAGCCGGTCCCGTAGATCGACCACAGGCTCTCGCCCGCCCGCACGACATGACCGGACGGCGTCGAGGTCGTCACACTCGGGGCCGCGCCCCGGTAGGTGACTGTCTGGCCGGGCCAGATGCGGTTGATGTTGCCGCTGGGCACGCTCCACGCGGACAGCGGGTAGAGGCCGGTTCGCGCGGCGATCGCGCTCATCGTGTCCCCGGCGCGCACGGTCACGCTCGTCGAGCCGGAGGACGTGGAGCTGCCGGAGCCGTTGGAGGCTAGGAGCTGGTCGACCCGGGCCTGCACCTCGTCGAACCGACTGCCAAGCAACTGTTTGCGCTGGGGCATGTTGCCGTATTCGCCGCGGATGACGGCGCGGGCGATGCTGTCCGTATCACCGGTCGGGGTCGACGGTTTCGGCTCCGACGGGGCGACGGTCGGCGGGGTGACGGGCTTGGTGTCGGCCTGTCCGGCGTACTTGGCCCATGTGACCGCGTCGCCGTAGAACCAGTTGACGTCCACGGCCTGACCGACGCCCGCGACGTTGCCGCTGCTGGAATACTGCCATGCTGCCGCGAACTTCCACGGACTGACGGAGTAGGGCACGTTGCCGGGGTCGCGCAGGCGGTCGCCCGCATAGCCCCTCGGGTAGCCGGCGACCCACAGGCCGTAATCGGCTTGAGCGACCTCGGTCCAGTCGCCGGACTGGACGACCGACGCGCTCATGTAGATGAGCGGCTTGACGCCCCACGCGGCCTGCACGCGATCGAGCCATCGTTTGGCCCACCACGTCTGCGTGTTCCACTTGCCGCCCGGCTCCCAGTCGAGCACGGGGATGACGCCCTGATTCACGTATCCCTTGGTCTGGGAGATGAACCAGTCGGCCTCCGCTTCGGGCGTGTTGCCGAGGTTGGGGCGGGCGAAGTGGTAGACGCCGCGGCGGATGCCCGCGTTGGCGAAGCCGGCCATGGAGCAGTCGGCGGACTTGTCGGTGTATCCGACGCCTTCGGTGACCTTGACGAACGCGAACGACGCGCCCGCGTTCTTCGCGTTTTCGGCGCGGCTCGTGTTGACGCAGCCCTGCCAGTTGGACACGTCGACGCCGCTGTCGGCCAACGCCATCACGGGCGTGACCGCGAGCAGCAGCGCGACCGGCATGGCGATGAGCCGCCACGGCTTGCCCTTGTTACGAATATGGGTGCGGTGATCCAATATCCTTGTCTCCTTTCGATTCCGGTGGATATGGAAAAGGCCCCGCGATTGGAGCGGGGCCTTGGTCCGGTTGGTTATTGTTCGCTGCGACGCAGGTCGTGCAGTTCGCGCCGGAGCTCGTTGACGTTGGATTCGTTGTTCGCGATGCGTTCGTTGACGGTCGCGAATTCGCCGTTCATGTCACGGCGGAGGCGTTCGATCGCGTCGAGCACGCTACGGTTTTTGTCGTCGAGGTCGTCGCGCAGGTTTTTGTCGTGGTTGTTGGTGATCTCGCCGCGCGTGGCCATGTCACGGTCCTCGCCCTTCCTGTTGATCCACAGGGCGGCGACGACCTGGGCGGCGAGGATCATCGCGCTCACGATGACGTACGCCCATGCGGGCAGGCCTGCGGGAAGATTCACGGTGGTCGTCCTTTCAATACATGTCCTCCTCCTTGCTGTCAGCTGGTTTTGGTGAGCGCCCCCGACGTGATCGCGGTCGTCAGGATGACCGCCCACACAGGGGTTGGTCCTGTCAACGCATGGGCCCCCTCCTTAAAGATTGGGTTAGATTCGGTAGAGTCTGGGGGTGAATCGTTGTTTGTTGCAGACGGTGCCTGCGGGCAGGCTGATCTCGCAGTCGTAGTCGCCTGCGGTGATGTGCTGGGGATTGTCGGCGGGGTGCAGGTAGGTGCCGTTGGCTCCGATCTGGATACGTTTGCTGTTGCCTGAGATCAGGTAGTCGCCGTCTGCGAGATGGATCGTCTGCTTGAGGACGGCCCAGTCGGTCGCGGTGCCGTCCGCGATCACGTCTTCCCCGTCCGGCGTGTACGTGATGCCCTTGATAGTCTGCGTGCCCGTGAGCTTGGGCCACAAGTTCTCTAACTCATACCCCCCCCCCATTGAGGCTCGTGTTGTCCGGTTTCATCCATGGGTGCGCGCTGTTGCCGGCTTCGAGTTGGATCTTCATGTCGCCGGTGACGGCGGTGGGTGTGGCCTGCGAGCAGAGGATGTCGAGTCGCAGGTGGGTGGCCGTGTCGGGAATCTGCCCGCTTGTGTTGGGTTGGATCTGCGTGCCGATGATCTGCCCGGCCGCGTCGAGGCATTTGACGCTGACCGACAGGCCGCTGACCGTAGCGGGCACGGAGAGCGTGGCCGTGCCCTTGTACGGGACGGGGAATTTCCAGCCCAGTCCGCTCCATTGCTTGGTTGCGGTGCCGGTGACGTGCAATGATCCGTCGGTGTTGACGGTGGCGGTCAGCCCGTTGCCGGTCGCGGGACCGTAGGAGAGGATGTTGCGGCTGGTGACGGTGACCGGCACGCTTTTGGTGACGGTGCCGGCCGTGAGGTTGAGGCTGGTCCGGCCGAGTGTTTGGCCGGTGAGTGCGATGGCTCCCATGGTGTGGGGTCCTTTCTATGAAGAAACCCCACGCATGGTGGGGTTTAGTCGAGTCGTTCGAGGTACGGGTGACGGATGCCGTCGGGCGGTGTCTGTTTGGCGGTGAGTGCGATGGCGACGGTGTACCGGCCGGCCTCGAGCGTGGCCTGCGGGATCGTGCGGGTGTCGATGAGCGCGGTGCCGGTCGTGTCCCCGTATGCGGTGATCTTGATGAGCGCCCCGTCTCCGTCAGCGTGGTAGTCTCCCGCTTCCAGGGTGACGGGGCGGCTCCATTGGGTGAACGTCGTGGGCGTCGTTCCGGTGAAGCGGATGCCGGTGCCTTCGTAGGCGAGGGTCACGCCGTTCTGCGTGCCGGCCGAAAACTTGGGCAGGAGGTTGTCGCGTACGGTGACCGGCAGGGTCACGCGTTCATTGCCGGATGTCAGGGTGATGGTGGTGGTGCCGACCGCCGCGCCGCCGGTGCCGCCCTGCCGGTCGATGACGAGCTGCTTGTACGGTTTGAGATCGTCGTTGTCGGGATTGTTCTTCCATGTGAGTTTCGCGCTCGTGTCGTTCACGCGCGCGATCGACAGTTTGCTCGGCTCGTCCGGTTCCTTGTATTTGATGCCGCTCGCGTTCACGTTCACGCTGGCGGTGCTGGTGCCCGGCTCGCCGTACGGCACCGTCAGGCTCGCCCGGCACGACAGGCTGCGCGCGTCCTCGGTCCGGCCGACGACGAAATCGTGCGAGTGCACGGTCCGCTCGCCCGGATTCAGCCGCTGGTATCCCAGCGAAGCGCCGGACGAGTCGGTCACGCCCTGGATCCACACGCTCGCCGAACAATTGGACGATTCGGTCCACCAGCCCGACGACATGACCGCGATCGCCTGCACGCGGATCGTGTCCGACGTGGCCGTCGATGACACGACCCACGCGTTGACCTTCACCTTCCAATGACCGACCTGATTGCCATACGCATTGGCCATGATGCCTCCGTTCGAAGAGCCGGAACGGGGATCCCCATCCCGGCCCGGTCATGCGCGGGCGCGCATGGTAACGCCCGCCGCGCCGACCAGTTCGTCGATGATCGACATGAGACGCGGACTGTCGGTCACGCGTCGCGCGTCGATCGTGATGTTGTACGTGGTCGATGTGGCGTTCTGGGTCATGGGATCCATGCCGAGCATCGCCGTGAGGCGTCCATCCCATGCGGCGTGCAACGCCGTGTCCGCCCAGTCGGCCACCATCCGGCCATCCGACGGCTGGATCCTCGGCGAGGCCAGCGCCACGTCGGATAGGCGTGACCGCATGCCGGCCATGACCCGGTCGATGGATCGTTCCGCCTGCGGCATCGCGTCGGTGATTCCCTGCGCGAGCCCCTCGACGAGTGCCCGGCCGGAGTAAGGCGTCCACCCGTGGCCGGAGAACGGGCCTTCCTTGGCGGGACTGAACGGCAGGAAGCCCCTGATTTTGCTCATGACGCCCTCGATCGCCTTGCCGGCGGCGCCGATCATGCCCGTGATGCCGTCGACAAGGCCTTGGATGATGGCCTTGCCGGAGTTCACGAGCCAGCTTCCCGCGTTCGAGAAGAAGCCGGTGATCCGGTCTCGGATGCCCTTGACGGTGTCCACGACATGGTCGACGCCGGCCTTGGCCGCGTTCCTGATGCCGTCCCAGATGCTGGAGAACGCCTTGGACACGGCGGTCCACGCGGCCTTCCACACGCTTTTGATGACGTCCAGTCCGCCCTTGATCGCCGCCTTCAGCGTTTCCCATATGCCGGTGAACAGGCTCTTGATCGTCTGCCATACTCCGGAGAAGACCTGTTTGATGCCGTCCCACGCCTTGGACCAGTCGCCGGTGAACACGCCGGTCAGGAACGTGATCACGCCGGTCAGCACGGTCACGACGCCTTGGATGACGCCGATGATCGTGGTTATGGCTGGGGTGAGCACGCTGATGATGGTCGTGATGACCTGCACGACCACGGGGATCAGCGCGGTGACGACGTTCACGATCGCGGTGATGACCGGGACGAGCATGCCGATCAGCGTCGTCGCGAGCGTGACGAGCACGGGGACGATGCCCGCGATGAACGTGACGATCTGCGCGATGACCGGCATCAGCAGGGATACGACGTTCGTGATCAGCGACAGGATGGGCGGCAGGAGTTGGGCGATGGCCTTCGCGATCATGGTGATGACCGGGACGAGCGCGCCCACGAGCGTGGTGACGATCTGCATGACCGTCGGCAGGAGCTGGGCGATGGCCTGCGCGATCATGGTGATGACCGGGACGAGCGCCTGCGCGATCCCGACGACCGCTTTCACGATCGGCGTGACCAGTGCGGGGCCGAGATCCGCGAACGCCTGCACGAGCTGGCCGATGACGGGCGTGAGCCGGCCGACAGCGTCGCCGATCTGCGCGAACATGTCCGAGAACACGGGTGCGAGGTCCGTGCCGGCCTGCGCGAACGCCTGCACGAGCTGGCCGAACGAGTCCGCCAACGCCGGCAGGTTCGCTTTGATCGGCTCCAATGCCCGCAGGAACCAGTCGCCCAACGCGCCCAACACGGGTGCCGCCGCGTCCGTGAGACCGGAGAACGCTGCGGCTGCGGCCGTGACGATCCCTTCGAGAGCGGGGCCGATCTGTCGGACGAATCCGTCGATCGAATCCGCAAGGCCGGCGAACACACCGCCGACGGTGTCGCCTGCGGTTCGCAATGCGGGGCCGATCGCGTCGGCGATTCCGCCGACCGTGTCCATGAACCCTTGCACGAGGCCCTGCAGGACGGGCAGCACGGCCTGCCATGCGTTCTGGACGGCCTGCCATGCCGGGGCGAGGAAATCCATGAACGACTGCCATGCGTTGCGACCGGTTTCGGTCTGCGTGAAGAAGAACGCGAGACCGGCAGCGACGGCCGCGATGCCGGCCGCGACCAGTCCCCACGGGCCCAGTCCGAGCGCCCTGCTCAATCCGGTGATGCCTCCGCCGGCCTTGCCGGCCTTCGTGGCGATCTGGCCGAGCGTGCCCGACATCGACCCGATGGCCCTTGTCCAGCCGGTGGACGACGACCCCATCAGCTTGAGGCTTTGCGACAGCGCGGAGAACGCGTTGCCTTCCTTGCCGGCCGTTTCCGAGGCGAGCTTGAGCGCCGCGGTGAAATCCCTGAGCGTACCGGCCGTGGACGTGAGGAACGCGGCCGTCTTCAGCGTGGCGATGCCCGCCGCGATGGCGATCATGGCGCTGTTGACCGGCCCTCCGTTGTCCACGTACCATTGCAGGCCGTTCCTCAATGATTCGAGTGCCTTCGTGGCTTCGGGGATCGCGTTCGTCAGCCCGTTTTCGATGGCCTTGCCGACTTGTTCCATCGCGGGTTTCGCGACGGCGGCGAACCCGTCGATGATCGGGATGGCCTGGTTGAACATGCTGGTCAGGCCCTTGATGACCGGCGTGGCGATGGTCTCGCCCAGCCGGCTCAATGCGGCCCTGACGTTGCCCATGGCGCCTTCGAAGCTGTCCCCGGCGGATTTGGCGGCGCCGCCGAGATGCTCCCTCATCGCGGCCTCGAACTCCTCGAACGACACCTTGCCGTCCGAGACCATCTTCTGGGCCTCCGCGCTGGTGACCTTGAAATGGTCCGCGAGGTATTGCAGGACCGGGATGCCGGACTGCATGAGCTGGAGCATCTCGTCGCCCTGCAGCTTGCCCTTGGCGGTGACCTGCTGGAAGATCAGGCCCATGTCCTGGAAGGACCGGCCCGATACCTGCGCGACGTCACCGACCGTGGTCAGCACCGTGGACAGGCTCTTGCCCTGTTTGATGCCGGATGCGACCAGTCCGGCCGCGACCGACGCGGCGTCGCCCAGGCCGAACGCGGTGCCCTTGACGGACGCCAGCGCGTCGGACATGATCCCGTCGACGCTTTTCGTGTCGTGGCCCAAGGCCTTGAGCTTGGTCTGCGCGCGTTCGATGTTCAGCGCGCGGTCGAAGCCGCCCTTGGCGGCCAGTCCCGCGATCGCGCCGGTCACGGTGCCGACCGCGCCGACGCCGATCTTGCCGACCGTTTTGAACGCGCCGCCGACCCGGCTCAGGATCGTTTTGCCGGACTGTCTGACGCCCTTCGTCGTGCCGTCGTCGATGGCGCCCTCGATGGCCTTGCCGAGGCCCTTCGCGGACGGCTGGATGATGATGTAGCCGGTGCCGAGCTCCTGAGCCATGCGTCAGCCTCCCGTCCCTACGATGCCGAGCCGTGCCTTGAGCCGGCTCCGCAAGCGCTCGTCTTTCGCACGCGGGTGCGGCGAATCGCGTCCGATGTCACGCCGCTGCCAGTCGGGCCTGCGGCGTAGCTTGCTCGCGCCCTGGTTGACGGCGTGGATGTACTTGTCGGCCGGGTCGGGGATGTACGCCCATCCGGCCAGTGCGGCGAAGCTGTGGCTGGAACGGTCCATGAGGATCTCGCGGAGCATCGGCCACGCCGCGCGGGCCGGCGTGATCCGCGGATCCCACGGGCCGCCCCAGCAGGCGATCCAGTCGTATTGCAGCGCGGGACGGTTCGCGTACCACAGGTGCAGGAGCGTCAGGATTTTGGGTCGGTGCGGGACGCTTCGACCCATGCGGCGATGATGCGGCCGATGTCGGCCATCTTGTCGCCGCTCCTGCGGTCGATCTCGCGTTCCAGTCGCGGGTATTCGCGCAGCAGGTAGGAGAGGATCACGCTCATGAACCCGATCTTCTCGTCCTGGTCGAGGTTGTCCCAGCCGCGGCTGACCGCGCTCATGCCGGCGGTCAGGACCGCGAGCGGCACGTGCCGGGAGTCGTCCAGTCGGGGCAGGCGCATTTTCACGTCGCCGTACTGGATGCGCACCGGGCGCGCGTCCTCGCCGTCGGCTTCGGTTTCGGGGGTGATCAGCGTGTATTCGTCGCTCATGTCGCTCATGGTTTCCTCGATTCTCATGCGGTCTTGGCGAACCCGTACGCCTTCATGAAGTACGGGTTGTCGGCGGAGTCCTTGTAGGTGCGCAGGGTCATGCCGAAGTTCTGCAGGTTCGACACGTTCCAGGTGATGTCCTCGCGTTCGCCGACCTTGGCCTTCGGGATGTGCAGGAGGATCAGGTCCTCGGCCTGGCTGAGGCCGGCGACGACGTACTGGGCGAACGTGTTGCAGTCCGCGGCGCTGACGGTCAGTCCGCCGTCCGCGTCGTGGGTCGCGTCGAAGTACGTTTCGACGACCTCCTTCTTCGATTCGAGGCCGGCGAATTGGATCGTCCAGTAGCCGCCCGAATTCCAGGAGAGGACCACGTTGCCGTTGTGGCCGGTGAAGTCGTTGCTGTCGCCCGCCTCGGGGTGGATCGTGATGCCGTCCTCCGAGAAGTAGCCGAACGGTTCCTTGCCTCTGGCGGGACGCCAGTTCTGGCCGAACGTGATCTTCTCGCCGATCGGGTATTTGAAGATCGCGGCCTCCTTGATGAGGCGCACGAAATCGCTGTTGTTGCCGTCGGACACGAACTC
>NZ_WHZW01000035.1 GCF_010667685.1 Bifidobacterium aerophilum | reverse complement strand
GACTAGGATTTCACGCTCACCACAGGTGAGGCACCACTCCGGATTACGCGCTCATTTTCAAATGAGGCACCTCGACGGGCGGCTGATACCGAGGGAGGATTACCGCATTTCTTCCCTCAACTGCGGGGGCGAGGATTTCGCTGTTGCCTGTATGCGGGCGAATCTCCGCTATGAGAAAAATCAAAAACGGGAAGATGTGAAAAGCCACCACTATATCATCAGCTTTGACCCACGGGACGGGACAGACAACGGCTTGACCGTAGACCAGGCGCAGGAGCTGGGCGAGAAGTTCTGTAAAGAGCATTTCCCCGGACACCAAGCCCTTGTATGCACCCACCCGGACGGGCATAACCACAGCGGCAATATCCATGTGCATATCGTCATCAACTCCCTGCGAATTTATGAAGTCCCGCTTCTGCCCTACATGGACAGACCAGCCGACACGGCAGCCGGACGGCTTCGAATACGGAACCGCCGTAGGCTGGTACTTCCCCTACTATCTAGACGAGGACAGTCTGATCCAGGAGGGCATCGATCCGGACAAGCTCAGCGCCCTGTCCTTTTCCCCGTCAGACATCCTCAACTCTTGGGCGGCAGAGATCGGAGCGCCTGAGTTCGGCATGTGGGAGGCACTGGATAAGGTGCTGAACGACCGTGGCCTCGACCGTGAGGCAGTGTCTTTCGATGACAACGACCCGGCCGTGTGCGATCCGGCGGATCCCCTGTCCATGGTGACGGCCGTCGCCGGTCCTACCCGCTAGGAGGCAAGTGGCCGTCTGCTTGATTGCAGACGGCCACTTGCCTCTCGAATCGGCGTATCACGAGACAACCACAGGAGTCCACCTCACTACCATCGGCGTGTCATGTCGGGCGACCTGATATCTTTCTTTCTAGAAAGATTTCTTTCTAGAAAGATTTCTAGATGTTTGAATCGACCGACTCAAGGAGGGTCAAATGATCATCGGAGTTCTCAACGCGAAGGGAGGCGTCGCCAAGACCATGTCCAGTATGGCCCTCGCGACCGCCGCCAGCCGGCGTGAGCTCAATGTCACCGTGATCGACACCGACCCGCAGGGCACCGCGACGAACTGGGCCCTGCGCGCCGAGGACAACGGCGAGGAGCTGCCCTTTGCGGTGGTGTCCCGCAACAAGGCGGAGATTCGCCGGATGAAGTCCCGTAGGCCCGATGCGGACGGCGGCGTCGTCATCATCGACTGCCCGCCGGACGGCGCCGTGCTCGACGAGACGATCGACGTCGCGGACTTCGTCGTCATCCCGGCGCGACCGGCCGAGATCGATCTGCAGCAGACGATCCTCGCATGCGAGGCGTGCGCCCGTCAGGGCACGGACTTCGCGGTCCTCATGACCATGGTCCGTGCGAACACGGTGTCCAGCCGGGAGTTCCGGCAGGCCGTCCTGGATTCCGGCGCCGGCATCTTCGACGTGTCCATCCCTCTGCTTGAGGAGATCCCGGCGTCGTTCGGCCACCGCTTCCGCAGCAACCTGCACGGCTATGGCGAGGCATGGAACGAGATCGTCGACGCGGTCCTTGAGAACGACGGCAAGGAGGAAGAGCGATGAGGCGCAGCACGATGAAGGTCTTCCGGCCGCAGGAGCAGGAAGCCCCGCGCACGATCATGGACGGACAGGATCACGCATCCCGTGGAGACGGAATCGATTCGATCGATTCCCTGGAGGCCGTGAAGGTCTCGATGGCATTCCGGATCGAGTTCGGCCTGCAGACGAGGCTGAGGGAGTTCTGCGCCGTCCGCGGTGTCAAGATCGGCGACTTCGTCAACGACGCGATCCGAGAGAAGCTCGCCAACGAGGCTTAATCGAGATACAAGTGGCCGTCTGCAATCAAGCAGACGGCCACTTGCCTCCTAGCGGGTAGGACCGGCGACGGCCGTCACCATGGACAGGGGATCGGCCGGATCACACACAACTGAACCGGCCAGTCCGACTCCGGACCGGAACGACTGGGGGACACTCAGTCCGAGTCCTCCACGGGCGACCGACGGCCTGTTCAGTCCGTCGAGGAACGGCGAGTCCGGCTGGATCGGTTCGGCCTCGGCCTCATGGTTCAGCTCGAACCGGTACAGCGTGCTCCCGCCGTAGAAGGAGCCGTCGGACTCGTATCCCTGGTGGACGGACACGGTCCACCCGTCTGTGTCCGGGTCGAGATCAAGGTCTTTCCACCAATTCCGGACGCGGAGTTCGTCGGCCCATTCCCAGACGCTACGGGCGATGTCGTGCGCGTCGAGCTTTCCCTCGTGCCACGCGTTCGCCTGCTCCGCCGACAAGGGGAATTGGAATCCACGTCCATCGTCGCGCCGGATCTCGACGCGGAGGTGTTCCATGGCGACAAAGCCGTATGTTCCGTCGCGATGGAACGTAAGGGTTGTGGTCCACCCCTGAAGGTCAAGAAATGCCCTAATGATCGCTCTGACCGTCGCGAGGAATCAGATCGATGGCGTCGAAGTCGGCCCGGCGGTTCCGCTCGTCCATCGTGACCGTGAGCACGGTCGGCACGACGCGTTGACCGTCGTAGGCCCCGGTCGGATCCCAGGGAGTGAAAGAGACCGTGCCTTCGACGGTGCGGTAGGAGTGCCGTTTCACGGTGGATTCCCAGTCCGCGAGCAGTTCCGGATCCGGTGTCTCGCCGGTCAGATCGTCCATGGTCAGGTCGGGGTGCCGGTCGCGCATCTCACTCCACAGGTTCTCGAAGTCCCAATGCCCGCTCACCGGGATCCGAAGGTCCGGGAACCGGCGGTGCAATTCCGATTCCCGCAGATATGCTGTTTTCAGCAATTCAAAGGTTTGTTGTCCCGAAAGCATTATGGTTCCTCCTTGTTTGTGGCTTCCAGCGCGCGGTAGACGGTGCTCCGGCTGACGCCCATCAGATCGGCGATTCGTTCGACGGTCAGGGTCCGCGAATCGTACAATCTTCGGATTTCGTCCTTTTCCGGGCCTTTGAGGGCCGGAGGCCGTCCACCCTTCCTCCCTCTTGCTCTTGCGGCTTTCAGACCCGCTTTGGTCCTTTCCCGAATCAGGTCCCGCTCGAATTGGGCCATCGCCGCGAAGACGTTGAACACGAGGACGCCTCCCGGCGTGCTTGTATCGATGGTCTCGGTCAGGCTGACGAACTGCACTCCCCCGGCGTTGAAACGGTTCATGAGTTCGACCAGATGCTGCACGCTCCGCCCGAGACGGTCGAGCCTCCATACCACGACGATGTCACCCGCACGGAGCTGGTCGAGCATCCGGTCCAGCTGAGGACGGCTTGCTTTGGCTCCGGAGGCGACGTCCGTGAAGATCCGTTCGCATCCCGCGGCGGACAGCGCATCGTGTTGGAGCGCCGCGTCCTGTTCGCCGGTGCTGACGCGGGCATATCCGATTTTCATGAGCCAATCATATCAGAGCGTGTCAAAACTCAACGGATATTGAACCTTTTGACACGTTGATTGTGAAATGGATTGTGAGACGCTTTCAGCCATTCGCCGTCGAGAATGGCGGCTGCAGAGCCGAATGTGCCAGAAACGTCCGTTTATGAGACTCGCCGGAGAATCATGCAGTACACCAATTGGTGTACACTTGCAATCAGTACAGCTGATTTTCAAGGAGGATGACATGGCACCCAACGACAGATGGGACGAAGACAGCCTCAAGAGGTATCGCGATCATGAGTGGGGCCGGGCAGCACAGAGGAGCATCTCCTTCCGCGATCATGTGCGGACCCTGGTCGCACAGAGGAGCATCGCCCTCGAGGACGTCAGGTGCGGCGATCTGGTAGTCCAGTATTGTCCGCAGCTTCCGCCGACATTCGATCTCATGCGAGTCGACGCCATCGTGAGCGACCCCAGCTTCTACCCCGATCCAAGCACTCCGACGGAAGACGTCAAATACGCGCTGTTGTTGGAAGAGGACGAGGGAGAGTCCCTTGCCGCCGAAATGTCCGTCCCGACGGGATACGTCAACCACATGCATACGGACGCCGTACGTGACGGAGTGCCGGAAAACGAACGTCGCATGATCATCTTCCAGCGCATGAACGGTTGGATGCTGGATCATCCAGACCGACGCGTGAGCAAATGCGGAGCCTACCTCTATTGGTTTCGGATTTCTCCAGACGAAGCCCGTGATTTGATCGGAAGCATTGTCCGTGACCTGCATGAGCGCCGGAATCAGCTTCAAGAAGCGTCCGTCGAATCGGACTTGAGGATTGTCGAACGTTTCAACCAGCAGCTGATCAAGCCGGGTACCCGACAGGCTGCGCTCGAACTGCAACGTCGGGACAACGACTTGCATAACGAGGGCAAGGATGGATTCGTGGAGTCATGGATCAGCCGGGAACAGGCCGAACGAGCCATGAATCGACTGCGGGGCAATGGTGTGACGGTGAACCTCAATGATGATCAGCAGCTGTCGCCGGTGTGCGATCCAGCCAGTCCAACGGATTCAATCCATATCCAAGCCACTTTCATCCGATAGGAAACCTCATGACCCTTCGTGACATGCGAGACAGCCGCGGTGACAGCATACGGCTGCTCGCTCATCGAGCCGATGTGCCTCCCCAGTCCATCACACGGTGGGAGTCCGGAGATCGAGACCCTCACCGGATGCGGCTGGACACCGCTTGTCGACTTGCCACCGCCCTCGGATTGAGTCTTGATGATTTCTGGGCCAACCTCTGAGAAAGAAAGATGCAGTGAAGAAGAAAGATGACGACGGATCGTTGCCCGTCGACCCCGTCACCGGCGAGCTGATCCTCAACGATCGGCTCAGCACCGTCCTGGACATCATGGATCGCGAGCCAAGCGCACCCGAGATCTGGTTCGGGCACAGCATCCTGACATCCACGCTGTTCCCCACCGTCCAGCCGGATGCGTCCGTGCCGTTCATCTCCAAGCGCAACGGCCGGTACGAGTTTCTGTTGGAGCCGGGCATCGATTCGGAGACCCGTCAGCGCAAGTTCCCGAGCGGGAAATATCCCAGGTTGCTCATGGCCTGGATGGCAAAGCAGATCCGTTCCGCCGGCGGCCGGAAGACCGACATCGTCGACCCGGAAGCTCATCAGATCACGATTCCCACATTCTTCCGACTGTGCGCAGAGCTCGGACTGCCCCGCGGCGGCAAGACGGTCGAATCGTTGCGCGAACAGCTCCGACTTCTCCTCGCGTGCCATATCAGCATCCGCAGAACGACCGGATTCGTCGGCGGGGACATCCATGACACCGTCTCCCTGCCGATCGTCAAGGCCGTGAGGCATGTGCGCAACCGCAAGAACGCGGATCTGTCAGGAGCGAGCTTCATCCTCACTGACGAGGTCTGGGAGCGACTGCAGACGGAAAGCGCGCCATTCGACGTCCGTGTGACGAAGATCCTGCTCTCGGGCAAGAGCGTCATGCCCTACGACGTGTACATCTGGCTGACCGCGTCGGCCAACAGGCTGTCACGGGACACATTCGTGTCATGGGAATGGCTGTTCGAGCGCTTCGGCGACGGATTCAAGGACGAGGCAGACTTCCGAAAGAAATTCCGTCAGGCACTGGCAAAGGTCCGGGAAGTCTATCCTGCACTGAACGTGACCGTCCCCTCACGGGGAAAGGGAATCATTCTGCACCGATCGGAACCGTCGGTTCCTCCTCGTGCCGTAAGGAATCTTCCTCTTCCTGAAGGGAAGACGAGAGCAAGGATCTGAGAAGACACGCCGATATGCGGTTGTAGGACGATAGTCCACGGATTCAATCAATCGGATTACCTATTAACTATATATAAATACTATAACTTATAACGCATGGCCTTAGCCTTACTGCGAGTAGAGCTAAGGGCGGATTGAACAGGACGATAGTCCACGCTCTGTAGGACGATAGTCCACGTCGCCGCACGGGTGGAAAGGGCTTATGGGACGATAGTCCACGCGCTTGTGGGACGATAGTCCACGCGTTGCGAGGCCGCGTATTCGCAGGTGCGGTATGATTGATTCGTCTTCTTTCTTAGTGACATTCGAAGGAGACCGGGGAGGCCGGAAACGGTCTCCCCATCTTTTTAGAGAGAGTGAAATCTTGGAGAACAGCCAATGCGGTATGTGAGCGGGATCTATGCCTTGAATCTCGGGGATCGGGTGGAGACTCCGGGCGATTGGCATTTCAGCGCGCTGGATTGGACACGGCCCACCATCCTCGACAGCGATGGTTCTCCATTCGGGGAGTGGGGCATCAGAGAGGATGACGTACCCGGGATTGGCCGGATGCCGGTCGCCGATCACGCGCGCGCCTGCCTCGATCTGATCGCCGGCGGTCACTTCGGCGAGGCCCAGGGGATGCGTGACAACTTCATCTCGAACGACTCGTATGACCGGCCGATCATGAGTCAGGCGTGGAAGCTGCGCGACAGCGAACGATGGCCGCAGATCGATCGGTTCATGGGACACGAATACCTGTGCAAGTGGCTCGACTTCAAGGAGGGCGAAGACGAATGGACGTGAAGGGATATGACTTCGGCGTCCAGGCTCATCGAAACGCCATCGAACTTTTCTAGATAGAAAGAAATCTTTCTATCTAGAAAAACCTCATTCCTCGCCGTCCACCAGACGTTCCAGCTCCCTGATCTCACGCTCGGCAAGGGAAAGCCTCAGCCTTGCCGCGGCAAGGCGAGACCTACGGTCCTGCTCCCGTCTGCGCTGCGCCTCCTCCACGGTGATAACAATCAAATGATCGCGCCCGTTGAACCGGTCGATCGTCGTTCCGACGAGTCCTTTTCGCTCCAGCGAACGCACGGCTCGCTTCAGACTTGCCGTCTCGGATGCGGTTCCCGCCATCAGTGAGATGATCGCCCTTCCCTTCGAGTCCAGCTCATCGAGGATTCGCCGTTCCTGCGCGCCCAATCGCCGTTCCATTCCGACTCCTTCCCATAAGTGTTATACCTGATTCTACCATAACACTTTGCTATGTGCTATATCAACCATTCCTATAACATTTATTTGAAATGAACATTTTCTAACATGAGAAGGCAATGCATAACCTATGGACAAGATAAGACACGCACATAAGCTAACATGAAACGAACAATTCTTCGAATCTGATCCACCGATTTCTCATGTACGGACATTTGCCGCACAATCGAATCATGGATATGCCATCACCAAGGAAAGCCGCTTCGAGATGCGGATGACCAACGAGAAACGCGACCGGATCGCCCAGTCCGCGGAATCCAAGGGGATGACGGCGTCGCGGGCGGTCGCGCTCTCTTACGCGGCGTGGAACGACTTCGTCGTCGCGCTGGATGAGCCGATGCCCTACGCCGCGGCTGAGCTGTTGGGCAGGGAGCCGATCTGGGCATGAGCGAATCCGAGGCCGACCAGACCACGACGGCTCACACCGCAGGATCCGTTATCCGGATTCGACTGCGGCAATCCCGTGGTCAACGACTGGCTGACCCGCCACTGGGCCATGTCGCAGCGGCGGCATACCGCGGTGGCATGCGACACGTTCGTCGGGGACGGAGATCATCGCGAGGTCGCTGCTCGTGGAGCCGGTCGTGGATCGTGCCGTGCTCTTCAGCGAGCATGACGGGGTGAAAAGATCTGATTATTTCTAGAAATCTATCTAGAAATCTATCTAGAAAAAGCATTACGTACACTGGTACCCTGATACCAGTAGTCGCGTCAATCGGAAGGAACGGTGCATGACCGGAGCAATCCGCAGCTCGACCGCCCCACAAGCGCTTGAGTTCTTCGCCGGCATAGGACTTGCCCGCCTTGGTCTCGAAGAGGCGGGCTTTCATGTGGCATGGTCGAACGACATAGATCCCAAGAAATGCCAGATGTACCGGAATCATTTCGGGTCCGTCCCGGATCACACTCTGGTCGAAGGGGACATGAGCGAACTGAAAGGATCCGACCTCCCCCGCGACATTTCTGTTGCCTGGGGCTCATCCCCCTGCACCGACATCTCCTTGGCCGGCACTCGTGCCGGGTTGAACGGCAAGCAGTCCAGCGCTTTTTGGCAGTATATCCGTCTGCTGGAAGAGATGGGGGACGATATGCCTCCCGTGGCTGTTCTTGAGAACGTCACAGGTCTCGCGACATCCCATTCCGGCGAAGACATGGCGGCGGCGGTCCGCGCCTTCAACCGGCTCGGGTATTCCGTCGACGCCTTGTCCATTGACGCGCGTCGATTCGTCCCGCAGTCCCGTCCCAGGCTTTTCCTGATCGGCCTGAAAAACCCTCCCAAGGGCTCGCAGTCCGATTCCCCGTTGCGTCCGGACTGGCTGCAGCAGGTCTTCGCCGACGCTTCCCTGCGCATGCACAAAGCGGTGTTGCCGGCACCGCCCGAACCTCTTATGTCCGGGTTCGGCATGTACGTCGAGGAAATGCCGTCGGACGATTCCCGATGGTGGGATGAGGACAGGTTGGAGGCTTTTCTTGGATCGCTGTCCGCCGTGCAGGCGGAAAGAGTGGAAAAGCTGAAGAACAATCCGTCCGTCTCCTACCGGACGGCGTATCGACGCACCAGAAACGGGAAGTCCACCTGGGAAGTCCGCGCGGATGATGTTTCAGGATGCCTGAGAACGGCCCGTGGCGGCTCTTCGAGGCAGGCCGTTGTGCGGCTTGGCGAAGGTACATCCGCCGTGCGCTGGATGACCCCGAAGGAATATGCGGCGCTGATGGGGGCGTCGCATTACAACCTCGACGGATTGCGGACCAACCAAGCCCTGTTCGGATTCGGCGACGCTGTGGCGGTTCCCGTGGTCGCATGGCTGGCGGAACACTACCTTGCTCCGGCACTCCGAGGCACTTTGGACGAACCGGTCTTCGCGGGGTGCTCCCAGTCCGAGGCTCACTCTGCAATGGAAGGAGAGCTTGCATGAATCTTGAACCCATCGAGCGGTTCCGGGACAGTCACGGAATCAACACCAAGGGCAACCTGGCCGGAATCCTGCAGCTCAACCGCGCCTTTTCGAGAGACACGCTGCCGATTGATCCCGACGACTACCTCACCGACAAGGAAGGACAGGTCAAAGGACTCAGCAAAACGAACTGCCAGAGGATCCTGTCTGAGCACGGCATCAGGAGAGTGCTCGCCGCGGAGGCCGGACGCACCAGCCGTGGTCTTATGGGCATCATGAAGGACTACGCGGAGCTCATCAATCAGGAGAATCCTTCCAGAGAAGAGTTCGATGAGATCGAGCGTTTCTGGATCGACTGCATCCGCAGGTTCTTCAGCAGCAAGCCTTTCAGACTGGAGGCCGATGACTCGCTCTCGATCACCGCGGCGGTGGGCTATCTTCTGGAACAGGCCAAGAAACGGCAAAAGGAGAATCCTGGCACCATGTATGAGGGAACGGTGCTGCAGCATCTCGTAGCGGCGAAGCTGTCCATCATCATGCCGGAAGTGGAGATCAACGGAGCCTCGGTCGCCGACGATCCCACAGGACGAGGCGGCGACTTCAACATCGGCGACACCGCCATCCACTGCACCACGGCCCCAGCCACATTGCTCATGGAAAAATGCCAGCACAATATCCAGAACGGCCTGCGTCCCATCATCATCACGGTGAAGGACCGCGTGAAAACCGCCTGGGATCTGGCCGCCGACATGAACTTCGCCGAACGGCTGGAAGTCTGGGACATCCAGGCGTTCCTGTCGACCAATGTCCATGAGCACGGTCACTTCAGCCAGGACGAGCGCAAGGCGATGCTTGCCGATCTGGTCACTGCATACAACAGGATCATCGACACGCATGAAACGGACCCGAGCCTGCGGATCGAGTACGGCAATTAGGGTGTGTTTACTCTATGGTGCTTTGGTGACATGATGGTGGTATGTGTACGCCGAGGTATGACATCACGAG
>NZ_WHZW01000034.1 GCF_010667685.1 Bifidobacterium aerophilum | reverse complement strand
ACGTTTTTCAAACAACACCACGCATGGTGCGAGCGTCAGCGTCGCCACTCAATCCATCAGTTAACTAAACACGGTGGCTGGCGCGGGTCGAGAGGGCTTCGGTTTCCGCACTGCTTTCCTGCGCGGCGTCTTGCCCGCGGGATGGTCGCGTTTCCACGCGAGCTTGCGGCACGTGCCGCCGGGGCAGTATCTGCATCGGCTGGTGACGTTCGCGGGCAATGGCTTACCGCAGTAGCCGCAGATTCTAGCCGTCACGCTGCGTCACCTCCTTGCCGTCGCGTCACCAAGGTGACGGAACGTAACCCCGGGGAGATATTCCGACTGCACCCGAGGTTCAGGCCTGGCCGGATGGGAGGATACCCTCCCCTGGTTGAGGGTCACCATTCGCCGCTGGTCGTCAACGGCATCGAGGTCGGTCGTCGCGGCGGTTTCGCGTCGTGGTCGAGTCGCAGCAGTCGCGCGACTTCGTTTCTTGCCCATTCCAGTGTGTGTGTTCCTTTGATCCTGTTGCACCAGTTGTGGGCGAGGTTGACGTTGTTCCAGTCCAATGGGTCGCCGCCGCGTGCGACCGGTATGGTTTCGTCCACGGTCTTGCACCATGGGTCGGGCCATGCGAGTGTTTTGTCTACCGGCCGGCCGCAGATGTAGCAGTGGTCGTAATGGGCGTAGACGCGTTGGCATAGCAGGTCTCGCCGGTATGCCTTGCCGTTGCCTCGCCGGGGGTTGCTCATGATGGCGTCCCGTTCTCGGTCATGTGGTTCCATGTATCCACGAATGCCTGTGCGGCGGTTTCGAAGTAGGGGGCGAGGTCGTCCACGATGATATGCCCGGCCGGGGTGACGTGCACGGGGACCGGCAGGTCGGTGATCTCGGCGAGCCGGCGGGTGGTCTTCTCGTCGGTGACCACCAGATTCAGGGTGGGGATGTTCCTCATCGCACGACTCCCTCTCGATGGTTTGGTGGCTTGGGCGGTATTCGAAGCCGCGAACCAGTGACGGTGTTTGCTGGTTATCGCGCCATCCCGGCGTGATCCTTTAGTCCTCTCAGGCACGCAAGCCAAACATGCGATCCCACTTCGCGTTCGGCCGGATTCGAACCGGCGACTACACAACCATGCGGTTGTACGCTCTAGCCGCTGAGCCTACGAAAGCGAAGGTGGATGATCGCATCGGAATATGCCAGAGCCCTTCGAACCGGGAGATTCGAAGGGCTCTGGATACACTTATTCCACTGCATAGTATGGTGACAGTCCGGGTTTTATTCCAGTGGCGACACGCCGGCGATCAACGCTCGATACACGTCGCAGTAGGCGAAACCCTGCGGCGACGCCGTGATTTTCCCTCGCGAGGCCCATTGGCTGATCGTGTTCCGCCGGCAGGTGATGCCCGCATCGGTGAACGCTCGCGCGATCTCGGCCGCGCTGCCGCGTTTGGAATCATCAAAACACAGCCGTTCCAACCGTCGTAGTTTGACCGTTTGCACACGCTGTTCCACACCGCATGCCGGACAGGTGACAGTGAGATCGTTCGGCCCGGCGGTCAGCATCGTCTCGCAGCGTTCGCAGGTGCCGATCTCGCGCCGATGCTCGGGCGGATCCAATACGAGATCGGTCTTGCGGGCGATCGCCGTGATGGCCTCGTAGTACATGCCGGACAATGGGAGCATGGCGAGGCGTGGATGGCCGGCCGCACGCCACAATACGGCTTGCAGATCCTCATCACGCGGATCCGTACCGTCCAAGTGGGCGTCGACACCGTCAAGGCAATGCAGCAGTTCACGCGCGGTCGCGTCCAGCAGGTCGATCAGATCCAACACGTCCAACCGGATCGGCGTGGGTGGCGTTGCGGTCTGGATGCGAGTCGGCGCGTGCCCGCCAGGATGCAACGTGGCGTCCAACGAGTCATGCAACGGGGTGAGATCCGCGGCGAGTCGGATGAGCGTACGGCAGAACGCAAGCTCGCATCCCGCGCATAGCGTGTACTGGTCTTCGATCGGCTGACGGCAATGTTGGCATTCCACGATGTGATCCTTTCGGCTAGAATAGTTGCTGCTGCCCAACTACCCCTGCAGATCCGTCTGTTGGGGTTTTTCTTTTCCTCAACTCCGCCAATGGCATGCGCCACAGGCGAGCGAATTCCTCACCCTCCTTCTTCGACATGGTGATCGGGAACGGTTTGCCCGGTTGCTGTTCGCGTTTCGACGGTGTGAACGGCTTGTCCGAGATCCGACCCGATCCGCACACGTGCTCGGCGAGATACTGACCATCCGGCCGAACGCCAATGGAGCCGCACACGTCGATCAACGTCGGCTGCCGATACGTGCTGTTCCATTTGATGCGGGATAGTCGTCGGCCGAGGATGATCGCGACCGTCAGATCATCCCCGCTGACAACGCCCGCATCATAGACATCCCAGACGCCGAGCTGCTGGACTAGCACCCAACGGCCGCACCCCTCGCATACGCATGGGTCGAGTTTCGCGAGGTTGCCGGGCGGAGCGAACACGCGCAGCCACGACGGCTTATGCTCGACCGGCTTGCGTTTCACCGTCCGCCTCCTTGCCTCATTTCGTTGACGATGCGTCTGATATCCGGATCCGACAGGTCGACAGGCGGATCCTCGCATCGGATCCGGCAGTCGTCGCAGACGTTGTCGTCGCCGGACATGCGTGTTTCGATCGCCCCGCACACCCGGCATGATCCGATCCATGATCGCGCCTTGCCATGCGTGTACCGCCAACAGGTGACGCACAATGGCGGGTGCACGGTCTGCAGGCTGAGGAAACGCCCGCACCGTGAACAGCCGCCATGCAGATGCGCGCGTCTCATCGCTCGTCCCCATCCTGGTCGTCGGCGGCTTCGAGGACCGAGCCCATCCAGTCGAACAACGCGTTGAACACGAGGTCACGCCACCTCTTGTCCCGAACGAGCTTCGGGTGCGCCATGGCCGTGTTCGGCATGTCCGGGCCGCCCGACAATGAGCCGATATCGATGGTTACGCCGTCGGAACGCAGCACTTCGATGCGCAGCGTGCGGACATGCAGTCCACCAGTGTCACTTACCTGTTTCATCCTGAAGATCCTCCTTGTCGAAATTAGTTTCGATGCGGATGGCGAGGTCGATGCCGGCTTGCCATCCGTCCCTGTAGCCGCGTATGTACGCTTCGGCCGGACTGTCGGCGCCCAATCCGGCGTCGGCCATTGCGGTCAATGCCTGGGAGAGCAGCACGTCGCTGATGTCGACTCTCATACCCTCATGCCTTTCCCTGATGTCGCAGAATCGATTTCCATATCGTCGCCAATTCCGCGTCCTGCAAGCCGGACGCGTGGCCGCGCTCGTACAGGTCGCGTTCGATCTGACGTTCGTTGTCGGGATGATGCAACAGCCGTCCATAGGCCCACGCGTGCAACGTGTCGTTACGCGCGCCTTCCGGTATGGGGCTCATGTCCGGTCGGCCGTTCGACGAACGACGGGCCGGCGCGGGATCACGCATGACGTCGTCGAGGCTGAATTGCGCGGCCGGCCGATGCACCATAACCGTCGGCCGCGCTTGGTCGGTGAACTCGTGTTCGAGGAACCGCATCATCTCCGGGGTGGCTTCCGGGATGATCTCGCCGTCCGGCAGATCAACGATCCGATATACGCCGCCGTTCGCGGTCGAACCGGGGCCGAGCACATAGCCTTTACCGCTGACGCGCAGGTCGATCGGCATCATGTCCGGATGCACCGCGTTCTTCAGATTCGCGATATCGAAACCGGCCGGAGTGCGATAGTACAAATGCAACCCGTGCGGGCTGCGCACCGCCAGCGTGACAGGCAGCAGCCCGCCGCCGTACTTGCCGATCTGTGCTTGTAGGACTTGGAAGCCATGCGGCTGCCCGTCCTGCTTGGGGGCGTCGCAGTCGATCACGAACACGCTGCCCAGCAATGGGACGCAGTAGCGTGTCTGATCCAACCGCACACTGTCGGAAGTGCTGCGATGCGCCAAGTCCGGGTTGAGACGCTTCCAACTGAGGCTCACCTTCTCGTCGGTGATCCCGTCCTTCTTCGTCCTGCCCTCACAGGGCGCGAAACCCACCTGACCCATACACAGGCTTTCGACCAGTTGCGCGTTCTCACGGCATGAATCCGCAACCTCCACCGGCTGCAATGAGTCCACGCCGGGCATCCCCAATGCGTCCACCTCGGCTTTCACCGTCTCGTTCGGCGCCTCCGCGTCCGAATCCAACGCGTGCACGTACACGTCGAACCGGGCGCGATCCACGACGCGCACCACACGCTGCTGACCGCCAGGAAGAGCGACACTCGTGCTGTTCCTCAACCCGAGCAGATCAAGCAGCGAATCCGGCATGCCGGTGTGGAATTCGTCGCGATAGTCCTGGCGGGACGCGACCGGCTGACCGTACTTCGCCTCGTTCTCGAGAATCGACGTGATCAGCCAATACACCTCATCGCTGATCTGACGAGCGGGGGACAGGTTAACCAGATCCGGTTCGTCCGATTCCATCCACAGGCGTGCGCTGGCAACGTAGAACGCGGCCGGATGCTTCTTGCAGAACGATTCGATCGCATGATACTCGTCGTAGGAACGCCCGTTGCTGGGATGCATGTCGATCTTCACGAAACGACGCCGATCCGAATTCTCGCTCGAATCGGCGAACGCCATGTTCGTCAACATGACCATCGTCGCCGTCGGCGTCACCGTCCGATACTTGCCGCCCGTCACACGAGCCTGCATCTCCGAACCGGTAGACAACGCGCGCAACGACGGCAACATGCCTTCGGTCACCTCGCAGGACTCATCGTCGTACGCGAACGCCTTGCCGTCCATCGCATCATTCATGCTCTCACGGTTCAACGTGTACCCGCCGCCCGAACAATACTGAGCGACCGAGAAACCCGGAAACACGCGATCCGAGCCGAGCACGCCCATGACCGCCTGACGCATGATCAACGTCTTGCCGTCACCGCCATGGCCGCTCATCACGTAACTGAGCTGCTTGAACGGTTCCAGCCACGGCGTGCCGAACAGGCGAATCAGGTTGCGTGCGGAATGCTCGTCGCCGGTCAGCCAACGCGCGATGTTCCACGCCTGGTCGACCACCGCATTGCCCATGCCCTTCGGATCCAAGGTCTGCGTGACCGCGATGTCGTTGTCACCCCGGTATTCGACCAGCTTGCCGTGTTCGCGGATCCACACGCACGGGTCGACCCGCAGGCCACGTTCGACCTGTGGGAACCATTGCGCGCGTTTCGCCTCGCGCAGGATCGCCTCGCTCATGTTCGGATTACGCCGGCTCGAGTTCGCGTTCGCGCCGATCCCATACTCGTCCTCGATCGACTTGATCGGATGCCACGAGTTCAGGATCAGACGCGGGCCGGGATGATCCTTGTCGTCCACGTCGCGACGCCACAGGCGATCCTGCGACGGGCAGTAACGCAAGTGATGCTCGCGCAGCTCCCAGATGGCCTTCTGATATCCGGCGTCGACCACGGGATGCTTGCCGCCCTTTTTGCCGTCCTCGCCCTCGCACACGAGTTCGAGGCTTTGTCCGGTGATCGTGCGGATGACCGTGTAATCGTTCGCCGGAGTGAACGTCAGGTCGAGCAGTTTGAAGCAGCCGAAGAATTTGGCTGGGAGCGTGTCCGTTTCGATCGGCTCGTAGTCCTTGTACTGGCCGTCGAGGGTCATGCGATCACGCCCCTCGGGGTCTTACGTCTTACGGCCCCTATACAACAAGCATTACATACATACTTATTAATATAGAGAGCAACAACAACGTAAGAGTTGTTATATATGGTCTGTAATGGCGTAATACCAACGAAAAAGGTCTTACTTTGACAAAGTAAGAGTGCGTAAGACATGTAAGACCTGAACTGGCTAGCGACGTTTTGAGCAGTCGAGAACTTACGTTCTCTTACTTCTCTTACGTTCCACATCGTCAGCCTCCTTGAATCACGTATGAGTGGTTTGGCTGGTTTTGGCCGTCCGGGTTTCCACGCCGGCCGGCCAAACCGTTAGCGGCTGCTCGCAGCCTAGAATTCGGGCTCCTGTTCGCTGCCTCCGTGCGGGGCCGCCTGGGCGACGATGCGCTGGATGTCCGCGGCGAGGAATCCGGTGAGCGTCTGGATCTCAGGTACGCTCTTGCCGGCCGCATGCAATTGGAGTACCTGCTGTTCGTTCACGCGCGGAGCCTGAGGAGCGGCCGGCTGCTGCTGCGGCGCGGGCTGCTGGGGCACGTTCAAAGTCACGCCCTGCGGCGCGCTCTGAGCCTGCGGGTACTGCGAATACGATTGGGCTGGATTCGGCGCGTACGCGCCCGACTGAGGCGCGTTCTGGGGGTCGTTCATCATCTCGTCCATCGCCTTGCGGTTCGGATCGCCTGGTACGACCACGTACGTGTAGTCCTTGCGGTCGTTGAACCCGCGTTGCTTGGATGGGGTGGTGTGGTCGAACTTCGCGGTGAGCGTGTCGCCGACGCGCGGATAGTTGCCCACGCCCGCCGCCAAGGACGCGGCCTTCAGCGCCTTGGCGTTCGCGCCCTGCTTCACGTAGACGCGGCGCTGGCCGTTGTCGTATTGGATGTTCGGATCCCTGAGCGTGGTCTGCAAAGTGATGACGATCTGCTGTTTCGCCTTGCCGTCGTCCCAGAACAGGGGTTCTCCGGATTGGATGTTGCGCTGCTGTTCGGCGTGGATTTCGATGATCTCGCCGGTCACGCTCGTGCCCAGGGGCGTGTTCTTGTCGAATGCGCTGGGCGTGCCGCCGCTCATCATCTCGTCGAGGCTGATGTCCTGCGCTACTGGGCGGGGCTGTTGCATGGGCTGCTGATAGCCTTGCTGCGGCGCGTATCCCTGTTGGGGCTGCTGGTATCCGTACCCGTTATGCTGATAGTTTTGACCGTACATGGTGTTTTCTCCTTTACTGGTTTTGGCTGGATGGATAGGTTGGTTGGATCAGGGTGGCGAACGGCCGGTAGCTGTCAAGCTTGTGGGGGTGGTTGGCCGTCCACATGTCGCCTTTGAGGTCGGTTTCCTGATAGGTGTTGTCGTGGCAGTCGAAGCATTCGTCGGGATCGCGCGGCAGGCTGGCGATCCACGCGTCCCTCCCGGCTTCCCCTTGTTGGGTTTCGATGAGGTCGAGCAGCGTACACAGGGTGGAGGCGCGTTGCAGTGCCCATTGGCCGGGTTCGGGGTCGAACCGTGTTTCGTAGACGACGGTGTCGGCCAATCCGTTGCGGCCGGTTTTGGGCATCGCGTAGATCGCCGACCATTCGACGGGCAGCCCTTTATTTCGTAGTCCGATGCCGTACAAACTGGCTTGGATCACGTATTGTTGGGGCATGCCTTTGGCGCGTTTGCGTTTGAGGCTCCAGTCGCCGACGAGTTTCCAGTCCACGGTGAGCATGTTCGCCTGGTCGTACAGATCGATGCTGCCAGTCACTCTGGTGCCACCGGCGAGTCCGCTGATCTGGCCGACGGGAACCTTGAGTTCGGCCGTCCATCGGCGCGTGTCGGTGCCTGCGATCTTGTCGTCGCGTTGGTCGAACAGGCGTTGCAGGTGTTCGTGCATGAACGTGCCGAGGGCCGGCGTCCAGCCTTTGTCGCGCGGTTCGCGTTTGGGCCATCCGGCGAGTTTGGCGGCGAGGCAGTGGATGCAGGTGACACCGAGTTCGCTGGGGCCGATCTCGCGTTGCAGTTCGCGTGGCGCGTTCGCGAGACTGGTTTCGATGATCGACCTGATTTCCGCCCAGTATCGCGGCGCGTTCATCGCATCCACCTGCACTTTGGGTGGTGCGGACGGTTGCAATATGGGTTGTGTCGCCGGTTGGGGCTGCTGTAGGTCGATGGGGGTGGCGTCACTCATGGCGTACATCCTTGGTTTCGAGGTTCCAGACTCGTTTCTCGAGATCGTTGACGCGGGTCTTGAGCTGTGTGATCTCGAGCGTGACATCGTGCAGCGTGTGTTCCTGGTCGCGTTGTTCGATGTCCTTTTCGCCTTGGATGATCAGGTTCGCCGCGTCCATGCACAACGAGTCGAGGCGGTTGCTGTCGATGATGTACAGGTCGTCTGTGAGGTCGTGGTCGTATTTTTGGATGGTGCGGCCGATGATGTTCATGAGACTGGATTGCGAGATCATGCGACCACCACCGTGGGATTGCCGGTCGTCTGATACGCTTCGAGCGCGGCGGGTGCGAACTGGCTGCGTACGGCCTTCGTGTCCAGCGTCGCCTTGTACAACTGGGGGTACTTGTCGGCCGGATACGCCTGTTCGAGCTTGCGCGGGTCGAGTCGCTTGGCGCCGGTTTTCACGGTGACCGTCAACGCGCCCGCCTCGTACGATCCCGGATCGGGGTGGGACATGAGGATCTGCGATTTCAGGTCGTCGCGTTCCTCCATGAGTTCTTTGATTTGACTGTCGATGACGGCGATGCGCTGCGCCTGTTGGATGAACAGGCGGGTTTCGACCGACATGTCGCCGGTCGGCGTCGTGTCGGTGGGGGCGGCCTTCCGATCCGGCGAGTCGAGCCTGTCCATTGCTTCGGTGGTTGATTTCATGATCGTGTTCCTTTCACGAGTTGCGTGGTGTCATGTACGGGGATGACGTGTTCGCCGTGGTCGACCATCCCGTCGACCCTGCTGTGTTGGTCGACGGTACGCCATGCGACCGCGTATGTGGTCGGCGGGCTCAAATGGCCGCAGACCGGGCAGTACGCCATGTACAGTCGGCTACTCATGGGCGTTCTCGGCGGGATGGTTCATCACAAGGTCGCGGGCCTGTTCCGGGTTGCGGAGCAGCCGGTTGACCGCGCTGCCTTCCTTGACGACCTGCTGGGCGACGTCAATCGCCCGCTGCACCGCGAACAATTGGGTCGTGGACAAGGCGACCTTGTCGTCGTAGAGGAGTTTCGACGCCTTGTCGATGAACGTGGCGGCGCTGTCGGTGATCCGGCTGGACACTGGTACGAGGCATGCGAGCGACGCGCTCAGATCCTCGTCGGTGATCAACGCCTGCTGGATGGCCTTCGGCGTGGCTTTCGTGCTCATGATTCGTCTCCTTCTAGGTTTTTGGCCGGATCGTATTCCGGCAATGATTTGATGCGGACGAGCAGATGCGGCTCGTATTCCTTGCCGTGGTAGGTGTACGGATCCTCGCGGCGGCGTTTCCTGGTGGTTCCCGGCCGTTTGCCGGGCACCAATTGGTCGGGGATGATCTTGATGGCGCCGATGCGTTGGATCTGCGAATCGTCCAGGTAGGCGACCGCGTTCAACGCGTCCAGGATCAGTTTCAGGAGGTTGTCGATGTCGGGTTTGCCTCGCTTGCTCATCCAGAATTCCGCGTACACGCCCACCGGTCCCGCAAATGGTTTCGCGCTTGGGTAGCGGCGGCGGAATTCCGCGAATATGCGTTCCTCCGCGTGCAAGGTCTTCTTCGGTGTGATCGCGTGTCCTTGGTAGACGCGTGGCCGGGCTTTGGCGACGGGGTCGCCGGGCAGCGACAGCACGAATTCACTTGGCTTCATCCTGCCCGACCTTCCGTTCGGTGCCGTCGTACTGTTCGATCAGCGCGATGAACAGGAACGGCAGGGCCATGACCAACAGGAAGCAGGCGGTGATCTGGATCTGTCCCGCGTTGCCGTCCGTCCACGAGTGGGTGAACGCGTAGCTGGCGCACCAGCCTTCGATGAACGGGATCAATAGCAGGAGGAGTCCTCGCATGGTTTTCCATGGCTTGCGGTTACGCTTCCTCATGACTGGTCTCCTTCGTGTTGGAATGGTTTGCGGGGCGTATGGCGGTTTCGAACGTGACGGTGCTGACGCCGCCGATCCGGTAGTGGCGGCTGCTGCTCATCCACAGGTAGGTGACGTTGTCGCGCACGGTGATCTCGTGCACGGTGAACGCGAGATACGGGGTGGCGTCGCAGGTGAGGAACACGACGTCGCCCGGCACGACATCGGATAGATTCTGGATGCGTTTGCCGGTGCGCAGGAGCTCATGCCACATGGTCGGCCTTCTTCCGTTCGAGGCGCATGTCCTCGTCGATGAGACGGTCGACGTTGATGATCTCCGACGTCAACGCATTGGCGCGTTTCGCGATCTCCTGCCTGCCGTCCATGAACGCCCAGTAAGCGAGCGAGCTCAATGCGTCGTACGCGTCCGCGAGCGTGTTGCGGTAGTGCTGCAGCCGGTTGAGCGTCTCGTTCTGTCCCGGCTTGTCGTTGAGCAGGTCGACCAGTTCCTTGAACATGCGGGGCTGTTGCGACGGCTCGTCGCCGCTGCCGTGGACATGCCCGCAGTATTGGCACTTGATATGGTTGTTGTCATCCACCATGACTCGTTCCTTTCATTCGTGATTGTGGTGGGGTGGCCTGTGACGGTGAAGATTCGGCAATGTGACCCGTCACAGGCCTTTTTGTTGCCATACGTTCGCATGACGAGTGACGGGCGTATGGCAAGACTTGTCATTCGAGGGTTGATTGGCGGAGGTTGCGATCCTCGTACGCCTCGACCTCCTCCAACGGGTAGCGGACGTGCGCGCCGATCTTCGTGAACTTCGGTCCTTGTCCCCGGTATCGTTGCATGGCGAGCTGGGGGACCGGGATCTGCCAGCGTTCCGCCAGTTGAACGGGCGTGAGAAGAATGCCTCGGCTCATGAGTCCGCCTCCTCGCTGTTCTCGGTGTTGGTGGGGGTGCGGGTGACGAGATTGCTGTGGATCCATTCGTCGACTTCCATGCGGTTGTACAAATAGATGCCGCACACCTGGTATTCGGGTGGCAGGTCGCCCAGTCTGGACAGTTTCCCGATCGACTGGTAGGAGAGCCGCGTGTACTTCGCCAGCTCCTTGCGCGTCATCCACGGGGACGGGAACGTCGAGGTGCCTCATTTGAAAATGAGCGCGTAATCCGGAGTGGTGCCTCACCTGTGGTGAGCGTGAAATCCTAGTCCGC
>NZ_WHZW01000033.1 GCF_010667685.1 Bifidobacterium aerophilum | reverse complement strand
CTACCTCTCCGATGTTCACCTCGCGCTCATCGCCATCCACCTCAAACGACCCTTAGAGTAAACACACCCTAGTCAGTCAGTCGACGTTGGTGTCAGGCGCGCAGGGCGCGCTTGGTGGAACGGGACTTGGCGAACACGGTGACGGCAGCGCCCGCGAGCAACAGACCAACCATCGTGAACAGCGCCGTGCCGGCGGCACCGGTCAGCGGGAGCTCGGTGACGTTCTTCACGTTCTTCACCACGGTGTCGGAACCGTTAGCCTGAGTACCCGGGGTGACGAGTCCAAGAGCATCCTTGGTGAAGGTAACCGTACCGTTCTTGACCGTGATGTCGAAGGACAACGGGGTCTTCAGGTAGCCGGCAGCGTATCCGGTCTCAGTAATGGTGTAGGTGCCATCGGCAAGACCAGCGAACTTCACGACACCGTTAGCATCAGAAGTCGCCTTTGCGGTGTATTCGGCAGGCAGAGCCGGGGTCTTCGTATCAGCCTTCGGAGCGATGGTGAACTCGACGCCGGCAAGACCGTTCGCAGCCTCGTCAACGCCGACCTTGGTGAACTGGACCGGGGTGGTGACGACGGTCTTGGAACCCGGGGTACCGGACTGGTTGTTATCATGCTTGATGACAGCGGAGTTCACAATATCACCAGTGGCGTCACCCTTCACGGTAGCGGTGTACGTGATTTCGATCGCAGCGCCGATCTTGAACTTGGCGGCATCAATCGCGATGGTCAGAGTCTTGGCGTCAGCAGTCGGATAAGTGACCTTCACGCCGGTGGACTGATCATCGGAGGAAGCAACGGTCTGGCCGCCGATCTTCACGGTCACGGAACCAGCGTTGATGTCGAGCTCGTCAGACGGAGTATCGACAAAATCGTACTGATAGGTCTCATTACCGGTGTAGTTCGGGATCGTGCCGGTCAGGGTGTACTCGACCGTATCGCCGACGGTCACGGAATCCTTGTCCGCGGTCTTGCCAGGTGTCGGGACGTTGGACGGCTTGGCGTCCGCAGTGCCGAGCGTCTGACCGGCGAAATCGGCGAACTCTCCGGCAGTCGCATTCCAGATCTTGGTACCGACCAGCAGTGCGGAACCACTGTTATCGGTCACGAGGTACCAACCCTGCTGCACCGGGGAGAACGTTGCGGTCTTGCTGTCATCAGACAGCGTCGGGACAACGGCCATGCCGAGCTGATCGGTCTTCATCGCCAGAGCATCGGCAAACGCCTTGAGATCAGCAGCGGTGCCCTTGCCAGCCGCGAAGTACGATACCGCGTCCGGATAGCCGCCGAAGTCCTTGACAGTGGTCGAAGCGGCCGCAGCCGTCTTCACCGTATCGGCGGCAGCGGTCACGTCAACGTTCGTGGCCTTACCATCCGCGCCGAACACAGCGTGCTCGTACTTACCAATGTAGTACGCGTGCAGCTGGTTGGCCTCGAACGTAAAATCGGCGCCCGCGTTCACAGTGAACGAGGCATCGTTCTCGGCCGCGTTGGCGGTGGTGGCGCCGAGGGCGAGACCACCGAACAGGGTCGCCGCAGCGGCGACGCCCGCGAAAAGCTTCCTCAACTTCATGAGAAACCCTCTCTTCCTTGATTTCCTTGTGATTATTTGGTTATTGCTATTTCTGCAACCGCGGAGGCAGGAACCGTTACCGGCTTCCGCGATCCGCAAATTCTGATAGGAGGGCGATCGCCCTCGGCTCCCCGCCCGGCCCCGACCGGCCCGTCACCCTTCACGGGCGGCCGGCCGGAACCGGAAGCGGGGATTCGGCTCATACCGTCAGACCCTTGCGCCTGCGGTACTCATAGGTCAGCGCCAACGCCAATCCGGCCAGCGCGGCGAACACGCCACCGCCGATCAGCCAGTCACGCGCCGACGCGTCACCACCCGTCAACGGCAACGACGACACCGCGACATACGCGTTGACGAAGGTGGGAAGGCCGTCAGTACCGGTTCCGCCGATATTGCCGCCGGAACCCGAATCGTTCACCCTTCCGTACGTGACCTCAGCGTTAAGTCCGCCATTGCCATCCGAAGTCACGGCAACCGTGGCCTTGTACACCGTCGAGTCATAATGCCAACCCGCAACCCCATCATTGGTTTCCTTGATGGAGAACGTGTACGTACCCGCCTGTGTGAACGTCAGCTCAGGGAACGCACCATCGGTGACCGACTTGTCGTCATTCACTCCGACACGCTGCGTATTGCCATCCTTGATCTCACCGACCGTGTGGGCGGACAGCGTCGTGCAATCCTTCCAGTCAGTCGCCGTGCACTGGGTGAGTTTCGTATCGCCGGCCGTCACATCGGCATTGACCGTATCCGTACGAACCAGCGAGAACGTGAAGTTCTTGTCGTTCGCACCAGTCCAATCAGCGCCCTTCACCTGCTTGTCCAGCGAGATACGGGCCTTCGCATCGACGGTTTCGTCGGTGAACTGAACGATCACGGAACCGGTGACGAGGTTGCTCAGACGCAGATTACCGAGATTCGTATGATCGGCCTCGGAATTGTAGTCCGGGTCATTGTCCCGCTCAGATGGCACCACATCCTGGGTCGAACTGACCAAGCCCCAGCCTTCATCGAACGCGTACAACGTGTCGTCGCCGGCCTGACGCGCACTATAGCCGTATGCCAGCACCGGATCGCCGTCGACATCATACTTCAGCTGAAGATCCGTGGTCGTCCTGCTCCTCGCCGTCACCATTTGACCATCGCCATCGACCCTGGCGCGGTATCCCTCAGCGGGAACAGTCGCATTCACCGTAGGAGAGCCAGTGGTGGCGTCGAATCCGGTCACGCCGCGCGGCGTGCTCTTGATCCACGTCAGGGTGTTGTCCACGTCATCGTTCGTGGCGAACGACGACATCGGGCGCACCAGCCAGCCAGCGCCACGGTACACGCGCATGCCATCATCGGCCGAACCGGCATCGGCAAACACGCCGTAATCGTTCACCACGATCTTCGACCTGGTCGCATTCAGCTTATAGCCGGTCGGCTGGCTGGTCTCAGCCAGGCAGTACGTACCCTTGGTGAGCTTGTTGGTTCCCGTGGGGAAGATGCCCGAACCCTTGACCTTCAGACCATTGGCATTCGCAGTTCCGTTCACGGTCACCGTGTCATACGCATTGCCCAAGGTTGCCGTGGCGCAATTGACATCCGCACCACTGACGCTGTCGCTGATCCGGTACAGAGTGAACGTCGCATCGGCGGCGATCGTCTTGCCCGCATCATCGACCTTCTGCACGAACAGCTCGTTCTTGATGTTCGGAATGTAGAAGTTCGCAGAGAACTGACGCGTGAAGTTCGCGAAGTTCATGCGCACGGTGTTATTCACCGTGACATTGTTCTTATCCGAGGAGTAATAGTACGCGACCGTGTATTCGGTCTGGCCCTTTTCATTGCTGTCGAGCAGGTAATAGTACTTCTCGATATCTCCGGGGAGGTTCTCGATTTTGACCTCATAGCCGCCGCTGGTAGTGGGCTCGAACTCGTTCGCGTCGCCGTTGGCCTTATTGGCCTTATACGACTCGATCACGCCGGCCAGGCCATTGGCCTTCGAATAACGCCATCCCTTGAGCTGATCGCCGGAAACACCCTTCCACGCATCGGACGAATCAATGTCGGACACCGACTTATCGCGCTTCATCACCACGGCAAACATCACGCCGCCCTTATTGGGGCTCGGGTCAATCACGTTCCCTTTCAGATCGGTGATGTTCGTGGTAGCGGTCGTGGTCACCTTGGCCAGAGCAAGGGAACCAGTCCTCCACAGGCTGCCGGACTCGTTCGGATTGGTTTCCGACAGCACCACGCCGCTTTCGGTACCCGTACCCTGCTCGCTGTCCACCGCCATGTAATGCAAATGCATTTCCGTGGCGTCAGGAGCACGACGATAGCCGTCCGGAACCTTGGTCTCCACGAGCGCGTAATGCGTGTAATGGTTGGCACCGGTGTACAGGTCATCGAAGCTGACGATCTTGCCTTCCGCATCCTTCAGAACCAGCGTGCCGTTGCTTTCGGTCGTACCAGTACCGATCAGGGTGCGGCCAGTAGCGGAATACTGGTTATCCGTGGCGTACAGCGAAAACTCCGCGCCCGCGACCGGGCCGTTGTTCTGATCGACCTTGTGGATCTCGCTTTCCGGGATCGTCTTCAGGTTGAACTTCAGGCTCATGTTCGAGTCCGTGTTGCCGCGTTCGAGATAGAAGAAGTTCAGCGTATGGTACGTGTTGTCGGCGAAGGTATTGCCGTTCCACGACGTTACGTTCAACCGACGCGCCGAGTTGTACAGCTCTCGCAAGGTCGTATCGTATTCACCGCTCACGCTGACCGTTCCGGTGCTGAAATCGATGTCGAGCGTGGATGCGTTATGGATACCGCCCAGATCACCGACCAGCACACCATCGATGAACACCCACACATCATCATCGCCGGAGAAGTGGTAGCTCATCTTCTGTCCCTGACCAAGACCCTCTTGGATCACGCCGCCTTTCGGCTGTACAAAACGGGACGACATGGACAAACCAAAGTAATGGTTCAGAGACCCGTTACTCGATGCAATGTTCCTCTGAGTGAGCCCATTCCTATCTTCGGAAAGAACCGTGCTGGCCTGATTAAACGGGAAGAACTGTCCGTTCATCGTCGAATCGTTGCCACCGGCGTTCACAGCCCACGTGTCATACAGGGTCCAAGCCTTCGAAGACGTATTAAGCGTGGCAAAATTCGCGCTATCAAACGTACCGCGCTGATATGCGGTAGACAGCGCGTTGTAGTAGTAGTAACCCTTGCTATCAACCTGCAGCAGACCGGAAGTGTCCATGTAGGAGCTCTTGCCAGTCACATCCGTACCGTCGAACAGATAGGACAGCGACTGGCTGCCATACGTAGCAGATAGCTGCGGATAT
The DNA here is from genome assembly GCF_010667685.1 of Bifidobacterium aerophilum. Taxonomy (GTDB): domain Bacteria; phylum Actinomycetota; class Actinomycetes; order Actinomycetales; family Bifidobacteriaceae; genus Bifidobacterium; species Bifidobacterium aerophilum. Next base: position 15,016 of record NZ_WHZW01000033.1, on the reverse strand, counting down.
CCATCGATTAGCGTCCTTGACACAAGTCCCTGACGCGGGGTGGAATTCGTTGTCCATTTATTGATGGAGTCACTGAACGTACCGTCATTAGTGCGGAATTTCAGAGCGTGATCAGCATTGATGCCACTGTCCCCAATACCGGTGCAATCCGTATTGTCCCGAGTCGGATCCTGGTTGCATACCCAATAATCAAACGCGTTGATCGTAGTGCCGTTCGGCGACACACCTTGCACAGTGTGGTCGTTCAGAGCGGCAGGGCTCACCGCCGCATCCGCCTTAGCGGCATCCGCATCGGTCGTGTCCGAGGCCTTGGCGTCGGACTGCGACTGAGTGCCGGCCGTCTTGTCGTCGGCGGACTGGTCGGACTGCTTCACGTCGGTCGTCTGCTTGGCATCGGACGCGTCGTCAGACGTACCGATCGTGTCATCGGCAGTGCCATCGGTCGAACCGGTCGTCGCATCGTCCTTCGCAGTGTCCGCCGCGCCGTTGTCCGTCGTACCGTCGCCGGTCGTATCGGTCTGCTTCTGGTCGGCCGTCTGTTGCGTGGCGGTCGCGCCGCCGTTCGCATCAGTCGTACCGTCGCTGCTGTTGTCCCCCAACGCAAATGCCGTGCCGGAAATCGCCAGCGTGGCCAACATCGCCACAGCCGACACCGACGCGACCATACGCGCGGAAATCTTGTTCCAAGGTTTCCTTGCCATCACTCTCACACTCCGTCCGTAAAGACGTCTCTTTACACCCTTACTTCTCGGAAATTAGTGGGGCACTTCGCCGGTTTCATCCCCCGTAAATCACCGTCGAGTGAAACGCGAAGACGTGATTCCTTGACATCAGGCCTTGTTGCGTCTGCGGCCAGTACCCCCGTAACTCGGGGAAAGAATTCGGAGAAACGCACGGCATTGCACAGTATTCGGACAGCCATCGGCATGTCATCCGTGGTATATGCCGCATGTTCGGGGCCGATCCGTCGGTTTGTTCGGGGTAACCGGCGACGAACGATACCTTATATATACGTGCACTCGTTCACCGCGCGTTCGCCGCAAAGGCACCGGCCGTTCATACGCGCCGCCTCCACACCTACCGCATCCGCGATCGTTCCGATCGGCAATCAATTCCGGCACGACCGGGTCGAGTTATCCACATTCACCGGCGAATGTCGTAAGTTATCCACATTCTCACACCAGCCGACTGCGCGCGACCGCCGATGCCGTTACGGTTGCCTTATGATCATCAACGACGACGCTTCCTCACCCGGCGGACATTCCTCCGCCTCCTTTGACGCCCCTTCCGCACCGAACGACCCATCTCCCGCAATGGGCGACGTTCTGAAACAAGTCAGGCACGACACCATCCAACGATGCACCGATGCCGCCGAACGAGCCGGGCACAAGCTGCTGTTCGGCATGACCACGTCGCTTGCCCTGCAATCCGTGCCATTGCCCGACACCTGCACGCTCGATACCACGTTGCTGCACACCGTGTCCAGTTCGCACGGCAAGCGTGTGCGGAAACGCGGTCTTACGCCCGACATCATCCAGCCGCATGTGTGGCGGATTCTTGACGGTGCGCCGCTGGACGCCGCGCCGCCCGGCACCGCGCCACTTGGCACCGTGCCGCTGGTGCGCATCACCTCGCGCGTGTATGCGCTCGACCTGTTCCACACGTGGGCACAATTGGCGTCATATGTGCCGTTCGAGTCGTTGATCGTATTGGGTGATTCGACCATCCGGGCGGTCGCCTCCCAACCGACATCGGCTCGCGGGCGATCCCCGGTCGAGGTGCGGCGAGACCTGCTGGCGAGCATTGCGGCGATGCCGAAGTTCAATGGGAAAACGGCGTGCTTACGGGCGGGGACGCTGATCGCGGCGAACGTGGATTCTCCCAAGGAGAGCGAATGCCGGTTATTGTTGCGGCGGCATGGGCTGCCGAAGGTTGAAACCGGTTACACCGTACCGGAGGCGCGGTTCCGCTCGGGCGCGGCGATGACGCTTGATCTCGCATGGCCGCAATGGCGGGTCGCTGTCGAATACGACGGGGACCATCACCGGACGGATCGCAAGCAGTGGCGGCGCGATCAGGAAAAACGCGAATACCTGCGCAGTCGGGGATGAACGGTGATCATCGCGACGGCCGCCAACCTCACCGATGATGTGTCGCGGGCGGAATTCGCGTTTCATGTGGCACGGCAACTGGCGTTGCACGGGGCACCGATGCGGTTCGAGGTGATCGCCCGGCCGATTGAGCGACTGCGCGGCGAATAAGGTGGATGAGCGCGGGGTGGCGTGCGGCCGAATGCACTGGCCGGTGTTCGAACGCACCCGGCGTTCGAATGCACTGGTAACAGGATCAGAATGGCGAAGACGGTCAAATGCGTCGAATCAGACCCACGAATGAGCGCGGGGCGTCGAGCAAGTGGGCGAGCGCAAATTCACTGGGCCGGCGTCATTGGCGAGCGTTTCCTAGGAAAGTCTCGGGAGACATATCAAAAAAAACGTCATCATGCGTGGCGGAAGCAGAAATTCGTGCCACGGTAGCGATTTTGCCTTGCAATTGTCTTACCGGGACAAGAAAACGTGCCACGGTAAAGCAAATCGAGCAGAAATCGGGTACCGTGGCACAGCAACTCGCCACGGTACCCGATTAATCGACACGCACCACTACCGGGACAACCATCAAAACCACGGATCGTTGGAAATCCGCCATTCTCAAAAAAGCGCCCATCCACACCCGCCGAAGCAACGCGCCACGGTTCCTCAAAACCCTCCAAAAACAGCTACCGGGACAAGAAAACATGCCACGCTAGAACGAATCGGAAGAAAAACGGCTACCGAGACACAGCAACTCGCCACAGTACCCGATTAATCGACACGCACCACTACCGGGACAACCACCGGATTCCCAAAACCGTTGGAAATCCGCCATTCCCGAAAAGCGCCCATCCTCGCATGCAGGAGCGCCTCGCCACGGTTATAGAAAAACCCCAAAAATCGCCTACCTTGGCACAAGTTCTTGCCACAACAGAAGATTCCTGAGTGATTCGGCCTACCGTGGCACACATTCGGTACCACGGCAGGCCGAATCACTCAAAACCCGGCTTCTGGGAGGTTCCTAGGGACACACGGCACCGCTGTACCCGGCATTCCAATGTCCGAGCATCCCAACGCACCAGCTGCATCACGCTTCCAGCAGGCACACGCTCACCCCGGCAACCCGGCGGTAGCGCGCACCAGGGCACATGCACCCCGCCAAGGGCACACGCACCCAACCCCGCGCTACCGCCTGGTCATCTCCTCCTCGATCTGTTCGAGCGACTTACCCTTCGTCTCGGGCACGAAGCGCATCACGAACGGAATCGACAGCAGCGAGAACACGCCAAAGATCGCGAACGGCCCACCCACGTTGTTGCCAAACGCGGCCAGCAGCATAAGGAAGAACTGGGAGACGACGAAGTTGCCGAGCCAATTCGCCGCCGAACCGAACGAGGACCCGATGCCGCGCACCGACAGCGGGAAGATCTCGCCGACAAGCACCCACGAAATCGGCCCCCACGACAGGGCGAATCCGAGAATGTAACAGGCGATGAGCACCATGGTCGGCACGGCAAGCTTGCTCACGTCGCCCGTGAAGTTCATCACGGCGAGGATCGCCAGCGTGACGGTCATCACCACGGAACCGCAGATGAGCAGTTGCTTGCGGCCAAACCGGTCCATGATCATCGTCGCCGCGATCGTGGCGGCGAAGTTCACGACGCCGATGCCGACCGACACCCAGATAGCGTCGTTCTCGGGGAAGCCGAAGCCCTTGATGAACACCTGCGGCAGGAAGTAGATGACCGAGTTGATGCCGACGAGCTGCTGGAACAGCATGATGCCCACGGCCGCGATCAGCGCCGGGCGCGCGGTGCCGAACAGTTCGCCCACGCCACCCTTGACGTCCTGCGCGGCGACTTCCTTGATCTCGTCGAGTTCGAGCTGCACCTGCGTCTGATCGACGTCGGTGCGGATGAGCGTGAGAACCTTGAACGCGTTGCGCTCATCGCCCTTGTTCACGAGGTAGCGCGGAGATTCGGGCAGCAGCAGGCCGCCGAACAGCAGCAGCGCGGCGGGCACGAGCGCCGATCCGAGCATCCAACGCCAGTCGCGCACGCCGAGCAGGTTGTGATTCAGAAAACCGAGGTTGGACGCGTATGCGAGCAGGATGCCGAAGGTGATCATGAGCTGGAACAACGTGGACAACGATCCGCGGCGCTCCTTCGGCGCGAGTTCGGCAAGGTAGGCCGGGGTGAGCGCGGATGCGGCGCCGACCGCGAGGCCGAGGATGATGCGCGCGGCGACCATCATGAGGAATCCCGTGGAGGCGGCGCACATGCCCGATCCGATCAGGAACAGGATCGCGGAGACGATGAGCAGTTTCTTGCGGCCGAACCGGTCGGACAGCGTGCCGATCGACAGCGCGCCCACGCACGAACCGATGAGCACGGACGACGTGATGAAACCGGTCTGCGAGACGGACAGTCCGAAATCCGATTCGATCAGCGGGGATGCACCGGAGATGATGCCCGTGTCGAAGCCGAACAGCATGCCGCCAAGCGCGCCGAACGTGAAGATGAACGCGCCATTGAGCGGAAATCGCGTGGACCAGTGCGGTTCCGCGGCTTCGATGCCCGTCACGGTATCCGTCGCCTCTGCCATGTTCCTGTGTTCCTTTCATCGTCGTTGACCGGATCATCGGGGGCGACCGTCGCCCCGACACCGATGGATCACGTCGCATCCATCCGCCGACGGCGACCGGCGAACGGAACGAAAAAGGCCCGGAACGGTATGGCAGACCATGCCATATACCGTTCCAGGCCTTGCCTCGTATCGAGTAACAACCCTGCTACAACGTGTTTTTATGCGGCTGACAGTATATGCCGATCCCCGCGACAACACCCGCCGCATGACACCCCAGCGCACCCGCGACAACACCAGCGACGATAACCTCGCATCGCCGCACACCGCCGCGCACCGGCGCCAACACCCACGCACATACACGAATGCCCCTCGCACCACACGGGCAACGAGGGGCATCCAATAGAGCCGTAAAGGCGAAGGCTTAACGCTTCGAGAACTGCGGAGCGCGACGAGCCTTGTGCAGACCGGCCTTCTTGCGCTCGACGACGCGGGCGTCACGGGTCAGCATGCCGGCCTTCTTCAGGGTGGCGCGGTTGGCGTCACGATCGATGGCGTTCAGCGCGCGGGCCACGCCGAGACGGATGGCGCCGGCCTGGCCGGTGGTGCCACCGCCGTCAACGAGGACGACGACGTCGAACTTGCCTTCGAGCTTGAGCAGGACGATCGGGGAGTTGACCTCACGCTGCTGCAGCTTGGACGGGAAGTACTCCTCCAGGGTGCGGCCGTTGATGGTCCACTTGCCGGTGCCCGGGATCAGACGCACGCGGGCGACGGCTTCCTTGCGACGGCCGGTGCCGTAGCCCGGGGCGATCGCGGAAGTACCGGTGCCAGCGCCGGCGTTGGTCTCGGTGGTGTACGAGGTGAGCTCCTCTTCGGTTGCCTGAACCGCGGAGTCGTTGGTGTTTTCAGCCATGATTCTTATCTCCCTTCGGTTCACTTAGCCTGCTGCGAGACCTGAGCGATCTCGAAAACCTGCGGCTTCTGCGGGGTGTGCGGGTGCTCGGCGCCACGGAAGATGTGGAGACGATCCAGCTGCACCTTGGACAGGCGGTTCTTCGGCAGCATGCCCTTGACGGCGGACAGGATGATGCGCTCCGGCTTGTTGGCAAGCAGCTGAGCGTAGGTGTCGCGACGCAGGCCACCCGGGCGACCGGAGTGCGAGTACAGTTCCTTGCCCAGCTTGTTGCCGGTCAGGGCGATCTTGTCGGCGTTGATGATGATGACGTGGTTACCGGAATCCGCGTGCGGAGCGAAGGTCGGCTTGTTCTTGCCGCGCAGCAGCGTAGCGGTCTGGGTAGCCAGACGACCGAGGACGACATCGGTCGCGTCGATGATGTACCAGTCGTGAGTCAGATCAGCTGGCTTCGGAGTGAAAGTTTTCACTGGTGTACCTTTTCTTATCTATTGTGTTCCGGGTTTCGGCTGCTCGAGCGTGCGCTTGGTTAGGGCGCGCGAAACGAGAGGCTTCGACCTCATTATCCGTGGGCTCCCTGAAAGTCCTCGATGGCGAGTGGGAAAGCGCTTTGAAGGACCCCTTAGGGAAACACAACAATCTACTAGTGTATCGCCTGCCTTGACATTATGCCGGGCGTGTTGCGGGCACCCATGCGGCCGCGCGCCCAATGAACGCGCGCATGCGAGCGCGTCCACGAACACGCGTCCGGCGGACATGAAAAATCCCTCCCGTTTGGGGAGGGATTTCAGAAAGGATCCGACACCGACAGCCAACCGGACGACCCGCGAGCCGCCCGTCCGCCCGCATCGTTATCCGCGCATGATCGCGGTGAGCTGCTGCAGCTTGGCGTTGTCGAACAGGGCGTCGAGCGAAACGACGTTGCCGTCGCCGTCGGCCAGCGGAATGCGCCAGTTCGGGTACTCGTTGTTGGTGCCCGGCTGGTTCTGCGCGCGCTTCTCCCCCACGGCGTCGGTGATCGACGCGGCGAGCAGCTTGCACGGCGAATCCTGCAGCGCCCGGTACATGGCCTCGATGATCTGCCATTCGTTGGCCTGCTCATCGGCCAGCAGGGCCGGATCGAGATAGCCGTTCTTGACGAGCATCTCCATCATCGCCTTGTGCTCGGCCTGCGCGGACTTCTCGAAGTCCTCCTTCGGGCCGGTGAGCAATCCGAGCTGTTCGCGCAGCTTGACGTGCTCGTACTCGAGGTAGCCGGCGACCGGCGGCAGGTCATGCGTGTTGACCGAGGCGAGCGCGTACGGACGCCAGTCGGCGGGCGCACGGAACGTGCCGTTGAACTGTTCGAACCATTCGACCGCGCATCCGAGGATGCCGTGCTCGGACAGCGAGTCGGCCACGTAGCTCGGCACGACGCCGAGGTCCTCGCCGACCACCACGCCGCCGGCACGCTGCGCTTCGAGCGCGAGGATGCCGAGCATGATGTTCGAGTCGTAATGCACGTAGGTGCCGTCGGTCGCGGACTTGCCGTCCGGGATCCACCATAGGCGGAACAGGCCGAGGATGTGGTCGATGCGCACCGCGCCAGCCTGACGGAACATGCCGTGCACCATGTCGCGGTACGTGCGGTATCCGGTGTTCTCCAGGTCGAGCGGGCTCAGCGGCGGCTGGCTCCAGTTCTGGCCCTGCTGGTTGAACATGTCCGGCGGTGCGCCGACCGTGGCGCCCTTGGCGAAGCGTTCCGGGTTCCACCACACGTCGGAGCCGAGCGGGTGCACGCCCACGGCCATGTCGGACATGACGCCGATGCGCATGCCGGCCTTGCGGGCGGCGCGCTGCGCGTCCTCAAGCTGTTCGACGGCGACCCATTCGAGCCAGCGGTAGAAGTCGAGCGTGTCGGGGTACTGCTCGCGCAGCGCCTTGATTTCGGGCGAATCCTTGGTGAAGGTCTTCTCCCAGTTGTCGTCCTTGCCGTTCGGCGCACCCCACTTGTCGTAGCACAGGCACCAGGTGGCGTACGATTCGAGCTCGTCGCCCTGCTCCTGCTTGTAGGCGTCGAACGCGGCCTGGCGTTCCGAGTTGCGGCCGGACTTGAAGATCAGCCACAGCGCGCCCATCTTGGCGCGCCACATCGCGTCGCGGTCGATGAGCTGCGCGTCGCCGTTGAGTGGTTCGACCTGCGCGTGCAGTTCGCGGATCTTCGCGGCGACGGTTTCGCTCAGACGGCCGTATTCCTCGATCGATTCGGGGCGGATGTACGTGAAGTTGACGAACCGGCGCGACACCGGCAGGTACGGCGACGGCGTGAGCGGCGAGACCGGTTCGGCCGCGTGCAGCGGATTGACGAGGATGAAGTCGGCGCCGGTCTTGGACTTGGCGTCGACCAGCATGCGCTTGAGATCCTCGTAGTCGCCGACTCCCCACGATTCGGACGAACGGATCGAGTAGAGCTGCGCCATCCATCCCCACAGGTGGCCGCCCTTCATCTCGTCGAGCACGTCGATCTGCGCGGGGGCGCTGATCAGCGTGGCGTCCTGCCTGCGGCTGCCCACCTGCACGTGCAGCGTGTGGTAGCCGGTCGGCAGGTCGGCCGGAAGGATCACCGATGCGGTCGCGATGAACTTGTCGTTGATGACGTACGCCTGCGATCCGTCGCCCGCGCCGACTTCGAGCTTGCCGTATTCCTCGCCGTTTTCCAGGGTGAGGGACGCCTTGGGCACCGACAGGATCGGGGTGTTGACAAGGACGCGGTCCTCGCGGCCGGCGATGTGCAGTACGGTGGGGCTGACGAGCCGCCCGTGGCGCTCGTCGAGAATGCGGCGCGTGGATGCGACGATCGCCGCATCGCTGGAGGCGTCGATGCCAAGCGCGGCGAGGACGGCAACCAGGACATCGTCTTCGATTTCGTGGTAGTCATCAGACATGCCGACATAGCTTGTGGCGACACCGACCAGACGCGCAAGACGAATCAGGGGGCGGGCCAGACGCTCGGCACTTTCTGTTCTCTCGTTCATATTTCTTAGTCTATGCCCGGGTGTGGCGCGCCACGCTAGCCAAAACGCCGAAAACGACGCCCGTGCCAAAAGTTGTCCGCGCCGTGCGCATGTTCCGCACAATGTCTGGCACCGATTGCGTACCGTTTGGACACATTGTGCGCGCTGCGGCGAAAACCGCTCGAAGCCTTCCACGATGTGAGACGAACTGTCCATTGCGACTGTCGTCGCCGACGTGACGTCCGTCTCACGCCGCGGTCACAGCCGGCTTGCGGCGGCTTTGGCGACCACCGGATCGGGGTCCGATGCGAGACGCTGCAACGTTTCGGTTGAGGTGTGCGGATTGAGCGCGACGGCGCGGCGCACCATTGCGGTGAGCACGACCGGCGCGTCCGGCTCGGCCTCCACGCCGAAACGGCTGAGAAAGTCGAGGATGTCGGCGTCCACGTCCGGATTCTGCGCGCCCTCCATGCGCATCTTCCACGACGTGCGCTTGTTGCGCAGTGCGATGTCGCGCACCTCGGGATCGGGATCCTTGGTGAGACGCCCGACCAACCAGTTCTTGTCGTCCGCGTTGGCGGCGACGGCCTTGCGCACCTCGACGCTGTCGTCGACCGACAGCTTGACGAGCACGTTCGGGAACGGCATCGTCTGCGCCAGGTAGATGCGGTCCTCCTCCGGCGTGTGCGGGTTGCCGGCGACGGCCTCAAGCAGTGCGGTGGCACGCGAGAACGCCGCCTGGTCGGACTTGTCCGGCAACGGTCGGCGGGCGAATTCAGACAGTTCCTGCGGATCGGTCGAATGACGCAACCGCTCGTAGGTGGCGGTCAGCGGTTCGAAGCCGTCCGGCAGGCCGTGATGCTTCGGCGCGGACTGCTGTTCGGCAGCTTCGGTCGTGGTCTCGGCGGCGCCTTCGGCCGGCACCACGGCGGGCTGCTGTTCGTTCTCGTTCGTTTCGCTCATACCGCTACCTTACGCACATCACGGGAACCGGCACGCACCGCCGCCGCACACATCAGCACCCCTCACAGCGCGACGGGCCGGTTGACCGTGTCCAGCGGCTCGGGTGTCACGGACGCGTTGAACGTCTCCCGAACGCGAGCCTCGAAATCGTCCGCCCGATCGGCCGGCACCGCGGCACGCAACGCCACGCGGTCCGTGTACGCCTCGTCGTCGGCCAGACCGTCGCAGTCGGCGAGCAACCGCTGGAACTGCGCGAGCTGCGGGTACTCCAGCCGCACCGCATACCGCTTGCACGGCACGATCCGCGCCAGCTTCGCCGCTTTGACCGCGATCGACGCGCCGGTCGAATACGCGCGGATCAGTCCGCCCGAACCGAGCAGGATGCCGCCGAAATACCGGGTCACCGCCACCACGCAGTCGGTCAGGCCGTTCTGACGCAGCACGTCGAGAATCGGCTTGCCGGCGGTGCCCGATGGTTCGCCGTCGTCGCTCATGCGTTCGGTCATACGTCCGTCCGAACCGCCGCACACCGCCGCGTACGCGACGTGACGCGATTTCGGATGCTGCTCGCGGATCGTTTCGACGAACGCGAGCGCCTCGTCAAGCGAATCGATGTGGCAGGCGTCGCCGATGAACTCGGATTTCTTTTCGACGAACGCGTCGTGCGCGGGCGCGTCGGGCGTGTTGAGGATGGTCTGCATAACGGTTCAGCCTACTCGCCGGAGGTCTGACCGCCGGACGGCGTCTGGCGCGCGGCCTGTTCGGCGGTGATGTTCCACTCGCGCACGACGCCCCGGTCGGCGCCCATCGAGTAGATGACGTTGGTGATGCGTTCACGTACGGCCGCGTCCTGCGTTTCGTTCCAACAGGTGCCGTCGGGATGGTCGGAGGCGAGCGAGCACCACTGGTATTTGCCGCGCGTCTCGTTCGCGCTGGGCGTCCAGTCGATGCGGCTGACGCGCCAGGTGCCGGACTGTCCCTTTTTGCCGGCGAACTGGATGCGCGCGGTGACGCCCTGGTTGTTGACGATCGTCTCCGGCGTGTCCGCGGATTCGGTGACGGTGTTGCCGAGACCGTAGATGATCCAGGTGCCGTTGTAGTTCTCGATCGGCTGCGCGCAGTGACATCCGGCGCCGTAGATCACGTCGAACGCGCCGGTGTCGGCGAGTTCGTGCGCTTCGGACTGCTGCCACGAGTCGGCGTAGTCGAGGTATTCCTGCACGGAGTGCATGGCGATGGCGACCACGTCGGCGCCCTGTTCGCGGGCGGCCTTGGCCTTGGCGACGGCCTTGTCGATGTCGGACTGGTGGTTGGGATCGCCGGATTCACGCAGACGGTCGACCTGCCAGTCATGGTCGGCGGTCATGCCGTTGAGCGAGACGGTGCCGGTGACGAGGCCGAGTTTGCCGCCGCCGGTCGGCGAGTCGATGACGAGCGGTTTGGTGGAGTCGGCTTCGGTCTTGTACGAGCCGGTTTGGTCGATGCCGTCGGCCGCGAGCGTGTCCCACAGGCGGGCGATGCCGTCCGCGCCCTGGTCCCAGGAATGGTTGGTGGCGTGCGTGCAGGCGCGGTAGCCGACCTTGGCGGCAGCGTCGGCGACTTCGGGCGGGATGTTGAACACCGGGTAGCCGCTGTAGGGGCCGCCGCGCTGGGCGATGGGGGTTTCGAACTCGCAGATCGCGATGTCGGAAGCGTCGATGTACTTGCGCAACGGCTCGAACAGACCGGTGAAGTCGAAGGCGGTGCCGTCGGTGGCGGTGGGGTTGACGGCGTACTGGTTCCATAGGCCGGGGTGAAACAGCAGGTCGCCGTTGACGAGGATGGAGATGCAGTCGGTGTCGGGACAGTCGGGCGAGTTGCCGTGGTGCTCGACGACCGGCTCGGGAGCGGATTCGGTTTTGTCGAGGATGGCGTTCGAGCCGGCGGCGGAGTGGGTGTCGGCCGTCCCGGTCGGGATAAGCTGCACGGGCGTGTTGAGCCATGCGATCGTCCAACCGATGACGACGCAGACCGCAATGATCGCGATCGCGCCGAAAACGGACCATAGTTTGCGGGCGGTGCGGCGATCGGCGATCACATTGGCGTCATCGACATGCTGACCGTACTTGCTGGCGTGTCTCATGGCAGTCGTCCCCTCTGACTCTTCTTCCCGGCTTGTTCCGACGGCATCGGCCGCAGCGGTCGCGGCCATGTCGTCTCGTCTTTCTCCTGTCCACCATCTTCGATGTGATCTTCGACATAGTGAGCGTTAACACACTATTTACGCGGAAAAGTGCCGTTTTTCAGCCGCGTGTCCCGCTTCCGGACGGTAGAATGAGGCACTGGAGGCGGACGGACAAAGGCGTACCTCCGACTCCGCTACTTACCCCGACAATCACGGTTCAAACCCATCCGGAATGCCCCAGAAGAACATCTTTCGCGGCATCTCGCGACATCGGCAGGGAGCCGCGGCGACCGATCGCATATCGGATCACGGACATGCCGAAATCGTACGGCGGCCGGCATCATCCGCAGAACACCCGGCGGCGATATCATCGAACGGTACGACAGGTACGGCAACAGATACGGCATACGGTACGGCAGGCACATGCGACCGGCACACGGCCGACGCACATTCGCCCGCGAAGGAGCATCATGCAATACATCGAACGGTTCATCGACGGCATTGACGGGTCGAAGGCCCGTTTCATCGGATACGCGATCGACAACAGTCCCGAAATCGACATGCAACGCCGCCGTCCCGCGGTATTGGTGATTCCCGGCGGCGGCTACGCGATGACGTCCGACCGCGAGGCCGAACCGATCGCGTTGAAGTTCCTGAGCGCCGGATATCAGGCGTTCGTGTTGCGGTATTCGGTGTCGCCGAGCCGCTATCCGGTCGCGCTGATCGAGGCGGCCGAGGCGATGCGTCTGATCCGCGAGCACGCCGACGAATGGCACGTCGACGCCGATCACGTCGCGACGATCGGTTTTTCGGCCGGCGGCCATCTGGCCGCGAATCTGGCGACCAGCGCCGGCGACGACGATCTGCGAGCGCACGGCTACGATCCCGACGCGGTGCGGCCGAACGCGCTGATGCTCGCCTATCCGGTGATCACGTCGGGCGAGTTCGCCCATCGCGGCAGCTTCGACGAACTGCTGGGACCGGATCACAAGGCTGATGCGGACCGGCTGGAGGCGGTGTCGATCGAGCGGCATATCGACGCCGTGACGCCGCCGGTGTTCGTCTGGCACACGATGACCGACCGTACCGTGCCGGTCGAGAACACGCTCATGCTCGTGCAGGCGTGCAAACGGGCCGGGGTGCAAGTGGAAGCGCACCTGTATCCCGAAGGCGACCACGGACTGTCGCTGGGCACGAAAGAGTCGATGTGGGGCGGACAGGACGGGGTGCCGTGCGTGCAATCCTGGCCGCAGCTGGCCATCGACTGGCTCGGCCGCACGTTCGCCGCGTGACGGCGGTGGAAGCCTTTGGGGCGGAATCCCTCTGGTTCCGATCCAAAGGCTTCCAAGATTTTCCGGAAGCCGGGCGATCATCATATGGCCAGTCGAACACGACCTGTGCATCAATGAGGGTAAGGGTCGGATCTGCGCGGCTTGTTGCCTAAGCTCTTCATGGGCGGGATGTTTGGTGAACAGGTAACAGATAGAAGAGCCTGTCTCCTTTTGCGGAGATCAGCGAATAGCGACGATTCAACTTATCAATGGCATCGGTTCCGTCGAATGATTCTCGTCATTTGCATTCTTCAAGTAGCGCCTTGCTGCCAATGGGATGGCTCGCTTGACCGCCTCACCTCATTACTTCGATGGGAAACCTTACACCGGCATAGTTCGACCGCAATCTTATAGAAGACGTCAACATCTCTCCTTCCACGCCTGCGCACCGCGAAAACCGATGACGGTTTAGTCCGTTTCGGATGAAGTCATCCTCACATATGCCGCATGTTCACGAAGATATTCACGCAAATACGGAACAGCGAAGTCAACCCTGCCATACCCACGTTCCACAATGACCTGAGCCTCCAGCAGCCGGGCACGATATCGACTGGCATAACGAACATCTTTCCCCATGCGCTGAGCGATGGATGACGTGGACGACGGACCATCATCCTGCGCCATCGCAAGCAAATATGTCTTATCAACAGGCGACAATCCATCCAATTCCGGACCATGTACCGTATCTCCCAACCGCGCCAAAGCGCTCGCGACGCCATAGCGCACGTCGATTTCATTCACGTCGACCCTCTCTCCCGCATTTCCCCGTCGTCGGTTGGCATTGCGCCAGACGTGATAGCCGACCAGCTGAATCATGAACGGGTACCCAGCAGTGGCTTTCGTTGCCGCATCCAGCGGTTCACCGTCCAGAATCAGATCAGTGTCACGGAACGTGGCATGCAGCGCATCGGATACTTCGTCGAGCGGAACCTCGCCCAAAGGTTCGTACTGTGCACGCCGGATGAACGTGGTCGCCTCGTTGTTAAGCCATTTTGAAGCCATCGAGGGCAGACCCGCGAACACAAACGCCATATTGCGGTTCGCGATGGTCATGTTCTGCACCGCCGTAGCAATTTCCGTCAATTCATCACGATCGATCGATTGCGCTTCATCCACGGTGACGAGCAGTCCAGCCCCCTTGCGCTCCAGCTCATCCATACGAATGGACAAGGCATCGCTGAGATCGATGACACGATGATTGTTCTCGTAACTGACGCTGCCAAGACTGCCGCCTATGCCCATAACACTAACGCTGGGATCGATGCTGAACTTGAAACTACCTTTAGGCGGCTGCAGCCGGCCGACCAGACGATTCGTTATGCCCTTTCGAGATGTCTCAGAGATAACTTGCCAACCGAGTGCTTTGACGGTATCCGCGAACTTGGCGAGCATGACGGTCTTGCCGACGCCGCGCGGTCCCGTGACCCGCATGAGACGCCCCGGAGCACCCGGCCCATCCTCAAGCGCCTCGTTGAAATCATCAAGAACCATGTCCCTGCCTATGAGGACCGGAGGAAGATGCCCGGCACTGGGCTTGAACGGATTCGCCGCCATAATACCTACTTTCATAAAAAATCATAAACATTCTACAACATGCCTCCCATTCTACAAGAATCATAAAAATTCATAAACGACTTCACGCAGGAACAACATCAGATGCCATTATTCTAAAGATTTGGAAAACGAAAAAGGGTTTTCGGGAAGTTCCGGAAACCCTTGGTGGCGGAGTCAGAGGGATACCGCCACGAACGGCCGTTAACCCTTGGAAACATTGGAATATCGGGGACACCACTAACGCCCGGACCCCATTACGTACCCCATAAATCGTGATTAGCCACGCTGCACGGCGCGTCGTTACGCCGATCGGCTGGAATCATCATACCGCGAGCGCTCGCCGGCGTTCTAGGGTGTGTTTACTCTAAGGGTCGTTTGAGGTGGATGGCGATGAGCGCGAGGTGAACATCGGAGAGGTAGGTCTC
>NZ_WHZW01000032.1 GCF_010667685.1 Bifidobacterium aerophilum | reverse complement strand
ACCCCAGAATAAACCCCAAAAACAAACCCAAAACAAACAACACACCAACCAACAGGTACAAACACACATACAACAAAACCGCCGTACCGAACGCACAAAACGTCCAGTACGACGGTTTCAACGGCCACCGATCACCGCGTCATTCGGCCCAAGCCCATTCACAGCTGCGATCGCAGCACGATCACGCCCTTGGCCACACGAATGCCGGATTCTCGCAACCGTTCGATCAGCTCGACCTGGTCCCGCTCCTCGCGCGGGGCCTGGGCCACCACGTCGATATGCAGGTCGTCGTATGCGGGCTTCGACTGCACCCACAGGTGCGTCGGCTCCGGAGGGTTGATCTCCGAATGCTCGCCGCATCCGTGATCCACCGACACCACGCGTCCGTCGTCCGGGCTCCACTTGTTCGCGCACACGCCGAACAGCACGTTCAGCTCACCCTTCAGCTGGATGAAGAACCCGCAATTCGCGCAGATGTTGCCATCGGCGGTTTTCGTCGACAGGGATTTGGGACCATGCGGCCCCTCGTACCAGCGCTTGGCGGTCTGGGAACGTCCGAGCTGGCTCAGCACATGCCTTCGGGACAGGTCGAATTCGGTGACGGCGTCGTCGACATCCTCCTCGGACGTCGTCGATCCGTCTTCATCGCCTTCGTCAACGGCCTTCTCCGCACCGACGCCACCTTCGCCGGCCGCATCGGACACGGCGTCGGTCGCATCGGCATCGGCGGTCGCATCGTCGGCGGCATCGCTCTCGTCGGCCGAACCGACCTCGGACGACGTCTCCTCGGTCTTGCGAAACCCTTCTTCGATGCGCGGATCCTGCGGATCGGTGCCGATCGAATCGGTGACCGACAGGTCGGTCGGTTCCAGACGATCCTTCCACGGCACCCATGCGGGCGGTCGCAACGCGGCGTCGGTCGGGATCAGCGACGATTCGTTGACCGTCCAGCGTCCGGCCTCCTCATCGTGGTACAGCGTGACCGACCACTGCCATCCTTCGTAGCCTTTGATGCCGCAGACGAAACGGAAGTCGGTCACATGATCGCCCATGTCGACGGTGTCGACGAAGTCACCCACCTGCTCCGGCAGATCGGCCATCTCGACGGCCACGGCACGGGCGATCTCGGTCGGATCGACAGCGGAAGCAGCCGGTTCGCCGGCCGTAACCGCCGGCTCGACGGCCGGCTCGGGCACCGACGGCTGCTCCGCGGATTCGGGCATGGTCATCTCATCGCTCATGAATCATTCCTGTACGTCGAAATTGTCGGCCACGGCACGCATGAGCGTGGCCAGTTTCTTGCTGTCGGCGGAGGACGGGTAATGATGACGGCGCAGATCGTTGCCGGCGGCGTCGAGGAGCTTGATGAGGTCCTCGACGATGGCAGCCATGTCGTCCGGCTTCGGACGGGTCGCCTTGACCAACGACGGCGCGCTTTCCACCAACGTCACGCCCATCGCCTGCGGCCCGCGACGGCCGTCGACCACCGAATATTCGACCTTGGCTCCCTTGCGCAGGGTCTTGACGCCGACCGGCAATGCGGCGGCGGGCAGGAACACGTCCTTGCCTTCATCGTTGACGATGAAGCCGTATCCCTTGTTCGCATCGAACCAACGCACTCGTCCACTGGGCATCGTTTGCACACCTCGTTCTTCGCCTCACAGGCCGGTGGGCCCCGTGCCCACCGGATTCAAACCAAATGATCAGTCTACCTCAAGGCCTGTTCAGCGAGTACGGGTTTTCTTGTCCGGCTTAGCGGACGATCCCGGTCCGGACAGCGCGACCGCCCCCGCCGACGTCGGCCCGACGACCGTCGGCTCAACCGGAGCCACCGGCAGCACGACGGTGAGCGTCAGGCCGCCGCCTTCGGTGCCGGATGCGCAGATGAACCCGCGATGCGCCTTGACGACGGACAGCGCGATCGCCATGCCCAAACCGGTGCCGCCCTTGAGCCGAGCACGCGACGGATCAGCCGTGTAGAAGCGTTCGAAGATCTGCGAGCGCGATTCCTCGGGCACGCCCGGTCCGTGATCGGCGAAGCGCAGGAACGCATAGTTCATGCCGACCTGCATGGACTGTCCGACTTCGACGGCTTCGACGAGGTGACGCATGGACGCCTCGGTGGCCGGCATGCGGGACAGCGATTCGGGGCTGATCGACGCCGGCAGCACGCCCATCGACACTTCGACCGGGGAGTCGGCCGGCGTGTAGCGGTGGATGTTGCCGACGATGTTGGTGACGACCTGGCGCAGGCGCGACCCGTCGCCGGACAGCGTGACTTGCGGCATGTCGCCTTCCTCGAACATGAATCGCGCGCCGGAGGAGCCGTCGGCTGGCCGTTCGATCGTCAGGCGTCCCTTGCGGATGCCGCGTTCGGGGTCGAGCGCGTGCAGGTCCTCGGTGGCGTCGGAAACGATCGAGGTGAGCGGCACCTGCTGGGTCAGGTCGATGCCGCGTCCTTCGTCAAGACGGGCCAGTGACAGCAGGTCCTCGACGAGCACGGTCATACGAGCGCTCGACGCCTCGATGTGTTCGATCGATTCGTCGGCGCGTTCGAGCGCCCCCGGAAACTCACGCTGCATCTTGTACAGTTCGGCGTATCCGTGGATCGCGGCGAGCGGCGTGCGCAGCTCATGGCTGGCGTCGGAGACGAACCGTTTCATTTTCTCGGTCGTTTCCTGCTGCTCGTGGAAGCTTTGCTCGATGCGGGCGAGCATGGAGTTCAGCGAAGCGGCGAGCGAGCCGACTTCGGTGTTCTCGGGTGCGGAAGGCACACGCTGGCTCAGATCGCCGGCCGCGATCTTGGCCGCCGTTTTCTCGATGCGTTTGAGCGGGGTAAGCGTGGTCTGCACGAGCAATGTGCCGATCACGCCGCCGAGCAGCACGACCGCGATGCCGACCATGGCACTGTACCGCGTCAGGATGTCGGTCGTGTCGATCACGTCCTTGAGCGACAGTCCGATGAACGCGTATCCGCTGGGTTTGCCGTTGATCGACAGGGACAGCGGCAGCACGCGCCATGGGGCGCTGGCCGAGGCCAGCGTGGTGCGGTCGACGGTGCCGGGCGAGTCCTGACGTACGATCGCGTCGGTGGTGAACGGCACGCCGAGTTCGACGCCGTCCATGGACCCCGTGGCCGGCAGGCTCGGCACGGAGGTCAGTTTGCCGATGCGCAGCTCGAGCTTGTTCTCGACGATCTTGTAGTCGAGGTCACGCACCTGCAGGAAGTAGGTGTTCAGGCCGAGATCCTGCTCGTTCTGCTGGTTCTGCTGATCCTGGTTCTGCTGGTCCTGCTGGGCGGAGTCGCTCTGCTTGAGCCATTCCGCACCGTTGACGACCAGATCCCTGGTCTGGAACAGCTGCTTGTCGGTTTTCTCCAGCATGTAGTTGCTGACCAGCTGGCGGATGGAGAACGACAGCGCGAACGAGCCGATGGTGAGCAGCACGATGATGCAGGCGACCAGTTTGGTGCTCAGCGGGATCGCGTCGATGCGACGGCGTACGTGACGTTGGAACCAGTTCGGATGGTGGGCCGGGGCCGGTTGGGTGGCCGGCTGGGATTGCGGCGGCATGGCCTGTTGCGGATGCGATGCCGGCTGGACGGGTGTGGAAGACGGCTGCGGCGCGCCATTCGGGTTGGTTCCCGATGGTGCGCCGCCCGTGGGTTGCTGTGGTATGTTGCTCATGCGCCGGGTGCGGTCTTCGGTTCGCGGATCATGTAGCCGATGCCGCGCTTGGTTTCGATCAGCGGCGTCACCTTGCGGGTTTCGCCGTTTTCGTCGGTGTAGGTGATGCCGTCCACCTTCTTGCGCAGGTATGAGATGTACGATTCGACGATGGCGGCGTCGCCGCCCCAGTCGTACTGCCAGACGTGGTCGAGGATCTGCGCCTTGGAGAGCACGCGGCCCTCGTTGTCCATAAGGTAGCGCAGCAGCTTGTATTCGGTCGGGCTCAGGTCGATTGCCTGTCCGGCGCGGGAGACGTCGTGGGAGTCCTCGTTGATTTCGAGATCGCCGACGCGGATGATCGGATCGTCTTCGATCTGTTCGCGTGTGCGGCGCAGGATCGCCCGGATGCGGGCCACGACCTCCTCGAGGCTGAACGGCTTGGTGACGTAGTCGTCACCGCCGACGGTCAGACCCATGACCTTGTCCTGGGTGTCGTCGCGCGCGGTGAGGAACAGTACGGGAGCGCCGATGCCCTCCTGACGGATGCGTCGCGTCACGGTGAAGCCGTCGATGTCAGGCAGCATCACATCGAGCACGATGAGATCGGGCTGGGTCTTCTCGATGACTTCGATGGCTTCGGAGCCGGAGGCCGCGGTGGCGACTTCAAAACCGGCGAAATGCAGGGAGGCGACGAGCAGCTCGCGGATGGAGGGCTCGTCGTCCACGACAACGATCGATGCTTCAATAGGCTTACTCATGCCTCCCAGCATGTCGCTTCCATCTGAAGGTTTCCTGAATGTCTCCTGTGGCTTATCCACGATCCCGACGCCGGAGGACGTGAGGCGTCAGTCCTTCCACATGCCGGCCTTGCGGCGCATGCGTATCTCCTTGCGGGTGAGCGGCCTGTTCCCGGAGCTTTCCGACGCGTCGCCGCCTTCGGCGTCGTCCGTCTTCTTGCGTTCCGCAGCGAGCTTGAGCACCTTGCGCTTCATGCGGCGGCGGATCACCACGGTGGCGGCGATGATGGCGATGAGCACCACCAGCACCACGGCCATCACGACGATGCCCACCACCACCGTGGAGCTTGACGTCGAGGTCTTGCTCTGCTTGACGATCTCATCCATCATCGCCGTGGCGGCTCCCGCCCAATCCGGGGTGCTTTTGAGCAGCGGGTCGGTCGCGGCCTTCGACAGATCGTCCACCGTGGTCTGCTTCTTGAGCCATTCGTCGGAATTCGAGGAGACCGCGACGACCAGGTTGCCGTCGTTGGCGGCCACGGCGAGCATCACCGTGTTCTTGGCCGGCGAAAACCCTTCCAGCACGTCGCTGGCCCATTTCGCGGGCTTTTCCGTGTCACCGAAGCTTGGCAGGTACATGAGGCGGACGGTCACGCCCGTCTCCTCCTTGGTTTTCTTGATGGCGTCCGTCACCGTGCTCAGGTTTTCGCCGAGCAGGTTGTTCGTGTCGGTGATGTCGTCGGTGAACGTGGACGTCGAGCCACCGGTCTGCCCGGACTGATCGCCTTGTCCGGATTGATCGCTCTGACTGGACTGATCGGACGACTTGTCGTCGTCGGCGAACGCCGTGACCGAATAATTCCCCAACCCCAATATCACGGCCAGCAGCATCGCAAGTACTGCGATTACTGGGGACACGCCGTGCCGATAGCGTTCGACCACATGGGTCGTTTTTCCCTCTGCGATTGCTCGTTGTGTCATATCGTCCACATTAGCGACCGGGTTCGCCAAGTTCCCGGCCGCCGGCATAACCCACACATCGTTCTTTCTGAAAGGAGAACATCATGCCTCAATATCAGGTGGATTCCGAGCAGATCCAATCCTCGGCCGCGGCGGTCAACGCCTCGGTCAACGCGATTCGACAGGCCGTCAACGGCATGTACGCGAATCTCAACGGCCTGCAGGGCGTATGGAGGGGCGGCGCGGCGGCGCAATTCGCCACGGTCGCCGAACAATGGCGCGCGGCCCAGCAGCAGATGGAGACGTCCCTTGAGTCGATCCAACGCGCGCTGGCGTCGGCCTCCACGCTGTATGCCGACGCCGAGGCGCAGGCGGCACGCCTGTTCGCGTCGTAGGACATACCCTCCTCGTATACGTGCATATGCATGCACATATACGAAAAAGGGAGACTCCCCGTGCGGGGAATCTCCCTTTACCTAGTCAGCTGACGGCTGGGATCAGTAGCCCATGTCGGCGCCGGCGGCCGGAGCGGCGGTCTTCGGCTCCGGCTTGTTGGCCACCACAGCTTCGGTGGTCAGGAACAGGCCGGCGATGGAAGCCGCGTTCTGCAGCGCGGAACGGGTCACCTTGGCCGGGTCGGCAACGCCGGCGGCCAGCAGGTCCTCGTAGGTGTCGGTCGCGGCGTTCAGGCCCTGGCCGGCAGGCAGCGAACGAACCTTGTCGATGACCACGTCACCGGACAGGCCGGCGTTCTCGGCGATCTGCTTGATCGGGGCTTCGATCGCGCGGAACACGATCGCGGCACCGGTGGCCTCGTCGCCTTCGAGCTTGACGTCCTTCTCGGCCTTGGCGGCAGCCTGGATCAGGGCCACGCCGCCACCGGGCAGCAGGCCTTCCTCAATGGCGGCCTTGGCGTTGCGCACGGCATCCTCGATGCGGTGCTTGCGCTCCTTGGCCTCGACCTCGGTGGCAGCGCCGACCTTGATGACGGCCACGCCGCCGGCGAGCTTGGACAGACGCTCCTGCAGCTTCTCGCGGTCGTAGTCGGAATCGGTGTTGGCCATCTCGCCACGGATCTGCTCGACGCGGGCGGCGATCTCATCGGCGGAGCCGGCGCCGGACACGATGGTGGTCTCGTCCTTGGTGACGGTGACCTTCTTGGCGGAGCCCAGCATGGACAGATCCACGGAATCGAGCTTGAGGCCCAGATCGTCGGAGACGACCTGGCCGCCGGTCAGGATGGCCATATCCTGCAGCATGGCCTTGCGGCGGTCGCCGAAGCCCGGGGCCTTGACGGCGCAGCACTTGATGGCGCCACGGGTGTGGTTGATGACCATGCCGGCCAGAGCCTCACCGTCGACGTCCTCGGCGATGACCAGCAGCGGCTTGCCGGTCTTGACGACCTGCTCGGCGATGTGGGTGAAGTCGTTCATGCTCGACATCTTGCTGGTGGTCAGCAGGATGTACGGGTCATCGAAGGACACGGTCTGGTTCTCGGAACCGGCAGCGAAGTAGCCGGAGATGTAGCCCTTGTCGAAGCGCATGCCCTCGGTGAACTCGAGGTCCAGGCCGAAGCCCTGGTTGTCCTCGACGGTCACGACGCCGTCCTCGCCGACCTTGTCGAGAGCCTCGGCGATCTTGTCGCCGATCTCCTCGTCACCGGCGGAGATGGTCGCGGTCGCGGCGATCTCGTCCTTGGTTTCGACTTCCTTGGCGGAGGCCTTCAGCTCCTTGACGATGGCCTCGGTGGCCTTCTCGATGCCGCGGCGCAGCGCGATCGGGTTGGAACCGGCGGTCACGTTCTTCAGGCCTTCGTGCACGAGGGCCTGGGCCAGCACGGTCGCGGTGGTGGTGCCGTCGCCGGCGACGTCGTCGGTCTTCTTGGCGACTTCCTTGACCAGCTCGGCGCCGATGCGCTCGTACGGATCCTCAAGGTCGATCTCCTTGGCGATGGAGACGCCATCGTTGGTGATGGTCGGCGCGCCGTAGGTCTTGTCGAGCACCACGTTGCGGCCCTTCGGGCCGAGGGTGACCTTGACGGTGTCGGCGAGCTTGTCGAGGCCCGCGAGCATTCCCTGGCGAGCTTCCTCGTCGTACGAAATGATCTTTGCCATGGTTGATATCCTCCAAATGGCTTCACGGTACTTGTTCTCACTGCGCAAGGCCGGAGCGCGCCGGCCGTCAGCTGCCGGTTATCACTCTCACCTTCCGAGTGCTAATTGGGAGATTAGCACTCTCGACGCCCGAGTGCCAACCGGTCGCGCGGCGATTGTGCTCACGGCATACGAATGCCCGGCGGAAACGCACCGGGCGCGAGGAACCTGCGCGGATACGGAAAACCCCGGAGCGCACGTACATGCGTCCGGGGTTTCTTTTTCGGAAGACTGTCGAATCAAGATGATCCCTACAGCTTGATCACCTTGGTGGCCTGCATGCCCTTGGGGCCACGCTCGGCCTCATACTCGACCTTGTCCCCCTCATCCAGCGTCTTGAATCCATCGGCCTGTATCACCGAGTAGTGGACGAACACATCATCGCCACCATCATCTGGGTTGATGAAGCCGTAACCCTTTCCTGCGCTGAAGAATTTCACGGTTCCGTGTGCCATAACCATTCTTTCTTTGGTAATTCGAACATCGCAGACTCAAAGGAAGAGAACACACACAGCCCAAATTCGCACTCCCCCCGCCTTGCGACTATCCCTATTGTAGCGACCCGCGGGACGAATGCGTATTCGATGAAACGGCTCATGAACGGACGGCATCGGCTTGTCCCGCAGGACATTTCCCTTGGGGAAGCCCGCACGGATACGGGGAGGATGCCGCCCGGAGGACCGCAATCAGTTCAGCAGCACGACGACGATGGGCACGTCGAGCCCGCTCGTCTGTTCGACGGCGGTGATGCCCAGCGTCGAGGCGATGTCCTGCGCCGTGGCCTTGTCCGTCTCGTTCTGATACCACACGACGTTGGCGGACGGCAGGTTGTTGGTGGTCGGGTTGGCGGCTTCGACCGCGGTGTAGCCGGACGCCTCCAGCGTCGACTTCTTCTCTCCGGCGTATCCGTTGATGCCGGAGGCGTTCACCACGCGCACCGACGTGGCCTTGTTGACCTGCGCGCTTTGGTCGGCGTTCTGATCGGACGACTGCGAGTCGTTCTGCGAATCCGTCTTGGAGGAATCGGTCGAATCGGTCGTGTCGGACGAATCCTTGCCGTCCGTGGACGAGTCGGTCGAATCCGACCCGTTGGAGGAATCGGTGGAATCGCCGGAGTTCTGGTCGGACGACGAGGAATCGGTCGAAGTCGACGACGAATCCTTCTTCGTGGTGTCGGTCTGCGCGGTGGTCGTGCCGCCGAGGCCTGTGATCTTCGTAAACTCGCCGGTTACCAGGCTCCAGGTCAGCGCTCCTGCCAGAATCGCCACGATAAGCACGACGAGGTACGGCGCGACGCGCACGCCGAGCGGCCGCTGTCCGCGGTGGACGCCGACCGGACCGGCCGGCGGATTGTCGAACTCGTCGGACGCATACGATTCATAGGTCGCTTTGTCTTGTTTCGCCATATCAGCCCTTCCATACACAGCTAGGCACGAGTCTAACCGCCGCCTTGCACAATCCTCAACCGCGGCGGACCGCCGGCCGACGACCGGCGGTGCGCCTACAGTATTCGGATATGGATGCAACTCACATCAAACCGTTGTCCGAGCTCGTCGAGGCAGGATGGGCGCAGGCGCTGGCGCCCGTCGAGCCCGATGTGCATCGGATGGGCGATTTTCTACGCTCCGAGCTGGCCGCCGGACGCCATTACCTGCCGGCGAGCCGCAATATCCTGCGCGCGTTCACGATACCGTTCGATTCGATCAAGGTGCTGATCGTCGGGCAGGATCCCTATCCGACGCCGGGGCACCCGGTGGGACTGAGCTTCTGCGTCGCCCCCGACGTGCGCCCGCTGCCGAAAAGCCTGATCAACATCTACAAGGAGCTGGTGGACGATCTGGGCGTGCCGATGCCGTCGAACGGCGATCTGACGCCGTGGACCGAGCGCGGCGTGATGCTGCTCAACAGGTGTCTGACGGTCGGTGTCGGGCGTCCGAATTCGCATCAGGGCAAGGGCTGGGAACCGATCACCGAGGCGGCGATCCGCGCGCTGAACGCCCGCACGGACGCCGACGGCAAGCCGAAGCCGTTGGTGGCGATCCTGTGGGGGCGCAACGCGCAGAGCCTCGAACCACTGCTGACGAACGCGGTCATCATCAAGTCCCCGCATCCGAGCCCGTTGTCGGCCTCGCGCGGATTCTTCGGCTCGAAGCCGTTCTCCCGCGCCAATCAGGCCCTCATCGCCATGGGCGCCGAGCCGGTTAACTGGACGCTGCCGTAAGAAAAATGACCCGGTGGGTCATTTTTAGGCAACGTGCGAGCCGACAGGCGAACCAGCAAAGCGCGGGCGCAGCCCGTCCGCAATTGCAGGACGCTGCCGTAAGAAAAATGACCCGGTGGGTCATTTTTAGGCAACGTGCGAGCCGACAGGCGAATTCACGCACGCATGGCCATGATCATTCGCCGTCCTCGACGATCTCCGGGGCGGAGGCATCCGCACTTGCGGTGAATCCTCCCGTATACCACGAATCCCATGCCGGCGTCCGTGTCGAATGGCGCATCGCGTCCCGCGCGGTGTCGACGGTGAACTCGTCACCATCGATGCGCGTGATCTGCGCGATCTCGTAGTGGACGGCCAATCCCTCCTTCCGCATGGCAGTGATGAACGCCGATGCGAATGAGGCGAACCGTTCACGATCCGTGGGCGTTGCCGGGGAGATGTAGATTTCCACACTGCCGACGAAATATGAGGCAAGATCGTCGGTCGTGGCGGATGGTGACAGCTCCCATTGGGTCTCGTTCTTCGGACCGGTAGGGTCGATGATCCGGTAGACGCAGTCGAGATCGGAACGTGCTGCGACGAATCGCTCGATTCGTTCCGCAAGATGACCGTTGTAGTCGTCCTTGCGTAACGCGGTGAAATACGTGTCAGCAACATACGGCCCGGAATCGTTCCCGTCAGCGCCGTCACCGTCCACGTAATCCACTTCGAACACGCCGCCTAGCAACGGGCCGGACGTGGGCGTCACATTGATCCACCATCTCGGGTCGAGCAGTTCCGGTCTATGAAATCCTTCGGATGCCTGGAATTTCACGCCGTACCGTTCCGACATCCTGTCAAGCAGCGTCTCCGCCAATGTGATCAGACGGAACAGCTGCACGTCGGGCCAGCCCTCCTTCATGCCGGCGACGCCCGCGTCCCGTTCCTGACGATCATTCAACAGCGCCTTCGCTATCGCGATCTGTCGCGCGGTGGGTTTGACGTCCATGTCGTATCTTTGCTTCGCATATGGCGGCCAATCCGAAAACGTTTCGTTTCCGGTGCCGTCGACGTCCGACCCGCTCGCGCCCGTATCGGCATGATGCGCGAACCATGATGGAGCGGCGCATCCGCAGACTCCGGTGACGATGGCGGCGATCGTCGCCAATGCCGCCACGTATGCCGCCCATCGGCGGTTTCCTGCCCGGCTCATTGATATTCCCCGTCTCCGTTGACGCTCCGATATCCTCAATTACCAATGCTTGACTTCCAGATATATAGTAGCCGGAAACGTGCAATTGGGCGAGAAGCGTAACCGAAAAACATACATATGAAAGTCATCATCGACCAACAAATCAGCAATGCGATGCTGGTTATATACAAATATAAAAGCAGCAAAACAATATCAAGCAAAATAAAGAATACGGAAAACTTAAGAACGATAAAAGCGTTTCGCATGGTTGAGGAGTATATGACATCGGAGCTAACGTGTTCGACATCATACTCCACAAGCGATCTTCGTTTCCAATACCGATGCGTCACTCCGATCGAAGCCACCGCCGAGCATGCAAGAACGATGCAGACAATAACTGGAAGATGACGATACGGCGAATCTCCCAATATGCCATCAAGCCAACGAAAGACGATGCAAGCCAGCACAACGCAGAAGGAAACGGAGGCAGGGCTCGGTCCGACCGTTTTACCCCATGAACCCTTATCGGAATAAAATACATGAGTTTTTGTCTGGTAATACAGGACAGGGGACATGGATGACCCATAGTCAATCGCGCCTATGGGCACGAAATCAGCATACTTGGATTCACCCATTTCAATCATCGTTTTCAGGAGAATTTTGGTATTCCGTCTTCGGATTCGCCGTTTGGTACGTTTCCGGAGGAACCATCAGACCGTTTTTCCACGGAAATAATGATGGGGCGGAACCGATCACGGTTTTGCCCCATCATGCGCTTCATCCAATCACAGCCGTCACATCAGCGACTTGTAGATCGCGAGGATATCCTCTTCAGTGGCCTTGCGCGGGTTGCCCGGGGTGCACACGTCGTTGAACGCGTCGTGGGCGAGCGGCTCAAGGTCGGCTTCGGTGGCGCCGACCTCGGAGATCGTGGTCGGGTTCTTGAGGTCGACGGTCAGCTTGTGCACGGCCTGCACGGCCTCCTCGCGTACCGTCTCAAGGTCGCCGGTGTACGCGTCGGCCACGCCGAACGCGTCGGCGATGTCACGGTACTTCTCGCCGGTGAAGTCCTTGTTGTACTCCATGACCGGGGCCAGCAGGATGCCGTTGGCCACGCCGTGCGCCACGCCGAGGCGGCCGCCCAGCGGGTGCGCCATGCCGTGCACGAGGCCGAGGCCGACGTTGGAGTAGGCCATGCCGGTGATGTAGGAGGCGTACGCCATCTGTTCGCCGGCCGGAATGTCGCCGTCGGCGGACTTGGCGAGGTTCTTGGCGATCATGCGAATGGTCTGCATGGACAGGCAGTCGGACAGGCTCCACGCGCCCGGCGTGATGTAGCCCTCGATCGCGTGGGTCAGGGCGTCGAGGCCGGTGGCGACCTTGAGGCCGCGCGGCATGGAGTCCGTGAGATCGGGGTCGACGAACGCGACGATCGGGATGTCGTGCGGGTCGACGGCGACGAACTTGCGCTTGTTCGCGGTGTCGGTGATGACGTAGTTGATGGTCGTCTCGGAGGCGGTTCCGGCGGTGGTCGGCACGCCGAAGATCGGCACGGACGGGTTCTTGGTGTCGGCCACGCCCTCAAGGGAGAGCACGTCGGCGAACTCCGGGTTGGCGGTGATGATGCCAATGCCCTTGCAGGTGTCCTGCGGCGAACCGCCGCCCAGACCGATCAGGAAGTCGGCACCGGACTCGGCGAACTTGGCGACGCCGTCCTGGATGCATTCGACCGGCGGGTTCGGCTTGACGTTGGAGAACACCTCGTACGGCATGCCGGCCTCGTCGAGCACCTTGGTGACCTTCTCGGCGGTGCCGGTTTCGAGCAGCACCGGGTCGGTGACGATGAACGCCTTGGTGAAGCCGTGCGACTTGGCGACGGCCGGGATCTCCTTGATGGCGCCGCGGCCGAAATACGCGGTCTGGTTGAAGATCATGCGATAGACCATACTGGTTCTCCTTCGAAGCGGCGGTGCGGCCGCGCATCCATGCGCCATGCCGCACCCTTGTCGGTTACAACGCCTCTCATCCTACCCTCATCGATGTGATTTCGCTGAAAGCCGCCCGACAACACGCCGATAGCATATCCCGTTGTGCGCAAACCAACGCAAATCCACCGCCGAGCGTTGGTTTGCGCGCGCAATGGCCACGGCCCACGCGCGCCTACGCCCGCCGCGTCACCTTGAGCGCGGTCCAGATGCTGCGCACGGCGAGCACCGCCAGCCATGCGGCGAACAGCAGCGATCCCGCGCGCGGCGTGAGCCATCCGGCGGCCATCGTGCCGAGCGGGGCGGTCAGCACCGCGCAACAGCCGATGATCAGTCCGCTTTTCAGATGCACGATGCCCCGCTTCCAGTTCGCGGCCGTGCCGGACAATGCGCCCGGCACCATCACCAGCAGCGAGGTGCCGCGCGCCATGAGGTCGCTCGCGCCGAACAGGAACGACAACGCCGGCATCATGATCGCCCCGCCCCCGATGCCGAGCACGCCGGCGAGCGCACCCGTCACCACGCCAAGCAATACCAGAAACGCGCCGGACCAGACGTGCAACACGAGATGGCCCTCGCGCGGCGGAGTGAACGTGATCTGCTGGATGATCACGAAGATCAGGAACGCGACCCATACCCATCGCAGCACGACTTCCGGCAACCGGCTGAGCAGCAGCGACCCGAGCTGGCTGCCGACGATCACGCCGAGGGCGAGCAGCGCCGCGGCGATCCAGTTGACGTTGCCTTCGGTCGCGTAGGACACGACGCCGGAGATCGACGTGGGCACGATGGCCGCGAGCGAGGTCGCCGCGGCGTGCCGTTGGCTCAGTCCCAGCCATACCAGCGCGGGCACGATGATCGTGCCGCCGCCGATGCCGAACAGTCCCGACAGCAGTCCGCAGGCCAGACCGACGCATGCGAGCACGGCCACGCCACGTCGGTTCAGCAGTTCGGGTCCGGATGTCATGTTCTCGTTCTTGTCCACATCCGTCACTGTACCCGTCTTGCCGCACGCGCCGTCCCATCCGTTCCACCGGCCGGAGACTACACTGGTGCCCAACCGTATCCGTTCAATGAGGGGGACTGTCATGCTTGTCGCGGTCGACATCGGCAACACCAATATCGTGCTTGGTTTTCTGGAAGGCAACCGTATCGTCGGCACGTACCGCATCACCACGAAGGCGAACCACACGTCCGACGAGTACGGTCTGATGATCATGCAGTTCCTGTCGCTCAGCGGCTATTCGCCGCGCGACGTGGACGACGTGATCATCTGTTCGGTGGTGCCGAAGGTGATGCATTCGTTCCGTGCGAGCATGATCAAGTTCCTCGATGTCGATCCGATGGTCGTGGGGCCGGGCGTCAAGACCGGCATCAACATCCGCATCGACGATCCGAAGTCTCTGGGCGCGGACATGCTGGCGGATTCGGTCGGCGCGTACGTGACGTATGGCGGGCCTGTGCTGGTGGTCGATTTCGGCACGGCGACGACGTTCGATTTCGTGGATGCGAAGGGCACGATCACTGCCGGCATCATCACGACGGGCATCCGCACGGCCGCGGCCGCCCTGTGGGGCGAGACGGCGCAGCTGCCGGAGGTGGAGATCACGCGTCCGAGTTCGATTCTGGCGACGAACACGAAGACCGCGATGCAGGCCGGCCTGTATTACAACTTCCTCGGCGGCACGGAGCGCACGATCCGGCAGTTCCATGACGAGATCGGCGAGGATTTCCGGGTCGTGGCGACCGGCGGGCTCGGCCGTGTGCTCGAGAACGACACGGATCTGATCGACGTGTACGATCCGGACCTGATTTTCAAGGGCATGGCCGCGATCTACGATCGCAACGCGACCCGCTGACGGCCGGCCGCCGGCGCCGTCGATCAGGTGACCGGCCGCGACCGTCACTTGATCGTGAAGCCCTGGTTGAAGCCGTATTCCTTGAGGTCCTTCTGCCATAGGGCGATGCCGTCCATCAGCGTGATGCGCTTGCCGGGATGCTCGGGCAGAGTGAGTTCCTTGCCGTTCGCGCCGGTCTCGCCGGCCTCGATGCGGGTCTTGACGTCCTCGTAGTGGTATTTCGCGGCGGACCATTCGTACGCCTTGCCCATGGTGGCGCTGAAATCGTTGCGCGCGTAGACCTCGAACGGCAGGTACTGGTATCCGGTCAGAACGTTTTCCGCCGCTTCGGACAGCACTTTGTTGTATTGCTGTCCGCCGAAATACGGAATGTCGATGCCTCGTTCGTCGCGCACCATGGTCCGTTCGGAGAACTCCTCGCTGGCGAGCGTCGCCTTGTCGGCGGGGAAGGCGCCGCCGTCGATGCGTTCGGCGATGCCGTCGGCGGAGTGGCACACGTAGTCGACGAACCGGAACGCGGCGTCGGGCTTGCGCGTCGACTGCAGCACGGTCAGCGACGAGCCGCCATTTTCGGCGTTTGCCTCGCTGCCGTCGGACGTGGGCATCTGAGCGACGCGCCACAGTCCGGCTCCGCCCGGCACGTCGGCGAGCAGCAGCGACGGCATCCACGCGCCGGCGAACACGGAGGCGACGGTGCCGGCTCCCAGCTTGCGTTTCCAGCCGTCCGACCAGGTTTTGCTCGCGGTGTCGACGAGGCCTTCGTCGATCATCCGCTGCCAGAACTCGGTGAACGTGCGGGTGCCGGCGTCGCCGGTCAGGTTCACGGTGACGGTCTTGCCGTCGGAGCTGGTGCGGAACGGACGGCCGCCGGCGAGCCAGACCATGGCGTCGTAGAAGCTCGCGTCGCCGGAATCGGCCGCGATGTACACGCCGATCGTCTTGAGTTTCTTGGCGGCCTCGTAGTAGTCGTCCCAAGTGCGGATCTTCTCGGCGTCCACGCCGGCCTGGTCGAAGATGTCCTTGTTGTAGAAGAAGGCCATCGGACCGGAGTCCATCGGCAGGCCGTACGTGCGGCCTCCGAGCTGCACGGAGGACCAGGTTCCCGGCGTGTAGAAGTCGTCGTATCCGGCGACGCGGTCGGTGATGTCGAGCAGCTGGCCGCTGACCGCATACTGGGAGAGCGCGAAGTATTCGATCTGCGCGACGTCGGGCAGGCCGTAGCCGTCCTGGATGGCGCTGTTGAGGTTTTCGTAGCCGCTTGTGTCCCGGACGGTGACGCGGATGTCTGGGTTGGCTTTCTCGAAGGCCTTGGCCACGGTTTTCATGCTGGGCTCCCACGACCAGACGACGATTTCGGTGCGCAGGTCCTTCTGCCCGCATGCGGCGACGGCAAGCAGGCATGCGGCCGACAGGATAGCGGCCGTGAGGCGTTTCGCGTGGTCGATCGTCCGTCGTGCGCTCATGTTCGCCGCTCCCTTGTTCCGCTCGGTGCCGATGATGGTCCGGCCGATGCTGATGCTCGTATCGAGTCTACACACGGAGGCATAAGAAAGCGGTTCCCTTCCCCGAACGTTCGGGGAGGGAACCGCTGAGCCGTTTGCCGTACGGGTGTACGACGCTACCGCTTGACGATGGCGACGCCGTTCGGGTCGATCGTCACCGAGCCGTCGTCGTCGGTGTGCGCGAGCGACGCGACGACGACCTCGCCGTCGGCCGGCACGGTCACGGCGTGATGCGTGCGGTTGAATAGGAAGTGGAACGTGACGTCGCCCGCCTCGTTCGTGCGTTCGACGCGCAGCACGTCGCCGACGCCCGTCTCGCCGGCCGGCGCTTCGACGCCCATCGCCCCGAGCAGCTCGGGCAGGCTCTTCGCCAGGCCCTCGCGGCCGAGACGGCAGCCGACGTACGCGGCCTTGCCGTCGCCGTACTCGTTGACGATGATCGCCGGCACGCCGTTCATGCCGACCCACGGATCGGACTTGTACGTCTCGAGCACGCGGGCGGAATCGGCAACGGAGGTGATCACGTCGGCGAAGTCGTGCGCGACCGCGCCGTTGGTCAGTTCGAGATGGTCGAGCGCGCCTTCGAAGTCGGTGCCCATCGGCGCGAACTCCTCAATACGCACGCCGACCACGTCGCGGATCGAACCGGGGTAGCCGCCGAGCCAGATGTGGTCCTTCTCGTCGGAGATGCCGGTGTAGTAGGTCACGAACAGCTTGCCGCCCTTGGCGACGTAGTCGCGCACGCGACGCGTGGTCTCCTCGCTCAGCAGATACACGCTCGGCAGCACGGCCGCCTCGTACGTATCCCAGTCGGAGCGCACCGGCACCACGTCGGCGGTGATGCCGTTGTCAGCGAACGCGCGGAACCATGCGAGCGGCTCGGTCCAGTGACGCACCTGCTGGGTCGGTGTGGCGGTGTGTTCGGTGGCCCATTCGGATTCGTAGTCGAACACGACGGCGACGCGCGACTTGGCGAGCTTCGTGTCGAGCACGCCGGCGTCGGCGAGGCGCTGCAGGTCTTCGCCGAGCTCGCACACGTCGCGGAAGTCCTGGCTGTCCTCGCCCGCATGCGGCACCATAGCGGTGTGGAACTTCTCGGCTCCGGCCTTGGACTGACGCCACTGGAAGTAGCAGATCGCATTCGCGCCCATGGCGAGATGGCCGAGCGCATCGCGCACGAGCTGGCCGGGCTCCTTGCGGTAGTTGATCGGACGCCAGTTGACGGCGCCGGTGGAGTTCTCCATGAGGAACCACGGGTTCTTGCGGGCGATGCCGTCGGTGAGGGACGCCGAGTAGGCCAGCTCGTCGAGATGCGATTCGCCGGGGGTGAAGTAGTGGTCGTTGGAGACGAAGTCGACCTCGTTGCCCCAGTCGTCGTAGTCGATGCCGGTGCCGCCGGCGGAGATCATGAAGTTGGTGGTCAGCGGCCGGCCGGGGGTGATGGATTCGAGCAGGTCGCGTTCGGCGATGTAGAACGCCTTGAGCGCGTCGGAGCTGAAACGCTTCCAGTCCAGCAGCTTGCCCGGGTTCATGAAGTTGCCGTCGCCGATGAAGCGCGGCGGGACGATCTCGGTGAAGTCGTTCATGTGCTGCGCCCAGAAGGCGGTGCCCCACGCGTCGTTGACGGCGTCGATGGTGCCGTAGCGGTCCTTGCACCAGTCCTGGAAGGCACGCTCGGCGTCCTCGGAGTAGTCGAAACGGTTGTGGCAGCCGTACTCGTTGCTCACATGCCATGCGACGACATACGGGTTGTCCTTGTAGTGCTCGGCCATCGCGCGGCACAGCTTGAGCGCGTACTCGCGGAAGACCGGGCTGGTCGGGCGCCAGTGCTGGCGCGCGCCCGGCTGACATACGTCGCCGCGGTAGTCCTGCCACAGCACCTCCGGATGGGCCTGGGTGAGCCACATCGGCGGCGAGGCGGTGGCGGAGGCGAGATCGACGGCTATTCCGGCCTTGCCCAGCTTGTCGATGATGCGGTCGAGCCAGTCGAAGTCGAACACGCCTTCGCGCGGTTCGATCTTCGCCCAGCTGAAGATACCGACCGAGACGAGGTTCACGCCGGCCTTGGTCATGAGACGGATGTCGTCGTCCCAGACCTCTTCCGGCCACTGATCGGGGTTGTAGTCGCCGCCGTACCAGATGCGGGCCGTCTGACCCTCGAGCGGTTGCGGCCAGCGGAACGCTCTGCGCTGCGTCATTGCTGTCCTTTCATCATTGTTCGAAACACGAATGTTTGCGTTATCATTACTGCGCAGTGTCATCATATCGCAATGCCGGATGCGCGCCACGCCGTATGTCTCAAATCGTCACAAAAACATCAGCGAAACCGCAGCAAGGTCGAACCACCCCACGATATCCCGTATAATGGCAACGAAAACATCGCCGTCCGGAAGTGAATCATGAACCGCCCATCCACGATATCGATGCAGGACGTCGCCAAGGAGGCCGGCGTCTCCCCGCAGACCGTCTCGCGCGTCGCCAACGGCAGCGCCGCCGTGAAAGACGAGACGCGCGAAAGGGTCGAAGCGGCCATGCGCAAGCTCGGCTACCGGCCGAACTACGCGGCCCGGGCCCTGAAACACGGTCGGTTCAAGGACATCGGCGTGGTCATGTTCAACATGAGCGCATACGGCAACGTGCGTATCCTCGACGCGATCTCCGCCGCCGCCAACGAGCACGGCTATGCGATCACGATGCTCACGATCGGTCAGGGCCGCGAACGCACGCTGCGCGCGGCGGCCGAACGCATGAAACAATTGCCGGTAGACGGCGTGATCATCGTCATGGAGGAACAGACGGCCGATTTCCTGACCTTCGAGCCGCCGGCCGAACTGCCGGTGGTCGTCATCTCGGAAAAACCGACCGCTCATTGCCCCACCGTGGATGCCGACCAGCTCGGCTGCTCCAGGACCGTGGTCGACTATCTGCTCGGCAAGGGGCACCGCACGGTGTATCACATCGCCGGTCCGGCGACGTCGGTCGCGGCCGCAAACCGCGCCGACGGCTGGCGGCAGTCGCTGGAACGACGGGGGCTGCCGGTGCCGCCGGTATACATCGGAGACTGGGAGGCTGACAGCGGTTATCAGGCCGGACTGGCGTTGGCCCACGAGCCGGATTGCACGGCGGTATATGCGGCGAATGACCAGATGGCGTACGGCGCGATACTGGGGTTGAGGGCCGCAGGCAAGCGCGTGCCCGAGGATGTGAGCGTGATCGGCGTGGACGATTCCTTGGTCGGCACGGTGCCGCGTCTCGAACTGACGACGATGCGCATGGATTTCGACGGGATCGGCCGCGAGGCGTTCTCGATGGTGACGCGCCAGTGCGAGGGCGAGCGAGTGCCCACCGGCATCCGGCACGTCATTCCCGCCGCCCTGGTCGAACGCGCCTCCGTGCGCGACCTGAACGCTTAACCGAGCGGAACGCGGGAAACGAATTCGCGCGGCTCGCGGGTGACGGGGTCGACGAACGACAGCCGTCGCGCGACGAGTTCAAGCGGCTGGCTGAAGTCGTCATAGGAGCGTTCGACGATGCGCGGATAGAAGTCGTCGCCGACGATCGGCAGACCGAGCGAGTTCATATGGACGCGCAGCTGATGCGTCTTGCCGGTGCGCGGATGCAGCGTATACGCGCGGACGAGCCTTTCCTCTGCGCCCCCGAACGGAGGAAGCCGCATCATTGATTTTTCTGCTCCCCCTGATAGGGGGAGCTGTCGGCGCAGCCGACTGAGGGGG
>NZ_WHZW01000031.1 GCF_010667685.1 Bifidobacterium aerophilum | reverse complement strand
CCTCGTGATGTCATACCTCGGCGTACACATACCACCATCATGTCACCAAAGCACCATAGAGTAAACACACCCTAGTCGGGTTCAAGGTTGCGGGCGCGACGCCCGGTTAGAGACGCCGCGCCCTTAATGACCGCTACACGAGCAGCCGTAGCAGCTGGTAGAGCTGCCAGACGTTGCACACGTTGAATGGTGTGCCGTCAACCGTGGCCGTCGCCTCGCTATCGCCTATGTGGACGATCACGGTACGCCCGTTCACGGTCAGGGTGCCGTGCATCGTGATATGATTCATCCTGCAACCTTTGTTGATTAAGGGCGCAAGCCGGTAATCAACGTCAAGGCCCGATGTTCCAGCGTCGGGCCTTTTCTTATACCGGCTCGCGCCAGTATCGGCCCGCCATATCAACGGGGACGCCGCATGTTACGGCATCGCCCACGACTGTATCAGAACGCTCGAATACGCAAGCGTCGAGCATGTCGCGCAGCGATTGCGGGGTTATAGGCCAAAATGTGTGTCTGTTTTGGCTTGTTCTCCTTTGTGGCAGTGGGTGTTTCTCGTGTTTGAGTTGTGTTGGCGGGGAACTTGAGGTCGGCCAGAATGTGTGTCTGGAATAGGGTGCGAAGCCTTGTGGGACAACGGTTGAGCGGCTTTCGAGTTGGCATGGCAGATTGGGTGAATGAATACACCCAGTTGCGCCGTGTGCGGCGAGCCGATGAAGCGGAACGGAAGGACGAGTTCGGGACGGGTCAGGTGGCGGTGCCGGAACGCCGACTGCGGCAGTTCGCGTACTCAGTCACGCGACAACAGTGCCCTTGATCTGCGGTGCGGCTTGGACTGGCTGTTCTCGAAACAATCCCAGGCCGAACACATGTTGCCGGCACGCACGCTGCGCCGCAAGTGCGAATTGATGCGGAGCCTGTGGCCTCCGGTGCCCGTGGTGGACGAGGTCCATCATGTGGTGCATGTGGACGGCATCCACCTGCACCGTGACGCGGTGGTGCTGATCGCGGCGGCTGATGGGCATGTGATCGGCTGGCGCATCACCAAAAGCGAACGGTCGGCGGCCTGGCAGTGCCTGATGGCGCGTATCGCACCGCCGGACGCGCTCGTATGCGACGGTGGCGGCGGCATCATGAAGGCCGTGAAGACGATGTGGCCGGACACGAGGATCCAACGCTGCCTGTTCCACGTTCAGGCCAACATCTTCGAGCTGACCGGCATGAGGCCACGTCTTCAGGCCGGCAGACGACTGCGGGGAATCGCCGTGGCGTTGGCGCGCGTCAAAACCAAGGATGACGCCGCGGCATGGCTCGTCTCCTGCAACCAGTGGGAGCAGGACTTCGCCGCCTTCCTCGACGAGAAGAGCCGGTACGAGGACGGCAGCGTGAACGACATGCACCGGCGGCTCGTCAAAGCCAGGCGCATGATCCGTCGTCGCATCCGCGAGGACCGGTTGTTCACGTTCCTCGACGAGGGGCTCGAGGCCGGCGGTCCGGCGCCGTCGACGAACAACCTCATCGAATCATGGAACGGACGACAGGACGACATGCTGCGCCGTCACCGGGGATTGCGCTTGATACGACAACTGAAATCAATCTGCTGGTGGTGTCACCAGCACACGGAACGTCCCGAAACGGACGCGTGGCTCGCCGCGAACGCCATCACGGACGAACGGCTCGAAGAGCCCTACAGGCAGGCATGGGAGCAAAGCCCGCAAGGCATGCACGAGACGTTCGGCATCCCCATGCGGTACGGCACCGGCATCGACTGGAACGACTTCCACACACGAGTCCAATGGCAGTCAAACGACTAGACCACCAGACACACATTTTGGCCTATAACCCCGTTATTCCGCCGTTTCAGGCATGAAAAAAGGGTTTTACGATCGCTCGTAAAACCCTTGGTGGCGGAGTCAGAGGGATTCGAACCCTCGAGCCGCGAAAAGCGACTAACACCTTAGCAGGGTGCCCCTATCGGCCACTCAGGCATGACTCCGTGTTGTGACGCTTGCGCGACGCAACAGCAAATTACTGTACCATCATCGGCGGGACAAAACACCGATATTCCGAAAAATACCCGATTCCGACCACGATCCGCACTCGGTCATACGGCATCCTACTTCGCCGGGGCCTGGTCGCCGGAGAACGTGACGATCACCGCCGTGATCACCAGCGCCACGCCGATGCATTCCCATACGGTCGGGAACTCGCCGAACGCCAAGCCGACGGCCACCGCCACGGCAGGGTTGATCGACTGCATCACCGAGAACGCGCCGGACGTGGTGCGTCGCATCACGACCTGGTCGACCATGTACGGGATGAACGAGGCGAGCATCGAGATCATGAACAGCAGTCCGAGCAGTTTCAGCGATCCGCCGGGGGCCGCGGCCCACGTGGCGCCGGCCTTCGGGCGGATCACATGTTCGACCGCGCCGGGGCCGAGCACCAGCGACTGCAGCAGCCAGCCGATCGCGATGCTTACGCATAGGTTGTCGAGCGAGTTGCCGCGCGAAGCGACCTGGCGACCGAGCACGATGTACACGCCCCACATCGATCCGCCGACGAGGATGGCGATCAGGCCGATCAGGAAATGGCTGCTCGACGCGCCGGCCAGCGACACACCGGCAAGCAGGACCACGCCGCACGCGGCGATGCAGATGCCGAGCCGTTCGCGCCAGCTACGTCCGGTGATCACGGCCACGGTCAGCGGTCCCATGAATTCGATGGCGACCGCTATGCCCATGTCCATGTTGCTGATGGCCACGTAGAACATCGAGTTCATGAGCACGACCGCGACGCCGCAGCCAATCACGATCGCCCAGCCGGGAAGATCGTGCGGCAGGTGTCCACGTTTGCTCGCACGCCACGGCCGGCGCCAGAGCAGCAGCATCACGGCCATGAATCCGACGCGGTACCACACGGCGTACAACGGGTCGAGCTGGGTGAACGCCACCTTCGCGATGGCGGTGGCCAAGTAGATGACGATCGCCTCGCCCATCACGACGAGGAACACCGGCACACGGTTCAGGATCTCAAGAACGGCTCTCTTCACGACATTCAGCGTACTCGGGCGTTGCCGCGGGCGCGCGGGGAACGGGGATTTGCGATATTTTTCCCCGGGACCGCACACGACACGACGATCGAACATCTGTTCTACCCTTCCGCTATGCTGGGTCCATGAGCACTGCACCGAGGCTGGCCGCCGCCAAGCGGGATTGGGGGCATGACGAGACCGGATGCACGGTGCTGCACATCGACATGGATGCGTTCTACGCATCTCTTGAGGTGGCCCGGCATCCCGAGCTCAAGGGCAGGCCCGTGATCATCGGCACCGGGCCGCGTTCGGTCGTGTCCGCGGCGAGCTATGAGGCACGCCGATACGGCGTCAATTCGGCGATGCCGTCGGCGCGGGCGCGTCAACTGTGCCCGAACGGCGTGTTCCTGCCGGTGGACATGGCCTATTACCGGATGATGTCGCATCGTATCTTCGACGAGGTGTTTTCACAAATCACCGACCGGATCGAGAAGGTGTCGGTGGACGAATGCTATATGGACGTATCCGGCGCCCTGCTGCGCTGGAGACAGCCGTCTGCGATCGGCGCGTGGATGCGGCGCGAGGTGGCCGAACGCTATCACGTCACCTGCTCTGTGGGCATCGCCTCGAACAAGCTGGTGGCGAAGATGGCGTCGACGAACGCAAAGCCGGACGGCATGCTGCTGATTCCGTTGGACAAGCACGCCGAATTCGTACAGATGATGCCGTTGCGCGGCATTCCGGGCATCGGGCCGGCATTGGAGCAACGACTGCTGGCGTGGGGCGTCGATTCGGTGGCCGATCTGGCGGCGATGAGCGAGGAATCGCTGGCCCGGGCCTGCGGTTCGCGCACGATGGCACATGGCCTGTATCTGGCGTCGCGCGGCGTGGACGGTCGCGCGGTCACGCCGTATACGCCGGAGAAGTCGATCGGCGCGGAGCGCACGTTCGACGAGGATACGCGCAGCATGCGCCGCGTGTGCGCACTGCTGCGATGGGCGTGTGACGACGTGGCGAGCTCGCTGCGCCGGCGCGGGCTGTGCGCCCGCACGGTGACGGTGAAACTGCGCTTCGCGGATCTGAGCTATATGACGAAGGCGCACACGATGGAACGGGCCGTCGATACGGCGAGCGCACTGTACCCTCAGTGCGTCGCCCTGCTGCGTGCGATGCTGCACATACCGGATACGGCCGGGGAGGATGCGCCCCTGCCGCGCGAGATACGGCTGGCGGGGATGAGCGCCAGCGGATTGGCCGAAACGGCCGGATTGGAGGTGCAACCGACGCTAGATGATCTGTTGGAGGAGTCGGATGCGGCGCGTACGTGTGGCACCGGTTCGCCGGACGGCGTCGGCGCCACACGGGCGGACCGCCTGCGCGGCGCCGAACAGGCGTTGGATGCCGTACGGCGCAAGTACGGCAGCAAGGCGGCCAGTCTGGGTTTGTAGGCCGAAAACGCAAGCAGGCCCCTCCGCGCGGAGGGGCCTGTGAGAAGCGTCAGGGACGGCGGGCCGGGGGCATGATGCCCGACCCGCCGCTCACCGGATCACTTGTTGAAGGCGAGCTTGTATTCGCTGGCCCAGTTGTCGGTGAAGACCTTCTTCACGTCATCCCAGCTGCCCTGGCCCTGGGCGTAGGAGAGCTCGGCCGCACCGAGGTCCTGCTCCCACTGGTGGGACACGGTGGAGACGCTGACGACGTCGTACTTGCCGGCCTTCTGGGACTCGCGGTTGGCTTCGACCAGCGGGTTCTTGACCGTGTAGGCCTCCTCGTCGAAGGTCTTGAACGGGGTGACCAGGACCATGTCCTGGGAGATGGACTTGCGCGCGGTGTCGGAGGTGACGAGCCACTCAAGGAACTGCTGGGTGGCTTCCTGATCCTTCTCGGATGCCTTGGAGTTGACGCACCAGTAGTTGGAGATCACCTGGTTGAGGCCCTGCTCCTCTTCGCCGTCGACGCCCATGTAGATCGGCAGCACGCCGAGATCCTCGTCCGGGAAGCCCTGATCCTGCAGGTTGGAGTAGATCCACACGCCGTCCTGGAAGAACACGGCCTCGCCGAGCGCGAACTCGGAGGTGGCGTCGTCCATGGTCTTGCCGGAGATGGCGCTGGCCGGGACGGTGGAATCGGTGATGTACAGGTCGTAGATGTTCTTCATGTAGTCCACGTACGTGCCCTTGACGGACTCCGGCACGGAGTTCATGTCGACGCCGTCGTCACGGTACTCGTAGAACAGCGGCACGGAGGGCAGGTGGAAGTTGTAGCGGAACGCGGTGGACGTATCCATGCCGGCCAGGCGCCCTTGACGCCCATGTCGTCCTTGTGGGCCTGGATTTCGTCGGCCGCGGTCTTGAGCGCCTTGAAGTTGTTGAGGTCGTCGATCGACTTGATCGTGGACCACGAGGAGTCGAAGTACTTCTTGAGCAGGGACTTGTTGTAGATGATGCCGTAGCTTTCGACCGCGTACGGGATGCCGACCGGCTTGCCGTCGGCGTTCTTGAGCGTGCGGTCCTTGTAGTTGTCGGACAGCTCGCCGTAGATCTTGGAATTGCTCATGTCGGCGGCGTAGTCGAGCCAGCTGTACATGAAGGACGGACCGTCGGCCTGGAACATGGTGGGCGCCTCGTCCTTGGCCATTTCGGAACGCAGCGTCTGGTCGTAGTCGGTGGCCGACAGCTGGATCTGGGTCTCGATGCCGGTCT
The DNA here is from genome assembly GCF_010667685.1 of Bifidobacterium aerophilum. Lineage (GTDB taxonomy): Bacteria > Actinomycetota > Actinomycetes > Actinomycetales > Bifidobacteriaceae > Bifidobacterium > Bifidobacterium aerophilum. Next base: position 14,945 of record NZ_WHZW01000031.1, on the reverse strand, counting down.
CGTCCTGGAACGCCTGGGCGAGCGCCTCCCACTTCTCCTGCTCTTCGGCCTTCTTGTTCAGGTAATACACACGGCCCTTGCTGGAGTCGACCTGCGCGGTCGAGTCACCGCACGCCGACAGCGCGCCAAGGCTCAGCGCGGCGACGGACACGAGGCCCACCGCCTTGATGATCTTGTTCCACTTGCTTCCTGCCATCACTACCTCCCTGTTGCAATGGTGTTCTTCTCCGCCCGGCATCTCTGCCGGACGACGCCGCAATACGATCTCACATCCGCGGTGTTCGTCTCACAACGTTAGGTCGATGATATCGTTTTCATCAGCGCCGGGCAAATTCACGGCGTGTTCCGTCAAACGATTTACGTATCAGTATCTGGAAAACGTTGTCAGATTAAGCCGGCTACACAATTTTCGTTATCGTTAACAACACCGCTACGCCAACCCGTCGGCATGAAATCGTATGCATGACGCGACCGTATGACGCGACACAAGATGCGTACAATCGTACATAGAAAAATACCATGGAGCCCGTCGACGACCATGTCGACGGGCTCCATACGATCGGACGGCTCGCCCCGTCAGGCGTTGACGAGTCGTTCGGCCGCGTCGGCGATGGCCCGGTCGCTCGCCGTGGCCGAGAACCGCAGATACGCGGGCGCACCGTAGAACTCGCCCGGGCTGGCGATGATGCCGATCTCGGCAAGCGCCGCCATGTCCTTCCAGCAGTCGCCGGACTTGGCCTTCACCCACACGTACAGGGCGCCGTCAGGCATGTTCGTGGCGTATCCGTATGCGCGCAGCGCGCTCACCAGCATGCCGAGACGGTCGCGGTACCGGTCGTGCTGGGCACGCACCGATTCGTGGTCTCCCAATCCCGCGACCATCGCGGCCTGCACCGGACCGGGGATGATCTGGCCGATCTGCTTGCGGTAGGCGATCATCGGCGTGACGAGCGAGGCGTCGCCCGCGATGAACGCGGTCCGGTAACCGGCCATGTTCGACTGCTTGCTCAGCGAGTACAGCACGAGGATGCCGTCGGCCGAACCGCCGCACACCTCGTGGCTCAGCGCGCACGGCGCGGGAGCCGTGCCGCATGCGGTACCAGCAGCCGCACCAGCCGCGCCGGCCGTCACGCCCCCGGCCCGACTCCCCCACGTCATCAGCGCATAGCATTCGTCGGACAGCACGACAGCGCCGATCTCGCGCGCGGCCGCGACGATATCGGCCATCTGCGCCGCGGTCAACATCACGCCGGTCGGATTGCACGGCGAGTTGACCCAGATCGCGCGCACGCCCGGCACGTGCCGCCACGATTCGACGTCGGCCACGTCGTCGACCTTGAGCGTGCGCGCGCCGGCCAGTTGCGTGCCGATCTCATAGGTCGGATACGACACGGCAGGCTGCACGACGACGTCGCCGTCGCCCAAGTGCAGCAGCGAGGCCATCAGCGCGACACCTTCCTTCGAACCGACGGTCGGCACGACGGCGGCGCCGGTCGCGGCGAGGTCGACGCCGCGGCAGTCACGGAACCATGCGGCGATCGCATCGCGCAGTTCGACGGTGCCGATCGTGGCGGGATAGCCGTACGCGTTCGGCGCGTCGGAAGCTTGGGCCAGCGCGGCACGTACCGATTCGGGCACCGGGTCGACCGGCGAGCCGACCGACAGGTCGATCATGCCGCCGAACGCGGCCTTGGCCGTGCGCTTGTACGCAGCGATGCGCGACCAGTCGTACGGCGACGTGAATTCGTGGAATCCCATGGTTCTTCTCTCTTCCGCAGCAGGACTGCAACGATCTCAAACGATAACAAAAAGGCCGCCGCGAGAGGCGACGGCCACCACACGGGCTATTGCGCCTGTGAGGCTATGTTCACTGGTTCTGCGGGGGCAGAGCGGCGACCTGCTCGGGATCCTTGCCGATCGGCCCGTTGGCGGAGGCGCCGCCGAGATCGCCGACCTCGGCGAAGAAGCTCACCGCGGCGTCCTTGTACCACGCCCACTCCTCCGGCAGATCGTCCTCGTAGAAGATCGCCTCGGTCGGGCAGACCGGCTCGCACGCGCCGCAGTCGACGCATTCGTTCGGGTTGATATACAGCGAACGGGAACCCTCGTAGATGCAGTCGACCGGGCACTCGTCCACGCAGGCCTTGTCCTTGACGTCCACGCAAGGCTGAGCGACAACGTATGGCATGGTTTCTCCTTCGTTTTCAGCTCATTCCAGCGTAGTCCACACTTCGGACGCGTCACGCCGGCGTCACACCGGCAACGTGCCGCACATCGCGCCCGCGTCAGCCGCACCGGCCTGCGCAACAACCCCGCAACGACTACGCTTTGACGGCGCTGCCCGCCTTGGCGAGCTCGTCGTCCAGCTCCCGATCAAGTTCGCCGGTGCCGAGGCGCGCGTGACGGTAGCTGTAGCCGAAGTACACGCAGAAGCCGACGACCAGCCACACCACGAACCGGATCCAGGTGAGCACGGACAGGTTGAGCATGAGCCACAGATTGGCGAGCGCGATCAGGATCGGCACCCACGGGTTGCCGGGCATCTTGAACGCGCGCGGCAGCTCGGGGCGCTTCATGCGCATGATCGGCACGGACAGCGCGACCAGCGTGAACGCGGACAGGGTGCCGATGTTCACCATGTCGGAAAGCACGCCGATGTCGAAGAACGCGGCGACCAGCGCAACGACCACGCCCGTGACGATCTGCAGCAGCGCCGGCGTGCCGTGCTTGCCGGTCTTCGACAGTCCGCGCGGCAGCAGTCCGTCGCGGCTCATCGCGAACACGACGCGGGTCAGGCCGAGCAGCAGCACCATGACCACGGTCGCCAGTCCCAGCACGATGCCGAAGCTGATGATCTTCGCGGCCCAGTTCGCGCCGACCAGTTCGAATGCGGTGGCCAACGACGGGCTGTCCTGCGCGGCAAGTTCCTTGTACGAGACCATGCCGGTGGTCACGATCGCGACGAGCATGTACATGATGATGATCAGCGCCATGCCCACGCCGATGCCGAGCGGCACGTTCTTCTTCGGGTTGACGGTCTCCTCGGACGCGGTGGCGACCACGTCGAATCCGATGAACGCGAAGAACACGAGCGCCGCGCCCGACAGGATGCCCGGCACGCCGTAGATGCTCGGCGTCATGCCGGTGACGAACTGCCACAGCGGCTGGGTCATCTCGTTGGTGATGGTCGAGCCGGAGACGGCGGACGCCGGTTCGGCCGGCGGGATGAACGGCGTGAAGTTGGACGCCTTGACGTAGAAGAAGCCGACGATGACGACGAAGAAGACGATGGCGATCTTGAGGACGGTCATCGCGCCGTCGACGCGGGCGCCGATCTTCGTGCCGAACACGAGCAGCGTGGTGAAGAACGCGACGATGATGATCGGCGCGATGTCGATGTGGAACGAGCCGAACGTGAGGTTCGTGTTGAGACCCCAGCCCATGAGCCGCATGAAGTCGTTGAGGTAGACGCCCCAGTATTTGGAGATGACCGAGCCGGCCATGAGCATTTCGAGGATGAGGTCCCAGCCGATCACCCACGCCATGATCTCGCCGACCGTGGTGTAGGTGAACGTGTACGCGGAGCCGGCGACCGGGATCATGGACGCGAATTCGGCGTAGCACATGACGGCCGCGCCGCACACGACGCCTGCGATCAGGAAGCTGATGATGACGGCCGGGCCGGCGTGGAACGCGGCGGCCTGTGCGCCGACCGAGAAGATGCCCGCGCCGACCGCAACGGCCACGCCCATGATGGACAGATCCCACCATGTGAGATTGCGTTTGAGCGAGCGACCCTCCTCGCCGGTTTCGGCGAGGGTCTGCTCGACTGATTTCGTGCGGAATACGTGCATGGACATGCGCTTCGCCTCTTCTCTGTCGGCGTCGTTGCGACCGGAGGCCGCCTGATTATCAACACTTGAGCATAAGCGAAACGCATTACATCGCGCAAGAGGCGAGTTCAGCGGACGAAAACCGCCACGCACGTAGGAGCCCGACGATACCGGAGACGATCGGTCGACAACCGGCCGCAATACTCACGGCCTACCGCAGATCCAGACCGACGACGACCGGTTCGGGTACCAGTCGCACGCCGAACGCGGCCTCGACGCCGTCCTGCACGGTTTTCGCGAGGCTGGCGACGTCGGCGGCGGTCGCGCCGCCACGATTGGTCAAAGCGAGCGTGTGCTGCGTGGACAAGCCGGCGGACGAATCCGAGGAGGTCTTGAATCCCTTATGGAATCCGGCATGGTCGATCAGCCATGCGGCGGAGGTCTTGACGCCCGGCGTGCCGTCCGGCAGGGTCGCGTCGAACCGCGGCGCATCCTCGGGAAGCCCCGCGGCCGCGTCGGCGGTCAGGATCGGGTTCATGAAGAAGCTGCCGCAGCTGTGACGATCGTAATCGGGGCTATCGGTCTGCGCTCGTCGCGCGATCTCGACCTGTTCGGCGCGCTTCGTGCCCGTCATCGCGGGATTCTCGTAGCGTCCGGCATCCTCAAGCATGCCCTTGGCCGCGCGAACCTTGAGCACCGCGTTGCGGATCGCCCGGGTCTCCATGCGGTCGCCGACCTCGACGCCGAGCGCCTTCGCCAACTGGCCGTAGCCGACCGTGCCGGTCGCGCTGTGCCGCAACGCGAAGGTAACCGACAGCACCACGTAGCGCGGAGTCGGGAAGAAATCGGCGGCCGGGGTCGCCGGCGCCGCATACATGCTCGCCTTGAGCCGGCTCATGCGGTAGCCGAATCCCATGTCCGCGGCCGCAATGTCGCAGGTCTTCTTGTCCTTGCGATCCCAGACCTCCACGGATTCGACCGTCGTGGCGACCTCCTGACCATACGCGCCGATATTCTGCACCACCGACGCGCCGACCGTGCCGGGAATGCCCGACAGGCCCTCGACGCCTTCGAGACCGAGTTCGACCGTGAACGCGACGAAGTCGTCCCAATTGCAGCCGGCCTCGGCGTTGACGTGCACGATGCGTTCGCCGTTCTCGACCGGCGCGGCTTCATCGGGCACGGTGATGCGACGGCGCGCGTCGCGCACGACCACGCCGTTGAACGGCGTGTCGGCGACCAGCATGTTCGAGCCTCCGCCGATCACGCACAGCGGCAGGCCTTTGGAATCCGCGTCCTCGACGGCTTCGATGACGCCGACGCGCGAGGTGGGTTCGATGAATCGGGCGATCGTGCCGCCCACGCCGATCGTGGTGATATCCGCAAAAGAAGTCATGCGACCTATGGTACTTCCGCCTATCCCAGACGCTCGCGTTGCGGTCACACGACTTTTCCAGAAACAAAAAACCCGACCGGGAAGGTCGGGTTTGAAAGCTTGGTGTGAAACCGATTCAGCGGGTCTCGCGGTGCACGGTCTGCTTGCCGCAGCGCGGGCAGAACTTCTTCAGCTCAAGACGATCCGGCGTGTTACGACGGTTCTTGGTCGTGATGTAGTTACGCTCCTTGCACTCGGTGCATGCCAGCGTGATGCCCGGACGGATGTCGGCGCTCTTGCTTGCCATTTGGTTCACCTCTTGTGTTCGTTGTCCATCGGCTGTTCTGCCGACATTTGTAGCGAGAAAGAGACTCGAACTCTTGACCTTACGATTATGAGTCGTACGCTCTAGCCAGCTGAGCTATCCCGCCAGAGAGCCCCGAGTGAGAATTGGACTCACGACCTCTTCCTTACCAAGGAAGTGCTCTACCACTGAGCTATCGGGGCGTGGCGGATAGTGGATTCGAACCACTGAAGCCGAAGCGACTGATTTACAGTCAGTTCCCTTTGACCGCTTGGGAAATCCGCCATGTTGCCTCAAGCGACCGGGGCCGTAATCGGCAACTCGAATAATATGCCATGACTCAGCGCCAAACGCAAGTCGGGGCACCTTACGGCGTGTCGCCTGTATTTTCAACGCTTTTGCCGGTGAACCAGCGACGCAGGCAGGAGGAAACTTCTCACCCGAATATGCCTCGACAGCCGTTTGCGGGCACCTTCCAGACCCTTCAGAACGGTCTCGGTCCGATCGCGCAGATCACCCGCATCAGACCCGCCCTCCGGCGACACGCCGAAGGCGATGGCGGTCACCCGGTCGGCGATCAGCATCAGCGACTTCTCGGGTGCCGTGTCGCCGGGAGACTTATCCCCGGCCGTCGCCTCGCCGTCGGAAGACATCGCCCCCGCGATCCGCCGTGCGATCACGCGCTCGGTATCCGCACGATCCCACCGAACGCCGCAGTCCCGCGCCGTGTCGCAGATCTCCGACCACGCGGCCAGCCAGGCTCGGGGCACCTCCGCGCCGATCAGCCGCATCCGCCTCCTGCGCCGCATCGCGCGGATCATCGCCGGCACCAATGCCAACACGGCCACCAACGCCAGGCCGAGCAGCGTCCATCCAACGATCGCCGCCCACCCGGGCAGCGCCAGCCGGTTCCACCATGGCGTGTCGGCCTGTGCGGCCGTGTCGTTCCCACCCGTCTGCGTCTGCTGCGTCTCCTGCGTGTCGCCCGATTTCGCTTCGTCCGACGTATCGACGTCACCGCCGGTCGCGTCTCCGTCCGGCGTGATCGTCGTCGTTACCGAATCCCCGGAGTCGCCGGTCGTACCCGTCGAGGTCGTACCGTCCTCCGAAGCGCTGCCGTTGTCGGCAGTGGCCGGCGTAACGTCGAACGGCACCCAGCCGACTCCGTCGAGATACGCCTCGACCCACGAGTGCAGCTGCTTGGCGCGCACTTCGAAATCGCCGTCGCCGTTCGCCCGGTCGACGCCGCGGTTGTAGCCGAGCACCATGCGCGTCGGCACGCCCATCGCCCGCCCGAGCACTGCCAGCGCGGACGCGTAGTGCGTGCAGTATCCGGACCGCGTGTCGAGGAAGTCGCCGATCACGTCGAGGTTCGACCGGCCGTCGCCGTCCGGCGCGTCGAGCGAATACGTGAACCCGTTGTCCGGATCGGTGAAATAGTCGACCAGCCAGCGCATCGCCGCGACCTGATGGTCATAGCCGTCGCCGTCGGTCGCCACGCCTTCGGTCTTGGCTTGGTCGACGAGTGCGGTCACGTTCGCGGGCAGCGTCGTCGGCAGCGAACGGTACTGCTTGTGCGCCCGCGTGTCGATCAGGCCGACCGCATCCAATGCGGCGCGCACGGAGTCTCGCCGTTCCGATGAGTACACGCCGGTCCGCGAGCCGCTATAGCCGAGGTCGCGGTAGACGCTGAGCAGATCGTCCTGCAGCGACACATCGGATGCGGTGCCCGAACCGCCGTCCATCAGTATGGCGATGGCCGCCTTGCCGTCGTCGCCGTACAGGCTGCCGACGAATTCGTCGTCGGATATGGCCAGTCGCTGCCGTGTCTGTTCGTTCAGTTCGAGTTCCGGCATGCCGTAGTCGCCGGTCGTCGACATGACGCCGTACGCCGTGCCGATCAGGGTGCCGTTGGCATCCTTGAGACTGGCAACTGTCGAGGTCTCGATGATGCCCGCATATTCGACAGGCATGATCAGCCATTGCCCGTGCTGCGTGGCGAGTCCGTCGGTGATGGCCTGTTTACGGGAGGCGAGGACGGTCTGCCGGTCCCGCACCTCGCCTTCCAGTTGCTGTTCGAGATCGTCGTGCATCGCACGTACGTCGTCGAGCCGGCTGAATTCGGACGTGGAGGTGATCGTGTCGACGCCGGTTCCCCGGGCTTGGTAGCGCATGCCTTCGTTGGTGACGGATTCGCGGTTGTAGACGGTCGATCCGGCCGTCAGCCACGAACCGTCGAGCGCGTATGGCGTGCCGGAGACGCCCGGCATCGGCAGGAACCGCGAGCGCAGCGTTTCGATGGTGATGTCGGCGTTGCTTTCGTATTGCCCGGACGAACCGGAGAACCGCAGGTTGCCGTTCATGTCCTGCATCACGGCATCCCCGGAGCTGGCGTAGTTGAAATACTGGTAGATGGACAGCGGGTCGTCGAGCCGGTAGCGGTGTTCGTCGCTCATCATGTTGCTCGAGTCGATGCCGAGCTGGATGCCGGAACCATACAGGTTGGCGTCCTTGGCGAGCGCCTCGTCGAAGCTCCAGGTGTCGCCGTTGAACTCGTCGAGCGTGGTCATACGCAGGTAGAGCCGGTTGCTCGACCGGTAGGTGAGCACGATCGAGTCGGAGCCGGCCTTGAGCGAACGTTTGAGATCGACCATCGGGTTGATCGTGTTGGCGGACAGCAGGCCGGACGAGTTGCCGAACGACAGCGGCACGGCGTTGGCGAAGCCGACGGCTGGGGTGGTCAGGGCGAGCACGGCGGCGGTGACGAGCGCGGTGACGGCGGCCGGAGTGGGGGCCGGCGCGCGGTGTGGGACGACTTGCCAGAGCGCGATCAGGAACGCCGCGGTGACGAGCGCGATCTGCCACCAGTCGCTTTGGCGGCCGACGAGCGCGTAGTTCGAGGCGAACAGGATGACCGGCAGCACGGCGAAGGCGGGTGCGGTGCGGCGGGCGACGAGCAGCAGCCTGACGAGGATGACGGCGGCGGCCACGGCGAGGATGAGCACGACGTCGCCGGACAGGTCGACGTTGATCGGCGGCAGCTGCGAATCGAGCGCGTTGAAGCCGCGTTCGACCGTGTCTTCGATGAGGGTAAGCGGCGTGGTCGCTGATGCCGTGACGGACGACGCGGTACCGCCGGCGGCGTTCGCGGATTGCTGCGCAGCCTGTTGTGTGGCCGCGTCCGCGTTGATGCGGTCGAAGGCGGTGCGGTCGAACAGCCATATCTTGGCGATGTCGTGGATGCGGACCGTTACGAGCGTCGCGGCGGCGACCAGCACGGCGATGACGGTTGCCGCCGTGCGGATGGCGTAGCGCGGACGCGACCGGGAGGGGAGGTTCGCTTCGCACGCGACGACGGCGAGCGCGACGCCCGCGAACCACGGCCAGTATCCGGTCGGGGCGAGCAGTCCGGTCAGGGAGACGACGGACGTCTCGAAGAACACGAGCAGGGCGGCCGCGGTGAGGAGACGGGAGATCGCCTCGCGCGGCGCGGCAGTCTGCATGGCGCGGCGCGTCTGCGGCGCGGCGGGAGCGTTTACGGCAGATGACAGGTCTGCGGTGTCCGCGGTTTCGGTGACATTCAGCCGTTCGGTTCCGACTGACCGGCGCAATGCCGTGGCAAGCTCGCCTTGTGGATGCGGCGTGAACAGTCGAACGGCCACCACGCCGGGCTGGCGCGCCGTTGTTTCGGCCACGTGCTTGGCGAGGTCGGACGGCGTGCGACCGCCCGGAGCGGATTCGCTCGCGACCGTTTCGCCCGGTTTCGCCACGTCACCCGGTTTCGCTGTACCACTCGGCTTCACGATGCCGCCCGGTTTCGCCACGCCGGCCGGGATCGGCGACATCGCGGCCAGCAGACGGGCGCAATCCTGCGGATCGTCGGCGAACCGCACGCCGTCGGTGACGATGACGCGCCGGTCCGCCGACGCCGCGCGCAGCAGCGGCAACGCCTGATCGACCTGCGCGTCGATCCGCGCGTCCGTAATGCCGTCCGATCGCGCGTCGAGCACGATGATGGTCGAGGCGCGCATGTCGCGTCCGGTTTCGCGGGTCATGAGTTCGCCGCGATGCGCGGTCGCCTTCCATGAGATGAGCTTCGGCGGGTCTCCGGTCACATAGGCGCGCACGCCGCCCGTGTTGTCGGATTGGTTCATTCCCTGCATACGCTGGTCGGTCGCACGCCGGCCGCCGCCGTCCTGTCCGTCCGTATGCGGCAGCACCGTCACGTCCTCGTCGCGGGCGAGCAGCCGGGACGCCGAGAACAGACCGAACGGGTCATGCCAACGCACGAACACCGCGGTCAGGCGGTACAGGCCGCGCGCGTCCGGCACGGCGCCGATGTGACGCTCGGTGACGTCGCCATCCTGATCGAGCCGCAGGTACTGTCTGCGTACGTCGGCGAACATGCGCGGCAGCAGCATCCGCACGAACGGCGGCACGACGGCGGTTGTCCGGGGACTTGCGGCGGAAGACCGGGCATCGCGAAGACCGGCGCCGGCGAGCGCCGCGTCGCCGTACCGTGCAAGCAGTATCCATTGCGTGACGGCGAGCGCCAGCGAACAACCGAAGATGATCGTGACGGCGAGCGCGGCGGCCATCAGCGCACGGTCGTCAAGCAGCAGTCCCATGAACCAGAATCCGGCACCGAACAGAATCGCCGCGAACCCGGCCACGGACGGCCGGATCACGCCGTGCCGGCGCCATCGCGGAAATCCGGCCACACGCCGTTGGACGCCGCGGTCATGCGCGGCGGTTGCGGACTTGCGGCGAAGCGACGGCATGGCCATCACCCGCTATACGCGTTCCGGACGGGGAACCGGCACGTCGGAGACGAGCCCGGCGATCACGTCACGGGCGCGGCCCATGGACGCGAACCCGTAGCCGGCGTCGGCGAGCACGATGCGATGCGCGAGCACGGGCACCGCCAAGGCCTGCACGTCGTCGGGAATCACATACGCGCGGCCGTCCGCCAGCGCATGGGCACGCGCCATCGCGGCCAAATACAGGCTGCCGCGCGGCGAGGCGCCGTAGCGCACGCCGTCACGTCCGCGCGTGGCGGCGACCAACGCCACGATGTAGTCGGCCACATCGTCCGACAGATGCACCTGTTCGGCGGCACGTCGCATCGACAGGACGTCGTCGGGCTCGCACACGCGGTTCAGGCCTTCCAGCGGGCGCAGCATATGTCCGCCGGTGAGCATCGCGGATTCGGCTTCGGCACTCGGATATCCGAAGCTCGTGCATGTCATGAAACGGTCGAGCTGCGCTTCGGGCAACGGGTACGTGCCTTCCAGTTCGATCGGGTTCTGCGTGGCGATCACGACATACGGGTCGGGCAGCGCGTGGGTTCTGCCGTCGACGCTGATCTGCCGCTCCCCCATCGCCTCAAGCATGGCGGACTGGGCCTTCGGATTGGCGCGGTTCACCTCGTCGGCGATGACGATGTTCGCGAACAGCGGGCCGGGATGGAATTCGAACCGACCGGTGGCTTGCGAGTAGATGCTGACGCCGGTCAGATCCGAGGGCAGCAGGTCCGGCGTGAACTGGATGCGGCGGGATTCGCCTCCGATCGCGACGCTCATCGCCCTGGCGAGCGTGGTCTTGCCGACGCCGGGCACGTCCTCGAGCAGCAGATGCCCGCCTGCGGCGACCGTGAGGATCGCCAGATCGATCACGTCGCGCGAGCACGAGAGCACGCCGGCCAGCGTGTCGGCCAGCCTGGCGATGAGCGCCGCGGCGGATGTCGGGTCAAGGGGGTGCGCCGTCTCTCCGGAATGCGCCTCATCCGTTGGTTTTCCGACAGAAACGCCGGTTTCCTGATGTATCGTGCCGCCCTGCATATGTCCCCCGAATCAACGTCGATTATCTGACATTCAGCGTACCAGCGGGATACGGCGTTTACGCCGCGGGCGGATCATACGCGACACAACCGCCACACATACGAAAATCCCGCCCGGCTCGGGGCCGGACGGGATTCGAAACGATAGTCGCGTTATGCGCGAATCTCAGCCGAGGATGGCGAGGATGTCGCGGGCGGAGACGATCAGGTAGTCCTCGCCCTCGTAGTGGACTTCGGTGCCGCCGTACTTGGAGTACAGCACCTTGTCGCCGACCTTGACGTCCATCGGGATGCGCTCGCCCTTGTCGTCACGGCGGCCCGGGCCGACGGCCAGGACTTCGCCCTGCTGCGGCTTCTCCTTGGCGTTGTCCGGGATGTACAGGCCGGAAGCGGTCTTGGTCTCGGCCGCGGCCTGCTTGACGATGATCTTGTCTTCCAACGGTGTGAGCTTGATCGACACTGTAGGTCACCTCGTATATCTAGTAAAAACCAGTATGTCCGCGCCAGAAGTCCGCCGTACGGGAGGCTGACGATCACCCGTCGCGTCCATTCCTTTGCGCTGGTACACATCGTAGCGCGGTTTTTAGCACTCTGCCAACTCGAGTGCTAACGCTGAGAGTGAAACGCCGGAAAGGACCGGAAACGCAGTGTGGCTCCCCGCGGGGAGCCACACCAATGCGTTCGTCGGTTCGCGGTCAGGCGGAGCGACGGGCGAGGATCGCCTCAAGCCCGGTGCCGAGCGAATCGGAGGTCGCTTCGGGAGCGTCGACCTCGACGCGCTCTTCGCTGTCATGGAACGCGGCCGTATCGTTCACCGCGTCGCTGACCGCGCTCGGACTCTCCTGGACCACGGCATCCTGCGTTTCGGCGGACGCGGACGTCTCGGCGCCGTCCGATGCCGCAACATCCGCGGCATTCGCGGTATCCGTATCGTTCTGCGCGGCCGGCACCGCCTTGGCGACCTGCTTGGTCGACTTGATTTCGAGGCTTTCCGGGGCGGGAGCCGCCGGTTCGACGCCATTGCGCGGCGCGCCGAGCGAGAAGGAGATGAGATCCTGCGAAGCCATCTCGAACGCGTCCAACGCACGGGACGGACTCACATGGGCCAGTTCGCTGGTCTCGTCGGCCGGCGCGGCCGGTTCGACGGACGCAGTCTGGGAATTCCGCGGAGCGGCCGGCTGGGGAATCTGCTGGGAATCCTGCGCGGCCGGGGCTTCGACGGAGCCTTCGACCGACGCGGCGGTCGTATCGATCACTTCCTCGGCCGAGGCAACGTCCGATGCCGCAGACTGCGCGACTGCGGACACAGCGGCCTTCGCGGCCTCGCGTTCGGCGGCGCGACGGGCCTCACGCTGCGCGAACGCCGCCGCCTGCTCCTTGCGGGCCTGTTCGAGGGCGCGGCGGATCTCCCGCTGCTCCATCACGTCGGTGACGGGTTCGTTGGCGGGATTGCCGGGCACCGCGGCCGGCTTGCGGCGGTCCGCCGGCTGTTCGACCGCGCGACGGGCCGGCTCGACGACCGTCTGCACCTTGGGCTTGCGTGCGGCCTTGGCCTTGCGGCTCGCGGCGACCTTGCGCTCCCATTCTCGGGCCTGCGCGGCCGCACGCACGCCGAGTCCGATCACCGCCAGCATCATCGCGGCAGGGATCAGGGCGAACAACGGGCTGAACTTCAACGGGAAGGAGATCGCCAGCACCACGACGGTGACGGCCAGCAACGACACGACGATCATGCGTCGGCGTCGAATCGCGGCGCGACGAAGCTGCCGCACGTGGGCGATTCGCTCCGACGTGTATTTCGTGTCCGGCTGCATAATAATCCCTTTCGCCTGCGGCGTATGCTCGTCGGAGAACCGCGTGCCGTCGTTCATGCCGACCAGGTGCAACGACGGCGAGTATTTGTCCTCGCGATGCTCCGCCACTTTTCTCATGCCCTTCGCCGTCCGCACAGGCAGCCAGCCGGCCATGACGATTATGAAAATCACCAGCACCACAACAGCACTTAGTGACTCGTAACCCATGCACCTAAGAATAGGAGAGGCCGGGCACAAATCGGGAATTGCGTCCGGGCGTGTCGTCGCACGGCGTTTTCAGCGCCCGGAGCCGGACGACAGCAGCCGCGCAAGGAATCCCTCGCGCGCATCCTCCGCCAATAGGCTGTAGGTCTCGTGATCGCGCCATTGCCCGTTGATATACATGTATTTCTCACGCACCCCCTCGGCATGGGCGCCGAGTTTTTCGACGACGCGCCGCGAGCGATGGTTTTCGGGCAGGATCGCGATTTCGAGACGGTGCAGCCGAGGCCCGGACGGGTCGGTCAACGCCCAGTCGGCGAGGATGGCGAGCGCCATCGGCGCGAACCCGTGTCCGGCGTGGTCCTGGGACACCCAGTATCCGACGACGCCGGTGCGCATCGCGCCGTAGCTGACCGCCCCGAGCGAGATCTGGCCGACGATGTTCCCGGCATGGGTGATGGCGAACAGCGCGCCGGTGCCGTTCTCTTCGGCGCGCCGCTGACGTTGTATCCACGTGTTGAACGTGAGGGGCGCTCCGTGCGTCGGGTCGCCGGAATCCCACGGTGCGAGCCATTCGCGGTTCCGCCAGCGCACGTCGTTCCATTCGGCCTCGTCGTCCTGGGTCAGCGGACGCAAGCTGATCGGCACGACGACGGACGCCGGACCGTCCGTCGGGGACGGCAGTTCGTCCGGCATGCGGATGGCCGTATCGTCGCCGGGATGGAATACCGCACGCAATGACTGGAAAACCGACATGCCCACCATTGTGCCACCGTCGCGGCGCGGACGGTCTTTTATGACCGGCGGCGTGATACTTCCGTGATACAACGGACGCATGGAGAACATGCTGGACGGCGCGGACAAGCGCACGCTGCGCAGGGCCGCCATCGCGCGGCGCAAGCTGACGACGGACGCCGATCGCGTTGCGGCCGGGATGCGATTGGCCGCAGCGGCCGAACCGCTGATCGCTGGGCTTGAGCGCGGCGCGACGGTGGCCGCATACGTGTCAATGGGCAGCGAAGTCGAGATGACGCCGCTGCTGCACGCGCTGCTGGATGCCGGCATGCGCGTACTGGTGCCGATGCTCGGCCGCGGGCTGGATGTCGGCTGGGGCGTGCTGGATGAACTGGACGACCTCGCCGATGCCGGAGAACGGAGGCCGCAGGAACCGTCCGGAGAGACGCTGGAAGCGGATGCGTTGCATGAGGCCGCGCTGGTCATTCTGCCGGCGCTGTCGGTCGACCGGTCGGGCACGCGTCTGGGCCGTGGCGGCGGCTGGTACGACCGCGCGCTGGGATATCGCGGCGCCGGCGCGCGAACGGTCGCGGTGTGCTGGCCGTGGGAGGTCGTCAAAACCGTGCTGCCGCACGAACCGCACGACGTGCCGGTCGATGCCGTGCTGACGCCGGACGGAATGACGCCGCTGCGGTAGGTATGGCTCAGGCGAACGCGCGCGTCCACCGGTGTGCGCGTTCACGGACGCATGTCCAGCCCTGCGAGATACACCGTGTTTAGTTAACTGATGGATTGAGTGGCGACGCTGACGCTCGCACCATGCGTGGTGTTGTTTGAAAAACGT
>NZ_WHZW01000030.1 GCF_010667685.1 Bifidobacterium aerophilum | reverse complement strand
AGGACCGATACCGTTCGCGCTCATTCCCGATGAGGCACCACCACACCCTACGCGCTCAAAAAACGTGAGGCACGTCGGCGGTAGAATTGTTCACGAGTTTTATGGTATAATTTGAATACGAAAATTAAGCAACAAATCGGAATTGACAGAGGTAATGAAATGTTTGAAGAATTAGGAATTAGTTTTGGCACAGCACTATAATCGTCTTACTTGCATTATATTTTATAATTAAGTGGGCGGTCAAAAATGGAATAAAAGAAGCCTATAGGGATATTACAGGGAAAGTCACTACCGAGGATATTGAGGCAGAACAAATATGTAACGAAGAGGAAAAATAGTTAATAAAGAGAGGTGCATATGCTATGCCAGGTATACTTGTGGTTGAAGATGATGAAAATTTAAATCGTGGAATTACATTTTCACTGAAAAAATCCGGATATGAGGTTTTTTCAGCAGAATCAGTGAAAAAAGCGAAAAGAATTGCAAGTGATAATAATGTGGATGTTGCCATTTGTGATGTGAATCTTCCGGATGGAAACGGATTAGAGCTTGTCAGATGGATGCGGAATTGTCAAAATGTATATATTATCTGTCTTACCGCGTTGGATCAGGAGACAGATCAGGTCATGGGATATGAAGCCGGTGCGGACGATTATATGACGAAACCGTTCAGCCTTTCCGTACTTCTTCTGAAAATCGAGGCTCATTTCCGCCGCAGAAAGAATGAACCCGGAACTCCAAAAATTCATTCAAAGGATATCGTGTTTATCCCCGGAGAGATGAGGGCGTTCGTAAAGGAAAGAGAAATAAGCCTTACGAAGAATGAACTGAAAATGCTGTCCTTTTTTCTTCAAAACCCGAAACAGATTCTTTCAAAAACACAGCTGTTAGAAAACGTGTTTGATCTGGATGGTGATTTTATGGATGAAAACACGGTAGCTGTGAACATCAGAAGGCTTCGGAAGAAAATCGAAGAGGATCCGGCGGCTCCGGTCTATATTAAAAACATCCGCGGGCTTGGGTATATATGGAATCAGGAGGTAAGTCAGTGACGAAACGACATCGTAAAAAGTGGGTTGATGCCTTGTCACTGGTGCTGCCGGTTCTACTCTTTTTTGCAGTATTGAACTGCTTTACCACCTATTTATATTATCAGGATTATCAATGTAAAATGGATATCCTGACAGAAGTTGCGGCGGGCGCAGAGACCACCGGCATGGATGTTGCCGCAGGATGGCTGAAAGGAAACGACCATCAAGCCAATGAACAAGGTAAGCAATTATTAGAGCAATACGGGTACTGGGAAAACAAAGGGACTTCGTTTTATGTGCGCTTCCGGCAGAATATCATGATAACCGGCTGTACAAGCGCAGTGCTATGTCTGTCTTTGCTAACGTTCCTGTTTTACCGGAAGAAAGCTGAGGCGAAAGAAAGTCGGAAACGATTGGAGCAGCTAGAGCAAATCCTGATTGCATTTCGGGAAAATCACTTTGAGGTAGTGCCGGACACAGAAGATCATGTCTGGCAGGAAAGACTGAAATTTCAGCTTGAAGCAATCGGACATCATATCCAGCTGCTGCAAGAGGAAGCCAGAGCGGAGAAGGAAAGCACAAAGGAAATGGTATCCGACATTTCCCATCAGCTGAAAACCCCGGTTGCAGCCTTGGATACCTGCTTTAGCATATTGCTGCGGAACAATCTGAGTGAGACGGAGCAACAGGAATTTCGCATCCGCTGCCGGAGTGCATTGGACGGATTGGAAACATTGTTGCAGTCTCTGCTGGAAATATCCAAACTGGAGACAGGTTTGATTCAGCTTGATCAGAAAACACTTCCCATTATGGATACGATCATCTCCGCAGTAAACCGAACGTATCCAAAGGCAGCGGAGAAAGGGATAGAACTTATTTTCGACTGCAACGAATCACTGGAGCATTGTGCACTCATGCAGGATAAACGTTGGCTTGGAGAAGCAATCATTAACGTTTTGGACAATGCCATCAAATACAGCCCAGAACATTCAAAAATCACGATCCGTCTACAAAAAAGAACCGGCTTTGTGAGAATTGAGATCGAGGATCAGGGAATCGGAATCCCGCAGAGTGAATACCATAAAATATTCCAGCGGTTTTACAGAGGGACTGCGCCGGAAGTCCGCGAAAAGAGCGGAACTGGCATCGGTCTGTATCTGTCCAGACAGATTATTGAGCAGCATGGTGGGACAATCACGGTAGCCTCCGGCAAAGTCAGAAAAGGAAGTACCTTTTTGATTCAGCTGCCGGAGAATGGACTTTCGTAGAGATGATGAGCAGAAGTCTTTCAAATCTGTAAGACTTCTGCTCTCTTTTTGAAAGTGAAATGAAAGGTTCCTTTGATACAATGCTGGTAAATAAGAAAAGGAGGCCATTGGAGTGGGCGTGATATTAGAAACCAAGCAGCTTTGCAAATTTTATGGGACGGGGGAAAATCAGGTCAAAGCCGTCAATCATGTGAATATCCAGATTCAACAGGGAGAATTTGTCGCCATTGTCGGAAAATCCGGCTCCGGAAAAAGTACCCTGCTGCATATGCTGGGCGGGCTGGATACACCAACCAGCGGCAGCGTGATCTTGTCTGACAAGGACCTGTATTCCATGAAGGAGGATCAGCTTGCCGTTTTCCGGAGAAGAAAGATCGGATTTGTATTTCAGGCATTCAATCTGGTATCCTCCATCAATGTGTGGGAAAATATCGTTCTTCCGTTGGGGCTTGACGGAAAAAAAGTGGATAAAGCTTATGTCAATGATATTATCACCACACTGGGTCTTGAACACCGGATTCATAATCTTCCGAATACCCTCTCCGGAGGACAGCAGCAGCGCGTTGCGATTGCAAGAGCCTTGGTAAACAGACCGGAGATTTTGTTTGCGGACGAGCCAACCGGAAATCTTGATTCCAAGACAAGTGACGAGGTGATCGCGCTGCTGAAAATGAGCGCAAAAAAATATGGACAGACGATTGTAATGATTACCCATGATGATGAGATCGCGCAGGTTGCTGACCGTATTTTAGTCATCGAGGATGGACAGGTGGTGGATTTCAATTGAGGACGATCAGCAAAATTGCATTCAGCAACGACAAAAGAAATCGGACAAGAAGTGTCCTCATTATGACGGCGATTTGCCTGACTACCATGCTTCTGGTCATTATCAGTACAATTGGAAATGGACTGATCCTCTTACAGAAGGATCAGGCTGCAAGCTCATACGGAAGCAACTACGGCCTGTTTATCGCCGCAGATGGTACGCAATTAAAAGAAGTGGAACGCAGAGCTGAGATATCTGATATCGGCATCATGTGTACGGAGGGCATCCTGAAAGGAAATGAGAATGGCGGCTTTGTCAGTGCGGATGAAACGGTCAGGAAAATGCTTCCCTATAATCAGGAATATGTGTTGAAGGAAGGTACCTATCCGGAAAAGGCGCAGGAAATTGCCGCAGGACGCGCTTTCTTTGATGCAGTGGGATACCATGATGTAAAGGTCGGAGACACCGTAACATTGGAGTACCGTTCCGGCATGCAGTCGGAATACGCACCGATGGAATTTACTGTCAGCGGGCTTTTATATGACCGGGATGAATATACCATCGAGGCTTCCTATGTTGTATTCGGTTCGCAGGATTTTTATAATGAGCGTGTTGCGGAGGGTGACAGGCAATATAATATCTATTTTACCTTGAGCGATTCTGCAAATGTATCTATGAATAATGTTGCGCCTGTTATAAAAGAAATCGCGGATTCCTGCGGCATTGACCAGAAAAACGTGATCATCAATGACCTCTACCTGCAGTGGGTATTGCAGCCGAGCTATGAAATGATTGTGGTTTGTGGAACCCTGATCCTCGGAATCGTGCTGTTTTCCGTTGTGGTCATTTATAATATCTTCCAGGTCGGGATCGCCCAGAAGGTTCAGGAGTACGGAAAAATCAAGGCGCTGGGTGCAACCAGAAAGCAGATGAAGCAGTTGATCTTTCGTGAGGGCATTCTTCTGGCGGTTCCTTCGATACCGCTGGGGCTGCTGTTTGGTTTCCTGATTGCAAACGTCAGCTTCAACTGGCTGGTGGAGCAGGGAAATCTGGTATCGTCCGGAATCAAGAACCATCAGGTGCCTCTGTTTTCACTGACAATTATGCTCATCTGCATTTTTGTATCGTTTCTTACGGTCGTTTTGGCTCTGCGCAAACCCATGAAAATTGTTTCCCGGATTTCACCCATCGAAGCGACACGGTATCTTGACGGCTCCAAAACGCAAAAACAGGGCAGACGAAAAGGCAGAAAAGATGTCACCGTTTTCTCCATGGCAATGGCAAATGTGACAGGCAATCCGAAAAGAACCATTGCTACGATTCTTACCATGGGGCTTTCCTGTGTATTGTTTGTAATTATCTCTAATTATGTTGGGAATATTGACACGGAGCACGAGGCGCGGATTGCAATCAACCATGGACAATTTGAGTTGCAGCTGGATTATTCCCAGAATTATGATGAAGCCTATTCGGAGAATAATCTGGACACAATCCTACAGAACAACCCACTGAATGATTCTTTGATTAAAGAAATCAAATCCATCCCCGGTGTAACGGATGTACTGACGAGAGAAATCGTCTCTGCAGATCTGAACGGAACAAAATTTCCGGTTGCAATCGTAAATCAAGAGGATTTTGAAATGATGCGCGGGGATGGCGATATCGGTTCCATGGACTATGCACAGGCTGTCAAAAACGGGGATGTTTTCTTTGGCTGGTCCAAGTGGATGGAAGCTGACGGGTATTCTGCGGGTGCACCGATTACATTCAACTTTGACAACGGAAGTGAAACCTATACCTATCAGGGAAAGATTGCAGGATCCTTTGTAAGCGCGGACACTTATCTTGTCATTCCGGAAGGTGTATACCGTTCCATGAATCCGAGGGGAACAGCCTATGGATATCTGTGGGTGGACTGTGATAAAAAAGATGTGGCATCTGTAGAGCAAAGCCTGAATGACCTGCTCTCCGATACTTCTCATATCAAGCTGAACACCTATCACGCAGAATTGCAAACCGCAGAATACGCAAGCCGTATGATGAAGCTTGGCTGCTATCTGTTCATGGCAATTGTCGGTCTCATTGGGTTTATGAATCTGGCAAACACCATGATCATCAATATCATCACGAAGAAGCAGGAATACGGTGTGCTGCAAGCGGTAGGCATGACCAATAAGCAGTTGAATCTGAGCTTACAAATACAGGGCTTGATTTTTACGGTTGGCACCATCTGCGTCGCACTTGCTGCCGGTCTGCCCCTTGGCTATGCACTGTTTTCCTATGCGAAGCATAATGGGATTTTTGGAATGAACGTTTATCACGTTCCTCTTATCCCGATTCTTGTTATGATTCTTCTGGTTGGTATTCTACAAATTGTGCTTTCCTGTGTTTTAAGCAGTAATCTGAAAAAGGAAACGCTGGTAGAAAGAATAAGGTATCAGGGATAGCAAGTAATATGTAATGAACTAGGTCTTAACGAAGAGGAGAAATAGATAACTTCCGATTTGTCGAACTGATAAAATCCCTTTAGGAACTAAAGGGCGCACTTCTATACTCCCCTGTCGGAAGTATCGTGCGTCCTGCGGAGCTTCATTCCCGGTCGGCAGAAGAAAACTGCATGACCGAGAATGTTGCGTCACTTCGTTCCGTCAAGGTGGCTACACCCCCTTGCGCCGCTAATGCGGCTATCCCCTGTGGACTTGCCGTCCGCAAACAGCATAAAATGCTGTTCGCCGCCAGCAAGTTTGGAAAAACAAATACCGAAAATCAGACCGTTGACTGGTCGCACTATGCGAAAAGTCGGCGGTCTTTTTTTATCCCCAAAATCAAAAAAGGAGGTCAAGCACAATGACAAAACCGAAAACCCTTGAACAGCTCCGAGCCGAAAAGGAACGAGCCGAGACGCAGCTTGCGCAGGAACAGCACAAGCTGGAGCGTCTGGAGAATCGAAAGAAGTATCTGGAGAAAGGCGAACGCACCAAGCGCACCCACCGCCTTTGCAATCTGGGCGGCACGATTGAGAGCCTTGCCCCGGAGGTCAAAGATCTCACACGCACCGAAATGACAGAGCTGATGGAGTACATCTTTTCTCTGGCAGAAGTCCAGCGAGCCGTCCACCATATGGCGATTACCCACATCAGCCAAGCAAACAGAGAAAAGGAGTTGAAAGTCGATGGCACTATTTCATCTGAGCGTCACGCAGACTAAACGAAGCGCAGGACAGTCCGCTATTGCTTCTGCCGCCTACCGAGCCGGGGAGCGATTGTATAGCGAGTATTACGGCGAATACAGCGACTACACACGCAAGGGCGGCGTGATCTGCTCTGACATTCTCCTGCCGTCCCATGCACCGCCCGAATACGCAGACCGCCAGACGCTATGGAACGCCGTGGAAAAAGCCGAGCGTGGAAAGAACGCCCAGCTTGCATACAGCTTTGACATTGCCTTGCAGAATGAATTTTCCCTTGAGGAAAACATCGCTCTTGCAAGGCAATTTTTGTTGGAGAACTTTGTGAGCCGGGGCATGGTGGTTGACTTCGCCGTACACCAGCCAGACCGGGAGGACGGCGGCATACCAAATCCGCATTTTCATGTGCTTTGCCCCATCCGCCCCATCGAGCAGAACGGCAAATGGGGGCTAAAGCAACGCCGGGTGTACGAGCTGGACGAGGACGGCAACCGTATCCGGGACGCAGACGGAAAGTTTGTGTTCAACGCCGTTCCCACTACCGACTGGGGCAGTCCCGAAACGCTGGAATACTGGCGGCAGACATGGGCGGAGCTATGCAACGCCAAGTTTGCGGAAAAGGGGCTTGACGTTCGTATCGACCACCGAAGCTATGAGCGTCAGGGCGTGGAGCTTCTTCCCACCGTCCATGATGGCGCAACCGTCCGGGCAATGGAGAAGAAAGGCATACGCACCGAGAAAGGCGAGTTCAACCGCTGGATCAGAGCCACCAACGCCGTTATCCGGGACATCAAGAAGAAAATCGCTCTCCTGTTTGATTGGATTGCCGAAGCAAAAGCGGAGCTTGCCAAGCCGCAGGCACCCGACCTTGTTTCTCTGCTGAACGCCTATTACACCCAGCGCAGAGCCGGGGCGTATTCGCAGAAAGGCAAGGTCAGCAATCTAAAGGAGATGAACGAGACTTTCAATTATCTCCGGGCAAACGACATTTACTCCCTTGAAGATTTGGAACACCGTGTCAGCGAACACAGTGCTGCCACAGAGAGCTTGAAGAAAACGCTGGACGAACAGACCGCCCGAATGAAAGCAATTAAGCAGCTCTATGACAGCTCCGCTGCTTTCCAGAGCTTGAAGCCTATCTATGACGGCTTGCAGAAAATCAAGTTTGAGAAGCCCAGAGCCAAGTACAAGGCAGAGCATGAAGCGGAACTGAAACAGTTCTACGCCGCCAGACGAAAGCTGACCGGAGAGTTCCCGGACGGTAAGGTGGATATGAAAAAGCTGTCCGCAGAGTATGACGCTCTGGAACAGGCGCATGAAACCACCTACGGCGAGTTTAAGACCGTCAGAGACGATTTACACCGCCTTTGGAAGGTCAAGTCATGCGTAGATACTGCCGCCCGATTTAACGAGCGTACAGAGGAACAAAAGCTCCAAAATCGACCCCAAACACGACACAAAAAGGAGGATATATCCCGATGAAAAAATACGACTGGAAGAACGAATACAACCCCATCCGCAGAACGGCAAAACGCCTTTTGAGCGGAGAGCCTTTGACCGATGGCAGACCGCTTTCCAATCTAATTGAGCTGGACGAACACACCCGGAAATGCCTTGCCTTTGAAGCCACCCTCACCGACCGTCAGATTGATATGTTGCAGGATTTGGGCTATCTGCCCGTTACCACAAGACAGTACGGTGAGGAATGTGCAAACTGCCCCTATACGCTGGACGAGCGTGAGCATGGCGTTTGCAGACGATGCGCTGTTTTCAAGAAGTAAGGAGGACGCTCATGCAGTACACCCAAGCACAGATTGACCGGGCAAACGCCGTCAGTCTGGAAGATTTTCTCCGCACACAGGGAGAAACGCTTATCAAAAGCGGACGGGAATACCGCTGGAAAGAGCATGACAGTCTGACCGTCCGAGGAAACAAATGGTTTCGCCACAGCCAGAGTAAGGGCGGCTATCCCATTGATTTTGTCATGGAGTTTTACGGAAAGTCCTTTCCCGAAGCCGTCCAGCTCCTGATCGGCGAAAGCGGCGAGGGACAGAGCGAAGCCAGCACAGCACCGCCCACAGCGTTTCACTTGCCCTTGCACAACAGAACAGCCGACAGAGCAATTCAATATCTTTGCGAAAGCCGAGGTCTCAACAAAATGCTTGTTGAGGCTTTTCTTCTTTCCGGGGATATTTACGAAGACGCAAAGCGGCAAAATGTTGTGTTTGTTGGCAGAGACCGAAGTGGTACGCCGAGATACGCCCATGTGCGAGGAACGGCAGACCCATTCAGACAGGACATTGCCGGGTCTGACAAGTCCTATCCGTTCCGATACGAGGGCAACGGCAACCAGCTCTTTGTCTTTGAAGCGCCGATTGACCTGTTATCGTTCATCTGCCTTTATCCGCAGGACTGGCAGACAAGGAGCTATCTTGCCCTGGGCGGCGTTTCGGGCAAAGCCCTTGACCGTTTTCTTTCTGAACGCAAGGACACCCGAAAAGTATTCCTCTGCCTTGACAGCGACACCGCAGGAAGTGAAGCCTGCTCCCGACTGGCACAGTCCATTCCCGGCGAGATCGCCGTCATTCGCCTTGTCCCGGCAAGGAAAGACTGGAACGATGTTCTCCGTCAGCAAGGGGACATTCCCAGCCGCAAATTCATAGCCGAGACAATCACGCTGCGAGAGCTGCCCACCGCCCAGCCTGTCCCAATGCTCCGCATGGCAGATGTGGAGCTGACGAGCGTGGATTGGCTATGGTTTCCGTATATCCCCTTTGGAAAGCTGACGATCATACAGGGCAACCCCGGTGAGGGCAAGACCTACTTTGCCATGCGTCTTGCGGCGGCTTGCACCAACCGAAAGCCTTTACCCGGTATGGAGAAACTTGAGCCTTTCAATATCATCTATCAGACCGCAGAGGACGGTTTGGGCGATACCGTTAAGCCCCGGCTGATGGAAGCGGACGCAGACCTTGAACGAGTGCTTGTCATTGACGATAGAGACACGCCGCTGACTCTTGCCGATGAGCGCATAGCAAGGGCAATCCGTGAGAACAACGCAAGGCTGGTTATCATTGACCCGGTACAGGCGTTTCTGGGCGCAGATGTGGACATGAACCGGGCAAACGAGGTGCGCCCAATATTCCGCAGTCTGGGAGACATTGCACAGGCTACCGGGTGCGCTATCGTGCTGATTGGACACCTCAACAAAGCCGCAGGAACGCAAAGCACCTACCGGGGATTGGGGTCTATCGACATTACGGCGGCAGTCCGCAGTCTGCTGTTTATTGGCAAGCTGAAAGACAGTCCCACAACAAGGGTGCTTATCCATGAGAAAAGCTCCCTTGCGCCGCCCGGACAGTCCCTTGCCTTTTCTCTGGGAGACGAGAAAGGCTTTGAATGGATAGGAGCTTATGACATTACCGCTGACGAGCTTCTTGCCGGGACAGACACCGCCAAGACCGAAAGCAAGACCGCACAGGCGCAAATGCTCATTCTGGAACTGCTTGCAGATGGAAAGCGTATGCCGAGCGCAGAGCTGGAAAAGGCAGTCAATGAGCGTGGGATTTCCTCACGCACCATGAGAACGGCAAAGAGCCGTATCGGGGACAGACTTGTGACCGAGAAAGACGGCACAGCATGGGTCTGCTATCTCCGAGATTGACAACAGGAACACGGCAAGCGTGGCAAAGACGGCAAGGTTTTTATAGATACCTTAATGTTGCCGCCTTGCCTTGTTCCCTCATACCGACACCGCCCGATGATGAACAGTCACCGGGCATTTTTCATTTACAGGAGGATTTTGAATGAACAATACCGCAACCAACACCGCCACTTGCCCTACTGTCAGAAAGCAGATTGGCAAGACAAC
Organism: Bifidobacterium aerophilum; assembly: GCF_010667685.1. Classification (GTDB taxonomy): domain Bacteria; phylum Actinomycetota; class Actinomycetes; order Actinomycetales; family Bifidobacteriaceae; genus Bifidobacterium; species Bifidobacterium aerophilum. The sequence continues at coordinate 10,813 of NZ_WHZW01000030.1, read as the reverse complement.
CTATATCGTCCGTGTGCATTTCAGCCAGACCGCAAAAGAGACAATGGAGGACAAAATCAAGCGTCTGCTCCGTGAGGAAGTCCGCAAAATGTGACTTCTTTGTGAATTTGATGAAAAAGTCCTTGACTTTTCGTCTCTGGCAAGACGGCAAAAAGCATTTTAATTTCCTGCGGTGCGCGGCTGGCTCCCTTTGACATCCCGCAGCTTCGTGAAGTCATGGCCTATGACGAATTGGAGCTTGACCGCATCGGAGATCGGAAAACAGCGGTATTCTTCATCATTTCCGATACCACGCAGACCTACAACTTTTTAGTGGCGCTTGCATTTTCGCAGATGTTCAACCTCCTGTGTGAACGGGCGGACAATGTTCACGGTGGCCGCCTGCCGCACCATGTACGGGTGCTGTGGGACGAGGCAGCCAACACGGGACAGGTGCCCCAGCTCGAAAAGCTGGTCGCGGTTATCCGCTCCCGCGAGGTGAGTCTTTGCCTGCTGTATCAGCAGTTGGCACAGTGCAAGGCCATTTACGATAAACACGCTGAGATAATCCTCGGCAACATGGACAGTGTGGTGTTCCTCGGTGGCCGCGAAGCCAGCACCATCAAGGAAATATCTGAGAACTGGCTGGGAAAAGCCACAATCAGTATGCAGACCGACAGCCGCTCCCGTGGCCAGTCGGAAAGCTATAGTCAAAACACCCAGCGGCTGGGCCGGGAACTAATGACCCCAGCCGAACTTGCAACCATGCCGGGAGACAAATGTATTTTGCAACTTCGGGGCCTGCCCCCATTCTTCTCTCCCAAGTATGATCTGAAACGGCATCCGAACTACCGCTATACGGCGGAGGCCGATAAACAGAAAAACGCTTTTGACCTCGACAGGCTCATTAACCGCCGCAGGCGGCCCGGTCTGAACGAGGCGTGTACGATGTATGAGGTGACTGTGCCGGACGATGCACTCACGGATGAGGACGAGGACATCCTCAACTATGATGACATCGACGATCCAGACGCCTTTGCATAAAGGCTTCGAGACAAAGTGTCCCGAAGTTTGTAACCTTCCGCCTGCATGGGCGGCTTTTTTGTTTTTTCGGATTTTTCAAAAACAGTTCCGCTTCACACCCTGTTTTTCTCCTATTAGTGAGAGGACACCATACACAGAAAGGAGGTCTGTCGACCATGAAACGATACAACACACCGCACCGCAGCCGGGTAGTCAAAACACGCATGACCGAGGAAGAATACGCCGAGTTTGCAGAAAGGCTTTCTGCCTACAACATGAGCCAAGCCGAGTTTATCCGGCAAGCCATAACCGGGGCAGCCATACGCCCCATCATAACCGTTTCTCCCGTCAATGATGAGCTGCTTGCCGCTGTTGGGAAGCTGACCGCCGAATACGGCAGGATCGGCGGCAACTTAAACCAGATAGCCCGGACGCTGAACGAGTGGCACAGCCCCTACCCGCAGCTTGCCGGGGAGGTACGGGCGGCGGTTTCCGACCTTGCTGCCCTAAAGTTTGAAATCTTGCAGAAAGTGGGTGACGCTGTTGGCAACATTCAAACATATCAGCTCTAAAAATTCCTTCCAGCAAAATCGACGCCGGTGCCGCCCGTCTTCGAGACGACGTCTTACGCCTGAGGAACGAAGCTTGCGCGCGGCACCAGCTCGGTCGTCAGCAGGATGTGACGACGCACCCGCCGCTCATGCTTCAACCCATCAATCAAGGTGGAGAACGCCATACGGGCCAACTCCCTTTGATCGATCGCATACGAACTCAGCGACGGCGACGTGTACCGGGCGATTGACTGGTTGTTCACACTCACCACGGCCAACTCGTCGGGAACCGCCACGCGCAGTGCGTTCAACGCCTGCAACGCCCCCACCGCAAGCACGTCGGCGGCCACGATCAGACCATCGGGCATGCTGCCGGCCTCACGATGATCGGCCACCAGTTGCTCCGCGAGACGATAGCCGTTCTCCACGGTGAACGTGCCGGACGAATACACCAATCCGTCCGTTTCCAATCCCAAGTGCGCAGCCCACTGGCGGAACGACAGTTCGCGTATGTCCTCGGGATAGTCATGCGTGCCCATGATGCTGCCCACGCCACCGAGAAACGCGATGCGTCTGCGGCCTGCCGCGATCATCGCGTCCAAGGCATCCAGCATCGTCTGCGACAGATCGGGCCGTACGGAGTCGAACAGGTGCGGTGCCGGATTCGTGTCGATGCACACGCCATGTGGGAGCGCCGCATGCAGGGCGCGCAGGTCTGTTTCGGGAAACACCGTGGCGCCCACGGTGATGAACCCATCGAACTCCGCTGCGCGTTCCGTCAGCTCGTGTATGGACCGGATGAACGTGGGCTGGTCCAATTCCATCGACTCCGCACACTCCGCAAGAACCTTCCGCAGATCGGCGAAGTACGCGTCCTGCAATTCCTCCCCGGACGGAGGCGCATCCAACACTGCGATCGCGGGACGGAACACATTGCGGTATCCCATCTCCTCACACACGCGCAGCACACGCCGACGCGTCTCCTCCTTGATGGAGAACGACGGGTCGTTCAGCAAGCGCGACACCGTGCTCTGCGACACCCCGGCCCGTTCCGCGACTTCCTTGAGCGTGGCCATGACATCCTCCCCGCAAACTTTAGTAAAGGGTTTTACTACACAGCATAGCCCAGAAACCGCAGGATGGCGGCACCTTTGCAGCAAGGCAATGACCCGACCTGATAGACTGTCCGTGACCCCTCAGGGGGGCAATGCATAGGCGGTGGATACGCAAAGTGTCCATCGCCTTTTCTTCGGCCATACAGGGACGTCTGAATACTCAGCGAACAGAGGCTCACGGTTTTCTCCTCGCAACCATTGATTGTTGTCATCTAAAGATGACAGTTTGTCAACAGGGGTCGCGAGATACCCAAGTGGACGGTTATATTTGACCTAACCTATTTGCAAAGAAGCATCAATGAAGGAAGGAGCTACCTCATTCTTCATATTCCATTCCATCAATGAAAGACATAATTAGGAGAAGGAATTGATCATGAAAAAGGATATGTTTTTAAAACGACTGGCATCTGTTGCGGCAAGCATAATCGCGCTATTCACAGTTGTCTCAATGTCGGGGTCCGCATATGCGGCAGATTTGACGAGCGTCGACGCAATCGTTCAGGTTGCACCTGAAGTATTGCAGGGAGAAGCCACAGATCCTCTAGAGCATTATGGAATGACCATAATTCACTCTAGAGAAAATCAAAGTACCTTTGCCGCAGCTAACATCCAGACTCAGTGCATCAGTAAGAATATGCACATGACTTGGTATGGTCTCAAAGCAGGCAAATGCAAATATGCCGATCAGAGCGGCGCAGTCTTTACTGTTTTTGACATGACCAGCGGAACACCTATTGCTAGAGTAGATTTAGCTAAGGTGAATGCGGTTTCCGGCGACGAGGTTAGCCTCAAGTGCATTGCCAGTGTAGCCAGTTTTGTTTTGTCTTTATATCCTCCTGCAAGTACTGTAGTTGGATGGGTCAAATATGGTTTCCTGGCATATATGGGCCTTGTTGGAATTAAAACAGCATGCTGAAATATATACACATTGTTTGTGATCTATTCTTTTTCATCTTGTTCATTACCTACGATAATTATCTTATGTCCATAATCGCCCTTTTGCTTTTACTGAGTGAGCTGATATCTCTCATTAAGGAAAAGGTTAGACAAAACAAGTTTAAGAACAATGGCAATATATAACTGTTCAACCAGCAATATTGTTTCAATACACGGTGGGTTTTAGAAGTACTTCTAAAACCCACCTTTTTATATATGCATCGAGCGGCATCGCCCCCTACCCAGGAACTGTCCGCCGCTATCCTGCCGGTTTTCCCTGACGATGAGTGTCAACGGAGACCGTTGCATGTCGGGCTCCTTGATCGTCATCAGAGGAGGCCGTCGTGGATTTGTTGAATCAGGTGCTTCAGTTATTCGTCAGGTTCGCCACTATCGGCGGCGGACTGTGGCTGGTGTGGGGTGCCGTCACATTCGGTGGCGGTCTGAAGGATCACAACGGGCCGCAGACGCAATCGGGACTGTGGCAGATCGTGGGTGGAGGCATGATCATCGCGGCCGCGCAGATTTTCAACGCGGTGGCGCTGGGCTGAGCTGATTCGGGGCCTGCCGTGGAGGACTTCATCGTAGCCATGCTCAACATGATCGGCGGCGGAGGTGCCGGTTCGATTACGGCCGGGCTGTTGTCTCAGGCGCCGGAGACGTGGAATCCCGCTCTTTACCAGTTGGCGGTGAACGTGCATGGAGCCGCGGTCAAGCCTTTGACATCGGCGGTGCTTGCGGTCATGTTCACGTTGGAGCTGGCGCGTAACTCGACGCGCATCGAGTCGGACCGTGATCTGGGTGTGAAGATCGTGGCCGGCACCATGTTCAAGATCGCGTTGGTGTTCATCGCTGTGCAGAACGCCAGTCTATTCATTCGGATGTTTAATCAGGTCACGCAGTTCCTCATGCAGGGTGTGTCTTCTCAGATGTCGTATGAGGCGACAGGCGACGGCGGTCAGCTGGGTGATCTGATGCGTGACCAGATTCGCGATGCCGGGGTGATGGGGCAGGCGGCGTTGTTCTTTCTGCTGGTGATCCCGTGGCTGTTGTCCCAGTTGGCGTCGGTGGTGTTCACGGTGGTGCTGTATGTGCGGTTCATCGAATTGTATGCGTTGACGGCGTTCCAGTCGTTGCCGTTCGCGTTTCTGGTGCATGAGGACACCAAGCCGATCGGCGTGGGTTTCTTCAAGTCGTATGCTCGCACGTCGGTGAATGCGGTGTGCGTGTTCATATGTCTGGTGTTCTATCAGCGGATCGTGGTCGATGCCGTGAAGATCCCGGATTCCGCGGACGAGGGCATGGTGGCGTGGGTGACGGGCAACTTCGGCAATCTCATGATGGCGGGCATCCTGCTGTTTTTTGTGATCGCGGTGAGTCAGCGTGTCAGTCGGGCCATAGCCGGCGGCGAGTAGCCGCCTACCACAACCGGGGCCAATCAGGGAAAGGATTCATTCATGTTGCAGATGCGCGTATATAAGGAGATCGCCAATGTTGAGGCGAAGGTGATGTGGGGGCTGAGCTGGCGCCAACTGGCGGCCGCCGCGTGCATGCTCGTTCTGGGCGGAGGTGAGGCGGCGTTGTTCTGGTCGTTGGGACTGTCCGATCTGGGGTCGTATCTGCTGTTTGCGGTTTGCCTGCCGTTCGCGCTGTGGGGTTGGTGGCGTCCGAAGGGGCTGAAGCCGGAACGGTATCTGGGATACATGCTGCGCCAGCGTTTCGGGCCGAAGGTCTATTTGCTTGAATCCTATGTTCCCGCGAGGTTTCCCGGCAAACCGTCGTTGAGGGAGAAGACCCGTAGACGAATCAAGGGAAGGAAGGCACGTCGTCATGTCTGACATCAGTGGCAGCAAGGCGGTCAAAGGCAACGGTAAGCGACATGGAAAGGCCGGGAACAGGCGGTCCGGGAATCGTCGCATGCCTCGTTCGTCGAAGGAGCTGCTTGGCTATGATTCGATGCTGTCCAATGGCATCGTGTTCCTCGGCGGCGACCGGTGGAGCGTGTCGCTGCGGATCAGCGACATCAATTATCAGGTCGCGACCCAGGATCAGCAGCTGGATGTCGTGGACCGGTGGGGGCGTTTCCTGAATTCGATCGGTGAGAACATGGGAGTCCAGATCACGGTCGCCACGCGCATGCTGGATCCCGAGGAGGTGACGCGCAGTATCGCCATGCCGCTTCGGAGCGATGCGTTGGATGGACTGCGCGGGGACTTCAACCGCAATGTGCGTCGGCGTCTCGCCGGCCGTTCGCAGGGCGCGGTGACGGACAAGTATCTGACGTTGACGTTGCGTGAGCGGGACGGGGAGCGTGCGGTCACGCTGCTGAACCGTGCCGCGTTGCGTGCCACGGCGCAGCTGCGGTCGGTGGGCGGCTGCGTCGGTGTCCGCTTGGATCGGCAGTCGCGTCTGGCGGTGCTGCACGGGATGCTGCGGCACGGTGTCCGGTTCTCGTTCACCGAGGATGGTTTCCTGAAATCGCATGGCATGTCCACGAAGGATTATGTGGCCCCGTTCGCCGTGGACGTGTCGGATCGCCGTCGGCTCCGGTTGAGCTCGGGCACCACGGAAGTATGGCATCAGTGTCTTTTGGTGCGTGATTTCCCGGATTATCTGAGCGATCAGCTGGTGTCGTCCATCACGGACATCAAGGCGGACATCACGGTCGGCATCCATCTGTCCCCGCGGGGTAAGGCCGAGGGGTTGAAGCTCGTGAACCGGACGATCGCCGAAATGGATATGCAGGCCATCGACGAGCGGCGCAAGAACCGCAAACAGCATCTACCCGAGGACATGCTGCCTCATGAGCTGCAGGAATCCATGACTCAGGCGGGTGAGCTGCGTGATGATCTGGAGCATAACGGCGACCGGCTGGTGGATTCCCTGATGATTGTGGACGTGTCTGCGGACAGCCGCGAGCAACTGGATCAGACGGTTCGTGACGTGACAGCTGCGATCGATGGGCAGTCCTGTGTGGCCGAGACCTTGGCCTACATGCAGGTGGAAGGACTGAACGTCGTGCTGCCGTTGGGTAATTCTTTGCCGCCGATGCGTCGCACGTTGACCACATCGAGCGCGGCGATTCTGGTGCCGTTCACGTCGCAGGAACTGTTCGAGCCGGGCGGGGTGTTCCATGGGGCGAACGCCCGCACCGGCAATCCCGTGGTCATCGACCGTACGAAAGGCATGAACGGCAACGGATTCGTTTTGGGTACGACCGGTTCGGGCAAGAGCCAGGCGGCGAAGAACGAGATAACCCAGATCTATCTGACCCGTCCGGACGATGATCTGATCGTCATCGACCCGGAACGTGAGTTCACGCCGTTGTGCACCGGTCTTGGCGGCGAGCGAGTCGAGATCGGGGAATCGTCTCGCGCGCATATCAACGCTTTGGATATCGAGTATGAGGATGATTCCGAGGGTGATCCGATCCGGTCGAAATGTGCGAGCGTGCTGAACATGCTCGGCGTGCTGATCGGCGGACAGGACGGCATCGACCGCATGCAGCGCAGTCTGATCGACCGTACGGTCATCGGCATGTATCGCGAGGTGCGGGAGCATCCAGAACTGGGCATGCCCACGCTCGTCACCCTGCATGACCGTCTCGCGGCTTTGAATGAGCCAGGTGCCCGTGATGCGGCACGAGCATTGGAGATCTACGCGACCGGCAGTCTGAACGCCTTCGCCCATGCCACCGATGTGAATACGTCCAGCCGGTTCCTGGTCTATGACGTTTCCGGTCTGGGAGCGGAGTTGCGCACATTCGGTATGCTCGTCGTTCTGGATCAGATTTGGAACCGGGTCGTCAGGAATCGCCGTCTCGGCCGGCGCACCTGGCTGTGGGTGGACGAGTTCCATCTGCTGTTCTCGAACCGGTATGCGGCCGAATACTTCCTGCGCCTGTACAAGCGCGCCCGTAAATGGGGTTTGTGCCCCACCGGCATTACGCAGAACATCGAGGAGCTGCTGGCCAACCAGGATGCGCGTCTGATGCTCGCGAACAGCGACTTCCTGTTGCTGCTGAACCAGACCGCCACGGATGCCGACGCCTTGTGCGAGCTGCTGAAGCTGTCCGATGAGCAGCGGGCGTTCTTCACCGGGGTGCAGCCCGGTCAGGGCATGGCCAAGAGCGGCACTGCGTTCATACCGTTCGATGGGCGTATCGATGCCGATAGTCTGCTTTACCGGTTGTATACCACGAAATTCGAGGATCGGAAGCCCGAATGAGACCCGTCACCTCCGACTCATTCCACGCCACGCGCAATCTCGTTCGGCCGAACGGCATGATTCATGGTTTGAAAGTCCGTCATGTTAATGGACTCTTCCATGGCCCAGTGTTGGCCGGGCTGAAACAGCCACGAACCACCATCAGGAACAATCAATCCGAAGTATCGCGCCCGACCGGCATAACAACCGTCAGCGTTTTGGAACGTGGTGTGAAGGCGACACGGTCCGTGCTTGAATCGCAATCGGCACAGACGGATACCAGAGAGGACGACGACTTGTTGTCACCAATGGTTCCCGCAAGTCGGATACGCGACGGCGTGACCGGCATTATTCGCACAAGACATGCCGCAAGAGGTTCAACGGCACGTGCCGTGGCAGGAAGAACGGCTTCGGCTCGCGCCAAACGTGCGAGACATTCCGGCAAGACCGTACGATCGGGTGTCCAGGGGGCCAAATCCGCTGCCAGAGCTTCGACGCAGGTTGCACGACAGGTCACACAGGCGGTTTCTCGGACTATGACGGCGGTGAAGGCCGGTGTCGCGGCATCGGCATCAGCTGCGGTCAGCATTCCATTTCTATTGGGCACGGCGGCGGTGCTGATGGTCTTCAGCCTGCTGCTGTGGTTCATACCCACCGTTGCCGTCGGAGATGACGGAGGTTGCGAGGCCAGTGTGATCGAGGTCCCGGACGAGGCGAAGCCATGGGTAAGCGAGGCGGCCCGATCGAGCGGATTGAGCGCGGATTTCATCGCGGCGATCATGAAGCAGGAATCCGGTTTCCGACCGGATGCGTATGCCGACGACAGCAACGGCGGAACATGGGGATTGCTGCAGATGAACAGGAGCGTATGGCGCGGCGTGCATCCCGAAGGTGCCGATCAGACACCACCTGAAGGCATCACCGAGCCCATGGTCCACGCCCATTACGGCGGCATGTATCTGAAAAACCGCTTGGAAGGCGTCAAACAGCTCAAGGCCAAGCACCCGGGCATGCCGTTCGCCGAACTTGACGACCTGACGGCTTTGGTCATCGCCCATAACGCGGGCGAAGGCAACCTCATGAGGTACCCGGATATTCCCAACATCACCAAACGGTATCTCGACAACGTGAAGCCGGCGATTGATGCGGGAGGCGGCTGTTCGGCCACGGCAGGACGAACCATCGGCAAGCTCACGCCACCGTTGGTCATGCAGTCTGGCACGCTGAACGTGGATGTGGCGGCGACCGGCACGCCCGTGGGCAAGATCACCACCTATGAGACCGGCCAATGCACATGGTGGGCGGCCGCTCGCCGATTGCAGATCGGCAAACCGGTGGACGGATACATGGGCGACGGCTGGATGTGGGCGTCAAGCGCCAGAAAATTCGGATATCCAACGGGCGGCGGCATACAGCTCGGTGACGTGGCAAGCTTCGCCAAAGGCTATCTCGGCGCAAGCGCCGATTATGGACACGTCGCCATCGTCGAGGAAATCAAGGACGACGGAAGCATTGTTGTCAGCGAATCCGGCGGCGGCCTCCCATACGCATGGCTCAGGACCCTTACCAAAGAGCAGGCCAACAATCCCAGCATCACTTACATCCACTAATCCTGAGGGAAAGAAGGAATCATGCGTCGCATCAATTCCAAACTTGATTCGTACGAGCTTGCCGATTTGATGAGTGATTCTGACAACTGGGATCTTCTTGCGCAAATCCACGATCATCCCAGTACATGGCCGGAACTCGGCCAGTGGGCTGCGCATGCCATCGCACACCCCGAAACCGCTGGGGCCCCACCGGAACCGCTGCCAGACAGAAAACCCAAACATCGGCTGCTGCCCATCACACCCATCATCGACGATGAGCTGCCTCGCGATATACGGAACAACAGCACTCCCGTATCCAAGCCTGACAAACGGACGGGAACGACGATAGACACACCAATTAGGGTCGGGGAACATGTCGAGGATGATGTGTCCTTGGCGGAATTATCGGCTGACGACGCGGATGAGGTAGCCGTTCATCGGCATATCCCCTTTACCCGCATCGCCGGCATTATGCTCGCTCTGGTCACCGTAACGGGATTAGCCACAGGCCTTGTCATGGCGAAGAGGAACTACGACCATCGGGAAGCGCTCACGTCATGCAATCACGCAATCGAGCAATCTGACATAGTGAGGATTGAATGGGACAAGGCATTGAAACAGGCGGAACCATATGCGAAGCTCCAGGATAAAGACGTGCAGGATCCCAAATCTTTGGAACTGCTCGGCAAAATCATGCAATATCAGCCATCGGTCTCAACGGAGAATTGCGATCCGAGTCTGACGGCCGACCGTCTCGATCGCACTCGTGCGGAAACAGAGAAAGCTAACAGCCAGCTCAGAATCCAGACCAGGAACCTGCATGACACAGTTGACACGGTCAAGGCATCACAGGAACAACAACGGATTGACAACGCACAGAACGTACTGAGCCAAACCATTGAAAACGCCGATAGGCTCTACAAAGAATCCGAGAACAAGGTCAGAGACGACAACACCCGTGCACGGCTCAGTGAGCAGATTACCCGTGCACGACTCATGATGCGCGACCATCAGGATCTTGATGTCTATAACAGAACCATCCAGGACCTCAACGAAGTCATGCAAATCGTCCGGGATTCCATGACGGCTGTAAAGAACGAGGAAATATCTGATGCGGGCCGTTCGGATGAATCCACACAACCGGGATCGGATTCCCAGTCATCGAACCGACAGCCCGCACCATCATCGGAAGATTTATCCCCGTCAGTCACGCACGGCAATTCCACCTGGGATGTGCCTGGACAATCAGTAACCCCCTCATTCCCCGATCGATTAGGCTAGCGCCGCCTTTGAAAAAGGGCAGGAGATAGTGTGGCGGTATATGCCGAGTTCTCGGGCTAGGGTGTGTTTACTCTATGGTGCTTTGGTGACATGATGGTGGTATGTGTACGCCGAGGTATGACATCACGAGGGA
>NZ_WHZW01000029.1 GCF_010667685.1 Bifidobacterium aerophilum | reverse complement strand
CCGCCCCACGCAAACCAGCAGGCACAACAAAACCGAGAACCGTTGAAAACACACGGCTCCCTCGGCGTGTCGCAATAGCGCACAACACGCCCAACAACCCCAGAATAAACCCCGAAACCAACGACAAAGTGAACACCGGGGCATCATAGGGCCAAATCTCAGCTCACCCGTCCACTAGTCCGAGACGGCGGAACGCATTGGCCAGACCGTCATTGCCGACGGCTGTGGTCGTGAAATCGCAATACCGTTCGATGCCGTGCTGGGAATTGCCCATGGCCACGCTGGTGCCGGCCGCCTTAAGCATGGCAAGGTCGTTGTCGCTGTCGCCGATCGCGATCGTATCCGCGATGTCATATCCGAGCAGTCGTGCCACATCGCGCACAGCCGTGCCTTTATCCACACCATTGATCATCAGCTCGCCATTATTCGGAGAGATCCTGTCGTAGGAGCCATGCACGGTCTCAAACCAGGGGCTCATGTCCCGACGCACGTCCTCGAAGCTGACATCGGGATCGGGACCGGTGAAATACGATCCCTTGCTGGTTTTCAGCACATGCCCCAGCGTCGAGCCCTCCGGAATCTCCACGTCGTCGATCAGATGCCAGAAGCGGGCGAACTCGTCGCTGCCCCAGGCGGTGTCCTTCGCCTGCAGATGGCGATAGTACCCTTGCGAAATATACATGCCGTTCGCGCCCTGCCATTGATAGCTTTCGATGTTGTGCTTGCGGAAATACGCCATCGCGGCATCGATGGCCTCCGGCGAGACGAAATGCTGGAACAGCACGCGATCCCCGATGTTGACCTGGGCACCGGCGACCGAAACCACGCCGTCGAACCCGAGATCAAGGATGCTCTTCTCGATTTTCGGAAGGGAACGACCGGTGCAAATGAACAGCTTATGCCCATTGGCCTGCGCCTGTCGGCACGCGTATTGGGCCGACTCGGGCACCTGATGACGCTCGTCGGCCAGCGTGCCGTCGATATCGATGAATACCAGTTTGGCGGATACCATGTGCGCTCCTTTGCCCTATCACCAATCCGACCGTCCTCGGCCCGTTCATGATCGCACCCCACTATACACCGACGGATGCGGAGAACGGGCGTCGGCCCGTCTCACCGTCCGTAGAACAGCCGCTCCGTCACGTCACGGGCCTTGCGCATGGCGGACAGCAGGTCGTTTTCGAAATGCTGTCCGCGGTGAGCGTCGTAGCCCAGATAAATGGCGATTCCCCCTAGCGAATAGATGTCGTCGGGAAGGATGTCAGCCTGCGAGACGCGTCCGTTCCACAGATAATTGCCATTACGGGCGGCGGTGCACATGCGCCACGCCTTGCGCAGCACTACCGCGTCCGCGGCATCGACGTATTTCATCCGTTCCAACTCGTCCAAGGTCTCCATCGTGGAGTTCAGACGCAACGCGGCATGGTCGCCGGCATGTCGTAGCTGCAACAACTGTACGGTCCATTCCACGTCCGACAGACCGCCTTTGCCGAGTTTGAGGTGACGGTCACGGCGCACGCCACGTGGAAGACGTTCCGCTTCCATGCGCGCCTTGAGCTTGCGTATCTCTCCAAGCTCCGTCTCGGTCAGATCATTGATCGGATAACGCAACGGATCGGCGATCTCGTGCAGGAAATCCTCGGCCAAGCCTCGATCCCCGGCCGCGAACCGCGCACGTAACAACGCCTGATGCTCCCACGTGCTCGCCCATGACGCATAGTATTCGCGGCATGAGTCGAAGGATCGGACCAACGGACCGTTCTTTCCCTCGGGCCGCAGATCCATGTCGAGTTCGATTTTCGGTTCGAGCGTGGTCGGTCCCTGCAGGATCTGCCGCAACGATTCGCAGACCTTACGCGCAAACTGGTTGGCGGATTGTTCGTCAACGTCGGAACCGCCGCCGTCATTCGACGCCCGGTAGATGATGATCACATCGGCATCGGAACTGAAGTTGACCTCACGACCGCCATACCGTCCCATGGCGATAACCGACATGACGACCGGCGGCCGGTCTTCCGGCAGACCGAGTTCACGACACTGATTACGTATCGACCAGGTCAATGAGGCGTCGATGATCGCATCGTATACGTCGGTCATGCCGCGCAGCGATTCGGCGTCGTCCATCACGCCACTCATCCACGCCAGGCCGATGCGTTCGATCTCATGGCGACGCATGGCCCTCATCGATGTGGCGAAATCGTTGATGCTGCCGGCATTGCGAGACAATGACGACGCGCATTGCACGTCGAGGCTGTCGCGCGAGCGTGCGCGCAAACGGCCGTCGTCGCCCAGCCAGGTGACCGAGACCACGGACTTGTTGAGCGCATCCCCCAGGAACCTCGAATTGGACAGGATGTGACACAGTCGTTGCGCCGCGGAGGTAGAGTCACGCAGAAAGCCAAGATATTCGCTGTCGGTGCCGAAGTTCTCCTCCAGCTTGCGCCAGTTGAGCAGTCCCATGTCCGGGTTTTGGCCTTGTCCGAGCCATTGGAGCACGGCCGGCAGGATGATGCGGTTGATTTTCGCGGCGCGGGAGACGCCGGCGGTCAATGCGTGGACGTGGCGGATGGCCGCGTCCGTGTCCGCGAACCCGATGGACGCGAACCGTTCGTGTGCCGCCTGTTCGGACAACGTGACCCCATCGCCCTCGGCGGATGCGGCGATCGGCAGCATGGGCCGATAGTAGATGTCCATGTGCAGGCGACGTACCTCGCGACGGGTTTCGTCGTACTTGTCGACGAGTTCCTCGGGATGCAAGCCGAACGCTCTCGCAAGACGGCGCAGTTCGGGATTCTGGTTGAGCGCCTCGTCGCTGATGTCACGCTTGCGATCGAGTCCGCCGATGCTGCCGGCGCCAAGATCCGGGAACAGATGGGTGCGTTTGAGCGCCCACATCTGCTGGCGGTGTTCCATGACCCGTTCGAAGCGGTAGTCCCATGACAACTTCGCTGCCTGCTTGCGCGACACGTAGCCGCCGTCGGCGAGACGCTGCAATGATTCGAGCGTGGACGTGGTGCGCAGGTTTTCGTCGGTTCGGCCATGCACGAGCTGGAGCATCTGGACGGTGAACTCCACGTCGCGCAGGCCTCCGCGACCGAGTTTGATCTCGCGGTCCTTGAGCGGTGCGGCGATGAGATCCTCGACCCGCTTGCGCATTTTCTGGCAGTCGTATACGAAATTGTCACGCTTCGACGCGGTCCAGACGAACGGACGGGTCATGTTCATGTACGCCTGTCCGAGATTCTTGTCTCCAGCGACGGGCCGTGCCTTGAGCAACGCCTGGAACTCCCAGTTTTCCGCCCACTGTTCGTAATAGCCCTGATGCGATTCGAGCGTGCGCACCAGCGGGCCGTCCTTGCCTTCGGGCCGCAGACCGCCGTCGATCTGCCACAGGGTCGGTTCGGCCACGCCCATGATGACGGACTGGCAGACGCGCTGCAGGAGCGTGCCCATTTTGGTGCCGATGCGGGTAAGCGTCTGGTGTCCGGTTTCGGCGTCGGCGGGTTCGACGACGTAGATCAGATCCACGTCGGATACGTAGTTGAGTTCGCGGGCGCCGAGCTTGCCCATGCCAATGATGGTGAACCGCACATGTTCGCTGCCATCCACCTCGTGCCGCGCGATGGCCAGCGCGCCTTCGAGCGCCGCGTCGGCCAGATCGGACAGTTCCTCGCTGATGCGTGGCTGCAATGCGATCGGATCGTCGCTGAGCGTATCCTGCGCGATGATCGCGGCCAGCTGTTTGCGATAGGTGCGTCGCAGTGCGGTGGTCGCGTCGGCGAGGTTCAGCGTGGCCGTCGGCGCGTTCTGATCGTTCGGGTCGGCTCCGACCGCCTGAAGTACGTGGGCCCGGCGCTGATCGTGATTGAACAGATGGGAGTTGCAACCGTCACTGGCCGCGGCTTCGACCAGGTCGAGACGGAATCGCATGAGTTTGCCCATCGCGTCGGAAACGCCGAGTACGGCCACGAGACGGGCGAACGCATGCGCGTCGGGCAGGATCTCGTCCAACGTGCGGCCCTGGCTCTGCAACGCGTTGATGATATCGACCAGATTGCCCAATGCCATGTCCGGATCGCAGGCCTTTTCCAGATCGGCCAGCAGTTCGCGCAACCGCGGCTCGTCGACTCCGTCGGCGGCGAGCTTGTCGAACTGCGTCCGTGCGGCATCGAGATCCTGCAGTCCGGCGTGGATCAGTTCGCGTGCACCTACTTTGAATTCTCGCGTGGCATCCATACTGTCCCAATGTACTGCAACGTCTGCCTCGGCACATACCGAACATGCCGCTGCAGACGTTGCGAAGGTGACAATTCGAGAACGACCGTTTCCGAGAGCCGTCACTCCGAGAACAACGTGGATACGTTGTGCCAGATGTGCCGTGCGGTGCCCGGACGGTTCATCGTGTACAGGTGGATGCCTTCCACGTCGTTGGCGACGAGGTTGGTGATCTGCTGGGCGGCGAAGTTGATGCCGGCGGCACGCAGCGACGGCAGATCGTCGCCCCACTTGTCGAGCATGGCGGACACGGCCTTGGGGATGCGCGTGTTGTTCTTGGCGGCCATCGACAGGACCGATTTGGCGGAGGTGACCGGCATGATGCCCGCTTCGATCGGCACGTCGATGCCGGCGGCACGAGCCTTGTCGAGGAACCGGTAGAAGTCGGCGTTGTCGTAGAACAGCTGGGAGATCAGATGCGATGCACCGGCGTCCACTTTGGTTTTCAGGTGGGCAATGTCGTCGTCCAAGGATTCGGATTCGATGTGGCCTTCCGGATAGCAGGCGGCGTAGATCTTCAGATCCGGTTTGCGTTCCCGGATGTATGCGATCAGGTCGCTGGCGTGAGCGAACACGCCGGACGGTTCGAGACCGTCGAGATGGTCGCCGCGCAGGGCGAGCACGCCGCTGACCTTGGCCTGGGTGAACAGGTCGAGCGCATCGTCGATCTTCGCCTCGTCGGAATACAGGGCGGTCAGATGCGCGACCGTGGGGATCTGGTAATCCTTGCGAATCGTGTTGGCGATGCGTGCCGTGGCGGTGCGGTCGGCGTGGGTGCCGTGACCGTAGGTGACCGAGATGAAGTCCGGTCTGAGACCTTCGAGCCCGTCGAGCGCATCATAGATCGTGCCGATCGGCGCGTCACGTTTCGGAGGAAAGACCTCCAGCGAGAACATCGGTGAATGCATGGTTGCTCCTATGAATGAAGAGGCTCCCCTCGTGCGGAGGGGAGCCGTTGCGATCAGTAGGCTCAGGCGAGCTTGGCGCGCACGGCCTTGGCAGCCGCGACCAGATGCTCGAGGCTCGGCCAGGTTTCGGCGTTGCCACGGGTCTTCAGACCGCAGTCGGGGTTGATCCACACCTTTTCGACGTCCATCTTCTTGAGGATCTCGTAGATGCGTTCCTCGATCTCGGCTTCGGACGGAATGCGCGGCGAGTGGATGTCGTAGACGCCCGGACCGGCCTCGGTCTCGAAGTGTGCGTCATGGATCGCGTCGAGCACGACCAGATCGCCACGGGAGGCTTCGAAGGAGATCACGTCGGCGTCCATCGCGTCGATGTCGCGGATGATGTCGTTGAACTCCGAGTAGCACATGTGCGTGTGGATCTGTGTGGTCGGCTTGACGGCCGAGTGCACGAGTCGGAACGCCGGGATGGCCCAGTCGAGGTACTTCTTATGCCAATCGGACTTGCGCAGCGGCAGCTTCTCGCGCAGCGCGGCCTCGTCGATCTGGATGACCTTGATGCCTGCGGCCTCGAGATCGAGCACTTCGTCGCGGATGGCGAGTGCGAGCTGCTGGGTCTGCTGCTCGTGGGTGATGTCCTCACGCGGCCAGGACCAGTTGAGGATGGTGACCGGGCCGGTGAGCATGCCCTTCATGACATGGCTGGTACGGCTCTGCGCGTACGCGGACCATTCGACCGTGATCGGCTTGGCGCGCGAGACGTCGCCCCACACGATCGGGGGCTTGACGCAGCGGGTGCCGTAGGACTGCACCCAGGCGTTCTTGGTGAACAGGAAGCCGTTGAGGTTCTGACCGAAGTATTCGACCATGTCGTTGCGTTCGAATTCGCCGTGGACGAGCACGTCGAGGCCGATCTCCTCCTGGTGCTTGATGCACGCGTCGATCTGGGCCTTGATGAACGTGTCGTATTCGCCCTTGGTGATCTCGCCCTTGCGCAGACGTGCACGTTCGGCGCGGATCTCCTTGGTCTGCGGGAAGGAGCCGATCGTGGTGGTCGGCAGCAGCGGCAGGCCGAGGGCCTCACGCTGCTCCTTCTGACGTTCGGCACGGGCCGGCTGACGAACGAAATCGGCTTCGGTCAGCTTGGACAAACGCTCGGCGACGGCCGGATCGGCGGCGACGCGGGTGCCATCGAACAGCGCCTGGTTGGAGGCCAGTTCGGAGGAGGACTTCTTCTCGTCGTCGCTCGCGTCAGCCAGCTTGGCGATCTCGGTCAGTTCTCCGACCTTCTCGACGGCGAACGCGAAATGCTTGAGCACGGCCGGGTCGAGCGCGGTCTCACCTTCGGTGCTGAACGGCACGTGCAGCAGGGAGGACGCGGTGGACACGGCCACGTTCGGCGTGACCTGCTTGAGCGCGTCGAGCAGTCCGAGGCTGACCGCGTAGTTGTTGCGCCAGATGTTGCGGCCGTTGACCACGCCGGCGAAGATCGTCGTCGCGGAGTTCACGCCGTACTGCTGGACCGCGGCGAGGTTCTCGTCCTTGCCTTCGTTGAGGTCCAGTCCGATGCCGTCGAAGCCGAGCAGGTTGACCGTCTCGTACACGTCGGCGATATGGCCGAAGTACGTGTTGAGCAGCACCTTGACCTTGCCGTCGCGGGCGGGCAGGATCTTCGTGTACAGAGTCTTGAACAGTTCGACGTCGCCCGGATCCTTGTCGAGCACGAGGTACGGCTCGTCGATCTGCACCCAGGCCGCGCCGAGCTCGGCGAACTTGGCGAGCACTTCGGCGTACACGGCGGCGACCGCGTTCGCGAGGCCCTTGTCAACCTCGATTTCCTCGGCCTGGTCGTTGCGGGCGAGCTTGAGGAACGTGTACGGGCCGATAAGCACCGGCTTGGTGTCGATGCCGAGCGACTTGGCTTCGTTGAACTCGTCGAACGGCTTGGTGCCGTTGAGCTTGATCTCAGTGGACGGCTCGATTTCCGGGACGAGGTAGTGGTAGTTGGTGGTGAACCACTTCTTCATCGGCAGGGCGGTCACGTCGCCGTGCTCGCCCTGATAGCCGCGGGCCATCGCGAACAGCGTCTCCTCCGGGTTGTCGAAAGCGAGACGCTGGTAGCGCTGCGGGATCACGTTGAGCAGGATCGCCGTGTCGAGCATCTGATCGTAGTAGCTGAAGTCGTTGCTGGGAATCAGGTCGACGCCGGCGTCGGCCTGCAGCTTCCAGTGCTTGGCTCGCAGCTCCTTGGCGGTCGCACGCACGTCGTCAAGTGACGCGGCGCCCTTCCAGTAGCCTTCGATGATCTTCTTCAGTTCACGGTTCTGGCCGATGCGCGGAAAACCGGAGACGGAAGTCAGAGCGGACATGGTTCCTCCTGAAATCTTACAATTGCAACCCGGTCAACCTATCACAGATCGGCCGGTCATAAGACATCAGGGGAACTTGGGTGTCGCTATAAACAGCCCTTATAGCCTTTTCGCCATATCGTCGCGACGCAAAAGGCACGTCCGCTCAGTCGAAATCGTTGGGCGTGATGACGGCGATCAGCTCGGCGTCGTGCAGCTGCCATTGGCTGAACGGCTTGTCCGAGCCGAAGATCGCGACCGATGCGGTGGACAGTCCGAGATTGAGCCGGTCAAGCGTCGCCGGATCGGATTCGTGCGACGCAAGCCATTGGCTGGCTATCGACATGGTCGGCTCATGGCCGAGCACCATGAGCACGCGATGCTTGTCCTTGGTCTGCGCGAGCTCGTCGAGCACGGCCTGGATGCCGCCGTCGTACAGACTTTGCCGGTAGTCGACCTTGGGAACGTCTCCGAAGGTCTTGAGCATCTTGGCGCAGGTCTGCTGGGTGCGCAAGGCACCCGAACATGCGATGCGGTTGGGGACCAAGTCGAGCTCAAGCAGACCCTTGCCCACGGCCTTGGCCTGCTTGAGTCCCTTGTCGGACAACGGGCGGTCACGGTCGCCATGTTCCCCGAACGGCTCGGCCTTCGCATGCCTCATGATGATGAGGATGTGCTCGTACGTTTTGGCCTGTTTCCCGACCTTGCCCAATTTGACGGACATGCTGTCCTTTCGGTGATCCTATCCGACTGTCGATGACTCGAAGCTGCCCCTATTATGGACGATGAAAGTGAACTTTCCGCCCGCGTGTTGCGTCGGCGCACCTGACGCCGAGGCAACGGCAACGAGTCACGGACGGGTCGTTCACAGGTTCGCGACCTGCGCGTCCAGATCGCGCAGCACCTTGCGCAGCTTGCGGTCGGAGATGTCGCGCAGTTCGAGATCCTCCAGTTGCGCGGCACGTTCGTCGTCCGTGAGCGAGTCGATGTCGGTGGTCGTGTCCTTGGTGACGCGATCGCGTTTCTTGAGCGCCGTGAATCCTTCTGCCATCGCACGCGAGATGACGAGGAATCCGGTGTGTCCGATCATCTGATGGTCGGGACGCACGGCGAGCCCCTGCGCCTTCCAACTACGTTCCAGCGTCTCCTGGATGTCCGGTTCGGTCCAGCGGCCGGAGTCTCGCAGCGCTTCGACCAGGCGCGACATCTGCGTGGTCGTGGTGATGTAGCAGACGAGCACACCGCCGGGCGCGATCACGCGATACGCCTGTTCGAGCCGGTTCCACGGGTCGAGCATGTCAAGCATGATTCGATCGTATTCATGTTCCGGCAGGGTTGCGGCGACCGAGTCGAAGTCGCCGGTCTTCAGATCCCACCATGCCGGCTTTTCGCCGTAATACAGGGTCGCGTTCGCTTCGGCCACTCGCGCGAAATCGGGGCGCAATTCGATCGTGGTCAGGCGGCCGCCCTCCCCCACCGCGTCGAGCAGGTTGACGCTCATCGCGCCCGAACCGGCACCCGATTCGAGTACGTGCAGGCCTTTGCGGATGTCGCCGAGCTGGATGACCTGCGCGATGTCCTTCGGGTACATGATCTGCGCGCCACGCGGCATCGACAGTACGTAGTCGGCCAGACGCGGGCGCATGACCGCGTAGTCCCAGCCGCCGATCGCACGGGCGGCCTTCCACGGCTTGTTGGCGTCGCGTTCGGGGTGCACCTGATTGACCTGCGCCTCGCGTTTCGCGGTGACGGTGGTCACGACGATGCCTTCCGTACGGCCGATCACAGCATCGTGCAGGATCAGGCCGTGCTCGGTCTGCGTGGAGCCGCCTGCGACCAGCTGATCGGTGATCTTCTTGCCCTTACGGTCGGCGAACTGCACCTTTTCGCCGGCGGACAGCGGTCCCTGTTTCGGATTCATGGGTCGCTCCTTGCCTTTTTCGATACCCGTTACGTCGATCAAACGGTATCAGTGTAATGCATGAAAGGGAAGCTACCGGTCCCCTAGATGAATGAATCGTATCCGTAGGTGGTTTTCGATACGACTTCGCGCGATCGCATCTCGCCACATCTCATGGCCATGCTGCATGCTTTCAACCGCCGTTGCAATTCCTCATCAACGGCAAACAGATACAAGCCGTGGACACCGCGTTTCAGCAAGACGTTCAATTCATGCTGGAGGTTCTGTTCGGTGTAGTCACCATCCAGATCCTTACGCTTATTGGTTGCCAGATAGTTTTTGCTCGCGTGATAATCGAAAACGATTTTCCCATCACGATATTTCACCGAAGGGCCGATGATCACTCCGGCATAATTCAGATCGAAACCCTGAATAGTGAATGTGGAACCTATCTCGTTGATGGTGTATGGCTTCTCCGCCCAAGCCAAATCCTTGTCGATCGATTTCGGTGCAGAATCAGTCAACTGGTAATTCCATGGCCTACAGAAGCGGCGTGAATCCGTATTCCCCGGGATGTAGCCTTCGTTATCATTTTCGGCAAGCCCCATCTGCCAATGTCCTGCCGAATCGCAATGCATGGCCACGTTCCATAATCCTTGAGGATCATCATCGTTCTTGGTCGAAGAATATTTCCAATCGTAGGTAGCCAACACACGGGACAGACCGGAACCGTTCCAACCGCCGGCAGGCAGCTGCGCCTTGCTCTCTATTGCCCTGCACAATTCGACAGGCGAATCGAATACCCGGATTTCATATGGCTGGCGAATCAGAGTCCCGTCAGGGCTTCGTTCGCCCTGATCCCGAGGAATCGGACCAATGCCTTCACCCGCCGCGAATCGATCAATCCACTGTATGATCCCCTCACTGGCAGCCATGCGGAACTGCTTCTCCAATCGAATATGAGCCACATCGACGGATATGGAGGGGAGCCCGTCCTCCTCACCCAACTCAACACTATCAAAATCACTGATCGTCCCGGCATTGCGGACACTGTTGTCGGTCAGCTCGTTGCTCGGGAACAGTCGTCTCAGGACAGACGAGCGCCATTGTTGACGGGCTTGGAGAATCTGCTCGGGATCGAATACCGCGATGACGACACGGGCACGGCGCAGGATGTCGTACAGCTGGTTCTTTCCCGAATAACCTTGCGTTCCTTGCGTGGTGAGGAGATGTGCCTCATCAATAAGCACGATGTCTGCGACGCCATGCGGCTTATCCGGAATACCCCGGCCATGATCGTTCGTTTCGCTGAACCGATTGATGAATTGGCTGGGCAGCATCACCACCTCGTTGGATTTCTTCTGCAATCCCAGTTTCAAGGCAATCTGGTTATAGACATGAACCTGTTCTTTGTGGTTCACCAAAATATATGCAGAAAGCTCACTGCCGCGCGAGGAGTTTGATGTCGAGTGTTCCTCATCTTCGGAATACGTGTCTCCCTGAATACCGATCTCCGTAGCGATTCGATAGAACAAATGGCTCAACAGCACCGTTTTTCCGGTTCCGGCAGCACCTTGGACAAAAATCAGCTTGGGATTGCCCACATAGCTTGGACCGGATTGACTCGCCGGGAACAACGCATCAAGCCGTGCAAGAATCGCCTCTTCGGCATCCACTTGGCTAGCACCCAGCTGATGGAAAGGAGACGCCTTAAACAAGGACGAATCACGAATGATCTCCTCCGCCGGGAATAAATCCGGATCGTCTCGATGTAGACCAAGCCAGATCTTGGAAAAGATGCCGTCAAACTGATCGGACGTGTAATATCTGCCCTGTGCATTGGTGCGGCGGTTATTGAGCTTCTTGACGCAATCAGTACTTGACAGGTAATGCATCAGACGGTTTTCGACATCCAATGTCAAGGATTTGTTGAACATCGGATGCGAAATTACATACTGCCAAAAAGCGTCGGCATCTTCATCGACCGCTTCGGCAATCGCACGCCAATCATCGCGTTTTCTGGAATCTATTTTCAGATGTTCAAAGGTCCGATGCCGTATGTCATTGGTCTCGCCGACATATACCGTGTATTCGTTCTTGGAGGAATGCCGATTCTCCTTGCCTGAGTACACGATGTATACCGTCGGATACCCCAGTATATAGAGCAGCGCGTTGTCAAATTCGGAGTTACTAACACGAGCGTTCACCGGCAGATCTTCAATGGCTTCATTCAACGCGGCCTTAAAATCCTTCTCTTCATAGTTGCCATAAGGCAGCCTGATGATGGTGGGACTCGAATGCTCAACAGACATGGTTACATTATGTCGCGTAATGCCGGAAGTCGCATCACCGACATTCGGCAGGTCATAGAATGACGAATATGATTAGCGACAGCACCATTCAGTCGATACGCAATTTCACGGCGGAACGTGATTGGGAACGATTCCACACGCCGGCCAACCTGGCGAAATCCATCAGCATTGAGGCCGCGGAATTGCTGGAGTGTTACCAATGGATGCCGGAAGCTCCGGCATCGGATACGCGGCACGTCCAAGAAGAATTGGCCGATGTACTGACCTATTGCATTATGATGGCCGATGCACTTGGCGTCGATATGGACGACATCATCATGGGAAAATTGGCAAAAACCGCGAACAAGTATCCAGTCGAAGCCGTACGCGACAGTTTTGGCGAATACGAGTCCCGACATCTAGCTGCGCGCGAATCAGGCGAAAACGCTCAGTATCATTCATGAACAGCGCGGCGACGATACGAACCTGCAACGCCGTCAGCTCGACGGGAGCCGATGCCGCATGAGGCGCAGCAGCTTCACCAGGCTGCCGTCCTCGATCGAGGCCGCGAGCGCGCCTTCGTTCCAGTGGTCGGCGCGGATCACGAAGGTGACGAGCGCGTTGAGCGTCGCCTCGTCGAGCGCGTCGGTCTCGGCATCGTCGTCGTCCAGATACGAGTACGGATGCCGGATTCCAGCCTTGCGCAACGTTTCGTCGTAGTCATGGTCGCCGCCGTTCCAATCGTCGTAGAAAGCCTCAAGCACGGCGCCAACGATATGACCGTACGTTTCCGGCTTGTCCCTCTGCGGTATGCCTTGCAGCAGGCCGATGGCATCGGTCAGCGCCAGCAGCGGGCGGATGTCCGCGGCACGGGAGTTGGATCGGGAACGCATACGTTCGGCATTGGCATCATTCATGGCTACGTCCTTGTCTCATGAGGTTCGAGTGATGGCGATATGGCAACGATGGTAATCCAGAATATCGCGCAATGTGATCGAGCCGACCTCCGTGCGGCGCCGATCACTGCAGTCGCGGATCGGCGAAACGGCGGTTGGCGAGGACGGGCAGCGTCCGGCGCGCCTCATCGAGCCGTTCCCGGGACAGATTCGCGGCGATCAGCCCGGCGTGCTCGTCGTCCGCTTCCACGACGACCTCCCCCATCGGCGAAACAATACGGCTGCAGCCGATGTTGCGCGAGCTGAGTTCGCTGCAGGCCAATACGTAGCAGGTGTTCTCCACCGCCCGCGCGGCCGTGAGCAACGCCCAGTGATGCTCCTTGAGGTCGCCGCGCACCCATGCGGCGCTGACCACGATCGCGTCGGCGCCGCGGACGGCCAGCGAGCGCGCGGTTTCCGGAAACCGCAGGTCGTAGCAGGTCATCACACCGAGTCGCCATCCATCGATGTCCACGACGGGCGGCAATACGGTGCCTGGCCTCACCACGTCGGATTCCCGTGCGGCGAACGCATCGTACAGATGCAGCTTGCTGTAGGATGTCACGATCTCGCCGTCACGGATGACAAGGAATACATTGGACACGCGCGGATCCGGCCGTTCCCCTTCGTCATGGACAGTCGGGATGACGTGGACCGTGCCCATCAAGACGATATGATGATCCGCGCTGATTCGCCGCAGTCCGGCCACGAACGGACCATCGATGGACTGCGCATGGGCCGCCGCGAACGAGTCGTCATCGCCGTCACGGGCGATCAGTCCTTCCGGCAGTACCAGCAGTTTCGCACCGCCGTCCGATGCGTCCCGGGCGAACGCGTCGATCATCGCCAAGTTGCGTTCCGGATCCCTCGCCACCGTGTATTGCGCGATCGCCACCGGCAGGCATTCGTTGCTCATCATTGGCCCTTTCCGCGGTCAGTTGCCTTGCCGGCTGATGCCGCCTTTGTGGCCGGTGGCCTTGAACGGCTTGGCCCGGGGGACGGAGATCGACTGAGACTGACGCGATGCTTTTCCGGACGGGTCGGCAGCGGCGTTTCGTTCCGACCGGAGTCGTGTCCCGTTCTTGACTGCGGGGTCGCCGACGACGATGCCTTTGGCCCGCAACGCCTTCATCCATCGTTCATCCATGAATCCGATGGTACAACCCGTCATTCCCAGCGCTTTCGCACACGTGGGATTGCCGAATGCGGCACCGATACATCACGATATGCCATCGGTGACTGTGAGCATCACGTGTTTCGATGCCGTAATCATTCGTCTTCCCGCCGTACGATGTATGCATTGCCGCAGTCGTAAGCACGGCGATGGTTCCGGAGCCGACGATGGACCGGAATCCCGGGAATACGACGCAATGATGCGTCGGCGACGTAAGGAGACGTCATGAAGTCATGGAGATTCACCGGAACCAACGAACCGTTGCAGCTCACCGAGCTGCCCGAGCCGACCGCCGCTGCCGGACAGGTGGTCGTTGATGTCAAGGCTGCCGGCATCTGCCATACCGACGTGGGCATTCTCACCGATCCGGGTTGGATGACCATGCTGGCGCAGGTGCCGGTCACGCTCGGCCATGAGGACGCGGGCGTGATCAGTCAGGTGGGCGAAGGCGTGGACGATTTCCAGGTGGGCGACCGTGTGGCGATCTGCCCGACGACACCGGCGGGCTGCCCCGGCTCCTCGTTCGACGGCGGTTTCGGACCGAAGATCGTGGTGGGCACGCAGGCGCTGGTACGTATCCCCGACGAAGTCGATTTCGTCAACGGGGCCGCCGCCACGGATGCGGGCATGACCTCGTATGCGGCCGTGGTCCGCCGCGGCGGCGTGAAGGCCGGTGACAGGGTCGGCATCATCGGGCTCGGCGGGTTGGGACAGATCGGCTCACGCGTGGCTCACCTGCTGGGGGCCGAGGTCTACGTGGCGGAGATCAAGGAGGACATCTGGCCGCTCGCCAAGGAACTGGGAGCCTTGGATGCGCGTCGTTCCATCACGGATTATCCGAAGGGCTTCTTCGACGTGATCGTGGACTTCGCGGGCTTCGGCGACACCACCGCCGACGCCGTGGACGTGGTCAGGCTGGGCGGCGTAGTGGTGCTCGTCGGCATGGGACGACTGGAAACGACCATTGATTCCAAGTCGCTGATCGTCAACCAGTGCGATCTGCGCGGTTCGAACGGAGGTACGCCCGACGACATCCGCGGCATCTACGAGCTGATGCGTACCGGCAAGCTCACGCCGGTCACCACGACCGTTTCGTTCGACGAGGTGCCGGAGGCGATCGAACGACTGGAACGCGGAGAAGTGGTGGGCCGTCTGGTCATCAGCTACGAGTGACGCCAAGGTGAACGGGATCCGAGATAGCACCGGACCCGCTCACCGCGACCGCCAGCATATCGCGGCGTGAGAGGTGATTGGGACCGACGCTCACGCCGCATAGGCGGCCCAACGTCCGCGGGCATGCTGGACTTCGATGGGCATGCCGAACAGGTCGGACAGGCGTTCGTTTGTCAAACCGTCTTCGAGCGGGCCGGAGTAGACGATGGTGCCGGCGCCGGGGTTGCCCATGGAGTCGACGCCTTCGTCGGTGGCGTCCTCGGCCGGGATCGGTTTGCGGCCCATGATGGCGATGTGGTCGAATCCGGCCGGGATCTCCTCAAGACGGTGGGTCACGAGCACGACGGCACGGTTGGAATCCTCCTCGCCGATGCGGCTCAGCGTGCGCATCACCTGTTCGCGCCCGCCCAGATCAAGTCCTGTGGTGGGTTCGTCCATGATGAGCAGTTCGGGATTGCCCATGAGCGCACGGGCGATCAGTACACGCGTGCGTTCGCCTTCCGACAGACGCCACATCTGCTTGCCTTCGAGATAGCTCACGCGGAAGTCACGCAACAGCCCGCGGGCGCGCGCGTATTCCTCATCCGTGTATGTGTCCTGCCAACGACCGGTCACGGCGGACAGTCCGGTGACGACCGCGTCGAGCGGATCCTCGAAGTCGGGGAACTGACGTCCGAGATCGGCGGAGGCGAGACCGATGCGCGTACGCAGCTTGAACACGTCGTATTTGCCGAGCTGATGGCCGAGGATGAACACGCGGCCTTCGGACGGGAAGGTGCGTGTGGCGAGCATGCCCACCGCGGTGGATTTGCCGATGCCGTTCGGACCGAACAGCACCCAGCGTTCGCCGGCGTTGATCGTCAGATTCACGTCGGTGATGATGACGCGGCGGTTGCGGCGAAATTCGACGTTCTCGAGTTTGAGGACTTCAGTGGGCATGGGAGGTTCCTTTGCTGATACAAACAATGGGCCTGCCCCCGCTGTGGAGAGCAGACCCGATGATGCGCGGCTTGCGTTGCCGCCGGCCGTTACTTCTGCTCGTCGAGGACGGACTGGTAGACCTTGACGGTCTCGTCGGCGATCGACTCCCAGCTGAACACGTCGCGGGCGCGCTCATAGCCGGCCTGCCCCATCTTCTTGGCGAGTTCGGGATCGGCCATGATCTTGTTGATCGCGTCGGCCATGTCGTGCACGAACTTGTCGGGATCGGTCGGGGTGCCGGTGCCGTCGTGCAGCTGGTCGATCGGCACGAGATAACCGGTTTCGCCGTCGACGACGACTTCGGGGATGCCGCCGGTGGCAGACGCGACGACCGGCAGGCCGCAGGCCATGGCCTCGAGGTTCACGATGCCGAGCGGCTCGTAGATCGACGGGCAGATGAACGCGTCGCAGCCGTGTTCGAGCGCGGACAGCTCGTTCTTCGGCAGCATCTCCTCGATCCAGATGATGTTGCCGCGCTTCTTGTCGAGCTCGGCGAAGGAGTTCTTGACCTCCTCCATGATCTCCGGAGTATCGGGGGCGCCTGCGCACAGCACGACCTGCACGCCCGGATCGACGAAGTGCAGGGCCTTGAGCAGGTACGGCAGGCCCTTCTGACGGGTGATACGGCCGACGAACAGCAGGGTCGGCTTGCTGCGGTCGATGTGGTAGCGTTCGAACACCTTCCAGCCCGGATCGTCGGCGGCCGGTGTGGCGAATTCGGACATGGTGATGCCGTTGTACACGACGACGACCTTGTCCGGATCAAGATTCGGATAGGCGGTGAGAATGTCGTTGCGCATGCCCTTGGAGACGGCGATCACGCGGTCGGCGTGCTCGTAGGCGTCCTTTTCGGCCCACGAGCTCAGGTTGTAGCCGCCGCCGAGCTGCTCGCGCTTCCACGGGCGGAACGGTTCGAGGCTGTGCGCGGTGATGACCAGCGGAGTGCCGTGCAGCATCTTCGCGAGGTATCCGGCGAGGCACGCGTACCAGGTGTGCGCGTGGATGATGTCGGCGTCCACGTCGTTGGCGATCTGCAGGTCGACGCCGAAGGTCTTGAGCGCCGGATTCGCGGCGGACAGTTCGGCGGGCGTGTTGTAGCCGACGACCTTGAGGCTGCCTTTGGCCTCGGCCGCGTTCGGAATCTCGGGAACGTCGGCTTCGGTGCGCGGACCGTCGAACGCGCGCACGGTCACGTCGATGCGCTCAGCCAGAGCCTTGGACAGCTGTTCGGCATGCACGCCGGCACCGCCATAGACATGCGGCGGGTATTCGCGGGTGAGAATATCGACCTTCATAAAGAATCCTCCTCCTTCGGATGATCTGTACGGTTTCAGTATAGTATGGAGGAGCCCGGATGCACGTCATTGCAACGGTTTCGGCGGGTTATACACGGACATGGAGAGGTACGGGGGAACCTGAGGATCGCAGAGTTTCCCCGGCAAGTGACGTCTCGGCCCCACAACTTCAAAACCCAATCATTGCAACGCTTTTCACGCACAATGGGCGATCGTCGGATATGGAGGGCGATCGGCAATGTCCCCCGAATGTCCCACGGAAACAGGCGCTTGTCCGCATAGAGCAGGGCATGGAAAACGCACTGAAAGATATCACCCTGCTCACTCCGAATCAGGTCGCTGAGGCGACCGGCATTCGCATCGGGACGCTCAAGA
Organism: Bifidobacterium aerophilum; assembly: GCF_010667685.1. Classification (GTDB taxonomy): domain Bacteria; phylum Actinomycetota; class Actinomycetes; order Actinomycetales; family Bifidobacteriaceae; genus Bifidobacterium; species Bifidobacterium aerophilum. The sequence continues at coordinate 8,673 of NZ_WHZW01000029.1, read as the reverse complement.
AATGGCGTCTCGAGCGCACGAACCTCCCCTTCATCCATGTCGGCCGATCCGTCCGCTACCGACTCTCGGATGTGGAGGATTACCTCGCATCACGCACCGTGCCCGTGGAGCGTGTCTGATGGCGCGCGCCTGGATCGAGGATCTGTGGCTGACCGATGATGCCACATCAGCCGAACGCCGAAGCCTGAGCAGCGCGGCGGACCCCGCGAAGGCGAAGGTCTCTCCCGTCCATCGAAAAGCGCGATTCGGTCTTGGTCGCCGCTGGCTGGTCTATTGGATGGAACCACTGCCGAACGGCGGTCTCAAACGGCGCAAGAAGAGCTTCGCCGCCAAGGACGACGCGGAGGCATGGCGCACGCAGGTGGATGATGATATGAGGTCCGGCCGATACGTGGACATGGAGTCCGGCGCCCACACATTCGCCGAGGCGGCCGAGCTCTGGTTCGCGACGAGAACCTCCGTCCGGCCGCAAAGTCTGGAGCGGTACCGTATCGATTATCGCCGCTACATCGAGCCGCGCTGGAACAATACCCCCGTAGGATCGATTACCACTATACAGATCGCCCTCTGGGTCGCCGATCTGGTCAGAGGAGATCCCATCACTGGTCGCAAACCGTTGAAGCCAAACACGATGACCATGATTAGACTCGTATTTCGCGGAGCGCTAGGCGTCGCCGTAAGCCAACGGTGGATCATGGGCGACCCCTCAGCCGATGTTCAATGGCCGAAATCACAGAAAAGCTCGAAACACGTCTATCTGACCACGGAACAGATTGACGCACTCGCCGAAGCATGCGACCGACTCTCGCTGAACCCGCGACACGCTTCCATAGCAGGAGACGGCACACTCATCCTATTCTTGGCATATACGGGACTTCGTATCGGAGAAGCGGCCGCGCTTACCGTGAGCGACGTGGATTTGCATCGGCACGTAGTACACGTATCCAAGACCAGGACCGGCGCCAATGGGTATTGGACCGGCACCGGACCCACGAAAAACGGATTGCCGCGCGACGTGCATTTTCCGACTTTCCTAGATGCCCGACTCGCGACCCTTGCCGGCGATCGCGCCCCTTCCGCACCCATGTTCCCCAACGCGCGCGGAGGATGGCTCACCTATAACGGGTGGCACGATCACCGATTCAAGCCAGCGGTCCGCGACGCGGATCTGAGCTATATCGACGGGTTGACCACACATTCGCTCCGTCATACCTACGCTTCCATGTTGATCGGGCACGGTGCCGATGTAAAAACGGTTCAGCGCCTTATGGGACATAGTTCTGCGAAGATGACGTTGGATACCTACGCCGACCTATGGCCCGGCAACGATCGGGCCATTGTCTCCATACTCGATGACGTCTGGGCCAAGACACATTGATATCTGCCCTGCAGTGAGCCGATAACGATGTCTAGTGTAGACACGTACCCGATTTATGCCTCGATTTTCAGAGTCAGGAACAGACGGTCAGTAGAGCTGATCGTGTGATCCGGTACGGGTCAGCACCAGCTGCAGTTCGTCGCGTTCGATGCGGTAGATGAGCAGCCAGTCACCTTCGATGTGGATCTCCCGGTATCCCTTCCAGTTGTTCACCAACGCGTGATCCCGGTACTTGGTCGACAGCAGATCGCGGTCCTCGGCCATCAACGTCTCGACGGCCTTGCGCAGTTTCTCCGGGTCGTAATGCTTCTTAAGCAGTCCCTTGAAGTCCTTCTTGAACTGCGTGGTGCGGAAGACCGATTTAAGCATCCATCAGATCCTTCATCAGACCGTCCACCGACGAGAACGCCACACCATCATGGGCATCTGCCTGCCGACGCGCCTCAAGGTTCGCCGGATTCTCCCGGGTGGCCCTGAACGGCATGCCGTTGTCGGTCAGCGACTGACGCAGGAACATGTTCAAAGCGGTCGATAGGTCCAAACCCATCGACTCGTACAGTTCCTTCGCCCGCTGCTTGACCTGCGGGTCCGTCCGGAAACTAATCGTCGCCGTATCCGCCATCACTCACCTCCAACCATTAAACATGCTGATGTATGAACATTGTAACACAAACAGGGCAAACTAGACCACCTCACGGCGCAATTCAAGATCACCACGACAGTGCGTTCGAAGCTCTGCTGAGAGGCTCCTCATAGTAGTCAGCGTCACTGCATCCTTTTTCTATCGATGGGAGGCCGCAGGTCCATGTCACTTCGCGCAAAGCGCGATCCAGATTGAAAAAATCGATCCGCGACATCACTTCGGGTCGGTCTTCGGCCACCGCGATCAGGCAGGAGATCATGAAATATGCTCTCAGCAGGTGAGGGAAGCGCCGCCGCACATTCCGTTTTGCCTCTCCGAGAAGCCTCCCCGCGTTCCCGATTATGACGCGCGCCAGCTTCGAATCATCATCTCCCTTTAACGCGTGTTCGTCGGAGAGATCCAGAAGATTGGCGAGACGGGACATCGCCTTGTCATACGGGAGAAGTGACGTCTCATCAGACCAGGAAAACACGCCGCACAGTTTCTCCTTGATCCTTTCCGGAATCGACACGCCCATTGATGCCATGCCGTCCAGTATTCCCTGATGTCGGGAACGCAAATGATACAACCGAATGGAGAAAAGGACATCCGCTGCCGTGAGCTGCTCCTCCCATGCCTGTCGGATATCCTCAGAAGAGGACGTTACGGCCCGCCGCTTTACGATGAGCCGTAGGTCCTCATACTTGAACTGCATATTCTGACCAGACCGCATCACAAACGACAGCTCGGACAGGGAATTCTCGATGAGGACCGCTTTCCCGACCAGTTGTTTCATCTTGTAGCCGGCTCCATGGCCGATCTCGTCCCACGACCCGATCGGAAACAGCGCCATGACCTCTCGATTGGTCATGCCAAGACGATCAAACGGCTCAACACCACTGGCGTCGAAAGGACGAAGGAAATCCACGACGAGCAGAGCGGGAGGCAAGTCGAGAGCGGCGGACAATGCGACGAGTTCAGCAAGGGACAGATCCTTTTTCCTTCCCGATTCAAGATTGCGCAGCGTGCTCTCCTTGAGCGGATTCACGCCCGCGCTTTTTCTTTCTGAAGCGGCGACAACGTCCTCGACCGACAAACCGGAGAGATGACGCAACCAAGCGATCCTGCCCCCAAGCCCCTCGCTTCTTTTTCGCATATCAGCTTTTTACCGCCTCGAATACCGCGACACGCTGAACAACATGGAAAACCACATTTTTTGCATTTTTTACAAAGTTTTTCTGTCCGCCAAAGATCCGGTCGCATGTATACGTCATCCGGGAGGCATCCGGCCTCCCATCGACTTCTCCCCGAGAGAAGGAAGGAAAGCACGTATGCGCAACGAGACGAATGCGACGAGCGACGAGGGGATTCAGGAGCTCGGCAGAAGGTCGTTCACGGGCGACGGCACCACCCTCACGCTGATCAGTGTCGAATCGTCCCAAAAGGCTCCTCAGCCGTGGAACGTGGAACAGGGCACGGCCGCGGTTTTCGAATCGTTCCGACTGGGCATCGACGAGGAAAGCGGCGACACCGTGACGATCGCCCGGATCGGCAGCCAAGCCGGACAGGCCATCCCGATCAACGCCGACAGGGGCGGCCGACTCGCCGCGTGGCTGCGCCGCCGATGCATGGCGACAACCGGACGTGCAATGGGCGCCAACACGGTGAGAGAGGCCATGTTGCAGTGCGAGGCGCTGGCGATCGCGGGCCGTCGTTACAGGGTCTGCCGACGCGCGTACAAGATCGGCTCGCAACTGATTATCGACCTCGGTCCGGAACGCAACGACCGTCGAATCCCAGAGCAGGATCCGGCGCGCTACGCGGTCATCGAAGCGGGCGGATACCGCATCGTCGACACCCTGCAGGACGGTATCGCGTTCTACCGCGGACCGCAGTTCGCTTCGTTCCCGCCCATCCCCGTCGACGGCGACTGGCACGACCTGCTTCCCTTGTTCCGTCATCTGCCGGTACGTACGGAATACGTTCCGCTGCTGATCGCGTATGCGGCCGCGATCTGGTTTCTGAGCGACGCGCAGATCCCCCTTCTGCTGATCACCGGCCGCCCGGGACAGGGCAAATCGTTCACGTGCGACACGCTCGCGTGGCTGACGGACCCGACCGCCAACGGCGACTCGGACAAGGAGATCTCACCGGGCATCTCGATGCCCAAAACCGTCGACGACCTCATCGTCGCCGCCCGCGACAGCCTGGTGCTGTACGTCGACAATATGAGCCGTGCCAACCAGACGATGAGTGACGCGATCACCGCGCTGGCGACCGGACGCACGCAGAAGAAACGAACGTTATACACGGATTCCCAAGCCACGTCGATCGCCATGCAGCATCCCGCGATCTTCAACGGCGTCGACCCCACCGGGCTGGAGGCCGACGTGGCGCGACGTACGATCCATATCGACGCCTCGGATCCGATGCCGCCCGACGACCTGCGCGACGGGGAGACCATGGGCGAATGGCGGACCCGGCACCTGCCCGCCGCCATCGCCGGGCTGATGGATCTCATCGCCAAAGCCATGCGCGTGCTGCCGGATATCGCCGAGAACCGCGGTCAGTTCATCGACTGGCGTCGCTGGCTGCGCGCCTGCGACATGGTCATGGGCGAGAGTTCGTACGCCATGTACGAGCGGCTGTTGCAGGGGGACGTGTCCGACGCGGCCCTCAGCAATCCGGTCGACGCCGTCATGCTGGCCTGTCAGGACCAGTTCTCGGAAGAACGCACGCTGACCATCAGCGAGATCATCACGACGGTCATGCCGCGGATGGCTCTTGTCGAGAGTGACCGACCCTGCCCGAAGGACCCCCGCGAGTTCGGCAAGCAGTTGACGATGATCGCATCGTCCCTGCAATCCCGTGGATGGACGGTCCGGCAGAACCCGCGCAGCAGCAGACAGCGCACCTGGACGATCCAAGCCCCCTCCATTCCGAGCGGCGAACAACCCGCGACCGTCGATCCCTTCGCCGGATTCGGCATTCCGGAGGCATGACGACCATGAGCGAGACGATCTTCGGCACGCAATGGCCAATCTACCATGAGGCCGGCTGGCTCCAGATGACCATCCTGCCGCACAAGGGCAAACAGCCGCCTCGGAAAGACACGACGGGGCACGGCCAGAAACCGGTCGACGCGAACGAATACCGACACTGGTCCATCGAGGAACAGGCAAGCGGCAGAGGCATGAACATCGGTCTGGTCATGCCGCAACACGTGATCGCGTTGGACGTCGACTCTGAGGACGGGCACCGACGCAAGGCCGACGGATACGTCACCCTAATCCAGAAAGAGCAAGAACTTGGCACATTACCTACGACATGGACCTCCGGTCACGGCGACCCCTCAAGCCCGTACCGTCACCGACTGTACCAGGTGCCCGCGGGCGTGGAACTGCATGCGATCTGCGAAGGCGTGGACGTGATCCAGTGGTTCCACCGGTACCTGACCGCACCTCCAAGCATCCACCCCAACGGCGAGCGGTATTACTGGCTGAGACCCGACGGCACACGCGCCAACGAACGGGAAGTACCACGACCAGAGGAACTGCCCATGCTGCCAGAGGCCTGGATACAGGTAATGAGCCGACCGACCAGCGGAAAGAGCCACAACATCGATGGGCACGTGGGACCCTCAGCGTTTCCTGCGCCCGCGGCCGCTTCTCCACGATCGAACGAGAGGCCCTGCGCCGCATGCCGGTCCGTGCTCGAACAGTGGCGCACCAACCCATGCCACGGGGAATCGTCCCGCCACGACGGAACCCGCCACGCGCTCAGTACGCTCGCATTCCTCGACAAGGAAGGGCACCTCGGCGCGATGCGCATCGCGGACGCGATCTCGGACGAGTATCCCGCGCTCATCGCGGACCGAGCCGACAACGGCACGGCACGGCGTGAAGTCAACGGCATGCGAACGTGGGCGTGGTCGCACACGACCGGGTCGTTCCACCTGTTCGACCCATGCAGGACATGGAGGCCCGACAACCCATTCATCATCACGACACCCGTAACAGGGAGAAAGGAGACCGACGATGCCATAACCACGATCGGGAACGACAACGACCATGCCAGCACAGAGCAAACGACACCTGACGATCGGCATGACACGGAGCCGAAAGGGAACCGTTCCGGATTGGACCGACGCATGCGAAATCTCGTCGACGGCGGACTGGACGACTACGATGCGATCCTTATCGAGAACATCCGTCGATACGGATGGCCGATCAACGTGCCGATCTCACCCCAGCTCATCGCGATCTGCCAGCAAGGCGGAAAACTTACAGCCGGTGACACGGCGCGAGTGCATGCCCGATTGGAACGCATCCGCACCAGAGACGACATGACCAGCCCCATCCAATGACGATATGACAAGCGTGACAAGGGATATCTGTTTTCTGAAATCTTCAAAAAAGAAGCATCGATCCAATAGACCGATATCTTCAAATAAAAAACCTGTCTCTTCTCTCGTCACGCTTGTCACCTTGTCACTGACATCCTCACCACCATCCGACGATACGTCGCGGCCCGCTGACGCATACGCCACCCATGGTTCCGCTCCGAAGGCATCGGACGAAGCTATGCACCAAACCCGCAACAACCACAGCCGACACAACCGCAATAAGGAGCATCATGTACAAGCGAATCAACACCCGCGCCTACAACACCGACACCGCCAAAGAGCTTGCCCACGTAGAAAGAGGAGAAGGCTATGGCTGGTATGAGGAAACCCTCTACCGCAAGCGCAACGGCGAGTACTTCATCTATGGCTACGGGTACGCCGCCAGCAAATACGCAGCACCCTGCCCCGGCGGAGGAAGCCAGGCCGGTGAAGACATCGTTCCACTCGACTACGATCAAGCCCTCGACTGGGCCGAACAACATCTCGACGGCGGCGAAGTTGACGGCATCTTCGGTCCCTCCGACGAAAACGACAAATCGCAGGAGCGAACGGTCACTCTCAGCACCGTTGCGTTCGACCGACTCAATTACATCATCAAAATCCATGGCGGAACTCGAATCGACCACATCGAATGGCTCATCCGTAACGAATATGAGGACGTCAAGGCATGGGAAGACTACCGGTCACAATACTGACGCGCGATTAACCGCGTATATCTACCGAGCCGCCCGCTTCCCGCGATGGGGCCTGACGGCCCCGCGCGGGGCGGGCTCGGCCGCGCCACGGCGCGGCCACCATCCTGACGCATAGAAGACATCGATATATCTCGTCCCCGGAAAGGAGAACACATGTTCGACATCGATTCGCGCGGACATCCGATCGAGGTCATCGCGTGGCAAGACGCCACATCCGGCAACGGCGACAGGTCGACGCGCACGTGTCAGGCCGTGGTCCGCATTGAAGGCCGGTTCGTGTACGTCTGCGCATACGAGGTGGAAGGTGACGATCCGGTCCTCGAGCTGGATCGTGGCATCGAGATCACCCGCGAGACCGCCAGCGACATCGCGCACGATCTCGTCTGGGGATCCATGCTTCCGGACGATCTGGACGCGCCACAGGAACCGGAACCGGCACTGCCGGCGCAATGACAGGGACGCCCGGCATCAAGGCCGGGCGACAATCACTCACTCTCCTGGCCGCCCAATGGGCGGCTGTTTTTCTGTTCTTCGCACACGCCACCATAACCCTGTCCGCCCCCGCGCACGATGATCCGCACACGACATGTCGGAGCCGTCTCATCGCACGCGGGGACGGACAGGGTTGTCGTAGCGGTGCCGAAGAACGGCAAAAAACAAAAGCACATGTTTTCAGGAGGAACCCATGACCACCAGCATCGACACCAACCAGCTCCGCACCACCCTCGACAGCGACGAACCGGACATCGCCATGATCTGCGACTGCCTTACCGGGGCACTGCCCCTGCGCGACGCGGTGCTCGCGCTCATCGTCGACCCGACCATCGGCGACGACGCGCTCCGTCTCATCACGGACGACCCCCATAGCCGGCAAGCCGCCGACGTGATCAACCGCGTCCTTGCCCGCACGTTCCATGATGTGATCTCACTGGACGTGCCACGCATCCGCCGGATCGCCACGGTCATCGCCACCGAAGCAGACATCCGCAAGGACGCTCGCTTGCACGCAGCATCCGCCTACCTGTACTGGATGATACGCGAGCACGAACGCGCGGCCCTGCACGCGCTCACGGCACTCTCCATGGACGATCGCATCCAGCTCGCCACAATCGTCCTGACCGGCATCGAACAAGGGTTCCCGCGCGATTAACCGCGTATGTCTACCGAGCCGCCCGGAAGCATCGGGATCAGGATCGGCAGGAACAGGGCGGACAGGATCGCGCCCCACTGGTCCGGCCCCAACAATCCGGCCAGTCGAAACCGATGAAACGACATGAGCATGGCGGGAATCAGCCAACGGACGGCCACCCCCACGGCAAGCCAGAAGCACGCATTCAGCAACGGGAGAATCATGAACGAACGCATGCGTCGAAAGACATGGCGGAACACCGTGTTTAGTTAACTGATGGATTGAGTGGCGACGCTGACGCTCGCACCATGCGTGGTGTTGTTTGAAAAACGTACGCACGGGAGTGGACGTGGTGTCAGCGTGCGGAACACCGTGTTTAGTTAACTGATGGATTGAGTGGCGACGCTGACGCTCGCACCATGCGTGGTGTTGTTTGAAAAACGT
>NZ_WHZW01000028.1 GCF_010667685.1 Bifidobacterium aerophilum | reverse complement strand
AAGGGAATGAACTGGCAATCATTGACTATAAAGAAGTAGTACAAACACGCTCTTGAGTTCTCAAACCACCACCACACACCGACCAACCCGGGACAACCACAAGGGAAGAACCCGAACCGCTCAGCGGCAGCGAGTGAAAAACTTACACCACCCCGCCGGCAAACGCAAACCCACTCCAGACCGACAACCCAAAAACCCAACAAACACAACGCCATCATCGGCGTGTCGCACACACGCAAAACACAGTTCCAACATCAGCATAGAGGATCAAAAACGTCGTCCCGGCCACCCAATTCACCCTGCGGACGGCGTGTCGCGACAGTTCAGCCACAGATCAGCCACGCATCAACCACAGATCAGCCACCGGTCAACCGCCATTCACCATCGCTACGCCGCGGTCGAAACGCAAGCGGCGTATACCTGTAGATATGACAAAGAACATCGCAGTACTCACCGGAGCCGGCATCTCCACATCCGCCGGCATCCCCGACTTCCGCGGTCCGGACGGCGTCTGGACCAAGCACCCCGAACAGATGAGCGTCTACGACATCGACGCGTTCCTCACCGACAAGGAGGAGCGCGAGTATTCCTGGCGCTGGCAGAAGGAATCCCCCGTCTGGAACGCACAGCCCGGAACCGCACACAAGGCGCTTGTCAAACTGGAGAAGGCGGGACTGCTCACGCTGCTCGCCACGCAGAACTTCGACGCGCTGCATGAAAAGGCCGGCAACTCGTCGGACGTCATCGTGAACCTGCACGGCACGATCGGCACCTCGCATTGCATGAAATGCCATCAGAAATACGACACGGCCGACATCATGAACCGGTTGGACGAGGAACCGGATCCGCATTGCCATCGCAGGCTGCCATATAACGGAAACATGCCGTGCAACGGGCTTATCAAAACCGACGTGGTGTATTTCGGCGAACAGCTGCCGGACGGCGCGATGGAGAAGTCGATGAAGCGCGTCACCGAAGCCGACGAATTCTGGGTGATCGGATCGACGCTTGAAGTGTTCCCGGCCGCATCGCTGGTTCCGGTGGCCGCACAAGCCGGCGTGCCGATCACGATCATGAACATGGGACGCACCCAGTACGACCGACTGGCTACCCGACTGATCCACGACGACATCGCCGTCGCGCTGCCCAAGCTCGTCGACGAGACGATCGCCGCAGCGCAATAATCGCGGTGGCGGGGCAACTCGCCATCACATTCCGGGTTTTGCCCCGCGAAGAGGTACCCCAGCGGGGCAAAACCCGGAACTTATGTGCATGATGCCTCGCCAAGTGCCTTGCCCGCGGGGCAGAACCCGGAAACCATACGCCATGCGCCCCGCCAAACCGCCGAACCACCTCTTAACAGGGCAAAATCCGGATCACATAATAATCACATAATAGTTGCGCCCCGCGGGAACAATCCCAGCGGGGCGCAGCACTCTTAATCAGCGCGGATCAGTAAATGCGCTTCGGCTGGAATCCGGCAGCCTTCAGCGCGGCGAGGATCCGGTCGATGTGATCCGGGCCGTTCGTCTCGACCGTCACATCGAGCGCGACCGCGTTCGTGTAATGGCCGGACGCCTTGAACTGGTCGTGGTCCAACGCGATCACGTTCGCGCGCTCGTTGGCGAGCAGCGTGGCGACCTTGACGAGCTGGCCGGGCACGTCCGGCAGCTCGACCTCAAAGTTCATGATGCGGCCACGCGCGATCATGCCCTTTTGAATCACCGCGCCCATGGTCACGGTATCGATGTTGCCGCCCGACATGATCGGCACGACCACATGCGGCCCCGGCGCCGACGCGAACTTGCGCGAGCGCAGGTTCAGGTGCTCCAACGCGGCCAGCGACACCGCGCCGGCGGCTTCGACCACGAGCTTGTGCTTTTCGAGCATGAGCAGGATCATCTCGTTGATGTCGCGCTCGGTGACGGTCACGAGATCGTCGAGGAACTCGTTGATGAACGCGAACGGCAAGTCGCCGGGGTGCTTGACCGCGACGCCCTCGGCCGAGGTGACGACCTGGTCGGCCGGGGTCACGCGTCCGGCCGCCAGCGATTCCTTCCACGCCGGCGAGCCCTCCGGAATCGCGCCGATCACGCGCACCTGCGGTTTGAACGTCTTGATGGCGAGCGCCACGCCGGCGCCAAGCCCGCCGCCGCCGAGCGGCACGATCACGTCGGTGACGTCCGGCACGTCTTCAAGGATCTCCATGCCGATCGTGCCCTGGCCGCAGATGACCTCGTAGTCGTCGAACGGCGGCACGTAGATCATGCCCTGCTGTTCGCTCAGTTCGAGCGCATGCGCGGCGGCCTCGTCGAACACATCACCGTAGAGCACCACGTCGGCGCCGTACGCCTTGGTCGCATCGACCTTGAGCGGCGGGGTGATGGTCGGCATGCAGATCGTCGCCTTCGCGCCGCGTTCGCGGGCCGCATAGGCGACGCCCTGCGCGTGGTTGCCGGCGGAGGCGGTGACGATGCCGCGGGCGAGTTCCTCGTCGGACAGCGAGGCGATCTTGTTGTACGCGCCGCGGATCTTGAATGAGCCGGTGACCTGCAGGTTCTCGGGCTTGAGAAGAATCTTGTGTCCGGTCATGTCGGACAGGACCGGCGAGGGGATGATTTCGGTGTGACGAGCGGTCCCCTTCAACCGTTCGGCGGCGAGCTTCAATTCGGCCGCATGGTCACGCTGCAGTGCTTTGAGGACGTCTTTTTGTTCCATGTGCGTTATTGTATGCGCCGCTCTGGGCGAGGGACGTGAAGTGTCCATCCCGCCCAGAGCTTGCCTGTAGCCTGCATGGAATCTGCAGGCTACACGCGGTTCACAGAGCTTGCCTGTCGACCGTCACAGACGAACGACCACGCCTTGCCAGGTGGCGAGTTCGCGCTTGGCCAGCGACGCGACGGCCTCCGCGGCGGTGCCGGTGGCGATCACGACCGCATCCTCGGTCACGGCGTCCAGTCCGTCCAGCAGTGCGGCGGATTCGGCCGGAACGTCGACCGTGCGTCCGGACAAGTTGACGACCGTCAGCAGACGTTCGCCGTCCAGTTCGCGCACGAACGCGTACACATGCTCGTCGTCCGCGTCGATCAGCTGCCAGCTGCCGGCGGAGACGACCGGGTTGTCGTGGCGCAGCGCGATCAGCTTCTTGTAGAACGCGTACACCGAGTCAGGATCGTCGAATTCGCCGGCGGCGTTGATCTCCGCGCAGTTCGGATTGACGGAGATCCACGGTTCGGTCGCGGCGTCGGGAGCGGTGAAGCCGGCGTACTTGGACGCGTCCCACTGCATCGGGGTGCGGGCGTTGTCGCGGCTGCGGGCGGCCAGGCCCACCAGCATAGACTCGGCGTCCTGCACCTTGGCCTCCTCGACGCGCTGGCGGAACGCGTTGAGCGATTCGAGGTCGCGGTACTGGTCGAGGCGGGTGAAGTGGGCGTCGGTCATGCCGAGTTCCTCGCCCTGGTAGACGTACGGGGTGCCGCGGTGCATGTGCAGCATGAGGCCGAGGGCCTTGGCGGAACGCACGCGGTTCTCCTCGGAGGAGTCGTCGCCCCAGCGGGACACGACGCGCGGCTGGTCGTGGTTGCCGGTGAACAGGCTCGCCCAACCGGCATCGGCCACGGCGGTCTGGTAGCCGGCCATGATGCGCTTGAGCTCGGGCAGGTCGAGCGCGCGCGGCTTCCACTTGACGCCGTCGCAGTCGAAGTCGACGTGCTCGAACAGGAACAGCATGTCAAGTTCGCCGTTGGCCGGATCGGTGATGTGCTCGTTGCGCTGCGCGGTGATGCCGGGAGCCTCGCCGACGGTCATGAAGCCGTCGCGGCCCTCGAACACCTCGCGGCGCATTTCGGCCAGGAACTCGTCCTGACGCGGCCCGTCCGCGCAGAACGGGTTCGGGTTCGAGTAGCCTTCCTCGCCGACCGGCAGGTCGTCGATTTCGGAACCGGCCTCGCCCGGCAGCTTGCCGTTCGGGTCGAGGCGCTTGGAGATGAGCGTGATGACGTCCATGCGGAAGCCGTCGACGCCGCGATCCAGCCACCAGTTCATCATGTCGTACACGGCGCGACGCACGGCCGGGTTCTCCCAGTTGAGATCGGGCTGCTTCTTCGAGAACTGGTGGAAGTAGTATTCGCCGCGCTCCGGCACGTACTCCCAGGCGGAACCGCCGAAGTACGAGCCCCACTGGTTCGGTTCGGCGCCGGGGGTGCCGGGTTCGTGGCCCGGACGGGCCGGACGCCACCAGTACCAGTCGGCGTGCTCGTCGTCCTTGTTCTTCGACGCCTCGAACCACGCGTGCTCGTCGGACGTGTGGTTGACGACGAGGTCCATCACGATCTTGATGCCGCGCTTGTGCGCTTCGGCGAGCAGCTCGTCCATGTCGTCGAGCGTGCCGAACAGCGGGTCGATGTCGCGGTAGTCGGAGATGTCGTAACCGTTGTCGTCCTGCGGGGACTTGTAGACCGGGGACAGCCACAGCACGTCGACGCCGAGGTCGGCGAGGTAGTCGAGACGGTTCGTGATGCCCTTGAGGTCGCCGAATCCGTCGCCGTTCGTGTCCTGGAACGAACGCGGGTAAATCTGATAGACGACCGCGTTCGTCCACCACGGGTTCGGGGTCGCGCCGTTCGTGCGGATCGAATCGGGCAGTGCGGGTCGGTTGAATGAGGTCATGTCGGCTCCTTTGCTGATCTGCTGCGGTGCGCCGGTTCGGACTGGCGGGCTCTTCGGACGGCTGCCGAACGGGTCCGCCTGGCAACCCGGCGACTGGTGTCAGGTTCCAGCGTACGGCCCGCATAATTTCATTCCCATTCGGGCTTGCGGTGGGTGTGGCGGAAAGAAAACCGGTTCGACAGCGGCGGCCGGTCGGCTCGCGCGCTCTGCTACGCTCGGATTGGCGGACGAACAGGGAGGCAGCATGACGCATGAGTTTCCGCAATGGTTCGAGGGATCGGAATACATGCACCGCGTGGCGAAGGCGATCGCAAAGCACGGGCCGATCGCACGTACCACGCTCGCGCAGCTGCTGGGACTGTCTCAGGGCGCGCTGTCGCGCATCACCGGCGATCTGATCTATGCGGGCGTGATCGAGGAGCTGCCCGCGGACGCGGTGACGCGAGGACCGTTGCCGCAGGGATTCGTCGCGAAGGAAAGCTCGGACCGGCGCGGCCGACCGCAGACCGCGTTGGCGTTGTGCGCGAACGCGCGCACGTTCATCGGCATCAAGGCGCAGGGCACGTCGGCGATCGCCGCCGCGGTGAACGCACATGGCGAAGTCGTGTCGGGTCGGCATGACGGCACGTTCCCGGATCGCACGCCCGAGCAGGTGGTCGAAACGCTGGCGCGACTGGTGCGCGAATGCCAGACGGACATCGCCGCGACGCCGCTGCCGGCACCGACCGCGGTGGGAGTGGCGATCGGCGGCCACGTGACGGATGACTCCGTGGTCACGTTCGCGCCGTTCCTGCGCTGGGATCATGATGTGGATCTGGGCTCGATGCTTGAGAACGCGACCGGACTGCCGTGCAGCATATACAACGACATCGATTCGCTGCTGGTGGACGCGAGCTGGTTCGGACCGGGTGTCGGACTGGAGGCGTTCGCCGTGCTTACGATCGGAGTGGGCGTGGGGTATTCGCTGGCGATGCGCGGCGAGCCGGTCACGTATCCGGACAAAAGCTACGGCCTGCTCGGCCATGTGCTGGTCGATCCCGAGGGTCCGCGCTGCACTGCCGGCCATATCGGCTGCGCGCAGTGCCTGACCGATGATTCGCTGGCGAACCAGTATTCGCGCATGATCGGGCGGGCGTGCACGTTCGACGATTTCGCGCGCGATGCGCGGGCCGGACTGCCGCAGGCGATGCAGTTGGTCGATCTGACGTGTTTCCGACTTGGTTCGCTGATCGCGACGATCGCGAACATCGCGATGCCGTCGAAGGTGATGGTCGCCGGCGAATCGGCGTTCCTGGCGAAGATGAGCATCGATTCGATCCGTGACGGCATCAACCGGTATCGGCACAATCAGGCCGCCCCGGTGCAGTTCACGGTGGTCGATCACGATTGGCAGCTGTGGGCGAAGGCCGCCGCGTCGCGCGTCATCGCGCGGTATATCGGCTGATGATGGCCGAGACGAGCCACATATCGTGGACGATCGCCGATTATCCACGACTGCAATGGATAATGCCGACATCTTGCGCACGCGGCAGTACCCGATTTCTTGCGCGCATTGGTTCTCGCCCGTATTCGTGGCGATGATCGTGGATTTTTGTCACGAAATGAGCATTTCGCCAATATTGTGATGGTGAGACAGATTTTCTGTCTCACCATCACGATTCGCGAGCAAAATCACTCGTTGTGACAGAAACGATAATTGTGGGATCTATGGAAAATCAAGGATCTCGCAAATCAGTCACCATTCATCGGCATACGGCATCTGTCACACATTGGCGATGCGGCCATTTGTGCGATTTCGAGACAGAAAACCCGCCCGCATTCGCTTCGAACCGGGCAAAGCGGCAGAGCTTGTACGTCTGCCTCACTGCAATGAACAGCACGGACTGCGCCGGCTGAGCCGTCAAGCGGGAAGCACAGAGTGCTTCCCGTAGGCGAAGCGAGCGGGCGCGCCACAGGCGCCCGCGAAGGCATCCGACGCAGGACGGACCGTTCACTGCCGAATGGCGGTGAACAACACGGACTGTGCCGGATGCAGCGACGGCGGCCGCAGTCCGTAGGCGGCGAGCGCGGCGCCGCTCATGAGCACGCCGTCCTCGGTCCACCATCCGAGCGGAGACTGTCCGTTGCCGATGCCAAGACCGTCCAGATCAAGGTCGAGCCACAGCGGCTGGATGCGATACGTGCCTTCCGGGTCGAGTCCGGGCACGCGGATCGGCGCGGCAGGATACGTGTCCGAGGTCGTGACCTGCGTGAACCGGTAGAACGCGGCGGACTTGTCCGGTTTGACCATGCCGTCCACGCGCACCGCCGGATCGGCCGCATCCGTGTGCACGCAGGTGTCCACGGCGAACCATTCGCGATGCTTCTTGAATTCGGCGATCCATTCGCCGAGCTTGGCCACGTCCTCGTCCGGTTCCTTGAGCAGGTTCCATTCGACGCCCATGTGCCCGAAGAACGCCATCGCCATACGCAGTTCCTGGCTGGTGGCGCGCTTCGTGGAGTGCGCGGGGCTGGCGCCGACGTGCTCGCCCATCATGAACGGCGGTACGAGCAGCGACGTGTACCTCTGGATCTCCACTCGTTCCAGCGGGTCGACGCAGTCGGACACCCAGATGCGGTCGGCCACTTCGAGGATGCCGAGGTCGACGCGTCCGCCGCCCGACGAACAGCTTTCGATTTCGAGTCCGGGGTGCGCGGTCTTCAGATCGCGGAAGATGCGGTACACGGCGAGGGTCTGCGCGTGCACGGCCGGACGGCCGGCGCGCGGGCTGACCGCTTCGGTGACGAGCTTGTTGTGGTCCCACTTGATGTAGTCGATACCGAGTTCGCCGACGAGACGGTCCATGCATCCGTACACGTAGTCGTAGGCGTCCGGGTTCGTCAGATCGACGACCTGCTGCGAGCGTCCCTGCATCGGCAGTCGGTTCGAAGTCGGACGCAGCACCCAGTCGGGGTGGTCGCGCATCAGCTCGGATTCGACGTTGGCCATTTCGGGTTCGAACCACAGGCCGAACTCCATGCCTTTGCCATGCACGTAGTCGGCAAGCGCGCGCAGGCTCTTCGGCCCGTCCGGCCAGATGTCCTGCGCGATCTGCCAGTCGCCGAGGCCGCTGGTGTCGTCTCGGCGCGAGCCGAACCAACCGTCGTCGACGACGAACCGTTCGACGCCGATCGCCGCGGCCTTGTCGGCGAGCGCGGTCAGCGTGTCGTAGTTCTGGTTGAAGTACACGGCCTCCCAGGTGTTGAGGATGACCGGTCGTGGCTTGTCGGGCACGCCGATCGCGTCGCGGAATTCGCGATGGACGCGGCGCAGGTAGTCGTGGAAGCGTGCGGCGACCTCGTTGAGGCCGTGTCCGTACGATCCGTAGACCCACGGGGTCGTGTACGTCACGTCATCGGACGAGTCACCGGATGCCGCGACGGCACCGGCGGACGGCAGCGTGACCTCGCCGCCGAGCAGGATCTCGCCGCCGCCGAGCAGTCCGGTCGTGTAGGGCAGTCGCTCGGCGGACAGGACGCTGTTGCCGCTCCAGCCGACGTGGACGGAGTACACGTCGCCGCGTTCGAAACCGAATCCGGGGGTGCCCGCGGACAGCAGCAGGCTGGCGTCGAAGTCGGGGCGGCCGGTCATGGAGAGTTTTTCGAAACGGCCGACGGTGAGTGGCTGGCGCTGCGGATGGCGTTCGCGCAGGTGATGGCCGGTGGTGGTGAGGATCTCGCTCGCGTCGGCGGGCAGCGGGAAGCCGAGTTCGATGCGGCCGATTTCGAGTTCACCGCCGCCGAGGTTGGCTACTTCGAGACGTTGGCGGATCAGTCCGGATTCGTCGAGCTCGCATGTCCAGACGATGCCGACGCCCTGTTCGGGATCCTTCGCCTCGACGACGACGGTCGGGACCGGGCCGGGTTCGTTCGCCAGCTGGTCGCCGACGGTGACATGGCCGGACTGACCGGTCCGCTCGGCCGGGACCGTCGCGGCGGGCGCGGTCTGCCGGCTGACCGCGGCGGCGGTGACGGCCTCGACCTGGAATCCGCAGTGCAGTTCGACGCCGTCGCGGCGCACTTCGAAACGCGGCGCGCCGATCCAGGATTCGGCCTGGGTGGGCAGGACGGATGGCCAGACGGTGTCGTCAAGACCGCCGGTGACGCGCTGCGGCCGCAACGCGTCGTACAGGCCGATGACGGTACCGGGGTCGGCGAGCGGGCGTCCCCAATGGACGAATCGCGGCATGCCGTCGCCGGGGAAGATCAGCGCGAAGGCGACGTTCGCCTCGGACTGCTCCGCATAGACGGCGGTCAGGTCGGTGCCGTCCGCGGCGATGCCTTGGAACTGTTGGATGAGCGGCATTGCTTTCCCTTTCCGTATGTAATCCCGTATGTAATTCCGTATGCAATGGAAAACCGTGTGCTGGTACCGATGGTACGGCAGCGGCTTTTCCTTGCCTCGGCGCGGAGTGTCCGCCGTTGCTGGAAAGAAATTAGCGTCGATCAACGTCGCGCGGCGAAGAACTCGCCGAGCACGCGCGCGCATTCCGTCTCGCGCACCCCGCCGATCACCTCGGGCGTGTGGCCGATGTGCGGGTCGCGTGGAATGTCCCAGATCGAACCGCAGGCGCCGAGCTTCGCATCCCACGCGCCGAACACGATCCGGCCGATATGGGTCTGCACGCAGGCGCCGGCGCACATCGGGCACGGTTCGAGCGTGACCGCCAACGTGCAGTCGGCGAGATTCCAGCCGCCGAGCCGGAGGGCGGCCTCGCGCATCGCCGCGACCTCGGCGTGGGCGAGCGGGTCGCCGTGCGTTTCGCGGGTGTTGCGGCCTTCGCCGATCACCGCACCGGACGCGTCCAGCACCACCGCGCCGACCGGCACCTCGCCCTCTCCGGCGGCCTCGGCGGCGAGCGCAAGCGCCCGCGCCATCGCCTCGTCGTACGTCGTGCGGCACGTCCCGGATGATGTCATGTCCGTCATGGCTCCCCAGTGTAACGGGATGACGCCAAAGCCCCACGAACGTGGAAATTTTGCACTCAAATGGACGTGTTCGGGGTCCGATTTTGGCCTAATTCCCCACTGCCGCGTAGGATGGGTGAGGATATGTAGAAAGGGATCACCATGAGCGTTCTCGACCGTTTTGAGAAAAGTGTAGAAGGCGCGGTCAATGGCGTGTTCGCCAAATTCGGGTCCAAGGACCTGCAGCCCGTCGACCTCTCCAGCGCCCTCGAACGCGAAATCGACAATGAGGCGATGCCGGTGGGACGCGACCGCACGGTGGCTCCGAACGAGTACCGCTTCAAGCTGAGCACCCCCGATTTCGACCGCATCGAGCAGTGGGGTTCCGAGACCCTCGCCAATGAGCTGGCGGACAATCTGACCCAGTACGCCAAGAGCCAGCATTACGCCTTCGTCGGCCCGGTCGTGGTGATCTTCGAAGAGGACCTGGACCTGACCAAGGGCAATTTCAACCTGAGCTCCGAATCGGTGCAGGGCAACGCGGTGCCGGTCACCACGAACGAGCAGTCGCAGTCCGAGCCGATGCTCGAGGTCAACGGCAACCAGTACCTGCTCACCAAAGAGAAGACGGTGATCGGCCGCGGCTCCGGCTGCGACATCATCATCGACGATCCGGGCATCTCCCGCCGTCACATGGAGATCGACATCACGCCGAACGGCGTCATTGCCCGTGATCTCGGCTCCACAAACCACATGTACATCGAAGGCCACCAGGTGCCGATCGCCACGCTGCTCGACGGCAACACGATCACCATCGGCCGCACACGCATCCTCTACTGGGCTTCCGCGCAGGATCAGGAGTAAGCCCGCGAAGGAGCCGTCATGACCGAATTGACCTTCGCGATCCTCAAATACGGGTTGCTGGCCCTGCTGTGGGTGTTCGTATGGCTTGCCATGCGTTCCCTGCACAAGGACATGGAAACGTTCAGCCCGCACACGTCGCGCACGCACCGCCGCAAGGAGCGCCGCGCGCGCAAGGCCGCCGAATCCCCGGCGCCCGTGGCCACCTCGTCCGCCATACCGGTGAAGACGCCGGTGGCCGAGCGCCCGAACGCGGCGAGCGACCTGACCCTGCTCGTCATCATCGACGGACCGCTCGCGGGCGCCTCGGTGCCGCTGAGCGGCAGCTCGATCACGATCGGCCGCGCCGCGTCGAACACCCTCGTGCTTGAGGACGAGTTCGCCTCGTCGCATCATGCCCGTGTATACAAGGATCCCGTCACCGGCTCCTGGGCCATCGAGGACCTGGGCAGCACGAACGGCACGGTCGTCAACGGCCAGCGCATCAACTCCCCCACGATTCTTTCCGCGCGCGTGCCGGTGCGCATCGGCGCGACCACCTTCGAATTGAGGTGATCGCCCTATGCCGAATTCCGCCGCTTCGCAAACCTTGTTCCTGTATTCCACGACCGTGTCGGACGTGGGTACGGTCCGCGCCAACAATCAGGATTCGTCGTTCGCCGGCGAGCATCTCGCCGCCATCTGCGACGGCATGGGAGGCCACGCCGGAGGCGATACGGCGTCGACGATCGCGATCCGGTCGCTGGCGCACATCGAGCACGACGACATCGACGGCGATATCCAGGCGGTCGCGCATGTGCTGGAATCCTCGGTGATCGCCGCGCATGACGCGATCGTGGGCAAGGCGAAGCACGAGCGGAAACTGGCCGGCATGGGCACCACCGTCGTCGCGGTCGTGCTGGTCGCCGGCTATTGGGTGCTCGCGCACATCGGCGACTCGCGCGCGTACCTGCTGCGTGACGGCAAACTCACGCGCATGACGCATGACCACAGCTATGTCCAGCATCTGATCGACATGGGCCGCATCACGCCGGCGGAGGCGAAGAACCATCCGCAGCGCAACGTCGTGATGCGCGTGCTCGGCGATTTCGACATCGATCCGAGGCCGGACATCGCGATCCGCAAGGCGCATCCCGCCGACCGCTGGCTGCTGTGCTCGGACGGCCTGTGCGGCGTGCTCGAGGATTCCACGATCGAACAGGTCATGGCCGACTGCACGAACCAGGAGGAGTGCGCGCAACGTCTGGTGGGCATGGCGCTCAAGGCCGGCAGCACCGACAACGTGACCGCGGTGATCGCCGACGCGACGCTCGCGCTCGACACCGATGCCTTCGAACTGCCGCATCAGACCCTGCTGGTCGGCGGCGCGGCAAGTTCCAGCCTGGAAACGATCGCCGATATCGTGAACGCGCCGGTGGCGACCGCCCCGGCGTTGCGCGCCGACCTCAGTTCGCCGGCGACCCGCGCGGCAAAGCTGATCCAAGGCCACGGCGACGACGACAAGACCGTCAAACCGGCAGGACAGTCGTCCCGTGTGGCCCAGCCGTCGACCGTACGCGAGGAGATCGGCGACCGCGAGGTGCCCGACACCGGCGAGATTCCGGTCGTGCAGAAGTCGGACGGACGCATCACCACGGATCCAAGCGATCCCGAGGTCGCCAAGGCCATTCATCGCGAGCAGGCAGCGCAGCGCAAGGCGACCCGTTCGCGGCATCATCGCAACCGTTTCATCGTGATTCTGAGCACCATCGTCGCGTTGGCCGCGCTGGTAGGTTGCGGCTGGGGCGCGTACGCGTGGAGCCAGAGCAAGTACTATCTGGCGAACGGCGACGGCGTGATCACGATCTATCAGGGCGTGAACACGAACCTGTTCGGCGTCTCGCTGTCGCATGAGGTCGAGAAAACCGACATCGAAGTGTCGTCGCTGCCCGAATCATGGCAGTCGCAGCTCGAACAGGGCATCACCGTCGACTCGCTCGACGAAGCCAAGGAGCATGCGACCTTCATCGAGAAGGAGCGCGACAAGGAGGCCCAGAAGAACCAAACGTCCGATACGCCGAGCTTCGGCGCCGCCGACAACGCGATCGACAACGGCGACGGCAAGTCAGACTCCTCGGGGGTCTCCGGCTCAAGCAATTCCGACAAGTCCAGCAGTTCCAACGATTCCAACAAATCCGATGCCAGCACGAGCACGTCGAACGGAGGTGACGCGCAATGATCGCGACCCGATTGCGGCAGATATCGCTGTTGCTGCTCGCCATGGCGATCGGATTCATCGCGTTCCTGCAGATGTTCGAACGCACCACGGGCGGCTTCCCGACGAACTACGCGGTCGCGCTCGGCCTCGTCGGCGTCCTGTACCTCGTGTCGTGGGGTCTGGTGATCCGGTTCCAGCCGTACGCCAGCCAGTCGATCATGCCGTGCGTGCTGCTGCTGAGCGCGCTTGGCACGACGATGATCGCGCGTATCGACCATGCGAAGGACACCGCGATCGGCTTCCGCCAGCTGCTGTGGATCGCGGCCGCGCTCGTGATCTGCGACGTGCTGATCGTGGCGTTGCAGGATTACCGCATCCTGCGCCGGTTCTCCTACGTGAGCATGGTCGTCGGCCTGGTCCTGCTGCTGTCCCCCATGATTCCGGGACTCGGTGCGAACATCAACGGCGCTAGCGTGTGGATCAGGATCCCGTTCACTTCCAGCACCGTGCAGCCGGCCGAATTCGCGAAACTGTTCCTCGCGTTCTTCTTCGCCTCCTACCTGTTCGACCACCGCGACCAGCTGGCCGTCGGCGGCAAGAAGTTCCTGGGACTGCAGCTGCCGCGCATCAAGGACATGGGCCCGATCATCATCATCTGGGGCGTGTCGATGGGCGTGCTCGTCATGCAGCACGATCTCGGCACGTCGCTTATGTTCTTCGCGATGTTCGTGGCGATGCTGTACGTGTCGACCGGACGCAAGAGCTGGATCGTGATCGGTCTGGTCGCGTTCGCGGCCGGCGCGGTCGTGGCGGCCCGGATCTTCACCCATGTGGGCGCCCGCGTGGACGCGTGGCTCCACCCGTTCGACAACGAGCTGTACAACCAGGAGTTCGGCGGTTCGTACCAGATCGTCACGGGCCTGTTCGGACTCGCGTCGGGCGGCCTTGCGGGCACCGGTCTCGGCCAGGGCCATCCCGATCTGACGCCGTTCGGCAACTCCGACTACATCTACGCGTCCGTGGGCGAGGAGCTCGGTCTGGCCGGCCTGCTCGCGGTGCTCGTGCTGTATCTGATCATCATCGCCTCCGGCTTCATCACCGCCATGAAGATCAAGGACGGTTTCGGCAAGCTGCTCGCCTCCGGCCTCGTCTTTACGATGGCGTTCCAGGTGTTCACGGTCGTCGGCGGCATCACGCTGGTGATCCCGCTGACCGGTATGACCATGCCGTACATGGCCGCCGGCGGTTCGTCGATCATCGCGAACTACGTGCTCGCGGCGCTGCTCGTCGTCATCTCGAACGCGGCGAACAAGCCCGAGCCGCCGACCGACCTGTCCGAAACGTTCCAGTATGAGGCGCTGGCCGCCTTGCGCGACCACGAACTCAAGGAGCGTGGTAACCGATGAACAAATCCCTGCGCCAGCTGTTCACGGCCGTACTGGTATTGTTCGTGATCCTCGGCATCTCCAGTTCCATCTTCACCGCGATCGTGCCCGACCAACTCAACGCGGACTCGCGCAACGCCCGTTCGCTGTACCGCACGTACGGCACGCCGCGCGGCGCGATCCTCGCCTCCGACGGCACGGTGATCGCCCAGTCGACCGCGACGAACGACTCGTTCAAATACCAGCGCCAGTACACGAACGGCGCACTGTACGCACCCGTCACCGGCTATTTCTCGATCACGCACGGCATCGGACCGACCTCCAACGGCATCGAGAACTCGCGCAACGCGCTGCTCAGCGGCCAGGCCGACGCCCTGCTGTGGGAGCGGGTCAAGGCCGTGCTCGCCGGCACGCAGAACACCGGCGCCTCGATCGAGACGTCCATCAATCCCAAGCTGCAGGAGCTCGCGTACCAGCTGCTCGACGGCAAGGACGGTTCGGTCGTCGTGACCGAACCGAAGACCGGCCGCATCCTCGCGATGGTGAGCACGCCGAGCTATGACCCGAACACGCTGGCCACGCATACCACGGCCGACGCGAACAAGGCGTTCCAGCAGCTCGTGTCAGACGAGTCGAACCCGATGCTCAACCGCGCGATCCGTCAGCTGTACCCGCCGGGGTCCACGTTCAAGACCGTGGTCGCGGCCGCCGCGCTCGAAACCGGCGACTACGAACTCGATTCGCAGATTCCCGCCGGTTCCAGCTATACGCTGCCCGGCACGAACACCGGCCTGACCAATTCGAGTTCGGCCGGCGACGGCGCGAACGGCAAGATCTCGCTTGAGGACGCGATGGCGTACTCGTCGAACACCGCGTTCGCCCAGCTGGGCGTCGCGCTCGGCACCGACAAGGTGACGGCGATGGCTGAAAAGCTCGGCTACGACAAGTCGATCACCGTGGACGGCACGACTTCGACCGGCAGCCCGATGACTTCGGTCGCGGCGAAATTCCCGTCCGACCCGACCGACGACCGACTTGCGCTGGCCTCGATCGGCCAGGGCGACAACCAGATCACCCCGCTGCAAAGCGCGATGATCGCCTCCGCGATCGCGAACGACGGCGTGCTCATGAAGCCGACGCTGGTCGACCGCGTGCGCTCAAGCGATCTGTCGGTCATCTCGGAGACGAAGGCGCAGGTGATGAGCCAGGCGTTCAGCGCCGATACGGCGAACAAGCTCACCACGGCGATGGAATCGGTGATCACCAAGGAATACCCGTCGTTGCAGATCGACGGAGTGAAGGTGGCCGCGAAGACCGGCACCGCGCAGATCGGCACCGACAACCAGAGCATCGACGGCTGGATCCTCGGCTTCGCCCCGGCCGACAACCCGCAGATCGCGATCTCGGTGGTCGTGCATAATACCGACGTGTTCGGTTCGCTGGCCGCGGGCCCGATCATGAAATCGTTGATGGAGGAGGCGTTGAAGAAGCAATGAAACTGATCGAAGGACAGCTGATTCACCGCCGGTACCGTCTCGACCGCCGACTCGCGCAGGGCGGCATGGGCGAGGTCTGGAAGGCCTACGACATCCAGCTCAACCGTCCGGTCGCCATCAAGGCGCTGCGCTCCGACCAGTCCAACATCGAGTCGAAACTCCAGCGGCTGCGCGCGGAAGCGCATAATTCCGCCAATCTTGCGCACCCGAACATCGCCGCGCTGTTCGAATACTACGAGCACGACGGCATCGGCTTCCTCATCATGGAATACGTGCCGTCGAAGTCGCTCGCCGACCTGTATCACGAGCGCGGCGCGATGCCGCCGACCGAACTGCTGCCGATCCTGATCCAGACCGCGCGGGGACTGTTCGTCGCGCACAGCCACGGCGTGATCCACCGCGACGTCAAGCCCGCGAACATCATGGTCGCCGACAACGGCGAGGTCAAGATCACCGACTTCGGCGTCTCCTATTCGACGAACCAGGAACAGATCACGCAGGACGGCATGGTCGTGGGCACCGCCCAGTACATTTCGCCCGAACAGGCGCAGGGCCAGCAGGCCACGCCGCAGTCCGACATCTATTCGCTCGGCGTGGTCGCGTACGAGGGCCTGTGCAGGCACCGTCCGTTCACGGGCGCGACGCCGGTGGACATCGCGGCCGCGCACGTCAACGACCCCGTACCGCCGCTACCCGAGACGATCGACTGGCAGTTACGTCAGTTCGTCATGTCGATGCTGGAGAAGGATCCGCGCGACAGGCCGAAGGACGCGCTCGTCGTCTCGCGCACGCTGGCGCGCATCGAACGCCGGCTGCTCGATCAGGAGACCGCGGCCAGCGACGACACGATGGTTTCGTCCGGACGCCTGCTGCGCCGCGTGTCCAGCAAGCCGCACGCGGTGAACACGCTGCTGCGGGCGATGGATCCGAAGACGATCATTCCGGCGGGAGACGCGCCGATCCCGGCGGCTCCGATCGTGGCGGACGCGCAGTCCGCGCCAATCAGCCCGGCAACGCCGATGACAAGCCCGGTCGACGCGCCGACCGGCATACCCACCAGCTTGGATAAGGCCGCATCCGATATGCGGGAATCAAGGAAGGAACAGCAATGAGCAGCACGATGCCCAATTCGCTCGCCGATGGCCGTTATCAGCTCGGCCAGCTGATCGGACGCGGCGGTATGGCCGAGGTGCGCGTGGCATTGGATACGCGCCTCGGACGCACGGTTGCCGTCAAGATCATGCGTGCTGACCTGGCCAACGATCAGATCTTCCTGTCCCGGTTCCGCCGTGAGGCGCACGCGGTCGCCCAAATGAACAATCCGAACATCGTCAACATCTACGATTCGGGCGAGGAGACGGTAACCGCAGAGGACGGCGGCACCGAGCACCTGCCGTATCTGGTGATGGAGTACGTGAAGGGCCAGACCCTGCGCGACATCATCAAGGCGAACGGCGCGCTGTCGCAGCGCGACGCCGAACAGGTGATGCTCGGCGTGCTCAACGCGCTCGAGTACTCGCATCGCATGGGCATCATCCACCGCGACATCAAGCCCGGCAACATCATGATCTCCGAGCAGGGCATCGTCAAGGTCATGGACTTCGGCATCGCGCGTGCGCTCGACGATTCCGCGGCGACGATGACCCAGTCGCAGGGCGTGGTCGGCACCGCGCAGTACCTCTCCCCCGAGCAGGCGCGCGGCGAAACCGTCGACATGCGCTCCGACCTGTACTCGGCCGGCTGCGTGCTGTACGAGATGCTCACCGGCCGTCCCCCGTTCACCGGCGACTCGGCCGTGGCGATCGCGTACCAGCATGTGTCCGAAGTGGCGACGCCGCCGAGCGCGCTGGTGCCGGGCCTGCCGAAGATGTGGGATTCGATCTGCGCGAAGGCGATGGCCAAGGACCGGCAGAACCGGTACGCGACGGCCGCCGAGTTCAAGACCGACATCCTGACGTTCATGAACGGCGGCGTGCCGGTGGCGACCGCGTTCAACCCGCTGACCGACCTGTCGAACATGAAGGCCCGCAAGCAGGCCGAACAGAACGACCCGACGGCGACCGCGGCGATGAGCCCGACGATGGCCATGCCCACGGCCGCCATGCCGGGTGCGGCGGAAACGGCCACGACGCAGGCGTTCAACCCGGTGACCGGCCAGTTCGAGGCGATCCCGGCCATGCAGCCGGCCGGCGGCACCACGGTCAAGTCGCGCGCCGAACAGCGCGCCGAGGCCGCGCAGGCGAACCGCAAGAAGAAGATCATCATCGGATCCATCATCGGCGCGATCGTGGCGATCATCGCCATTCTCGGCATTTACGTAGCCTTGCACGGCGGCGCGAGCATGGTCGAGGAGCAGGTCGAGGTGCCGGACTTCACGTCGATGTCGGGCGTGACCAAGGACAAGGTGCGTGCCGAGCTGAAGAAGCTGGGACTCACCCCGAAGATCACCGACGATGCGACGTCCGACAAGCCCGAAGGCACGGTGACCAAGCAGGATCCGGACGGCGGCACGAAGGTCGACAAGGGCACGACCGTCGAGGTGTGGTTCTCGTCCGGCCCGCAGTCGACGACCGTGCCGGACGTGAGCGACATGACGCAGTCCAAGGCGATCAGCACGCTGACTTCGGCCGATTTCAAGGTGGCCGACACCGTGCAGACCGTCGACAGCACGATCGAGAAGGACAAGGTCGTCAAGACCGATCCCGAGGCCGGATCGTCGCAGGCCAAGGGCAGCACGATCACGCTGTACGTGTCCACCGGAAAGACGGCCATGCCCGACGTGACCGGCCAGCCGCTCGGCGCCGCCCAGCAGACGCTGACCGGCATGGGTCTCGGCGGTTCGATGAGCACGTCCGAGGAGTACGACGACAACGTGCCCGAAGGCTCCGTGATCAGCACGAACCCGGCGGCCGGCGAATACGTGGATTCGACCATGACGATCTCCATCGTCGTTTCGAAGGGCAAGCAGCCGGTGAAGCAGGTCACGTTGCCGACCACCATCGCGCTCGGCACGAACAGCGCCACGGTGAGCGCGGTCACCGCCCAGCTTGAAGCGCTGGGTCTGAAGGTCGAGATCGCATCCGGCAATCCGACCGACGGCACCGCGATCGTGACCGCGGTCAACCCGGGCCTCGGCCAGACGGTCGACGAGGGTTCCACGGTGACGCTGACCACCAAGTCCGCGACGAACTCCGGCAGCAACGGCGGTTCCGGTGACAATTCCGGAGACGACGGCGGGAACGATGGCGGGAACACCGGCGGTGACGGCAACTAACGGGTCACGCCGGCGGACACCGGTTCCGGACCGCTGCATATGACACGAGGGGGCGGCTTCCATGGGATATGGAAGCCGCCCCCTCGGTCGTAAGTGGGACAGCCGTCGTATCGGTCGACAGCCGTCTCAGGCAGCCGTCGATGGCCGCAGAGGCTACTTGCTCACC
Source organism: Bifidobacterium aerophilum (assembly GCF_010667685.1). Classification (GTDB taxonomy): domain Bacteria; phylum Actinomycetota; class Actinomycetes; order Actinomycetales; family Bifidobacteriaceae; genus Bifidobacterium; species Bifidobacterium aerophilum. The sequence continues at coordinate 10,203 of NZ_WHZW01000028.1, read as the reverse complement.
TTCGGCTGGAGTCCGGCCGACTTGGCGACGGCGTTGTCCTGACCGCACACGACGAGCCAGTTGGCAAGCAGACGATAGCCGTCCTGCGTCATCACGGATTCGGGATGGAACTGCACGGCGTACATCGGCAGGTCGCGGTGCTTGATGCCTTGGATGATGTGGTCGCCCTGCGTCCACGCGGTCACGACCAGTTCGTCGGGAACGGAATCGGGCTCCACGGCCAGCGAATGATAGCGCGTCGCGGTCATCGGATTGGCCACGCCGGCGAAGATCTCGTCGTCGATATGTTCGACCTGGCTGGTCTTGCCGTGCATGATCGTGGGCGCGTGGTCGACCGTGCATCCGAACACCTCGGCCAGCGCCTGCAGGCCGAGGCAGACGCCGAACATCGGCTTCTTCTCGGCGGCGCACAGACGAATCACGTCCTCGCTGGAGCCGGACTCGGCCGGAGCGCCCGGTCCGGGGGAGATCAGCACGCCGTCGTAGCCGTCCAGCACGCCGGGCTTGGACGGGTCGATCGCGTCGTTGCGCACCACGTCCACCGTGGCGCCGAGCGTCTTCAGATATCCGACGATCGTGTACACGAACGAATCGTAGTTGTCGACCACCAGAACGCGTGCCGAATCGGTCATCTTGTCTCCTTACGCAAAAAGAGCCACAGTGCAATACTGTGGCTCAGTGTAGTCGAGGGCTCCGGAGGCGGCCTGCCCGTGCCCATTTTTACTGCCGACGCTGCAATTACGGACTCGCCCGCCGGCTCTCCTCCGGCCGTGCAACAAAGGACTCACCTACGGCGAGACCCAGACCGACCTTCGCTCGACTATCGTCTCACTCAGGCTGAGCCTACGCAGAGCCCACCGGGCTCTGCGCCTAACGGCTCAGACAGTGAAGTTCGACATCTGCCTCAAGTACGGGATATTCGATGCGGCCCATGGGAATCCCCATTGGAACAGCGCACAGGTCGCCAACAGCGCCAGTATCAGCAGCAGCACCACACGCACCGGCAGCACGCCGGGCTGATGGCGCGCCAGCCATCCGTAGATGCTCGCATCAGGACGACGACGGGCGCCGGAACGGATCGCACGCAGCACCGGGAACCGCCATGCGGCCAGCGCGGCGAGGAAGATGACCACGTATGCGAGCACCGCGAACAGCATCACCGGTTCGAGCGAATCCAGCTGCGCGGCGACATCCGTCACGGACGTCGCGTTGTTCGTGAACGCGATGCCGCCATTGCCGCCGTTCGTCGCGAGTTCCTGCGGCACGCCGTCCGACACCTTCGCCCAGTACTTGAGTTCGCCGTAGCTGATCCAACGGTAGATCGGGTCGGAGTACTTCGGTTCGCACGTCGTCATCGTGATCATGCGCTTGGTCGGCGTCCCGCCGGGATTCTGCGGGTCCGCGCCGATCACGCGCACCTCGGTCGGCAGCACGATCTCCTTGCTGGTGTACTGGTAGACGTACCAGTAGTCCTGCGTACGAACGATGATCGCGTCGCCCTCCTGCAGCTTGTCGACGTCGCCGAGCGGCTGTCCGTAGCCGTTGCGGTGGCCGGCGATCGCGAAGTTGCCGACCTGTCCGGGCCACTGCGTTTCGGTGTAATGGCCGAGACCATGCTTGTTGAGCTGCTCGAGCGTGGTGCCCTGCACGATGTTGCGTTCCCAGTTCTGGCCGAACCGCGGAATGTAGATGGTGGCGATCAGATCGCCTTCGTTCGCCGACTCGGGCTGCGTAGGAGGATCGCCCTGCTGCGCCTGCGCGACCTTCGTCGTATCGCCGTTGGCCGGTGACGACCATTGCGCCGACTGCAGCGTCTCCTGCTGCGTGTGCTGCGCCTGCACGCCGGTCCACCACATCTGCCACACGATGTACAGGGCGCAGATCGCGGCCGCGGTGAGCAGCAGTTCGGCAAGGATGCCGAGAGCCTGCCACAGCCAGCTGCGTTGTTTGCCGTTGCGAGCGTTGCGACGGCGACGCGTGCCAACGGACGAGTAGGGATCGTCTCCGGCCGGTCCGGGGTAGGCAGCGGGATATCCGGCGCCGCCTACCGGCGGAATCGTTGCGGTCCGTTCCCCCGCCGGCTCGGCGAAATCGCCGATCTGGGCGAACGAGTCCATTTCGATCGCATTGGGCTGGTTGCCGTTGTTCGCATGTCTCACTGTGCATCCGCTTCCTGCGCCGTCTCATCGACGCTCGAGTATTGCAGCGACTGAAGCAGCGCCGCGGTTTCCGGGAATTGCAGGTCATCCTTCGTTTCGACCTTGTAGCCGATGCCGAACGCGCTGACATATTCCTTGAAGATCTTCATCGCGCTGGAGTCCTCCAGCGCCTCAAGCATGCCGTCGGCCGGGCCGATCGCCGAAATCGTGTACGGCGGCGAATACTTGCGGCCCTGCAGCAGCAGCACGTTGCCCTGGCAGATCACGGCCGAGTTGAACAGCACGCGCTGGTCCTGGATCATCATCGACTCCGCGCCTCCGGCCCACAGGGCGTTCATCACGGATTCGATGTCCTCCTGATGGATCACGTAATCGTTGATGTTCGCCGTGGAACCGGAGTTGTCGACCATGTTCTCCCACAACGGCGAATCGTTGAGCGTCACCGTCACGCCGGGGCCGTGCACCGCCGACAGCATCGTGCCCGAGCCCGCGTTCTCTCCCCCGGTCGTCGTGTCCGACGAGTTCGTCAGCGTCTTGTTGAGCGTATCGATCTGCGAGCTGAGCCGGGCGACGTCGTCATTGAGCTGGTCAACCTGCTTGACGCGCTGCTCGACCAGATCGGCGGTATCGGACGACACGACGACCGTACGGTTGATCCGCACGTTGGTCGACAGCAGGAAACCGCTCAGCGCGACGACGAGGAACACGGCCGTGCCGCTCAGCCACGACGCACGTTTGGCGACGTGTCTGCCGGTATGTTTCGCCATGCTTCCTCCGTACTCACGAGCCGCTTGTCACTGAGTTCGAGTCTAGCCACTATTATGACTTTTAGCCTAAATAAAGGAGACTACGCTGATGGCAGATACCGACGAGCAGAAGGATTGGCAGGCCGAGACCGCCGACGAAGGCACCGCGGCCGACACGGCCAAGACTGCCGAGAACACCGAAGACACCGAGAACACGACCACGGACGCTGCGGCCGAGGACATCGCCGCGGCCGAGGACGAGGATTACGGCGTGCCGATGGACCAGGTGGAGGCCGTGCTCAACGCCACTGCCGACAAGGATTCGCTCACCCCGCAGATGGCGCGCATGATGGCCCGCCAAGCCGAGAACACGAAGCGCGTCGAGGAGACGATCAAGGGCACCAAGTCGAACCCGCGCTGGTTCGTGCCGCTGTTCTGCACGCTGATGATCATCGGCCTGATCTGGGCCGTGGTGTACTACCTGACCACCAACTATCCGATTCCGGGCATCGGCGCGTGGAATCTGGGCATCGCGTTCGCGATCATCATGGTCGGTTTCATCATGACCATGTGGTGGCGGTGACGGTTTTGTCCCGTCACGCTTTGTGACACCGCAGAATCACATGCTTGGCTCCGGCGAGCGTGGTGGCGAACAGGTAGATGTCGCCGCCGTCGTTCAGCCGGAGCTTTTTACGTAATTGGGCGACGGTGAGCGGAAAGTTGCGCACGGCGACGTTGGCTTTGGCCACGTCGGCGAGCGCCCGCTTGAGTTCTTTCTTGCCCATTGCGGTGACGGTGTCGACGGCGAACGTCCTCCCGGGGAAACCGGCGATCGGCCGGTCGTCGCCGGAAACGAAAAGGTGACTGTTCGGACCGATCTGGGTGAGCCCGTAACGGTCTTCGACGAGCGCGAAGCAGCCGGCCTTCATGATCGACGCGTTAGGCTCGTACAGGTAGGTGATCTTCTCCGGCAGCGGCGCAAGGCCAAGAGAGCGGTTGGTCGCGGCCGTATCCGCCGGATCGTATTCATAGTCCAGCCTGTCGCCGTCGTTGACGCAATACACGCGCACTTTCCCGCCGTGGTGCTTGGCGCCCGCCGCCCCCGGCACTTCTGCGCCCTCTATCAGGGCAAGCTGTCCGTCGGCCAGAGACTCCGACATGGCCACTCCTTCTGCACCCCCTGCTGCCAGGGCAAGCTGTCCGGCTCTGGCGCCTGTAGCCTCCGGCACGTCTGCTCCCCCTGCCAGGGGGAGCTGTCCGGCTTTGCCGGACTGAGGGGGTACCGATGCCATCCGCCCCTCATCATCCGTCACCCGCGCCCGATCAAGCACGAGCAGCAGTTCCTTGCACTCGTTGCCGGTGGAGACGATGTGTACCTCACTGACCGCGCCGCGGAAATCGCCCACGGCCTTGCGCCAGTCGAGCATCGGGGACAGTTTGATCATCACATGCGGCGCGGCGGCAAGCAGCCGGTCGCGCAGGGCGAGCACGTCGGGCGTGCAGTCTTCGATGGCGACCGTGCGGCCGCCGTGCTCGTCGCGTCGGGCCGGGTCGACGAAGATCAGCGTGGCCGTTTCACCGTCCAGCACGGTCTCCGCATCGCCATTGATGACCGTCACATGGTCCAGTCCCAGCGCCCGCATGTTGTGTTCGGCCAGTTCGCACAGATGCTTCTGCCGTTCCACGTATATCGCCCGTGCGAATCCGCGGGCGATATACGAGAAGTCCACGCCGAAGCCGCCGGTCAGGTCGATCGTGCTTCCGTTCGCGGCGCTGCGCTCCCCCACGATCCGCCGCGCGACTTCGGCCTTGTATCGTGCGGCGAACTCGGACGAGCACTGCTCCATCGAAATGTGCGGCGGGTACACGATTCCCTCGCATGCCGCCCACTGCGGCAATTTGGTCCGCGCCGTCTGCCAACCGGCGATCTGATCGAGCGCGAGCGGCAGGTCAAGGCCGCCTACGCGCTTGGCCTTGAGTGCCAGGTCGCGCACGTCTTCCGTGCGGTGTTCGGCCACGAACCGGGCGGTTTCGGAGGATATCAGCATGCGTTCCAGCGTATCCGCCGCCCGGGATTGCCTCACGCGGCGGCTTTCTCCAAACCTTGAGGCAAATTCCGGGTCTTACACCGGTCTTTCTCCAAACCCTGAGGCGGCCACGCTGGCCGACACCCCGCCGACGCCATCATTCTCACCCCTGAAAGAGGGGAAAAGACGGCGTGACCGCCTCAAGGTTTGGAGAAAGACCCCTACGAGACAGGAAAACCGCCTCATGGTTTGCGAAAAGCTCCAACACCCTCGCGGGTTTTGCATGTTGAAGGACGATTCGGGTCCGAGTTCCGACCGCCAAATACGTCACGCCATGCCGGCGATGAGCTGGAGCGCTGCGATGTGGGAGGCAAAGGCTTCGGTGCCTTCGTCGGTGAGCGACACCCAGGTGATGTCGTGCCCGTTGCGGTTCCCCGGGCGCTTGTCGAGGGTGACGTAGCCGTTTTCCGCCAGCACCTTCAGGTGCTTGGAGCACACGGCGTCGCTCACGCCGAGCATGTCGCGGATCGCGGCGAACTCGATCTCGCCGGCGCTGTGCAGCATGCCGCAGATGCGCAGGCGCATCGGTGCATGGATCACCTCATTGAATTGCGGCTCACTCACGATGCACCTCCTTTCCGCGGTTTTGGTTGCGTCGGGGCCGGCTGCCGGACCAGGCTGTGCGCAACAAGTTCTGGTCCGACCTTGCCGGCCAAGTTTTGCACACTGCCCCAGGCAGACGCCCGGCGCACGAAATTCTTATCATACCGGCCATGCCGATCACGCTCCCGCCGCGATCGCGTCTCGCTGCTTGCGGTCGTACACCCATCCGAGCACCGAGAACAGCACCACGAACACCGCACCGCCAACCGCCAGTTCCGCCATCGGCACTTCAGGATGCCGCGCCATGCGGCCGAGTGTGTACCCGGCAAGATAAACGGGGATAATGCACGTCGCGCACATGCCGATGTACAGCGCCCAGCAGACGCGGGTCGTCGGTTTCATGCGCAGATCAAGGTTGCTGTTACGGATCCAACGGACCATGCTCACCGTCATGCCGATGATGCAGACCAGCAGGAACAGCACGTCGATCGAGAGCGTCCATTCCTGGCGCACCACCATCTGGGCAAAATTCGCGATGCACGCGATGACCGCCATGGCGCAAACGGACTGGCATGGGTACAACCACCACGGGGCGACGACCAGACGCGAGGCTTCACGGCGTTCGGCGTCGGGCAGTGCGCGGAATCGCGCCATCGTCCACAGTTCGCCGTTCGCGCCATACCGTCGTCGGCCACCGCTGTCGAGTTGGAATTCGGTCATCGATCCGCCGGCCATGATGTAGTCGTGGGTTTCGCGGTTGGTCAACTGTGCGAACAGCAACGTCACCGCTCCGGACACGACCGCGATCAGTACGCCGGCCCACCCGGGCATCGGCACGATCATGACGACGGACGAGGCGACGATGTAGGTGGCGAACGCCGCGATGACGTACGCCCATCCTTTGCGCGTCGGCGGGAGAGCAGATGCTCGAAAGCCGCTTTTGATCACGGCATGCGACAGCACTCCGATCGCGCCGCACATGGCGACCAGCAATGCGATATAGGCGATGATGAAGTAGGCGTCGTTGGCGCCCAGCACGTCGAAGGCGTTGTTGCGCGTCGCCCACATGAACAGGATGACGATGGACGTGGCGATCGCGATGACGATGTTGAACCACAGTGGCGTGGCGAATTTCCGAGCGACGGTTTCGCGGTCGGCGGTGAGGAAGGAGAGAGCATCCGCGGCGGAGAGCCGGGACGGCGATGCTGCTTGAGGAGCAGCGGCAGTCGGATTGGGTCGGGTACTGCGGTTCATGATGACTTCCTTGTGCTGAATGCCGATGATGTACGACGGCGAATACGGTGAGCTGACGGACTGCGTCTGTCGGGAACGATCGGCACCGCTTACGGCGAGTGGACGATCGTGTGATTGATTGACCGGTCCGGAAGCGTTCACGGGTTGCGCATCACCATGATTGTTTCCGTTGTGGAAAGCATAACACTTTCCACAACGGAAAGTCAAGTGAAGAACAGCCAAAACATACGAAACCGGGTTATCCACAGCAATATGCCAGTAGGCACCACCCGGCTTATCCACATCGCAAAATGGCGTTATTGCAACGATTTTTCTGTGTTATCCACCAGTTATCCACAGGTTATCCACCGCATCCGACTACGTTATCCACTCGAATTGTTCACTTATCCACTGGTTTTCCACATAGTTATCCACATCATGTGGAAAACAAGAATCGTATGCCGTACACAAGCCCATTGTGGATAACTTTGCACACATCTTGTCCACAATGCGCAATCGTTGCAATTCCAAGGTTTTCGCTATCCACAACCACATCGAAACCCTATTTATCCCCCACTTATCCACCGATTCTCCGCAGTTATACCCAAGTTATCCACACGGTTTTCCACATCATGTGGAAAACTACACCCATGTAATTCATCCACATATACTTGTGGCCCTGACTTCCGCCGCATCGGGGAAATCAGGGCCACAGCAAGACGCGTCAGCGGTGCGATCGACACCACGAACGCCATCACCATCGCCGGGTCAATACAGCAGTCCGGCGACGCTCAACGGATTGGACAGATTGCACAAAGCGATCAATGCCACGATCAGCACGAACACGCCCACGCCGTACACAGTCGTCCGGTATTGCAGGCTTTTGCCGCGCGTCCACCGCAACTTGGGCGACACCAGCAGCCAGGTGAACAGGGCTCCGATCAGGAATCCGCCCACATGCGCCTGCCATGCGATATTCCGCACGACCACGGGCATCGCGAAATTGATCACCATCCACACCATCATCGAACTGATGTCGGCCCCGATACGCCGGTACACGATCAGCATCGCCGCGAACAGACCGAACAAGGCACCGGACGCGCCGTACGCGGCGCCCATCCAGCCAGCCGGACGGATCACGCCCCACAGCATCATGCCGAGCCCGCCTCCGATGCCGGACAGCACATACAGCACGAGGAACGGCCAATGGCCCATCATGCGTTCGAGCAGCGGGGCCACCGACCACAACGTCAGCATGTTGAACATGATGTGCAGAATCGACGTCGGCTGATGCAGGAACATCGAAGTCAGGAACGTCCACGGATGACGCACGGCGAGCATCGGCTGGAACGCGCCGAAATTCAGCAATGCATTCAGCCCGTCCGGCCAGACGATCGATAGCAGCAGCTCGACCAGCCAGACCGCGACGCAGACCAGCAGGATCGCGGTGGTGAACACCGGCCCGTTGTCACGCCAGTGATACCGGATCGCGCGTTTGTTGAACAGGTCGCGCAGGGAAGGGGAACTCGGGAACAGACTGAAACCGTGGTATGACATAGGCTCACTGTATCGGACAGGCGGGGACCGCACGACATGCCGGATGACAGATGCGCATAAATCCACCCAATCGACACATTCGGCGTTCTAAGATGGGGACAGAGTTGGCTTGGATGGGCAAGCCGGCCGCACGATTGGGAAAGGAGCCGTCATGGAGAACAAGTCTTCTAACGGTTGGAAGTTCTTTGCGCTGCTGTTCGGTGCTCTGCTCGCCGGTCTGGTGGGTCTGTACATCTACAAGCAGCAGAACCCGGATTACGATCCGTGGGAGGAACCGTGGGAGAACAGCTCGTCGCCGGTTGATCTGGGCCTGGCGAAGAGCACCGACGAAGCCGAAGGCGAAAAGGCCGAGGAAGCCGCTCCGGCCGAAGCCTGATCCGGTTCGTACCGATACATACATGATGATCCCGTACCGCCGTATGCGGTACGGGATTTTTCGTAGCCGAGAACCGGCCTTTGACCGTGACGTTCACGGCCGCGAACAGCGGAAGTCGCCTTACAGTCCGCGTCGTTTCAATTCGGCGACGATCTGCACATAAAACTCGCGTACATCGAATCCGGGAATGTTCTCACGGTTGAGATCGATCATATCCGCATGCGAGATGCCGCGCGTGCCGTTGGGCTCCAGCCAGATGAATCGTTCGCCCCAGGGGAACGAGGGCCGGGACACCAAGCCGTCATTCGGGCCGTCGAACCATTTGACCAGCGGATAGGTGAAGTTCAGCGGGAACTTGCCCGTGGTGGCCCGCCTGAGCTTCGAACCGAAGCTCTGGCACACGATGCCTGAGAACGGGTCGGCCGGGTCCGGCTCGATCGGCGTCACGCCCGGGGCTGTCGTCTTGTCCATTTCGCGCCAGTCGCCGATCCTGGCATTGAGCCTCGCGCAACCGGACTGGGTCAGATCATGGACTGCGGCCATGAAATCGGGATGTGCATCACCCAGCCGCGCGGCGGCCGCATTGTATGTCGCGGCCACACGGTTCTGCACCGAGGTAGGAATCTTCGTCAGCAGATAATCCGCGAATCCGCATCCGCGATGCGGCGTATTGATGGTGGTAAGCGAGGCGACCATCGGCGCGGCACCGCATCGCGCGATCGCATACCGCATGTCCAGTCCGCCTTTGGAATGGGCGATGATGTTCACCTTGCCGCAGCCGGTCGTCTCCACAATGCGCCGGATCCGTTCGGTCAGCTCACGTGCAGCGTCCGGTACCGATGCGGCAGACTGATGTTCGCCGTAATACACCGTCGCACCATTGCGTTGCAACTCGCCAGGGATCCGCCCCCAGTAATCAAGTACTGCGGTGTCGCGGAAGAACACGCCATGCACCAGCAGTATCGGGTATCTCGTGGCACAGATACGTCTGGGTGCCCGTGACCGGTTTAGCACTTCCTTGGCCGACTCGAACCGTACCTCATTGTCTACGGTGCGAATGATGAGCCGCAATGCAACCAGGTTCGCGATCGGAATCCATCCGCAAAGAATGCCGATGACACGGATTTTCAGGCCAAGCTGTACCGAAGTGAGGTATACGATGACGATGCCTATCCAAAAAATCGCAAATTCGATGCCGATCACGGCGAGCAGCACGCCCAGCCATACGGGCCAGTCGTGTGGCAGCCATAGCACTGCGGAGACGATGAATCCGATGGTGGCCAGCAACGAGGTCCACCAAAACAATTTCAGCATGATCACGCCGAATCGGCATGCCCTGATACGACCGGTCATGTATCCCCCTAGTTCAGACCTGTGCGTTTGTGCTCATTGTATCCGCCACTGGGGAACGGGGTGAGGGGCCGTCGGGAATACAGATATGCGGAAAGCCCCGGACCGTCGTGGTTCGGGGCTTTCGTTAAGTTAAATTGCGGCGGTGTGCT
>NZ_WHZW01000027.1 GCF_010667685.1 Bifidobacterium aerophilum | reverse complement strand
GGAAGGGAATGAACTGGCAATCATTGACTATAAAGAAGTAGTACAAACACGCTCTTGAGTTCTCAAACCACCACCACGTCAGCGGACCGATCCATCAAGGAGAAGAACCCCGCCGCGCTGAGCAGCAAGAGATAAACATACACACCAACCACCAACCACGCAACCCGACACCAACCAAACAACCCCAAAACCATTGAAAACACACACATCCCACGGCGTGTCGCAAACACGCAAACCACACCCACCAACCCCAGAATAAACCCCAAAAACAAACCCAAAACAAACAACACACCAACCAACAGGTACAAACACACATACAACAAAGCGGCGTATCAAACGCACAACAACACGTTCGATACGCCGCTTCGTTCAACCATCCGGCCGAGCACACACTCACTGCCCGCACAACGCACTGACGATCATGCGGGAATAGGCTTCGGCGCCCAACCCCTCGCCTTGCGTCAGATGCGTGCCGTCGTCGGCGAAGTATTCGTCATGTCCCTCGCTCAGGCCGTGCCAATCCATGATGCCGACGTTGTCGTGCTTCGCCGCCACCGAACGCAGGTTCTCGTTCACCCAATCCTGGCTGATCATCGGGGAACGGACCGTGATGAAATACAACGGCTTGCCCTGCACGGACGCCACGACGTTCTCCAAGGTCTCGGGCCGGTCGACGCTGGCGCTGTTGGCGCCGAGCGCGGCGATCACCACACGCCTGTCCTCGCCCGCGGCCACATGCTGCTGATACAGGTCCGGGAACGCGGTGATCGGACGATTCACCTCATTGTCCTGAACGGCGTTCGGCATGACGACGTCCATCACGCTGCGCGCACCCAGTTCGATCGAATCGCTGATGATCAGCGGATCGGCCGTGCAGACGCCGGTGGACGCGTCATACGTCCAGCCGGTCGTATCAAGGTTCTTCGGCACCTTCTCGGCCATGGGAACCAACTTGCCCGACGAGTCCTTGCTCTGGTCATCGGCAGAACCGTCAGACGAACCGGAACCGTCACCGTCGGATTGTCCGGCATCGGAACCTTCCGCAGTCGTCTCCGATTTCGACGTTCCCGACGACTGGGTCTTCTGCGTCTTCGGTTTCGCGGTCTGCGCCACGACCGGACGCAGGTACGCGGAACGGGCCGACGCGATCGCACCCCAGTTGAGCGGCAGCACGCACAGCAACGCCACGGCGACCGCGCTCAGCATGACGATCGCACGCCGCACGACCACCTGCGCCTGCCGCGCCACAATAGAACGATTCGCGCCGGCGAAACCACCCGCGTTGCCGAGGCCGCGCACAGCATCGGCACCAGCGGCACCGGCTGCACCCACCGCACGCGCCACGGCCACAACCCCAGCCGGCACATGCTCGATCAGCCGATAGAACAACTCGGCCGCAACCAGCAACGCGATCGCCTGCACGATCCACTCCCACCACGCCAGATCGGTGGTGCGCGTCGCCGGATTCATCATTTCGAGCATCGGATAATGCACGAGATACAGCGAGAACGACCGTGATCCGAGATAGCGCATCGGCGCTACGGACAGCACGCGTCCGGCCAGATTGCCGGGCACCATTGCCAAGGCGAGCAGCAGCGCGGTCAGCAGAGCCGCGATCAGATAGCCGCCGCGGTACAGGAACGTCGAATCCGAACGGACGACGACGAATGCGACGATCATCGCCGCCAGCAGGGCCAGTCCGACAAGGTCGCCGATGCCGAACCGCCGCGAACGATCGGACGCGATGCCGGGTCCGGCGGCATGCGCCCGCCGACGCCGGGACGCGTCGGGGTTACGCGACGGCAACAGCATCGCCAGCACCGCGCCGCACAGCAGTTCCGTGGCGCGAGTGTCCAGCCCGTAGTAGACACGGCTGCCGGCGGCGTTCGGATCGAACATCACCGCCATCAGTACCGCGGAAAACGCCGCCAGCACGCCGACGGCCACGATCCTCGCCGTGCGGGACAGTCCACTGCGGTAAAGCGCGAGCAGAATGATCGGCCACAGCAGGTAGAACTGCATGAGCAGGCTCAGGAACCACAGGTGCGTGAGCGGCGACGGCAGACCGGCGGCCGCGAAATAGGAAACGTGGCGGAAGATGTAGACCCAGTTGCTGACGAACAGCATGGACGGCAGGGCATCGGACTGCGCTTTGGCGAAGAGGCTCGGCGCGACGAGATAGCTGGCCAGCGCGGTGAACGCGATGATGACCGCGACCGGCGGAACCAGTCGCTTGAGGCGTTTGACCAGATACGTGCCGTAGGACAGGGTGCCGGTACGTGCCAGTTGTGCGGTCAGGCTGCGGGTGATGAGGAAGCCGCTGATGACGAAGAAGACGGTGACGCCGAGGAATCCGCCGCCCAACAGCGACGGCCGCGTATGGTAGGCGACCACACCGATGATGGCGAGCGCGCGCAGACCGTCGATGGCGGTGATGTGCGTCCGAGCGGATGCGTTGACGGCGGCGCGGCTGGTGTCCGCACGCGCGCCTGCGGCCGCGGTTCGTTGAGTCGCGGTTCGTTCCGAACGATCTGTATCCGCGCCGATTCGGCGGGATGATGCCGTGCGCGACGGACGAGGGTGTTCCATATCTCTACTTCTCCTACGATGGATTCCGTTAACCCCCCCCCCGATTATTCGCCGCCTCGCTGACAACGTCGTCGCGCATCATACGGCGAACGCACGCCGGGCGCGGCTCGCAGCGGCACCAATACGACGAGATCCCGGCGGGAATCATCCTGCCGGGATCTCGTCATGCGCTGTGCAGCGTCACACCATCAGCAGGCGGACGGCAACAGTCCGATCGTGAAGGAGAACTGGTCGTCGTCGAGACGGTAGTCCTTGATCAGGGCCGGGCCGCAGCTGTTCGAGCCGATGCCGGACTGCATGTAGTCCACGTTCACCACGGTCGAACCGGATTCCTCCAGCTCGCTGTTATGCGCCTTGCGCGTCAGTTCCTCGGCGGTGTACGGCAACGCCTGGAAATCGAACGTGCGCTCGGAGAAGAACGTGAGCGTCACGCCGTCGCCGGCCACGGACGCCCAGTCGCAGTCGTGGTGGTTGCCGTTTTCCTGCGGCTTGATGTACGGCTCGAACAGCGATGCCGGCGTGCCGGAGAACACGCCGTGCCAGCTGGCGCGACGCTTGTCGACGTAGCTTTCGACCGGGCCGAGTCCGCAGTACGTCACGTCGCGCATCACCTTGGGCACGAACATGCGCAGGCCGAAGCGCGGCATGAACGGGAACGACGGATCACGCACCACGTCCATCGTCAGTTCGACCGCGCCGCCCACGTGGATCGTCCACGTCGCGTCGATGTCGGCGATGCGCTGAACGACCGGCGTGACCAGGCCGAGCCGCGCATGGATGGTCACGTCTCCGGCGACGGACACCGCGTCGATCGCAGGCGAGGCCGAGGCGCCGCGATCATCCGCATCGCCGAACGAGGCGATGAACGTCGGCTCTCCCTCGGACTGTGCGGCGATCTCCGGCGAAACCATATCCACATCGGAAATCGATGCCGCGTCATCCTGCGGCGCAATCACGTCATCCTCGTCGACCAGCACGCCGACCTCATAGGCGCGCACATAGGCGCGGTCATAACGGGCGCGCTCCCACTCGTGACGAATGTTGCGGTCGTTGTCGGTAGGCGCACGCCAGATGCCGACCTCCATCGGACGATCGAGCAGGGAGCGGTTCGCGAACGTCATCGACGAGAACAGACCGGTGCGCTTGTCGAGCTCGTACCGGAAATCCGGGGATTCAACGGTGATCGCGCGGGACGTTTCGGATACGGTGAGCAGCGGCGGGATCACGGTGCCGGATTCGCGGGCGGCCAGATATGCGTCCGCGGTGACGGACGATACCGCCTTGCCGCACGCGCATCCGCCGCAGCCACCGGGCTCGCCGTCGCAATCCCCGCATCCTTCGCCGTCGCAACCGCCTTCGACGACCTCATCGCCGGACAGGTCCACGTCATCGGCGGACTCGTCCTCACGCACCGCGTCCAGCAGCGCGACGACGGTCTGGTTGCGCGGGTTGGCGGTCGGCACCGCGACCTCGTCGAAGCCGAGCGGGAATCCGGCCAGCAGCACGCCGTCGTCGGTCAGACGATACGTGCGCACGAGCAGCGTCACCTTGCCGGCGGACGCACCCAGCCGGTCGATCGCGGCGCGGATCGCGGTCGGCAGTTCGACCGTCGCCTCGCCGTGCGGTTCGATCGCGGGCATGCCCGGCGTGTAGCTGCCGGGGTGCGCCACACGATACGCGTCGCCGGCGGCAGCATCCTCCTCCCAGACCGCGTTCACGGCCGGACGGCCGTCGACGACAAGCGTGAAGTCGAGAAACAGGCCGGCGTCGGCGGTGTTGAGGAAGTCGTAGTAGTTGTGCAGCGTGACCGTACCGGCGGCCGGGTCGAATCCGGCGACGCGCACCGGACGGTACACGTTCTTGAACTCAAGCAGGCCGGTGTGCGGCGTGCGGTCGGGATAGACGAGGCCGTCCATGCAGAAGTTGCCGTCGTGCGGGTATTCGCCCGAGTCGCCGCCATACGCGTACTCGTGCTTGCCGGCCGCGGTCGTGCCGCGGTCGATCGCATGGTCACACCACTCCCAGATGCAGCCGCCGAGCAGGCCGTCGTAGCGCTGGATGCGGTCGAAATAGTCCTCGAGGTCGCCCGGACCGTTGCCCATCGCGTGGCAGAACTCGCACAGGAAGTACGGCTTGACGCCGTTGTCGCCATCGTCTCCGTTGCTGCCGTCGCGCTTGCCGTCCGGCGTGCGCGGACCCTCCTCGGAGAAGTACTGGTCGATGTCCTCGATCGACGGGTACATGCGGCTGTGGATGTCGAGATGGCTGAAATCGTACTCGCGGTCGTTGGTCACGTACCGCGCGGACTCGTAGTGGGTCAGGCGGCTCGGGTCGAACGCGTGCGTCCAGGCGAGCGCCGCCTCGAACGTGCAGCCGTACGCGCACTCGTTGCCCATCGACCAGATGATGATCGACGCGTGGTTCTTGTCTCGCTCGACGCAACGCTGCACGCGGTCGACGGTGGGCGCGATGAACGCCGGATTGTCGGCGATCAGGCGCGGCCAGCGTTCGGAAATCGCCTCCCAGCTCGTGTCCTCGGCAATCACCTCGTCGGTGCCGTGGCTTTCGTCGTCGGCCTCGCCGATCACGTAGAAGCCGAGCCGGTCGTACAGGTCGTAAAAATGCGGCGCGTTCGGATAGTGGCTGGTGCGGATCGCGTTGACGTTGTGCTCCTTCATCAGCGTCAGGTCGCGCATGATCTGCGCCTCGCTGATGACCGGGCCGGTGACGGGATCGGAGTCATGGCGGTTGACGCCGTGGATCTTGATCGGCTTGCCGTTGACCTTGACGACGTTGCCGTCGACGCTGATCTCGCGGATGCCGACATGGTCGGTGATCGTCTCGTTCGCGGTGGTGTAGACGATGGTGTACAGATACGGGGTTTCGGCGGTCCACAGGTGCGGATCCTCGACGATGAGCTGCGCGTGCGCGGTGGGCAGGAACGCGCTGTCGCCGGCGGCGGTGTCCGTGTCGACGGCCATCGGCGACGCGGTGCCGGTTTCGATGGCGATATGCATCGCGGATTCCGCGTCGGTCGGCTCGTCGGAGGTGTCGGCGACTTCGTCGACGGATTCGACGACGCCTTCCTCGAGACCGGCATCCGAATCGTCGTCGGAGTCCGAGGTCGCACCAGCGGCCGCAAGGTCGATCGGCTCGGCCTGCGTTTCGGCGACCAGCTCGCCGTCCGCGTCGAACAGCTGCACGGTCACCGGAACATCCACGTCGTCATAGAACGCGAAATCCACGTCCACGGTCGCGTGATCGACCGGAGACGCGTCGTACTCGGCGTCGGTCAGGCCGCCCTCCAGCAGTCCGGGATCGACGTTGCGCCAGATCGCGGTATGCGCGAAGTAGTCGCGGATCGCGTCCTGGGGACGGTCGAGCAGGTACACGTCGCGGAAGATGCCGGACATGCGGAATTTGTCCTGATCTTCCTGATAGCTGCCGTCGCACCACTTGAGCACGAGTACGGCGAGCATGTTCATGCCGTCGACGAGCGCGTCGGTCACGTCGAACTCGCTCGTGGAGTGCGAGACCTGCGAGTAGCCGATGAACGTGCCGTTGAGCCACACGTAGAAGCATGAGTCCACACCCTCGAAGTTGAGGAAGGTGCGCGGGGCGGCCTCGTTCGGCGTGTGCTCGAACTCGTGGATGTAGACGCCGCACGGGTTGTCCTGCGGGACGAACGGCGGATCGAGCGGGAACGGGTAGTTGACGTTCGTGTACTGGTGGCCGTCAAAGCCGTGGTTCTGCCAGACGCTCGGCACCGGGATGGCGGTGAAGCCGGCGGCCTCGCGACCGTGGCTGACGGCGGCGCGATGCTCCCAGACCTCGGCGTCGGCGTCCGTGCCGACACCGTCGAAGCCATCGTCGAAGAATGCGGGACTGCCGGATTCATGGGCGCGGCGCACGTCGTCGTCCAGATCGTAGATGCTGTCGTAATACTTGAAGTCCCAGTCGCCGTTGAGCAGCGTGAAGCGGTCGGAATTCGCGCGCTTCTCGCCGACCGTGTCCATACGTTGCGAAGCGGGGATGTAGTAGGCGCGGTTCGGCTCGGTGCCGACGTGCAAAGTGTCGAGGTTCTCGTAATACCGTGGGATGAACATGGGTTCGGCGCTCCTTCGGGCTGGTTGGCCGGTATCGGCGATAACGCTACCATTACGGTTTGTCCGGCGTGCCTGAATACGCAGAAGCCGCCGCTTCCGCATGAACGGAAACGGCGGCTGTCATGTGCCTAACGGGGTTGCGCAATTATGGACTCGCCTACGGCGGGACTCAATGCTGCCTTCGCTCGGCTATCGCCTCACTGAACCTGGGCGCGGGCGATCTTGCCGGTGAAGGAGTTGGCCTCGTCGGCGTCCTTCACGCCGTCCTTGTTCCAGGAGAACATGGCGCGCAGCTTCGGGCCGACGGTCTCGATGCGCTCGTTGGAGTACTTCTCCTGCAGCTCCTTGAAGTGCGGGGCGCCGGCATCCTGGTCGTCGATGAACTCCTTGGCGAAGGAGCCGTCCTGGATGCGCTTGAGGTGGTACTCCATGCGCTTGCGGCAGTCCTCATTGATGACGGTGTTGGTGTAGTCGCCGTACTGGGCGGTGTCGGAGCAGGACCAACGGGCCTTGTTCAGACCGCCCTCGTTCATCAGGTCGACGAGCATCTTCAGCTCGTGGCAAACCTCGAAGTAGGCGATCTCCGGCTGGTAGCCGGCGTCGGTGAGGACCTCGAAGCCCATCTCGACGAGCTTGTTCACGCCGCCCATGAGGACGTTCTGCTCGCCGAACAGATCGGTCTCGGTCTCCTCCTTGAAGGTGGTCTTGATGGCGCCGGCGCGCAGGGCGCCGAGAGCCTTGGCGTAGGCCAGGGTGATGTCCCAGCCGTCGCCGCGCGGATCCTGCTCGACGGCCACGACGACCGGGACGCCACGGCCGGCGGCGTACTCACGACGCACGATGTGGCCCGGGCCCTTCGGAGCGACCATGAACACCGGGTGATCCTCGGTCGGCTTGATGTAGCCGTAGTGGATGTTGAAGCCGTGGGCGAACGCGACGGCGGCGCCCGGCTTGATGTTGGGCTCGATGTCGTTGGCCCAGATGGTGCGCTGGTACTGATCCGGGGCGAGGATCATGATGATGTCGGCTTCGGCGGCGGCTTCCGGAACGGACTTCACTTCGAGGCCCTGCTCCTTGGCGAACTCGACCGACTTGGAGGTCGGACGCAGGCCGACGACCACGTCGACG
This sequence comes from Bifidobacterium aerophilum, assembly GCF_010667685.1. Taxonomy (GTDB): domain Bacteria; phylum Actinomycetota; class Actinomycetes; order Actinomycetales; family Bifidobacteriaceae; genus Bifidobacterium; species Bifidobacterium aerophilum. The sequence goes on along the minus strand of NZ_WHZW01000027.1, from coordinate 26,135 downwards.
CCGGAATCACGCAGGTTCAGCGCGTGAGCGTGGCCCTGCGAGCCATAACCGATGATCGCGACCTTCTTGCCTTCGAGCACGGAGAGGTCGCCGTCGTTCTCATACCAGATTTGTGCAGCCATGTAAGCACTCCTTGTACTTGCGTGCCACGGCGCACGGGGACGCGGCGCGGCACACGGTGTTGTGTGGTTGCGCATTATGTACAAACATTCTGCGCGTTTGGGGGTTCGGGGTTGTTTGTTTCCCGAGCGTTCTCAAGCGTGAGGATTTTGTCCTCGAAACTGCTCCCCATCCTACCGATAACCGAGCCGCCATCCGGTCATCGTCCACAACGTGAGCCAGCTCACGTTCCAACCGTGGACATCACGACCATCTCGTCATCATCGACGTCACGACTGCAATATACCGTCACTATGTTCGAGCGATCGGTACAGCGGCTCGAACATAGTGACGGTTCCGCACCCCGAAACATCACTATGTACGCGGCGACATCGTAATCACTCGAACATAGTGACGGTTTGCAACGATGAGCGCCGAACGTCAAACGCAAACAGCCGCCGCTCCCGAACGAACGGGAGTCGACGGCTGCTATGTGAGTCGCTGATTATCGACTACTTGCGCCTAGCGGCAGGAAGTCACTGAACCTGGGTACGAGCGATCTTGCCGTTGAAGGACTCGGCCTCGTCCTGATCCTTGGCCGGGCCGTTGTTCCAGGAGAACATGGCGCGCAGCTTCGGGCCGACGGTCTCGAGGTGCGGGTGCGAGTACTCCTCCTGCAGCTTCTTGAACTTCGGGGCGCCGGCGGCCTGATCGTCCATGAACTCCTTGGCGAAGGAGCCGTCCTGGATGCGCTTGAGCTGGTACTGCATGCGCTTCTTGGTCTCCTCGGTGATGACCGTGGAGGTGTAATCGCCGTACTGGGCGGTGTCGGAGCAGGACCAACGGGCCTTGTTCAGACCACCCTCGTTGGCGAGGTCGACCAGCATCTTCAGCTCGTGGAATACCTCGAAGTAGGCGATCTCCGGCTGGTAGCCGGCCTCGGTCAGCACGTCGAAGCCCATGTCGCACAGGTGGTTGATGCCGCCCATCAGCACGTCCTGCTCGCCGAACAGATCGGTCTCGGTCTCCTCGGTGAAGGTCGTCTTGATGGCGCCGGCGCGCAGGGCGCCGAGGGCCTTGGCGTAGGCGAGGCACAGCGGCCAGGTCTTGCCGTCCGGATCCTGCTCGACGGCCACGACGACCGGGACGCCACGGCCGGCGGCGTACTCACGACGCACGATGTGGCCCGGGCCCTTCGGAGCGACCATGAACACCGGATGGTCGGCCGACGGCTTGATGTAGCCGTAGTGGATGTTGAAGCCGTGGGCGAACGCCAGAGCGGCACCCGGCTTCAGGTTCGGCTCGACGTCCTCCTTGTAGACCTTGGCCTGGTACTGATCAGGCAGCAGGATCATCACGACGTCGGCCTCGGCGACCGCTTCCGGCACCGGCTTGACCTCAAGGCCCTGCTCCTTGGCGAACTCAACGGACTTGGAGGTCGGACGCAGGCCGACGACCACGTCGACACCCGAGTCGCGCAGGTTCAGCGCGTGAGCGTGGCCCTGCGAGCCGTAACCGAGGATGGCGACCTTCTTGCCATCGAACACGGAGAGATCGGCGTCCTTTTCGTACCAGATAGTTGCTGCCATGATAGGCACTCCTTTATGTTGCTTGTGGGCGTTGGTAAGTCGCCCGACAATCGGTGAGATTGGTAGGGCTTTCGGCGTTGGGATTGTGTCCCGCGGAGGAAAGTCATCGTCTCCTGCCGCACTGTTCTAGTCCGGCGGGGGTTGGCGTGGATGACCACGTCCAAATATTGAATGGTTGGTTTGCGTTGTAATGTTTGGATGGATTTGGGGTATAGCGGGATGAGGGGATGGGTCTTTTTGACCCCACCCGTCAGCTTCGCTGCCACCCTCCCCTTATGTAGGGGAGGGAAAGGAAGAGGCTACTTGGTGAAATCGACGTCCTTTGTCTCCTTGCAGCTGAGCACCGCAACGAGGCAGCAGACGGCCATCACGCCGAGGTAGAGGCCTACGGAGTGCACGCCCCAGTGGGACGACAGCCACGTGGCGATGGTCGGCACGAACGCCGCGCCGACGATCGCGGCGAGGTTGTAGCCGATGCCGGAGCCGGAGTAGCGCACGTTCGCGTCGAACAGTTCGGGCAGGAACGCGCCGATCGGTCCGAACGCGGTGCCCATGAGCGCGAAGCCGACGCACAGGAACACCATGTTGGCGAAGAAGTTGCGCTGGCCGACGACCTGGCCGTTGAGCAGGAACGGGAACAGCAGCGCGAACACGACGAGCAGCACCGACGAGGTCACGATCACGCGACGACGGCCGAACCGGTCGGCGTTCACGCAGGAGATCACGATGAATGCGGCAAACACGCAGATCGCGATCATCAGCATGAGCAGGTACTCCTGGTTGGTGAATCCGAGGTCGCCGCCGCCCTCGGCGCCGGTCTTCGTGCCCCATGCGAGCGACCATGTGGCGAGCGTGTAGAACAGCGTGTACGTCACGGCCACGAGGAACGTCGCCTGCAGCACCTGCTTCCACGACTTCCTGAACACCTCGACGATCGGGGCCTTGACGACCTGCTGCTTCTCCTGGGCCATGCGGAAGATCGGCGTCTCCTCCATCTGGACGCGCACGACGAGGCCGACGACCACGAGCACCGCGCTCAGCAGGAACGGCACACGCCAGCCCCACGCCAGCATCGCGTCGGAATCGTTGAACGACTCGAGCACGAAGTACGTGCCGTTCGACAGGAAGAATCCGATCGGCGCTCCCAGCTCCGGGAACGAGCCGTACAGCGCGCGCTTGTCCTCCGGCGCGTTCTCGGTGGCGACCAGCGCCGCGCCCGACCATTCGCCGCCGAGTCCGACGCCCTGCACGAAGCGCAGCAGGCACAGCATCGCGACCGCGCCCACGCCGGCCGTCTTGTAGGTCGGCAGGCAGCCGATCAGGAACGTGCCGACGCCCATCGTCATCAGCGAGACGACCAGCGTGGCCTTGCGTCCGAGACGGTCGCCGAAGTGGCCGAACACGAGCGAGCCGAGCGGGCGGGCGACGAACGCGATCGCGAACGTCAGGAAGCTGGCCAGCATGGCGACGGTCGGGTTGGTCTTGTCGGAGAAGAAGATGTGCGGGAAATAGTTCGCCGCGGCGGTGCCGTAGGCGTAGAAGTCATAGAATTCGATGGCCGTGCCGACCATCGAGGCGGCGATCACGGTCTTGACCGAGTCGCGGGCGACGGATTTCAGCTTGCCGGCCACGGCGGTGCGCGTCGTGGATTCCACTGCTGCTGACATGTGAGCTCCTAGGTTGTGTTCGTTGTTGTTCGTTACGTCGTGTGTTCGCGTTCGTGGAAACGGCTTGTGATTCTGATCGGTGACCTTGTGGGGCGTATCAAAAAAGCCCCGCCGTTGATGGCAGGGCTTTTGCGAAGATCGCGACTTCTCGCTTGCGCCCTGCCTTCGTTGGCGGGGCTTCAAGCTGTATGCCGAATCAGTCCGCCAGCGAAGACGGAATAATAATTCGCGCGGACAGCAGAGCGTAGGACTTTGCGGTTGCGGTTGTTCCGGTCATCGTGGCGAACCTCCTTTCGAATCGATTCGGTATCGAACGTATTCCACCGGGCTTGGCGCCCGACTGGCTCCATAATCTAGGAGCCGCCGCACCGGCGAACCAGCGCATGTTCACTATGTGACCCATCCGCATGCGAGCCGCCGGCACCCGGCAGCAGCCGGCGACCGACAGCTCGCAACGGTTCAGCGCACGGCGGCTCAGCGAACCCAGACGGTCACCAAGGCGGAAAGCGCGACGAACACGAATCCGGCGACGAACAGCGCGACCCATCCGAAGACCACGGCCACGCCGGCACCGAGGATCGCCGCGAACGCGGGGGCGAGCACGTTCGCCACGTTGAACACGCCGAGATCATGACCGGAGGTGCGCGGATCGGGCAGCACGCCCATGATCAGCGACTGGTTGAACACGTCGTACAGGCCGAAGGCCAGTCCGAAAACGAACGCATACAGCAGCAGTCCGACCGCGCCGCCGATCAGGCCGAACAGCAATGCGAACGCGCATACCACGGCCGAGCAGATCACGACCGCACGCTCGTCGATGCCGCGGCGTTCGACGTCGTCGGCAAGACGACCCGCGACGGCGGCCGCAATGGCGGCGCCGACCAGCGTCGCCAATCCCATCATCGCCATGATCATCGCGGTCGGGATCGCCTCGGGCGTCGACGATGCACCGCACTGCGCCACGTCGATCATGCCGTGACGCACGATCATCCACAGGAATACGGTGACGAAACCGGCGCCGGTCATCATCAGCAGACGGGACCAGAAGGCGGCGCGGAATGCGGGAGTCGACTGCGACACCTTGAACTGGTCGAAGATCACGCCGTCGGTGAACCGCTGTTTCGCGTGCTCCACGCTGGACGCCTCCCGCGGCCACACGGCCAGCGGCACGAGGGCGCACAGCACGAACGCGACCGCGCAGATCGCGAACGGGGTTTCGCCGTACGAATCGAGGGTCATGCCGGCGGCGGCCAGCCACACGCCGAGCGCCTGGCCGACCATCAGGCCGATGCCGCGCCACTGCACGCTGCGTTCGCGGAACTTGTCGGGCATGCGTTCGGCGAAGGCGGCGGCCAGCGGGGTGGCCAGCATCGCGTAGCCGACCTGTATGACGGCCCAGAAGACGATCACGCCCGGCAGGCTGGTGATCGATCCGAGGACCAGCGTCATCACCGCACACACGCCGGCGCCGCCGAGGATCCACGGCGTACGGCGGCCGAGCGGGGTGCGGGTCATGTCGGACAACGCGGAGACGAAGGCGTCGGCGAACAGCGCGACCACGCTGCCGACCGCGACGACCGCGGCCAGCGGAATCACGGACGAGATGCCGATCGTGCGGTTGGCGGCACCCGAACCGCAGAACGCGGCGATGTTGTTGATCACGGAACTTTCGTTGCCGGCGATGCGGTCGACGAGCACCGGCAGCAGAACCATGTTGAGCATGACCCACGGAATCGTACGCAGCGCGGCAGCGAGCGCGAAGCTCCACGTCAGGCGGCGGACCTGCGTCTTGACGGGACGCGTGCCGTCCGGGGCGACCATCGGATCGCGCATGTCGAGGAACGCCGACGTCATGTCGGGGATGGCCGAGTCGACGGCCGCTGCGGCGGCGGCCGGCGAACCGGTCGACGACATGCGTGCGGTCTGGGTTTCGGCGGCCTGCGCGGCGGACGCTTCGGGCACGCGGCGGCGCAGCGGCACGGCGAGACGCGCGACGGCGATCTTGTCTTCCGGGCTAAGCGCCTTGTCAAGGTCCGGACGGTCGTCGATGCCCGGACGCACATAGATCTGACCGGGCAGCGGGCGCGGCTGCGGCGGCGTCGGATCGGACTGACTGTCCGGCTGACTGTTCTGGCTATCGGTCATGGTTCACCCATCTTCCCTGTATCCTGCGGCTCTCTTACGCCCCATATGGTAATGACCGCGGGATACAGGAAGACGGGCGCGACCTACGCCGCGACGGGCGGGTTCGCGATCAGGTCGTCGGTCTCGTGATCGCCGGCGGCGTCGGTCCAGCGCAACGTCACGATCGAGGCGGCGTTGTCGGCTCCGAGGCCGCGCGACGGTTCGAATGTCAGCGTCGCGCGCGATCCGCCGTCCTCGGCCGTCCAGGACATCGTGACCGACCGGTCGCCGTCCGCGGACCAGTCGAACGTGCCGTCGAACGCGGACAGTTCGTTGCGGAACCGGCACAGCGCGTTGAGCGCCTGCACGACCGGACGCTTGAGCTGCTCGTCGATCTCCTCGGTCGAGTAGTAGTGACGGTTGATGTCACGACCGACGTTGGTGCGGTGCAGCAGTTCCATGTCGTTCGCGCCGGCGAGCGCGCCGACGTAGTAGACCTGCGGCACGCCGGGCATGAAGAACTGGACGGCGCGGGCGGCGATGTAGTGCTGGTCGTTGCAGCCGAGCGCGGAATAGTAGGTGCTGTTGACCTGGTACAGGTCGAGGTTCGACGCGGCGGCGCCGGTCGCGGCCTGGGATTCGCCGTGGGTGTTCGCGTGGATCGTGTTGACGAGCGCGTCGACGTCCTCGTCGGGGACGAGGCCCTTGAGGGAGCGGTCGAGCTGGTCGGAGCCGATGTCGATCACGCCGATGCCGTCATGCGTGTCGAGCACGGTGACGGCGTTGTTCGGGCGCACGTCGATCCAGTGGGCGACCGCGTCGGCGCGCCCGGTGAAGATCGCGTGCAGGAGCAGCGGCGGCAGGGCGAAATCGTAGACGCGGTCGACCTTGTGCGCGATGTCGATCTGCTTCTTGTAGTACGAGTGCACTTCGATGAGCGTTTCGAGCCCGCGCGCGGCGGCCTCTTCCTTGATGCGTTCGATGAGCGTGAACGTCTTCGGGGTCATGAAGCAGCTGGAATTGGCTTCCTTCGCGCCGTATCCGACCGCGTCGAGACGGATGAACTTCACGTGGCTGGTGGACAGGCGGTCGAGGATCGAGGTCAGGTACGCCCAGCCTTCCGCGGAGTCGGTGTCGATATCGACCTGCTGCGGGGTGAACGTGGTCCACACGAGGCGCGTCTTGCCGGCCCACGTGTAGTGGGTGAACGGCAGGCCCGGACGCGGGCGGTAGATGCCGGCGAGGTCCTCTTCGGTGGCGCCGTCCGGGAAGATCGTGCTCATGGTCAGGAACATCCGGTAGTACGGGCTGTCCTCGCCGCGCTTCATGACATCCTGGAACTGTTCCGATTCCCAGCTCATGTGGTTGACGATCGTGTCGACCATGATGTCGTGGGTGCGGCTGAGTTCGGCGATGTCGTCCCACGAGCCGAGGCGCGGATCGACCTTGGTGTGGTCGACCGGATCGAATCCGGCGTCCGCGCCGTCGAACGGGGTGAAGAACGGCAGGATGTGCACGCCTTGGTACACGCCGTCGAATCGGGTGCGCAGGATGTCGGTGAGCGAGGCGATGGTGCCGTCGCCGAGACGATCCGCATAGGTGATGAGTTGGACGTTGTTCTTCACTGCATCTCCTTCATGTGTGGTGATTGGCGTTACTGGACGGAACCGGGCGGGACCGGACACCCCGCTGGGCCGGTTTCGCCCTTCCGCCGCGTCCATTGCGGGGACTCACTGTATCGAACCGGTTCGAGACAGTCAAATCGCCGACTACTGCGATTCGAGACGGATTTCAACGGGTGAAATCGGCGAGAGTACAGAAACGCCGGACTAGCGCTCCGGCACAGGACGCGTGGTGTCCGCGATGTGCAGCGACAGCGGAATCAGATCCGAGATCTGCGGCTCCGGGCGGGAGACGGCGGACTGATCGGCTCGTCCCTCCCCTCCGCGAGCGGATTCTCCGCGTTCGCCTTCGATCAGGTCGATCATGCGGGACGCGACGGTCGAGGCGATCGTATCGAAATCCTGTCGTACGGCGGTCATCCGCACACCGGCGGTTCCGGCCAGATACGTGCCGTCGTAGGCGATGATCTGCAGGTCGTCCGGAATGTGCAGCCCGCAGCGCAGCGCGGCCTGCACCGCGTAGGCGGCGCCGATGTCGGAACTGACGATCGCGTCGACCGCGGCCGTGCTGTCCGCGGTGCCGTCCGGGCCGAACCAGTCGAGCACGTTGTGCGCGGCGACCGCGTACCCTTCGAAATCTCCGACCGAACCGGCCTCCACGTAGTCGTACCGGATTCCCGCGGCGGTCAGCTCGCGTTCGAGCGTCAGGTAATAGCGCACGGTCGGGAACGTGGTGTCCTTCACGCCGGCGCCCACCGTGTCCGTGCCGCCCGCGGCGAGATCGTGGAACTGCGAACGCGGTCCGCCGATCATCACGACGTGCTTCGCGCCGGTGCGGATCAGCAGGTCGGCGATCATGTGCCCGCCCTGCTCATGATCGGAGCCGACCGAGGGGATGCCCGGACCGAGATAACGGTCGAACGCGACGACCGGACGGCCGATCGACGTCCAGTAGTCGACCGGATGCGCGGTGTGCGAGGCCATGACAAGACCGTCCATCATGTGCCGCTGCAGCATGTCGACGTATTCGGCCTCGCCCTTGTCGGAGTCGGCGGTGGAGCACAGCATCGTACGCAGTCCGCGCGCGGAGAACTCGCGTTGCAGGACCGACGTGAACGTGGCGAAGAACGGGTGACGGATCGTCGGCACGATCACGCCGATCATGTTCGTCCGGTCACGGTAGAGGTTGCGGGCAAGCTCGTTGGGAATGTAGTTGAGCGACTGCATCGCCTCGGTGACACGCGTGCGCATGTCCTCGGACACGTATCCCGTGCCGTTCACCACCAGCGACACCGTACTGAGAGAAACCCCCGCCTTTTTGGCCACGTCACGCATGCCGACCATTGGCACACCGCCTTTCCGCATCGAAAACCGACTGTCATTGCACTACAACTGCACCGCTGCCGACCATTGTAACTCGAACCGGTTCGGCAGCGCGGTATCGACGCGGAGTCGCCCTACGCCTGGGTCAGCGCGATCAGCTCCCAACCGGCGGCGACGCACAGCAACGGCACGCCGATGGTCAGCGTGCAGTACAGCGCGGCCATGCCGAACCGCTCCTTGCGGGCCAGCGACACCATTTCGTTGATCGCGGTGGAGAACGTCGAAAAACCGCCGAGGAAACCGGTGACGAACAGCAGATACGTGTAATGGTCGACGGTCTGGTAGGCGAAGGCCGCGGCCGCGATGCCCGCACAGAACGTGGCGATCACGTTGATCACGAACGTGGACATCGGGAACGCGCGGTTCCACCAGCGTTGGATCGACGTGTTGAGCACGAAGCGCGTCACCGCGCCGATGCCGCCGCATGCGGCGACGGCCAGAAACGTGGTCAGTGTGGTCATTGCGCGTGAGCCTCCCCTCGCACCGGGTCGGCGACCATCGGGATCTCGTCGGTCACCGGATCGGGTTCGAACGCGGGCACGAGCGCGGCGCCCGGTTCGATGCCCACCGAAGCGCCGCCCGCGAGCGGCTGCCCGTAATCGTCGCCCGGGGCCGACGAACGCACGACGTGCGATCCGTCACCGGCCGTCATCTGATCGTGCATCGCCTTGATCGACCGCCGCTCGGCCAGGTGCAACGCCATCCGCGTGCCCAACCAGGCGACGAGCAGGCCGCACGCGAAACTGACGAGCGTATAGAACAGAAAACCGGCGATCTGGCCACGCTGCATCGATGTCAGATCCTCGATCGCCATGGCCGACAACGTCGAAAAACCGCCGCACATGCCCATGCCGACACCGCGGCTGGTCAGTTCGCGCGCACGCTTGCGGATCCACGACGCCTGCGACATGTATGCGCTGAGCGCCGCGAAAATGAAGCACGCGCACATGTTCGCGACGAACGTGGCCGGATGGAACGCGTGGAAGAACCCGTTCGGCGCGATCGGATTCGGCAGGGCCAGATTCAGCCCGTACCGCATGCCGGTGCCGACGAAGCCGCCGACGAAGACGACGAGATACAGCATGCCGTCCGCGAGCGGATTGAACCTCGCCTGCATGCGTTTCATCGGGGCGAGCGGAATCTGCGGCGGCGCGGGCTGGTTCTTGCCGAGGATGGCGTCGATCGGATGGCCCGAGGACGCGTTGATGCGGGTCGACGCGAATTCCTGCGTCGGCGGGGCGGAGTCCTGGCCGGTGTGGATCACCGGTGCCGGGTCTTCCAGATCTGCCGGGTCTGCCGGGGATTCCGGTGGGAGCGGCGGAAGTGGCGGAACCGGCGACGACGATATCGGATCGCCCGGCGCATCGTGTTCCGGAATCGCCGAACCCGTCTGATTCACCAACTCATCTGCGGGCGGTTCCTGCCTGAGGATCGGCATCTCAAGCGAAGGCAAATCATCGTCGGTCATGTCTTCCCCAATTCAATATTCGAGCGGCGGCCCCACACCGCATGGTCATACGTGCACGGCAATACCATACACGCCGATGCGGCGTCCCGCATACAGTGACGCCGCGATCCGGTACGCCGACGGCGTTGTCGCGTACCGGAAACGGTTCTCCCGCGAGCGGTTGGCCGCCCGACGGAAGAACCGTCGATCGTCGGTTGCGCCGATGGACAGATCAGTCGATCAGCGAGTGCACGGAGATGATGTGGTCACGCTGCGGACCGGTGCCGATCGCGGAGATGCGGCAGTTCGACAGCTCCTCGAGACGCTTGACGTACGCCTGGCAGGTCGCCGGCAGATCCTCGAACGAGTGCACGGCAGAGATGTCCTCGCTCCAGCCCGGCATCGTCTCGTAGATCGGCTTGGCGGCGGCGAACGCGGCCTGGTCGGTCGGCATGTCGTCGTACCGCTCGCCGTCCACATCGTACGCGACGCAGATCGGGATCTCCTTAAGGCCGGTGAGCACGTCCAGCTTGGTCAGGACGATGTCGGTCAGGCCGTTGACCTGGCTCGCGTAACGGTTGACGACCGCGTCGAACCAGCCGCAACGACGCGGACGGCCGGTCGTCACGCCGTACTCGTGGCCCTGCGCACGCAGCCAGTCGCCGGATTCGTCGAACAGTTCGGTCGGGAACGGCCCCTCGCCGACGCGCGTCACGTACGCCTTGGAGACGCCGATCACGCGGCTGATCTTGGTCGGGCCGACGCCGGTGCCGGTGCACGCGCCGCCCGCGGTCGGGTTGGAGGACGTGACGAACGGATACGTGCCGTGGTCCACGTCAAGCATGGTGGCCTGCGCGCCCTCGAACAGGACGGTCTTGCCCTCGTCGAGCGCCTTGTTGAGGATCAGGCCGGTGTTCGCGACGTACGGCTTGAGACGCTCGCCGAGCGCAAGCAGTTCGTCGGTGGTCTGGTCCACGTCGATGGCGCGGCGGTTGTACAGCTTGACCAGGATCTGGTTCTTCTGGTGCAGGCTGGCCTCGACCTTGTCGTGCAGGTGGTCGGCGTTGAACAGGTCGTGCACGCGAATGCCGACGCGGTTGATCTTGTCGGCGTAGGCCGGGCCGATGCCGCGGCCGGTGGTGCCGATCTTGTGCTTGCCGAGGAAGCGTTCGGTGACCTTGTCGAGCACGCGATGGTACGGCGCGATGACGTGCGCCGCCTCGGAGACGAGCAGGCGCGAGCAGTCGACGCCGCGCGACTGCAGACCGTCGATCTCCTCGAAGAGGACTTCGGGATCGACGACGACGCCGTTGCCGATCACCGGGGTCACGTTCGGGCTGATGATGCCGGACGGCAGCAGGTGCAGCGCGTACGACTCGTTGCCGACGACCACGCTGTGACCGGCGTTGTTGCCGCCGTTGAAACGCGCGACGTAATCGACCTTCGTTCCGATCAGATCAGTCGCCTTGCCCTTGCCTTCGTCGCCCCACTGAGCGCCGATCAACACGATTCCAGCCATACATACCTCCGCCACAATGCCGTTTTCCGCCGTCGAACAGGTTACCTTACGGCCTCTACGTGGCAGGTGCATCGTCTCAGGATGAAACGAGCCACTAGTTCATTCGCCTCATGCGCTTCTCCAATGCCCAGATCAGCATCTGAGCGAAAGGTTGACGCTTGCCGGAACTATCGCCGTTCTTCAGTGTCTGAAGGCGTTCTTCGCATTCTTTTCGGAAATTGTTGTCTTTTGCATGTACGGAAAACCACTCATAGAGTTCCGATAAAGTGGAGGCCCTCTCCGCGACTAACCAGTGGTAGTTGAGATTGAGTTTTTTGGTCAGATCCGAAGCAATGGCACTGTCACTCGAGTCGATTAGCGCATTAGTCTTGCCGTAGCGGATGGAAGCAATATGCACAGGATTTCTGGGGTCGACCGTCAGCCTTTGATTACCGCGCGGTTTATCGCATGTTTCCTGCGCCTTCTCTGTGCGGCCGGCATGGGTGTATTCCTCTTCCGGCTCTTCTTCGGATTGCTCGTCTTCGATATATTTGCCGTCGCACGTAGCAAAGAGATTGTTATAGTCCAAGGAGAACTCATCGAGATCCGCCTGCGAATACTCGGGATAGGGCAATGCTTTGCCTGTATCGCCGTGCTGATGACGTGGGATGTAATGTTCCGTATGGGCCATCCGGGAAACCCCGGGCTCCGGTTTCAGCGATATGCGACGCATGCAATACACACATAGCCATCCCTGATCGGCACATAGGTGCTCACGGATGGTTGAAGGCGTATCCCCCAATAAGGAGTCATAGCAGACTGTCGTCCCGGGCGTATCCTTCAGCTCTCTCTTCGCGTTGACTATGACATAACTCGGTACGTCCGCTTTGCTCTTATCCACGTACAGCATCAGTCATTCACCTCTCCGGCATAGAAGAAGTATGCGGATTGCGCTGCACTCAAGTCAGGGTTACCCGAGCCGATCGTGTTTTCCAATTTTGCAAGGGTCTTCTTCGCCCCTGCGTAATCATCCTGGTCCAGCTGACGTCCGAACAGATCATAGAGCTTCTGGATGGCCGTGGGCCGGTCACCGGAACCCATGACATGCTGCAGGACCACACCAGCGCTGCTGCCGTATGTTTCATCGTCGGGCTCCTTGGCGAAATACAGCCCTTCGACGCCCGGCGCCGGCGATTGTTTTTCAGAAACCTTGCCCAGCACGCGCAGGTTCTTCGCCTTCACCGAGGAGATCACCATCGGGGCATGCGTGGCGACGATGAACTGCACGCAGGGGAACAGCTCACGGAGAATGCCGAGTATCTTCTCCTGCCACACCGGATGCAGATGCAGGTCCACCTCGTCGACAAGCACGATGCCGGAGGTCTTCTTCACCACGTCGTAGCCCATGAACGGGTTCAACGCGGCGATACGCCATGCAATGTCGGCCACCAAGCCGACGGCCACGCGATAACCGTCGCTCAGATCCCCGAACCTCTGATTTTCGAAGTACACACCATCGCTGTCGGCGTAGCTCACCACCAGACCATCGGTGTAGTCGTAGTCGATTTTCACGCATGCATTGCCGGTGAACCGTTCGAGACATTCGGCGACGGTGTCACGCACCGCATGGAACGTCGGCACGTCGAGTCCACGACGGTCACGATCGTATTGCTTGCGCCACCATGCATCCAGCTGCTTGAAGTTCAGATGAGGATTGAGACACTCGTTATACCCCTCGTAGCGGTTTTTGAACTTCTTCGAATGCGTTTTCCACTGGGATTTCTCGCGTAGGCCCAATCGGTCGGTGCCGTAATAAGCCAAGACCGGCAGCATCGTATAGGGATCGTTCTGGGTCTGCCACTGATAGTCGGCGGACAGTTTGCTGAGCTCGCGCGCCTTGGCTGATGTGGTGCGCCCTTCGGCGCTGTTCAGCGTTCGCTTCCATTCGCATTCGGGCGCGGACGGCTCGCCATTCTCCTGATACGTTTTCCAGGACGTGGGCGGGGCGATAGTCGCCTTGGCGCCGATGACCACGGGGTAATGAGGCTGGATATCCGATTCGCCACTTTCCGCCACACGCGAACGATAGGCATCATAAGACGTGATATTTGGACCGTTGACATCCGGGAACTTGGCCAGGAACGGACCCAATGCCACCGCGATCGCGTCGAGCACCGAGGTCTTGCCGGCACCGTTGGCGCCGACCAGCACGGTCATGGATTCGTCGAAATCGACGCTCAGGCCGGGAACGCCCGGCTCATCTGAGTCCTGCCCCACATCGTCAGAAGACGGCTTGCCGCCGAATTTTCGGTAATTCGTCACGGACAGACGCTCCAACCGCATCATATTGCCCATCGCAGTCTCCTTCGTCAGAGCACTCATCTGTCAATTATCGTAGTGGACGGCCCGGCGAATCGGCAGAAGCGAACGATCTTATTTGCCGGCCTCGGCGGGAGAGTCCGCGCCTTGCGCGGATGCGGGCGTTGCGGGGGTAGGAGTTGCCGGCGCGAGCGCAGACGTTTCTGGCTCGGACTCGCCTTTGTTGTTTTGCGCCTCAAGGATTCGAACGAGATTGGCGAAAGGGACCGCACGGGCCGACTCGTTGCGGGATTCGCAGATTTTGGCCATTTCGGTTGCGTACTTGAGTAGTTCGTCTTTCACGTTCGCAAGGGCCGTTCCGCCGTTCACCCATTCGTCCTGATACAGCACGCACAGGTTGTTGAGCGTCATCGCGAGATTGGCGCCATACAGCTTGCGATCCTGCGTGTCGTATAACTGATAGGCCGATGTCAGGCATTCGGCCGCTTGCGCCACGTCATGCAATGCTCCCGGTTGCTGGTACAGGTTGCCGAGATTGTTGAGTACCATCGCCAGGCGCGGCTCATACCGGCCGGTGAACGATTTCAACAGATCCTCATAATCCTGCCGCGACTGTTTAAAATGCTGCTCCGCCTGTTCCGGCTGCCCGATCCTCATGCACAGAATGCCAAGATTGTTGAGCGTCATCGCCTCGCGTGGAAGGTAGACGCCCCGCCGCGATCCATCCTTCAGCAATTCCTTGTATTCGCGCAACGCATCCTCGTATTCGCGCAACGCATCCTTCGGAAGGCGCATCTGCATGTACAGGTTGCCGAGGTTGTTCTCGGTATCGGCCACGCGCGGGCGGTACACCTGCTGACCGAGCTGACCACGCGACACCGTGAGTTCTCCACGCATGCGCTTTGCCTCGTCAAGGTGGAACCGGGCCTGCGTGAAATTCTTCATCTTGCCGTAATTCACGCCGAGATTGTTGTGCAGCATGGCAATGTCGGCGGCGTCCAACGGGCCGTTCGGCATCCGATGTTCACGGATGTCAAGCGCCTCAACCAGCGCCTCCTCGGCCTTGCCGAGCGTCTTGCCGCTGTCGCCATACAGGTTGCCGAGATTGTTGAGCACCATCGCCGTGTCAGCCAGATACATGTGATCGCCGATCCCGGCGAACCGGTCTGCCAGACCGTCGTACAGCGTTTTCGCGGCGCGCAGATCGTTCTCGGCCTCATCACTGAGCTTGCGCCGGCGCTTGAGATTGCCGTAGTTGTTAAGCGTCATCGCCAGATACGACACATACGGAGAACCAAAGACCAGCAGTTCATCACAGGAGACGACAGGACCGGTCGTCAGATCGCCATCCGATCGTTCGACGACGATCCGCACATCCGGGTGGACGCTGGCCAGACGGCGATAGATGCGCAGCGCGGCGTCGATCTCCAGCTGCGCCTTGCGCTGGTTGCTGGTGCGCCGGCGCAGGTTGCCGAGATTGTTGAGCACCATCGCCAGATGCGGGTCCGCGCAATCCGCGAGCAGACGCCGCATATCGCTTTCTGCCGTATTGAAACGCGCATCAAGATCGTCCTTGTTCTTGTCATTGAATCCTGCAAGTATCCGGGCGACAGCATCGTTGAGCATCGTCAACGAACGCTTGAGCTCCGTCTCGGCGTCGCCGATCTGCTCGGTCTTGATATGCAGCGTGCCGAGATTGTTGAGTATGGCCGCTTGGATACGGTAGATGCCATG
Source organism: Bifidobacterium aerophilum (assembly GCF_010667685.1). GTDB lineage: Bacteria > Actinomycetota > Actinomycetes > Actinomycetales > Bifidobacteriaceae > Bifidobacterium > Bifidobacterium aerophilum. Next base: position 10,653 of record NZ_WHZW01000027.1, on the reverse strand, counting down.
CTCGTCCAAGCCGACGGCCTTGGCGTCTTCGTCGGCATCGGGCCACCACGGCACGTTCTGCGGATACTGCGCTTGGGCCACATGCCATGCATGGCCCAACCACGCATCGGCATCGTCGAAGCGGTTAAGCGCGGCGCACATAGACCCAAGATTGCTGCACACCGTCATTGCCACCGGTCCGACATGGGTATCCGAGTCCTTGCGCAAATTTCCGTGCAATGCGACTGCCGGAGCCTGCTGGCACAGTCCCAATGCCGTCAGAAACTCCTGCTCGGCCCGCGAGAACAGTCGCATCCGCCGATGCAGCACGCCCAGATTGTTCAGCGTGACCGCATCCTGCGGATACCGCCACGTTCCGTCAGCCGGCAATGAGCCGCGCAGTTCCCGTTCGCGGTCACGATATCCGGTATCGTCGCCGAATTCGGTCTCCCCGTCCCCCAGCGTCACGTACAGCATGCCGTTGGAGCAGGTGCCCGCGTCCGATTCGGTCAGGTTGTGCGAGAAGGTCTTGTCAAGCGTCGCCTCCTCGTTCTTGTACAAATCGTTGGACAGGATGATGAACGAGGTAACGTACCGCTGCTGCGATGCCAATCCTTTGCCGGATGGATCGGCCAGGCAAATCGGAGACAGCACCTTGGACAGCAGCGACTGCTGGACGCCCGGCGCGAGTTGCGGGTACACGGATCGCAGATTGTGGTAGTACCGATTCCGCTCGCAGTACACCTCCATATTGCCGCGCTCATTATCGGACGGACTCAAGCTGGATATCAATGCGTTATAGATCGTAAGCTCATCTGCCAAGTCCCACGGATCGTCGGGGCCGCCCTTCACGGAACGGTCAAGCCGATCGCACACGTACTTCATGAACGCGCGATTGGACGCGATACGCCCCGCCCATTCACGAGGCGCATAGCAGGAGACGATGCCGCGCGCGTCGACGTCGTCGATCGGCAGACTCGACAGTCGACTGTCCCCCGTCGAGTTCATCAGCACCCAGCCGGCACCGGTCAGCTTGCCTTCCCAGTCGGCCATGTACAGCAGATAGTTGATGCTCAGGTACCGTTTTTCCTCGGTGAAGCAGTTGCTGATCAGCGGCGGCACGGCGGCACGGAACGCGGTATAGGCGCTTTGCACACGACTGCGGTAATCGGCGTCGGGAGCATCGGTGTCGGCTTCGTCGGACAGGTCCTCGCAGTGGGAGATCAGCTCTCCGAGCCTGACCTTGTTGCGGATGATCTGGTTGAACAAATACGGATAACCCACGCGGATCGCACTGGCCATCAGGCACTCGTCAGGATTGAACCAGCGCTTGCGGTCGTCTTCCTTGTGCATGGCGAAGATGCGCCGGCGGGTGATCTCGTACAGGTTCCGGATATCGGTCAGGATGCGGTAATCGGGAAACTCGCGCGCGATCATGCCGACCAGCGCGGGATCAAATTCGTCTTGAGGGAAGACGGCGGAGCCATTTGCCGGGGCCGTGCCGACGATGTCAGCCTCAGCGACGGGCGATGTTTCATGTGAAACATCGCCGCGTTTGCCACTATCCCACGCGGCCTTCGCCGCCGAGCACGCCATGCGGATTCTGTCACACATCGACCTAACGGACATCGCCATCACCGACCTTCCCGCCGTTCGCAACGGTGGCGTTCATATCATCGGAGCCGTTCGCGGCAACGGCACCATTTGCACCATCAACATCACCGTCAACGGCACCGCTTCCGTCGTCACGCAGCATGTCGCGGAACACCGCGCCCGCGTTGCCGGCGGTGACGAACGGCCGCACGTACACGTTCACATCGAAGAACTTCGCCTTGCGTTCGGCCACGTCGAACGGCGTCAGCCCGCTCCCATCCTCCGGCCATTCGCCTTGCTTCTCGTCGTACCGGTTGGGGTCCATCGCGGCGTCTCCCATCACGTAGATGAACGTGACCGTCTGGCCGTGCGTGCGCGTGGACGCGTTGATCAGCGTGTTCAGTTCGCGCAGTTCGTAATAGATCCGCCAGTCCGACGCGCGGTCGAGGTCCTCGAACACGACGTACCGCGTCCGCTCCTTCTCGAGCAGGTACACGATCTCGTCAACGTATTTGTCGAAGATGTCGATCGTATGGCGTTCGTCGACCGACAGCGAGACGCTGTCGGAAATCGTCGCCTGTATCGAGAACGTCTGCAGTCTGTCGAGGAACATCGCCACGATGCCGCAGCCGGACACCGTCAGCACCGCCCAGATCAGCGCCCAGCCCTTAAGCTCTTTCGCAAAATCAGCGGGCTTGAAGCCGCTCGACCACAGGCCGACGACCAACGTCAGCACCACCAACGCCAGCGTGACCAAGGCCATCGGACGCAGGTATTCGCTCGGACGATGCCGCGAGCGCAGCCTACGGAAATGCGACCCGTTCACGTCGGACGGACGCACGCCGTAGATGAGCTGCTTGATGATCTCCTTCTGGATCTCCTCGGTCTGACCGCCCTCGGACCGGTCGTCGTCACTTGGCTTGCGCACGGTCTCCTCACGATGGACGGTTTCGTATGTCCGCCCGTCGATCTCGTGCGTTTCCGTGCTTTCATGGCTTTCGACGCCGTCCGACCGGCCTTTGTCACGACGCTCGCCTTCCGGACACAGCAGCAGCGAGGTCACGCCGATGCAGCCCGGGGTGGCGTTGTCGGCGAGCTCGCGATCGACCCGGCGATCCCATGCGGCCTTCTCGAAGAACCTCACGATACTGCCGGTGATCGCGGCGACGTGACGACGCAAACCGTGCTGTTTGGCAGGCGCCGGATACTCCCGATCGAACCGTCGCTCCTCTTCACGCCGATAGTTGTCGCGCACCAGCTGCTCGAATCCTTGGATGATGCTACTTTTGCCGGTGCCGTAGCTGCCCATCAGCGAAACGTTGCGCGGCTGAGGACCGCCGTCGGTCGGATTGCAGGCGTCGTACAGCGCCTGCGCGTACATGCCGTGATGCGCGGGATCGTACTGCGGCGTGAGCTGGCTGAGATGCAGTCGCGCAGTCACCCGATGCTCGGCGGGGATTCCCGTACCGGCATGCGGGTTCGAGGCAGACGCGGCTCCGGGAGCGTGTTCGTCTACGGTTTCGCCCCTGCTTGCGGCATCGCCCTGCACTCCCCCGGTTTCGTCATCGTGCTGTTCGACTTGCCGCCCGACGTCTGCAGTCCGTTCCATCCCCGTCCCTTCCACAAACCTCGCCGTTTGCGGCTCAGTATAGCAACGCAGCGTGTCGCCGAGGCAACTGCCGGCAGGATGCGATCGGCCGTCTTAGAATGGGGACACGACACGATATATCGGACCTGCGCAACACGTACGAGAGATCGGTGAGGATCATGGACGATTCCCTCAGACCACCATCATTTCAGCCCGCCGGCGATGTGGAAGAACTGTCGTTCGGAGGTTCGGTGCGACCCGGCAGAACGCCGCGGTCCTCATTCGATGATTTCGATGCCGGCAACGGCGACAATCCGAACAATCCGAAACGGTCCCACCTGTGGGTGCGCGTGGTCGTCGGTCTGGTCACGGCCGCGCTGCTGGCTTCGGGCGGCGGCTGGACATGGTGGATGTGGGATACCCGCTGGCGTCCGATCGACGTGACGGTCGACAGCGGCACCGGCGCGGAAACCGTGCGCACGCATGTCGGCGTGACGGTCGACGTGCTGCTCGAACGCAACGGATCGTTCGGCCGCATGCCGGGCCGCCTGCTGGCGATCGACGGTTCGGAACTCAAGGCGGACGGCGGAGGCTCGGTCAAAGTAACGGTCGACGGTACCGACGTGCCGCATGGACTGTGGTCGGATACGGTCGTGCCGGAGCATGCGGCCGTGACGGTCGCGAACGGGGACGACGTGACCGAGGAGCACACCGTGCGGCATGACACGGTCGCGTTCGGCACGGACGACGTCGACCTGACCGGCGTGATCCAGCGGTTCAGGCAGGCCGGCAGGAACGGCGAGCGCGAGGTGTGGGTCGGCAAGGAGTCCGGCATCGAAGTGGACAAGGGACTGACCGAGCAGCCGGTCGAGATGATCGTCGAATCGGTGACGCCCCGGCCGGCCGGGCGCAAGGTGATCGCGCTGACGTTCGACGACGGGCCGAGCCAGTACAGTGCGCCCGTACTGGACGTGCTCAAGGAGAAGAAGGTCAAGGCCACGTTCTTCGATCTCGGCGAGCAGTCGCTCGCCTGGCCGGATGCTGAGAAGCGGATGGTCGCCGAGGGTCATCAGGTGGCGAGCCACAGCAACACGCATCCGAACATGCCCGATCTGGATGCGGATGCGTTGCGTGCGGAGATCACGGACGGATTCGCCAACCTCAAGGCCGCGTCCGGCGTGGAGACGACGGCGTTCCGGTCGCCGTACGGTGCGTTCGGAGTGAAACAGTGGGAGGCCGCCGGCGATCTCATTGGGATGAACGTGTTGTGGGACATCGATACGCGCGACTGGTCGATGCCCGGCGCGAACGCGATTCATGACGCGGTGATGAAGGACGCGCACAACGGCGCGATCGTGCTCATGCACGACGGCGGAGGCGATCGTTCGCAGACCGTGGAGGCGCTGCCGCGGATCATCGACGACCTACGCAAGCAGGGATACGAGTTCGTGACCATCGACCAGCTCATCAAGCTCAGCGGAAAGTGAATGTGCTTGCGGCGCGTCCGAGACGTGTCCGCAGTGTGTCCGCGGCGTGTCCATCGCGATGCCATCTGCGTGACATCCATACCGCCAGAAACGAAGAGAACCGTTGGAATTCCAACGGTTCTCAGCGGAGCGAATGACGGGAGTCGAACCCGCCTCTACAGCTTGGGAAGCTGTCGTTCTACCGATGAACTACATTCGCGATGCCCCGCTTGCGCGATGCACGAGTGACCAGTGTAGCAGAGGGCATTCCCGTGCCGTTCCCAAAAAGGCATCGCGCGACCGTCTTCGCATGCGAATATCATGTGTGGCGCCGCTGAAGCGCGGAACCGTAATACGGCTACCCCCTTGTAGCTCAGCGGTAGAGCACTCCTTTTTCTTAAGGAGAAGACGCGGGTTCGATTCCCGCCAAGGGCTTGGACGGGGGCGAAGACGCCTTCTTCCGTCACGCGGCCTGCATGGCCGCCGAAATACAAACTTGAGTCTATATGACTCAAGTTTTTCACTGTGGGTAAAACCCGGGAACATCCTCCGCCGAACGCCTATTGTGTGAGGTGAAAGGACAAGGCAGGAGCTCCGAGAGGGTTTCCGGGAACGGTCACGATAGCCGTTCGGGTTCCGAGGATGCCGCCGCAAGACGGGGTCCGCAAGGCGCCCGGCCGGCGAGCCAAGCCGTTCCACTCCATGCATGTTTTGTAAGGAGTACCGATTATGGCAATGTTTCCGACTTTGATGAATGACACGATGTTCTCCGATCTGTTCGACGATCCGTTCTTTCAGGGTTGGCGTTCCGATGACAACGGCTCGTCGGCCGTCATGCCCGCGAACATGATGAGCACCGACGTGCGCGAGAAGGACAACTGCTACGACGTCGACATCGACATGCCGGGCTTCGACAAGAACGACATCTCGCTTGAGCTCAACAACGGTTACCTGACCGTCTCCGCCCACAAGGACGAGGACTCGGGCGACAAGGACAAGGACGGCAAGTGGTTGCGTCGCGAACGCTACATGGGTAGCTGCTCTCGTAGCTTCTACGTCGGCGACGACGTGAAGGAATCCGACATCCACGCGCAGTACAAGAACGGCACGCTGTGCATCGAGGTCCCGAAGGTTCAGGCTCAGCCGCAGGTCGAGGCCAAGCACCAGATCGCGATTGAGGACTGACGCGTTAAGAAAACACTGAGCGTTTTCCCTCTCGCCGCCTGACGGATATTGTCCGAGCCGATATCCGCGGAGTCCGCCAGACGACGGGAAACACAGCCAGACCTTGACGAAGGCCCGGACGGTCATCATCAACCGTCCGGGCTTTCGCGTTTTTCCGCCGCAGCAGCGCCTCCCCGCGCAGCGATCCCGCCCGCGCTTTCGTAGTACGCTTGGGACTTATGGAACTCACTGTTTTGAATCATCCGCTGGTCGAGCACAAGCTCACCGTGCTGCGCGACAAGAACACCTCCTCCGCCACCTTCCGCGAGCTTGTCTCCGAACTCGTCATGCTGGAAGCGTACGAAGCCACCCGCAACCTCGACGTGGTCGACAAGCCGATCGAAACGCCGGTCGCCCCGATGATCGGCAAGCACATCGCCGAACCGCGCCCGATCATCGTGCCCGTGCTGCGCGCCGGCCTCGGCATGCTCGACGGCATGACCAAGATGATCCCGTCCGCCGAAGTCGGCTTCCTCGGCATGAAGCGTGACGAGGAGCATCCGACCCAGCAGATCACCTACGCGAACCGTCTTCCCGACGATCTGACCGGCCGTCAGTGCTTCCTCATCGATCCGATGCTCGCCACCGGCGGCACGCTCGTCGCCGCCACGCACTACCTCGCCGAACGCGGCGCCAAGGACGTCACCGCGGTCTGCATCATCGCCGCCCCCGAAGGCATCCAGTTCGTGCAGGAGCACATCGACCCGTCCATCGACTTCAAGGTCGTCGTGTGCGCCGTCGACGAGAAGCTCAACGAGAAGTGCTACATCGTGCCGGGGCTCGGCGACGCCGGTGACCGCCTCTATGGCGTGGTCGACTGACGGCAATTTCTCCGACTTGCCCCGCTGGGAGTGCTCTCGGCGGGGCACATTCATATGCAACCCGGGATTTGTCCCGCTGGGACGATCCTGCGGTTCCGCCCCGCTAAGCGGGGCAATTCCCCGAAGGCGTCATCGTTCCGCCCCGCCAGACCCATTCCCTGCGGGGCAAAACCCATATGTTCTCAGAGAATCGCCCCGCTAGGGGCATCCTTAGCGGGGCAACTTCCTGACGGCATCTTCGTTCCGCCCCGCAGGGAGCTGCTCAAGTGAAGCAAAACCCATATGCCATCGGGAAGCTGCCCCGCCAAGCCCTTCTCGCGTAGCGGAATACGCATGATGTCATGGAATTGCCCCGCTGAGAGTGGTCCCAGCGGGGCAATTCCCGAAGGCGTCATCGCAACGCCTCGCAAACGGACCGGCCAAACAGCCAGTTCCTGTCAGCTCACTGCTTGACGGAGTTGTTGTAGTCGTCGAGCGTGGTCTGCATGGACTTGACCTGATCGCTCAGCGCGGTCTTCGGATCGGCGCCCTCGAACACCTTCTCCACGGCGGTCTCCACGGCCTTGCGGGCCTGCGGCATCACGCCGGCCGAGCAACCCTGCGTCGCCGAGGTCAGCTTCGTATCGGCGAGCTGCTTGACGGCCACGTCGAACTGCGGGTACTGCTGACGCCACTGCTTGTCGGTCGCCGTCTCCAACGCCTTCTTCGAAGTCGGGAAGTAGCCGGTGCCGGTGTGCCACGTCGCCTGGTTCTCAGGCTCGGACAGGAACTTGACGAACTTCCACGCGGCCTGCTGCTCCTCGTCGGAGTGCTTCACATTCGAGATCCACAGCGAGGCGCCGCCGATGATAGGACCGGAGTCATTGGTCTTGATCTTCGGGTAGTTGCCGACGCCGACCTCGAAGCCCTTCTGCTTGGCGGCTTCCATGATGCCGGCCAGATCGGCCGTGGACTCGACCGTGATGGCGACGGAACCGGTCTCGAACGCGTTGACCGCGGCGTCGGTATCCGTACCGGTGTTGCCGGAAATGCCGGAGTCGATCATGCCCTTCCACCACTTCATGAACGTCACCGCGCCGTCGTTGTCGAACGTGAACTTGGTCGCACGGTCGGCGCCGCGACCGTTGTCGGGCGAGCAGTACAGGTCGCCGTTCGCGGCGATCTCCTGCTCCAGGTACCAGCCGTAGACGGCCGCGTTGAAGCCGTACTGCGCGGGGCCGCCGTTCTTCTGCGAGAGCTTCTCGGCGTCGGCCTTGACCTCGTCAAGCGTGGCCGGGGCCTTGTCCGGGTCGAGTCCGGCCTTCTTGAACAGGGTCTTGTTGTAGTACAGCACCGGCATGGAGGTGTTGAACGGCATCGAGTACAGCTTCTTGTTCACGGTGTAGTAGCCGGCCACGTTGGGCTGCAGGTCGGACGTGTCGTAGTTGTCCTTGTCGATGAAGTCCTGCATCGGCGTGATCGTGCCGGAATCCATCATGAATCGCGAGCCGATGTCGTAGATCTGCATCAGCGTCGGCGTGGACTGCGACTGCACGGCGGACTTGTACTTGGTGATCGCGTCGTCGTACTGGCCCTGGTACGTGCCCTTGACGACGATCTTGCCCTTGTTCTCGTCGTTGAACTTGCTGATGAGCTTGTCGAGCACCTGTCCGTTGGTGCCGGACATCGAATGCCAGAAGTTCACGACGACCGCGCCGCTGGAGTCCTTCTGCGTGGCGACGTTCGCGTTGGCGTTGCCGCAGCCGGCGACCGCCAGCAGCGATCCGGCGGCCACGGCGGCGGCCACCAGCGTACGCATTGTCTTGTTCATGATTGCCTCTCTTGTTTGTTGGAAAATCTTGCGATTACGTGGATCCGGCCCGGATTACCCGGCGGCTCACTTGGTCGAGCCGGCGGTCAGGCCGCGCACGATCTGACGCTGGCCGAGGATGACGATGAGCAGCGTCGGGATGACGGCGAGTACCGCGCCGGCCATGACCAGTCCGGGGTTGAAGTTGTCCGGCGACTGCAGCTGCGTGATGCCGATCTGGATGGTCTGCATCTCCGGCGTTTCGGTGACGAGCAACGGCCAGAAGAAGCCGTTCCAGTGGGTCAGGAACGTGTAGATGGCGAGCGACGCGATGGCCGGGCGGCTCAGCGGGAGCACGATCGACCACAGCAGGCGAAGGTTGGACGCGCCGTCGATGCGCGCGGCCTCGACCAGCTCCATCGGGAACTGCTTCATGAACGAGTACATCATGAAGATGCCGAAACCGCTGGCCAGGTACGGCAGGATCAGCGCGAGGAACGTGTTGCGCAGGCCGAGCGACGAGATCGTCAGGTAGTTCGGAATGATCACGGACTCGCCGGGGATCATCATCGTGCCGATGAACAGCGTGAACCACACGCTCGCGCCGCGCACCTTGAGCACTACCAGCGCGTACGCGACGAGCGTGGACGTGAGGACCTGCGCGACGGTGATGATCAGCGTCGAGCCGAACGAGTTGAGGTACTGGCGGAACAGCGGGATGATCTGCGCGGCCGTGGTCAGGTTGCCCCAGGTGATGCCGTGCTTGGGCCAGATGGCCGGCGGATAGGCGGCAATGTCCTGCTGCTGCATGAGCGTGCCGGCGAACGAGTAGTACACCGGGAAGATGACGATGACGCCGAGCAGCACGAGCACGAGCAGGCCGAAGATCTTCGATGCGACGTACTTGGCGTGCGAGAAGTTCGCGGAGACTCCGCTGGCTTCGGCCTGTTCGGCCCGCGCTTCCTTCGCGTTCCTCCCGGCCTGCCCGATGGCCTTGACGGCCTTCGGCTTGACCGGGATCTGGGTGGTTGTCGCGACGCTCATTGGTTATCGACCTTCTTTCCCACGGTGGTGAACTGGATGAGCGTGATGATCGCGACCACCACGATCAGCACGATCGCCTCCGCGGATGCGTAACCGAAATTGGAACTGTTGTTGGCGAAGCCGTGCATGTAGATGTCGTACACGAGCGTCGTGGTGGACGAATCGGGGCCGCCCTTGGTCAGCACGTGGATCTGGCCGAAGCTTTCCAGCGACTGGATGGTGTCGGTGATGATGAGGAAGAACACCTGCGACATGATCATCGGGATCATGATGAACCACTGCAGGCGGAATCCGGACGCGCCGTCCAGACGCGCCGCCTCGACGATCTCGTCCGGCACGGACCCGAGTCCGGCGAGCAGGACGAGCACGTTGTACCCGATGTTCATCCACACGGTCGTCATGGCGATGGCCGGCAACGCGAACTGGGAGCTGGTGAGCCAGCCGACCGGCTGGCCGCCGAACTTCTGCACGATGGCGTTGAACAGGCCGGTGGCCGGGTTGAAGAACGCGGAGAAGATGATGGACGCGGCCGACACCGAGTAGGCGAACGGCAGCGCGAACACCGTACGGAACACGCGGTTGACGGTGGATTCCTTGTTGAGCATGAGCGCGATGACCAGCGACAGCACGATGGTGGGCACCACGGTGTACACGGCGAACAGCAGCGTGTTGAGCATGATCTTGCCGAATTCGGGATCGGTGAACACGCGTTCGAAGTTGCGCAGTCCGACGAACTGACTTTGCCGGCCGAGGATATCGGTGCCGGAGGCGGACAGGACGAACGTGCGGATCAGCGGGTAGACGACGAAGCATGCGAACACCAGCACCGCGGGAAGCAGGTACAGCAGCGACGTCCAGGAATGGATGTCGAACGGCTTCTTCCCGGCCGACCGCGTTCCATCCGGCGCGGTACCGGGATGTGCGACGACAGCAGACATAATTGAGACCTTTCGAATGATCGCCTTCCTGCGTCCGAGTCTTAAGGCTCAGCGATTCCCGCCAACAGACGGGCCGTGGGCGAAGGATGACGATTCGAGTGGACGCCTTGAAGCGGCTTCCGCCTACCGTCTTAACTAGGGTGTGTTTACTCTAAGGGTCGTTTGAGGTGGATGGCGATGAGCGCGAGGTGAACATCGGAGAGGTAGGTCT
>NZ_WHZW01000026.1 GCF_010667685.1 Bifidobacterium aerophilum | reverse complement strand
TAGGTTTAGGCACCACCCATTCTGCCTAGAAGCCTCTAACTATTCCCACCCCTCCATCAGAACAGCAAACACGGTCGAGACTTAACAGTACATGAAATAATATGTTTTCATGTATACTTTGTACATAAAATAATATTTATTCATGTACAAACAAGCTCCGGAGGACCGAATGACGTATATGCGGCGTAAGCTTGCTGACGAAATCCATCGATGGAAGGATTGCGGCGATGCCAAACCCCTGCTCATCCGCGGAGCACGTCGCATCGGCAAAACGTTCCTGATCGAACGGATCGCGCATGACCTGTTTGACGACAACATGGTCAAACTGGATTTTCAGACCGATCTGGACACCATTGAGAAGATCTTCGACGTTCCGACCAGCGACACGGAAGCCATCGTCAATCGCATTCAGGAATATACCGGCAAGTCATGTGATCCACGGTCCACGCTGCTGTTCTTCGACGAAATCCAACTCAGCGACAAGGCGTTGAATTCATTGCGCTTTTTCTCCGGGTCCCCTTGGCGGGTCATCGCGACCGGCAGCCTGCTCGGAGTCACGGTGAGGAAACGACGGCTCCCGTTCCCCTCGGGCGTACTCCAACTCGACATGTTCCCGATGGACTTTGAGGAATTCCTCTGGGCGTTGGACGAGCAGCCGCTCGCCGAATCGATCAGGGATCACGCCGCCAACCCGCGCTCGTTCATGCTGCATGACAGGGCGCTCGACTGGTATCACCGGTATCTTGTGGTCGGAGGCATGCCCAAGGCAGTGGATGCCTATCGCACTACGCGATCGTTTGCATCGGTCATGCAGGAACAACACGAGATCAACGACACGTATGTCAACGACATGACCGATCCGGACAATGGCATCAGCGGCATCTCCGCGAAACGCATCTGGGACAGCCTGCAGAAGCAGCTCCTGCGATCGTCCACGAAAAAATTCAAATACGCCGACGTCATACGCGGAGGACGTCGAGAACGTCTGCTGGAACCGCTGGAATGGTTGGAAGCCGCAGGTATCGTCAACCGCAACGATATGACCAAGGACAGTGAAGCACCGCTGGCTCCGTACTCCGACGAGGAAGGCAGCTTCTTCAAGATCTATGTGGCCGATACCGGCATCATGTTCTCCAAGTTCGGTATCGATGCGGAATTGCTGTTACGGCCCGATGTCGCTCAGATCCTGTCATCCGATTTCCGTGGCGCACTGGCCGAAAACTATGCCATGCAATCGCTGAAGGCCGCTGGATTACACACGTTCTACTGGACTCCCGCTGGTAACGGACAGGGAGAACTGGACTTCGTATTCCAGAACCGGCAGGCGCAAGTCCTTCCGGTGGAAATCAAATCCGCACGTAACGTCACCGCCAAGAGCCTGCGCAAATTCGTGGAGGAGGGGCATTCTCCTCGCGCATACCGACTGTCCGAACGCGACTTCGGCATAGATACCGTAGCTGGTACCGATGTGCCGCTGGTTAGCCTGCCGTTATACGCAGCGTTCGCTCTCGATCAAGAGGCGTGACCGAACCCCTTATACGACAAAGTGGCTCCCCATCCGAATGGAGGGGAGCCACTTGCATACGCCGGATGGCCGATTGGCCGAAAGCCGATCAGTCGGCCCGGATCAGTCGTCGCCGAGGGTGACGTGCACGCCGCCGACGAGCGCGGTGACCACGTTGTACAGCAGCGTGAGAATCGTCACGAGCAGCGTGAAGATCACGACCTCGACGATCGAGAAGATCGTGGTGGCGCTCAGCACCGTCGGCAGACTGATGATGCTGGCCAGATCGAAGCTGCCGGTGTCCAGACCGGTGGACTTGACGATCGTGGTGATCTGCTCGAACACGCCGACCGCGTTGAGCAGCAGCCACACGATCAGCACGGCGACGATCTGGATGATGCCGCCGGCGATGCCCAGCAGGAACGACACCTTGGCCGCGGACCATGCGCTCACGTGGGTGACCGACAGGTTCATGCGGCGGGCACGCGGCGTGCCACGCTTCTTCTTGTTCGGACGGGACGTCGGAGGAACCGAGGCCGGCGCCGCGGCAGCGCCGGATTCGCCGACGACGGAACGGGCCACGCGGCCGATGTGCTCGTGCGATTCGGCCGGCTGGGACGCCGGGGCCTCGCCGGCGGTCTCGGGGGCGAAGCCGGCGGGCTGGATCACGTCGCCCTCTTCAGGATTCTCGCTCATCGTTGCTCCTTGTCTGAGCTGTTGCTTTATGCGAGACTATCAGTCTCAGCAGACGGCTACTGCTCGTTGGTCTCGGACTCTTCCGCGGTGGTTTCGCCCGTCGCGGGCGCCTCGGAGGAGACCTCCGAAACCTCGGCCGAGTCGTCCTCGTCGTCGTCCTTCTCCTCGTTGCGCGCGATGGAGATGATCTCGTCGCCCTTGTCCGGCTTGGCCAGCGTCACGCCCTGCGTATTGCGGCCGGTGCGGTTGACCTCGGCCACGTCGGAGCGGATTACCTTGCCGGACTTCATGATCGCAAGCACCTGGTCGTCCTCGGACACGATCACCGCGCCGACGAGCGAGCCGCGGCCTTCCGCGAGCTGCACGGCCTTGACGCCGAAGCCGTTACGGCCCTGCAGACGGTACTCGGAAATCGCCGTGCGCTTGGCGAAGCCTTCGCTGGTGACCACGAGCAGGTCCTTGTCGGTGTCGGCCGGCACGACGTCCATCGCGAGCAGGCTGTCGCCGTCACGGAACTTCATGCCCTGCACGCCGGCGGTCTGGCGGCCCATCGGACGCAGCTGGTCGTCGTCGGCCGCGAACTTGAGGCTCATGCCGAGACGCGAGACGAGGATGATGTCGTCCTCCGCGTTGCACAGCGCGGCTCCGACCAGCTCGTCGGCGGTCTCGCCGTTCTCGTCCTCGATCAGACGCACGGCGATCAGACCGCCCTGACGCGGCGAATCGTACTCGGCGAGCGCGGTCTTCTTGACCTTGCCGGAACGGGTCGCGAGCACCAGGTACTTGGCGACCTCGTAGTTCGGGATCGACAGCACGGTCTGGATCGTCTCGTCGGGGCCGAACTGCAGCAGGTTCGCCACATGCTGGCCCTTGGAGTCGCGCGAGCCTTCGGGCAGCTCGTACGCCTTGATGCGGTACACGCGGCCCTTGTTCGTGAAGAACAGCAGCCAGTTGTGCGTGGACGTGAGGAAGAAGTGGTCCACCACGTCGTCCTCGCGTAGCTTGGCGCCCTTGATGCCCTTGCCGCCGCGGTGCTGTGCGCGGTATTCGTCGGCCTTGGTGCGCTTGATGAAGCCGGAGTGCGTGACCGTGACGACCACGTTCTCCTCGGCGATCAGGTCCTCGACGTTCATCTCGCCGGAGTACGGCAGGATCTTCGTGCGGCGTTCGTCGCCGTACTTGGCGACGATTTCGTCGAGCTCGTCGCCGACGATCTTGCGCTGGCGTTCCGGCTTGGCGAGGATGTCGTTGTAGTCGGCGATCTTGCGCATGAGTTCCTCATGCTCGTCGATGATCTTCTGGCGCTCCATGTTGGCGAGGCGCACGAGCTGCATCGACAGGATCGCGTCGGCCTGCACCTGGTCGATGTCGAGGAAGTCCATCAGCTTCGGACGGGCGTCCTCACGGCCCTGGCTGGAACGGATCAGCTTGATGACCTCGTCGATCGCGTCCATGGCCTTCAGGAGGCCCTGCAGGATGTGGTCGCGTTCCTCGGCCTCGCGCTTGAGGTACCGGGTGCGGCGTTCGATGACTTCGAGCTGGTGGTTCACCCAGTGGCGGATGAACGCGTCGAGGCTGAGCGTGCGCGGCACGCCGTCGACCAGCGCGAGCATGTTCGCGCCGAACGTCTGCTGCAGCTGCGAGTGCTTGTACAGGTTGTTGAGCACGACCTTCGGCACGGCGTCGCGCTTGAGCACGAGCACGAGGCGCTGGCCGGTGCGGCCGGACGTCTCGTCGCGCATGTCGGCGATGCCCTGGATCTTGCCGTCGCGCACGCCTTCGCGGATGGACGCGGCCAGACGGTCCGGGTTGACCTGGTACGGCAGCTCGGTGACCACGAGGCACATGCGGCCCTTGATTTCCTCGGTGTTGACGACCGCGCGCATGGTGATCAGGCCACGGCCGGTGCGGTACGCCTGTTCGATGCCCTTGTGGCCGAGGATCGTCGCGCCGGTGGGGAAGTCAGGTCCCTTGATGATGCCGATGAGCGCGTCCAGCAGCTCCTCGCGGGAGGCTTCGGGATGGTCGAGCGTCCAGTGGACGGCGGTGGCCAGCTCGCGCATGTTGTGCGGCGGAATGTTGGTCGCCATGCCGACGGCGATGCCCGAGGAACCGTTCGCGAGCAGGTTCGGGAAGCGCGCGGGCAGCACGGTCGGCTCCTGCGTGCGGCCGTCGTAGTTCGGCACGAAGTCGACGGTGTCCTTGTCGATGTCGCGGACCATCTCCATCGCGAGCGGCATCATGCGGCACTCGGTGTAACGCATGGCCGCCGGCGGATCGTCACCGGCCGAACCGAAGTTGCCTTGGCCGTCGACGAGCGTGTAGCGCATCGACCACGGCTGGGCCATGCGCACGAGGGTGTCGTAGATCGCCGCGTCGCCGTGCGGGTGGTAGTTGCCCATGACGTCGGCGACCGGGCGGGCGCACTTGGAGTAGCCGCGGTCCGGGCGGTAGCCGCCGTCGTACATCGCGTACACGATGCGGCGGTGGACCGGCTTCATGCCGTCACGCACGTCCGGCAGGGCGCGTTCGACGATGACGGAGATCGCGTAGTCGAGGTAGGACTGGCGCATCTCCTTCTGGATGTCGGTGTGGGCCACGCGGTGCTCGTCGAGGACCAGGTTCTCGCTGGCCTGCGGGCTCGTGGGCTCGAGCGAGCGCTCGGCCCGCTCGTCGTTCTGCTCCGGCAGGTCGTTGCCGCCGGTGCTGTTTTCGTCTGCCACTTATTGGTTCCTTTGTGTTCTCAGTGTTTTGCTCCCGTAAAGGAGCGGTCAGCATCCCGGTTTCTTGCTCCCCCTGGCAGGGGAGCTGTCAGCGAAGCTGACTGAGGGGGTCAAAGCGTGTTTGCGTCGAGGGGTGCAGCCCCCTCAGCCCGACTTCGTCGGCCAGCTCCCCCTGTCAGGGGGAGCAAGGAAGGATCACGCATCAATGCTGTGCCGTCTCTTCATCGCCGCCTAGGCGTCGATGAAGCGCACGTCCTTCGCGTTGCGCTGGATGAAGAGCCTGCGCGGTTCCACGTCGTCGCCCATGAGCATGGAGAACGTCTCGTCCGCGGCCGCCGCGTCCTCGATGTGGATCTGCTTGAGGATGCGTCGCTCCGGGTCCATGGTGGTCTCCCACAGCTCCTGGTACGTCATCTCGCCCAGACCCTTGTAGCGCTGGATGCCCTCGCCCTTGGGCAGCTGGCGTCCGGCCGCCTTGCCCTCGGCGAGCTTCTCGTCACGCTCGCGGTCGGTGTACACGAAGTCGTGGTCGCCGCGCGTCCACTTGAGGCGGTACAGCGGCGGCATGGCCACGTACACGTAGCCGGCGGTGATCATCGGGCGCATGTAGCGGAAGAACAGCGTGAGGTTCAGCGTGGCGATGTGCGCGCCGTCGACATCGGCATCGGCCATGATGATGACCTTGTGGTAACGCACCTTGCTCACGTCGAAGTCCTCGCCGTAGCCGCCGCCGACGGCCGTGATGAGCGACTCGATCGTGTCGGACTTCATCATGCGGTCGATGGACGCGCGCTCGGTGTTGAGGATCTTGCCTCGCAGCGGCAGGATCGCCTGCGTCTCCGGGTTGCGACCCTGGATCGCGGAGCCGCCTGCCGAATCGCCCTCGACGATGAACAGCTCGCACTCTTCGGGGTTGTTGGACTGGCAGTCCTTGAGCTTGTCGGGCATGCCGGCCGACTCGAAGATCGACTTGCGGCGCGTGTTCTCGCGCGCCTTCTTGGCGGCGATGCGCGCGCGGGACGCCTCGATAGCCTTCTGGATGATGTTCTTGGCCTCGCTCGGATGCGAGTCGAACCAGTCGCCGAGCTTGTCGGTCATCACGCGTTGCACGAAGGTCTTCGCCTCGGAGTTGCCGAGCTTGGTCTTGGTCTGGCCTTCGAACTGCGGGGTGGTGAGCTTGACGGAGATCACGGCCGTCAGGCCCTCGCGCACGTCGTCGCCGGAGAGGTTGTCGTCCTTGTCCTTGAGGATGTTCTTCTCGCGGGCGTAACGGTTCACGAGGCTGGTGAGCGCCGCGCGGAAGCCTTCCTCGTGGGTGCCGCCCTCGGTCGTGGAGATCGTGTTCGCGAACGTGTGGACGGCCTCGGAGTACGCGGTCGTCCACTGCATCGCGATCTCGGCGGAGATGCCGATCTTCAGATCCTCGGCCTCGAAGTCGATCACGTCGTCCTCGACCGGCGTCGCCTTGCGGGACTTGACGAGATAGTCGACGTAGTCCTTGATGCCGTTCGCGTACTGGTACGTGACGCTCTGGTGCTTCGGCTCGGCGTCGTCCTGGCCTGCGACCTCGTCGCCGGCCATGTCCGGCTCACGCAGGTCCGTCAAGCTGATCTTGAGGCCCTTGTTGAGGAACGCCATCTGCTGGAAGCGGGCGCGCAGCGTCTCGAAGTCGTAGACGGTCGTCTCGAAGATCTTGCCGTCCGGCCAGAACGTGACGGACGTGCCGGTGGACTCGCCTTCGGCCATCGGCTCGCCCTGCTTGAGCCGCGCGGTCGGATGCTGGTTGATGTACGTCTGCGTCCAGTGGAAGCCCTGGCGGCGCACCTCGATGTCGACGCGCGTGGACAGCGCGTTGACGACGGAGATGCCGACGCCGTGCAGGCCGCCGGAGACCGCGTATCCGCCGCCGCCGAACTTGCCGCCGGCGTGCAGCTTGGTCATGACCGTCTCGACGCCGGAAACGCCTTCGCCGGGCACCTCGTCGACCGGGATGCCTCGGCCGTCGTCGACGACGCGGATGCCGTTGTCCGGCAGGATCGTGACCTCGATGTGCGTCGCGTAGCCGGCGAGCGCCTCGTCGACGGAGTTGTCGACGATCTCGTACACCAGATGGTGCAGGCCGCGCGGGCCGGTGGAGCCGATGTACATGCCCGGACGGATGCGCACGGCCTCAAGGCCTTCAAGGACCTTCAGATCGCTCGCATCGTAGTGGTCGGGGGACATGCTGTCGTCGAGCTGCGCGTCGACGAGCTCGTCACTGTTGATCTGCTCGGCCGCGGCGTTGAGTTCGGCCTGCTTGTCGGTGATCGGGTCGGTGATGTTCTGTTCAGTGGAACCTTCGAGCGAATCTGCTTCGTCTGCCACAGGATTCCTTTCTGAGTTTCCCCACGCTTCAGAGGCCATTCGCAAGGGCTATATGCCCTAGAACGCAAATAATGGGCTCTTCTAGCCGTTTACACATTATGTAGGTAAGTCTACTCGTCTACGGCGACACCCGACCCAGCGGCGAAAATCAGCGGATTGACGCCAGCATGGGGATGACCGGCGCGCGCCCGAGACCGCCTGGCGACCGCCCAGTACCCGCTCAGTACCCGCGACGGCCGCGGTATCCGCCACGACGGTATCCGGAGGCCGGGCCGGTCACGCGGATCTCGCGGATGTCCAGTCCGGACAGCCGCTCGCGGATCGTGGCGGTGAGCTGGGGGATCATGTAGGTCAGCTGCGTGGCCCAGACGGCCGATTCGGTGCGGATCGTGAGCACGCCGTCGCGGAAGTCGGCCACGGACGAATGCATCGCGATGCCGGGGCCGACGACCTGGTCCCAGTGGTTGCGCAGCTGGGCGAGCTTGAGCTGCGGCACCCAGTGGCCTCCGGCTGCGATGCCGTTGAGCACGCTGGCGAAGGTGTCCGGGTCGCGCCCGGGCTTGCCGAAGCTTTCCCACGCCTTCTCGCTGTTCTCCTCGCGCGCCTTGCGGTCACGCATCACGTAGCCGCCGCGTGCGGCCAGCCGCTCGAACACCTCGGCGGGCAGTTTGCGCTCGTCCAGTCTCAGCGTGCGTTCGACGGGCGGTTTCATGCCGTCGCCTCGACGGATGCCGACGATCCGACGGATGCCGACGGGGCGCCTGTGCCGAACATCGACGGATCGGGATGCAGATACGCGTCCTGTTCCCGTTTGAGCGCGGCCACGTCGATGACATGCGCGTCCGGGGCCGCGTCATCGAGGTCTGGGATGTCGCTGGCCGCGGCGACGGTGATGAGCACCTGGTCCTGTCGCGACGCGAAATCGAGGATCTGGCGACGGCGCGATTCGTCGAGCTGCGCGAAAACGTCGTCGAGGATCACGACCGGCTTGACTCCGCGGGCCTTGGCCACCACCTCGTACAACGCCATCTTCAGCGCCAGCGCCATCGTCCACATCTCGCCGTTCGATGCGAATTCGCGGGCCAGCATGCCGTCCAGTAGCAGGGACAGGTCGTCACGGTGCGGTCCGATCAGGTTCTGGCCGCGGGCCACCTCGCCGGGGTAGATGCGCTGGAAGTGTTCGCTGATGCGCGGCAACGGATCGGGATACAGGAAGATCTCGTCGAACGACGGTTCGTACACGAGTTCGGCCTTCTCGCTCTCGCCTGCCAGATCACGATAGATCGCGGCGAACGGGCCGGACAGCAGGTCGACGAGATGCGCGCGGTCGCGGGTCAGCGCGACGCCGACGTCGATGAACTGGCCGGTCCAGATCTCCAGTCCGCTGAGCGCCGCGTCGGCGGGGGAGGGGACGTCGGAGACGTTGCCCGGCTGACGGTCGCCGAGCTGCTTGAGCAGGGCCGTGCGCTGACGGGCGATTTTCGTGATCGTCTGCAGCCTGTCCACGTAGCCGTTGACGAGCAGCGCGCCGGCCTGGTTGAGGAAGTTACGTCGGGCTGCCGGATCGCCGGCCACGAGGCGCTGGTCCTCGGGAGTGAACGCGATGCTGGGGATGGCGCCGATCACCTCGCGCATGTAGGTCGATTTGCCGCCGTTGATGCGGGCGCGGTTTGCGCCGCGCGCCGCGACTGTCAGCTCGTAGGTGGTCGTGGACGGTTCTGCGGTGGTCTCGAAGGACGTGGCGTCGGCGGTGTCGGTGTTTTCGCCGGTTCCATCGGGGGAGGATGCCGTGACGTTGGCGCGGATCGTGGCGGACGGATGCCCGCGTTCGATGAGCGGCAACGATCCGGAGGTGCGGTGGCTGGAACCGGTGGACAGCACCTCGACCGCTTCGACGAGGTTGGTCTTGCCGAGTCCGTTCGCGCCCTGCAGGATGTTCACGCCTGCCGCGAGGTCGACCACGACGTGCTCCCAGGAGCGGAAGTGGTCAAGCGCGAGGCGTGAAACGTACATGCGGCGGTGTTCCTTAGGCGATCTTTTGGAAAACGCTTTCCATTTCCGGGCCTCCGGTTTTGGAAAGCGTTTTCCATATTATTGGTTATCGGGATTCGCGAATCAGTTGAAGCGCACCGGAACGAGCAGATACCGGTAGTCCATCGACTCGTCAGAATCGGCTTCCTGCTGGCCATTGAACTCGACCGGGCGGACCGCGGTGGTCATCTTCATGCGCACGAACGGTTCGGTGATCGCGGACAGACCTTCGATCAGGTAGGACGGATTGAACGCGACCGTGATGTCGTCGCCGTCGAGATCGACGTCGATGGTTTCCTGCGCCTGGGCCTCGTCGATCGCGCCGGCCGACAGTGTCAGTTCCTGTCCGGAGAAGGTCATGCGGATCGAAGCGTTGCGTTCGGCGACCAGCGCGACTCGCTTGATCGCGCCGATCAGCTGCTGGCGATCGATCACCGCCTGGATCGGATATTCGTCGGCGAACAGGCGATCGGTAGCCGGGAATTCGCCATCGATCAGCTGCGACGTCGAAACTCGTCCGGCGTTTTCGAAACCGAGCAGCGACGGGGTGTCCTGATCGAAATCGATCACCACGTTCTGGTGTTCGTCAAGCGAACGGGCGATGTCGCGCAGCAGCGATCCGCGAACCAGCGTGACCGCTTCGGTGTTCGGATCCTGCGGGGTCCACGTGAACGTCGCACGCGACAGACGGAAACGATCGGTCGAGGTCATGACGACCTTGTCGCCCGAGAACTGGATCCGCACGCCGGTGAGCACCGGGCGGTTCTCCTCACGGGACACCGCGACGCATGCCTGGGACACCGCCTGCATGAAGGTCGGGGCGTCGACCTGGCCGAGTTTCGCCGGAACGACAGGCATATCGGGGTATTCGGTTTCGGGCATGAGCTGCAGGGTGAACTTCGACTTGCCCGACGTGATGGTCAGCGTCGACTCGTCGGTCGACAGGTACGTGCGTTCCGCGGGCAGCGACTTGGTGATGTCGGCGAGCAGTTTGCCAAGCACGAGAACGCTTCCGGACTCATCGACACCGGCTTCGATGTGGTGACGCGCGGAAATCTTGTAGTTGTACGCGGACAGTTGCAGCGTTCCGTCGATTGCTTCGAGACGGATGCCAACGAGGATCGGGTTCGCGGGACGGGCTTCGATGACTCGGGTGGTCCAGGCCACGGCGTCCGCCAGCGCGGCGGAATCGATTTCGACTTTCATTGGTCCTACTTTCACTTGCTGTCTTGACGGCCATTCTAGCGAAGGAACACACGAGCGCGAATCGGCTGGCGCCGATCCGCTATGATTGCGGTTGCGATCGGAAGTAAGTGGGTAAGTAGTCGTAGTAATAAGCACTGTGGAAACTGTGGATAACTTGCTTGATCGTAGTCGCGAGTAGTCTTCGGTGGATAACTCAAGATGTGGATAACTTCTGCATATTCTGTGGATAACTAAGCGACTTATCCACACACGGAATCCGATTTTCCAGTTGTCCACATTTTTGGTGGATAAGTCCACATGTTATCCACGTTGAAAAGCGGGGTTGTCCACCGGTTATCCGCAGGATTTACCCACATTTGTGCAAAACCCTGTGGATAACTTTTCTTGAACAACACATAGAATCCGGGCGTGTCGAAGCGTTTCCCGAGGTGTTTCACAACATCCCCGTCCACCACGATCGCGCTCACAGACCAAAATCGGGCATTTTTCCGCAGTGCCGGAAAAACCTCCGAAATCGTTCGCTCAACGCCGTTCTCCCGGACGGGCGGCGCAGGACGCCGACGATCGCGGACACCGCATCTTCGAGATGTCAGGCGCCGCCGCCATCAAGGCGGAGACCCAATCGACCGGGCGATCGCGTGCGGCCTGCAATCCGATCGCGTGCCGGATCGGGCCGCGTACGAGCCGGACTTTTTTCGGCCGGTATCGTCGTCTCCTTGCTCAGCAGTGGCATGCGGCCGCACCGTTTTCCTCGCCGACCTCGTCCACCACGATCGCGCTCACAGACGAAAAACGGCACTTTTTCGAGCGAACCCGAAAAAGTGCCGAAAACGGTCTGTCAGAACGATCCTGCTGGACGGCGAATATCCGTCACTTGTCGTTGGAATGCTGCTTGAGACGCAGGGTCAGCTCCATCACGTAGTTGTAGATCTCCTGCTTCTGCTGCATTTTCTGGTTGATCTGCTTCACCGCGTGCATCACGGTCGTGTGATCGCGCCCGTGGAACACCTCGCCGATGTCGACCAGGCTCATGCCCGTGTTCTCGCGGCACAGATACATGGCGATCTGCCGTGCGATGGACACGTTCTTCGTGCGGCCCTTGCCGACGATGTCGTCGAACGACAGATGGAAGTACTTCGCGACCTGGCCGATGATGTCGGTCGGCTTGATCTCGACGTCCGCCGTGAAGAAATCCTGCAGCGTCTGCTCGGCCAGAGCACGGGTGACCGGCTGGCTGCTCAGCGAGGCGACGGCCGTGACGCGCGTCAGCGCGCCCTCAAGCTCGCGGATGTTCTCGGTGAATCGTTCCGCGATGAGATCGAGCACGTCGTTCGGGATGTTCGCATGGTTCATCGAGGCCATCATGCGCAGGATGGCGATGCGGGTCTCGAGATCCGGCGGCTTCACGTCGACCGGCAGGCCGGATTCGAAGCGGGAGATCAGTCGCGCCTCGAACCCCTTGAGGTTCTTCGGCGGCACATCGGATGCGATCACGATGCGCTTGTTCGCCTGATACAACGTGTTGAACGTATGGAAGAACTGTTCGAGCGTGGCGTCCTTGCCGCCCAGGAACTGGATATCGTCGATGAGCAACACGTCGACCTCTCGGTAACGGCGGTTGAATTCGGCGATCTGGCCCTGGCTCTGGTTCGGATTCTGCAGCGCCTCGATGAATTCGTTCGTGAATTCCTCGGACGTGACGTACCGGACCTTCAGCGTCGGGTCCTTGACCAGCGCGTAATTGCCGATCGCGTTGAGCAGGTGGGTCTTGCCCAGGCCCGACCCGCCGTAGATACATAACGGATTGAAATCACGTCCCGATCCCTCGGCCACGGCCAATGCCACGGTTCGCGCGAAACGGTTGGAATCTCCGGGAACGAACGTGTCGAACGTCGCGTTCTTGTTGAGATGAGTTTCGGGATCGCGCGCCACCTGCGTGCGGCTCGTCGCGAACGTGCCTTCCGGAATCGCCGGCGGCATCGGTCGGGGAGCCGGTTCGGAAATGACCGACTGCATCGACGGGCGAGGTGCGGACTGTCCGTCCGGCCGGTACGAATCCTGTCCGAGATCGGCGACGGTCGGCGCGGTGCGGACGTCGAAGTCCTCGCGCGCGGGGCGTGCCGCGACCGGGGTGTCCGGTTCGCTGGACGTGTTCGAGAAAGATTTGGGCTCCACCTTGAACGCGGGGAACATGTTGACGCCGGAGGCGATGTTCAACGCGTGGAGCAGCTGCTCGCTGAGATCCTTCTGCAACGCCTGTTGCGTGGCGAGGTTCTGCACGCACAGCACGATCGTCGTGCCGAACACCGCTTCGGGGATGACCCCCTCAAGCCAGCCTTTGTCGCGTGCGGTCAGCGAGGAATTATGCTTGAGCAGAGCCAGCGCATCGGCCCAGATGCGGGCCGCCTGCGCGGCGGGGTCCTGCGGCGTGTGCGCCATGCGGGCCTCCTCCACTCGAGCGAATATAACGACAACAGATCATTTTTACTCCAAATCATAGAAGTTATCCACAGGCTTGCGTGTTGAAAACACTGGATTGTGAATAACATTCGTGTAATTTGTGGATAACTTGCCGCCGTCATGGCTTGATATTTCAACGGTTATGTGCATATGAACCGAAATGGAACGCGGGCCGAAATGTGAAAGTACACTCGGCGTTTTGACTTGTGGGCAGGGGTAAGAGTACTTTGGTATAGCTTGACTCATGAGGAGCCGTGCTTCGGCGCGGCTAAAAACCGGGAGCTAAATTATGAAGAGGACATTCCAGCCGAACAACCGCCGCCGTCACATGAAGCACGGCTTCCGCCTGCGCATGCGCACCCGTTCCGGTCGCGCGACCATCAACCGTCGCCGCGCCAAGGGCCGCAAGTCCCTGGCCGCCTGACCAGTACCTTCGGCGGCGACATCGACGTGGAGCGGCTGAAGAGTCATCGTGACTTCGTCACCGTGCTCAAACGCCGTCGTAAAGTCAGCGACAAGGACATCGTCGTGCACTATCTGGTGCGCGACGATGCCTCAGTTTTGGGCGATACGACTGCGTGCGGCCGGCGGCTTGGCCTTGCCGTATCCAAAGCGGTAGGTCATGCGGTGGCGCGCAACACCGTCAAACGACGGTTTCGCGTGTTGGCTCGCGCCTATGAATCGCGTCTTCCCGAAGGGGTGGACGTCGTAATGCGTGCCAAGCCCAGCGCCGCGCATGCCGATTTTCAGTCGTTGGACAAGCAGGTGGCGTCGCTGTTCGACGCCGTTTCACGTAAAACATCGAAGCGTGATCCTCGATGAGCGTGACCGACGGAATGATCCGCGCGATACGCTGGTATCAGCGCGCCATTTCGGCGAATCGTCCCGCTTGTTGCAAGTATTACCCCTCCTGTTCCCGCTATGCCATCGAGGCATTGGAACGGTATGGGGCGTTTCGCGGCGGATTGCTCGCCGTTCTGCGTCTGTTGCGTTGCCGACCGTGGAGTCGTGGCGGCATTGATGACGTGCCGCAGCGATATTCCGTGTTCTATCGAATTTCGTGGTCGAAGGCCCATGAGGAGCCTCGACTGACACCACTGGCCTGGCATGACGATGCCGTCGGCGAGTCCGACGACCGGCATGCGCAACGTAAGGAGATGGCCTAAGCGATGATCAACTATAACGAATTCCTTCTGGATAAAGGATTCTGGGGCTGGCTGTATAAGCTGCTGACCCCGGTCGAATGGCTGATGACCCAGATCATGGCCGTCTTCCACAAGTTCCTGACCATGCTCGGCATGTCGCCCATCGGTTTCTCGTGGGTGCTGTCGATCATCTTCCTCGTGCTCGTCGTGCACGCGTGCGTGTTCCCGCTGTACTACAAGACGATGAAGTCGATGCGCAAGATGCAGGCGATCCAGCCTCAGATGCAGCGCATCCAGAACAAGTACAAGGGCAAGAACGACCAGGCCAGCAAAGAGGCCATGCAGCGCGAGATGATGAAGCTGTATCAGGACAACGACGCGAACCCGGCCGGTTCGTGCCTCCCGATGCTCATCCAGTCGCCGGTCTTCATGTGCATGTTCTACGTGCTGTCGGCCATCCCGTACATCGCCCGCGGCAAGCGCGAGGCACTCGGCGCGTTCGACGTCGCCACCGCGAAACAGTTCTCGCAGACCACCGTGTTCGGCGTGAACGTCACCGACGTGTTCGGCTCCGCCTCCATGCACGGCAAGATCATCATCGGCGTGTTCGTCGTGCTCATGTGCGGCTGCCTGTGGTTCACCCAGTACTTCAGCATGAAGCGCAACATGAACCCGGAGGCGATGGTCGGCCAAGCCGCCACCATGCAGAAGAGCATGCTGTGGGTCTTCCCGATCATGTACATCTTCTCGGGCACCACGATGCCGTTCGCCGTGCTGGTCTACTGGCTCACCAACAATATCTGCAACCTCGCCCGCACGATGTGGCAGGCGTACGCCTTCCCGACGCCCGGATCCCCGGCCGCCAAGGACAAGGAAGAGCGCGACCACAAGCGCGAGAACGAACGCCGAGCGAAGGCCGGACTGCCCAGCCTTGAGGAGGAGAAGCTCATCAAGGCCAAGGAAGAGGCCGAGCTCAAGGAGAAGCAGGGCTATCAGCGCGCGCAGCCGCAGCGCAAGAATCGCGGCAAGAAGAAATAGTATGCCATGTGATCTCACGGAAACGGTGCGTGATTCGTTTCCGTGAGATTTTTTGGTTTAGACTGACTGTAGATTTTGACCACCTTTGGCCTCGCTGATAAGGAGTTTTGATATGGCGCAGGACGACGAGAAGACGATCGATCAGCTCAATGAGGAAGCTGACATCGCCGCCGATTATCTCGAGGGACTGCTTGACATCGCCGACTACGACGGCGACATCGAGATGGGTGTGCGCAACGGACGTCCGATGGTGCAGATCGTCGCCGATGACGATACCGACATCAAGCATCTGATCGGCCGCAACGGCGAGGTCGTGGATGCGCTGCAGCAGCTGACGCGTCTGGCCGTGCAGCAGAAGACCGGCGAACGTTCCCACTTGATCGTGGACGTCGACGGTTTCCTCAAGCGCAAGCGTCAGCGCCTGCGCGACATCGCGCTGGATGCGATCGACGAGGTGAAGGAGACCGGAGAGCCGGTGGATCTCAAGCCGATGAACTCGTTCGAGCGCAAGGTCGTGCATGACGTGGTCCGTGAGGAGGGCATGAAGTCCCGTTCTCATGGCGAGGAACCGCGTCGTTACGTGACCGTCTACCTCAAGGCGAGCGCCGGTGACGTCGAAGACGCCGCCGACGTCGATGAAGAGTAGCGTTGTCTCCCTGCTTCCTCGACTGAGGGGGTATCAGCGAAGCTGACCGGGACAGGGGCGAAGTCGTCTTGGTCGAACTGACGCGATAGGTCATGAAGGGCAATTCCATGAACACCGACGTTTCACATGAAACATCCGAATCCGTCGAGCCGGTCGTCGATCAGCTCGACGGTTCGCCCGTACTCGCAGAAGTGCTCGGCGACGCGTTGGGCAAGCTTGAAGTCTTCCACGACAAACTCATGCGTGAGGGGGAGCCTCGCGGTCTGATCGGACCTCGCGACGTGCCGATCGTATGGGAACGTCATATTCTCAATTCGGCCGCGATCGTGCCGTTCGTCGTCGAGGCGACGGACGGCGAGCGGTTCAAGACCGTCGCTGATATCGGTTCGGGAGGCGGGTTCCCGGGCATCGTCGCAGCGGCATGTCTGCCCGATCATCGGTTCACGCTGATCGAGCCGATGGAGCGTCGCGTCGAGTGGCTTCGTGAATGCGTCGCGGAGATGGGACTCGAGAACGTGACCGTGATGCGCGCGCGTTCCGAAGAGGTGATCGCCTCGATGCGCAAGAACCGCGGCATGCATCCGTTCGCCGTGGTGACGTGCCGTGCGGTCGCGCCGATGACCAAACTGTCGGGCTGGACGTTGCCGCTGCTGAAACCTCATGGCCGTCTGGTCGCGCTCAAGGGACGTTCGGCGCAGGCCGAAATCGACAAGGCCGCCAAGGAAATCGCCAAGCGTGGCGGATTACGTCCCCGTGTGGTCGATGCCGAGGTCGGTCCCGGGCTGGAGCCGACCCATGTCGTGCTGGTGGACAAGCGCTGATCGGTTATCCACATTTTGTGGTTGTGGAATAAGTTATCCACAATATATAGTGGCTGCGCGTAAGAAACGGTCGGATCCTTGAAAATGCAAGGGTTTTCCCACACCTGTGACCGGTGTTCGAAGCACTTGTCCACCGCGGTTGTTCACAGTTATCCACAGCAATGTGGATAACTGTGTGGATTGTCGCGATATCTGGAAAAACCCCGATATAGTTGGGTGGACAACCGATTTTCATGTCCATGCGAGTGATGAAACTGGAACATACTGCCTGGCAAAGGAGGAACTGTGCCCACAGCAGATGAACGGAACGTTGGAGGGATGCCGGAACCGGAAACGGTCACGCAGACCATCAATCGTATCTTCAAGGATTCGAGTTCTCCGCTGGGAGCGCAGATCGCACAGGAATCACTGCGGTACAAGGCCATCAACAACGCCGTGTTCCCCAAGCCGGAACGCACCCGTCTCATCGCGGTCGCCAATCAGAAAGGCGGCGTCGGCAAGACCACCACGACCGTGAACATCGCCGCCGCGTTGGCCCTGGCCGGCGCCCGGGTGCTGGTCATCGACATGGACCCGCAGGGCAACGCGTCAACCGCGCTCGGCATTCCGCACGGCTCGGGCATGCCGTCGGTCTACGACGTGCTTGAAGGTCGTCTGACCATCGCGCAGGTCAAGCAGACCTGCCCCGATTTCGCCACGCTGGACGTCGTGCCCGCCTCCATCGACCTGTCCGGCGCCGAACTCGAAGTCGCCGATTCGCCGAACCGCAACAACCTGCTGCGTGACGCGGTGACGGCGTACCTCAATGAGTCCAGCGACCATTACGACTATGTCTTCGTCGACTGCCCGCCCAGCCTCGGCCTGCTGGTCATCAACGCGATGTGCGCGGTCAACGAAATGATGATCCCGATCCAGGCCGAGTATTACGCGCTCGAAGGTCTGGGCCAGCTCATCCACACCATCGGCCTGGTGCAGGAGCACTTCAACCCGGGCCTGCTCGTGTCGACCATGCTGGTCACGATGTTCGACCGGCGCACGCTGCTCAGCCGCGAGGTGTACGACGAAGTCAAGCAGCACTATCCGTCCATCGTGCTCGACACGACCATTCCGCGCACCGTGAAGATCGCCGAGGCACCGAGCTTCAGCCAGAGCGTGATCGCCTACGAGCCGCAGTGCATGGGCGCGACGGCATATCGCGAGGCGGCGCTGGAAATGGCGAAACGTTCGGCACAGGCATTGGAAGCGATTGCGATCAAGCGAGGAGAACACTGAAATGGCAACGAAGTCACGTTTGGGCAAGGGCTTGGGCGCGCTGTTTCCCGATCTTCCGGGAGAGCCGCATGAGGAGCACAATCCTGTAGCGGTCGTTCCCGTGGCACCGGCGGTTCCCGCCGCCCCCGCCAAGGACGCCTCGACCACGGCTGCCATCGCGTTGGCTGCCGCGTCGATGGGCAAGAACAGCTCCGGCGATCCACTGAGCGGATCCGCTTCGTCGAACTCCGTGGAACGCAAGCCGTTCAAGCCGGGCAAGCGTGCGGCGATGCCGGGACTGGGCGACATCGCCCACCCAAGCGACCTGTTCTTCGGCGGAGACGCCGCAGGTACCGCGCATCAGCCGGTATCGGCCAAGTCGACGGCGGCAACCGCCAAGCCGGTCGAAGCGAAGCCTGCCGCCGGTGACACTGACGCGGCCGTCAAAACCGCCAAGGGCGGCAAGAAGAACGCGAAGAACGGCGAAGAGGAGATCGAACTCAAGCCGGTTCAGGGCGGATATCTTGCCGAACTGCGTATCTCCGACATCGGACCGAACGCCCATCAGCCGCGGACCGTCTTCGACGAGGATGAACTGAACGAACTGTCCGCCTCCATCAAGGAAGTCGGCATCCTCCAGCCGATCGTCGTGCGCAAGCGTCCCGCCTCGCAGCACGAGGACACGCCGTACGAGCTCATCATGGGCGAACGTCGCTGGCGTGCGTCCCAGCTCGCCGGACTGACGGTCATCCCGGCCATCGTGAAGACCACCGCCGACGACGAGATGCTGCGCGACGCCCTGCTGGAGAACCTGCATCGCGTGGCGCTCAACCCGCTGGAAGAGGCCGCCGCCTACCAGCAGATGATCGACGAGTTCGGTCTGACCCAGGCCGCGCTGTCGAAGTCCGTGTCGAAGTCCCGCCCGCAGATCGCCAACACGCTGCGACTGCTGAATCTGCCGGCCGGCGTGCAGAAAAAGGTCGCCGCCGGCGTGCTGTCCGCAGGCCACGCCCGCGCCCTGCTCGCGTTGCGCAACGAAGAAGACATGGACAAGCTGGCCACGCGCATCATCGCCGAAGGCCTGTCGGTGCGATCCACCGAGGAGATCGTGGCGATGAAACTCGCCGAAGGCGACCAGCCGCGCAAGGCCCGTGCGAACAAGAACAACCCGTGGGCCAATTCGCCGATCCGCCAGAACCTTGAGGACCGTTTCGACACCAAGGTGTCGATCAAGGGATCCGAGCAGCACGGCCGCATCGAGATCGTGTTCTCCTCGCCCGAGGACATGAACCGCATCCTCGACCTGCTCATGGCCGGCAAGGGTGGCGACGCGGACACGTCCGACGTCGCCGGCGGCTGGAAGTAGGCAGGAATCGCGCTTCGGCACCTAAACCTCTTGCTTTCCCCTTTTCCCAAGGGGCGAGGTCAGGCTAGATGCGCTAAATCCTGCCCTCCCCTCTGGGGAGGTCAGCACCTGCCGGTCGGCTACGTCTCCCAGCTTCTTCTTTCCCTTCCCCTTTCAGGGGAGGGTGCCCGGCGCGGGCCGGGCGGGTGGGGTACTCGGCGCGCAGCGCCGCCAACCAAACGGAACGGTATCGCGCACAACACGCGATACCGTTCCGTTTCTCACTCCGCCGTGAGGTACGCCTGGGCGTCGAGGGCGGCGCGGCATCCCATGCCGGCGGCGCTGATGGCCTGACGGTAGGTGCGGTCCACCACGTCGCCGGCCGCGAACACGCCCGGCACCGACGTGCGTGTGGACGCGCCGTCGACCACGATGTAACCGTCCTCGTCCAGCTTGACCGCGCCGCCGAGGAAACCGGTGCACGGCGTGTGCCCGATCGCCACGAAAATGCCGTTGGCCGGCAGTTCGCGCGTCTCTCCCGACACAACGTCGCGCAGCGTCACCGACTGGGCGCCAGAATCGTCGCCGTTCACCGATTCGACCACCGCGTTGGTGGCGAACGAAATCTTCTCGTTCTCGCGTGCGCGATCGACCATGATCTTCGACGCGCGGAACTCTTCGCGACGATGCACGAGCGTCACCGACGAGCCGAATCGCGACAGGAACAGCGCCTCCTCGAACGCGCTGTCGCCGCCGCCGACCACGACGATCGGCTGGTTGCGGAAGAAGAAACCGTCGCAGGTCGCGCAGTACGAGACGCCGCGGCCCGAGAACTCCTCCTCACCCGGAACGCCGAGCTTGCGGTAACTCGAACCGGTAGTTACCACCACGGCGCGCGCACGGTACGTATCGCCGCCGTCGACGGTCACCGACTTGACCGCGTTCGCATCGTCGTCGGCGCTGTCGCCGCCGCCGAAATCGACCGACACCACGTCGTCGTACACGATTTCGGTACCGAACTTCTCGGCCTGCTTGAGCATCGCGTCCATCAGGTCCGGACCCATCACGCCATCCGGGAAGCCGGGGAAGTTCTCGACCTCGGTGGTGTTGACCAGTTGGCCGCCGGGCGTCAGCGCGCCCGCGATCATCAGCGGCCGGTATCCCGCGCGACCGAGGTAGATGGCCGCGGTATATCCCGCCGGGCCGGAACCGATAATGACAACGTCACGAATCTCATCACTCATACGCCCCACTGTATCAAGTGGCGGCTATTGTACCGCGTCCGCCTGCGCTCACGGGGAAACCGTCGCCGGCGCCGCAGTGCTGTCGCGCACCACGAGCCTGGTGGGAAGAATCGTGTAATGCTCGACCTCGCTGCCGGCGCGGGTGTCCGTGAAGTGAGGTTCATCGGAGCTGTCGCACGGCAGCGTTCTGATGCATGAGATGACCTCTGAAAACGAAAGAGCCCGGCCGGGGAGCCGGGCTCTTTCGTCAGAGAGAGGAGAAGGAAGAAGAAAGGAAGTTCAGTTGTTCGCGACCTTTCGATCGCTGATTACGATATAACCACCCGATTCCTAATGGTTGATGGGTTGAGTCTGAGTGTTGTCTGGGAATTCGGGGGTGACGACGCCGGCGGGATGGCTGAGTGCTGTCCCGGTAGTGATTTTCCCCTCGCATTCGTCTACCGTGGCAAGAAAACGTGCCACGGTAGACGGAAACGGGACATGATCCGCTACCGTGGCACAGTGCTGTGCCACGGTAGACTCGTCAACCGATATACATCGATACCGTGGCAACCGGTGATCTTGCACAAACGTTGGAAATCCGCGATTCCTGAGAATCGTCGATGTTCCTTTCCGGATGGGTCCTTGCCACGGTAGCCTAAAATCATCGAAAATCCGCTATCGTGGCACGATTTCTTGCCACGGAACGCGATTTTCGGCCGTAATCGTCCACTGTGGCACATGCGAACAGACTCTGGCGGCAACTACGGGCTTGACCTACGAAAAAGGGGCTTCATCTCGACGATGAAGCCCCTGACAAGCTACGGTCTTGCGTTCGCCTAGAACAGCTCGACCTTCTGGATGTACAGCTGGTTGTTCGGCAGGCTGTCCATCGGCACCCAGATCATCACGTCCTGCGTGTCGACCACGGAGTTGAACTTGACCTCGGTGGTGCCGCCTTCCGCGAACGAGAATTCGGCGACCTGCTTGCCCTTGGTCGGGTCATCCGACGTGCCGGTGCGCACGTACGCCTTGCCGCCGGACGTGGTGATCGTGATCTTCATGCGATACACCTTCGTCGACTCGTTGAAGTGCAGGTGGTACGCGAAGCCGCTCTGGCCGGCCGGGCTCGACAGGAACGACTGGCTGGAGATCGTCAGCGGCGTGTTGTTCTCGTACTTCGGATCCGGAACCTTCTTCGACTCCTTGTCCTTGGTGACGACCGTGGACTTCTTCGAATCGGTGCTCGACGAGTCGGACTTCTTCTTGTCGGACGACGTGTTCGACGAGTCCTTTGAGGAAGAATCCTTCGACGCATTGTCCGACGAACCGGACGAGCTGGAGGAGCCGGAGGAACTGGACGAATCACCATTGGACGACGAGTCGCCGTCGCCGTTCGAGGACGATTCGTCGCCGAACGGCACGTCGTCCAGGTTGTCCTGCGACCACGGGTCGGACTGGGATGACGAGTCGCCGCCGACGTTGCCGGTCGCCGCATTGTTCAGGCTGCGGATCGCGAAGAAGCCGGCGCCGAGCACCACGGCCACGCCCACGATGACCGTGATGATCTTGGTCGGCAGGCCGATCATCAGTGTCTCGTCGGCCACGTCCGCATCCACGGCGGCGTTGGCGATCTTGTCCGGACGGGTCACGGCGGTCTTGACGGACACCGGCGGCATCGCCGCAGTGGCGCCCGGATCGGGAGTGGCAGCGCCGCCCACCGGTTCGATGATCTGCGTGGCCTCCAGAGCCGGATCGGACACCGGCGGCGGCACGGTCGGCGGGGCGACCGCCGTCGGCAGCGCCTGCGTCGCCTCGATGTCGTTCTTGGCGGCCTCCGCCGCATCGCCTGCATTGCCCGCAACCGAAACGACGGGAGCCGCGGCCTGCTCGCCGTCCGCCTTCAGCACCGGATCGGCGACCGGCGCCGACACGGGGAACGAGAAGCCCGGAGCGTTCGGAATGACCTGGGTCGGCATCGTGCCGTCGGAGTTACGGACGGACGACACGTTCAGCGGCACGGTCGGCAGGGCCGCGCCATTGCCATCGGTACGGTTCTGGCCGTCGAACGCGGAGAACAGGTCTCCGGTCAGCGGCGTCACGTCCACCACGTCGTCCGAGGTCAGTGCGGACGCGTATTTCGGCGTGGTGAGCGACAGCGGCGGCAACGGATTCGTGTTGACCATGCCGGCCGGAATCTCCATCAGCGCGTTCTGCGGCGTCGGCACGATCGACGCGAGCACGATCGACGGGGTGCCCGCGATGCTCGGCAGTGCGATGTCATGCTCCATGAGCTGATTCAGCGGCGACCACGTGCCCAGCAGCGCATCGATTTCGGCCAGCGACGACATCGGCGCGGTGAACGCGTCCGCGGCGCCGTGCAGACCGAGTCCGCGGCGGCAGATGAGCTTGAACTCACCCGGAATATCGTCACTCAGGCGGCTCATGTCGTACTCGGCGTGGGCGCTGGATGGCGTGCCCGCCAGCAGCGAGAACAGCAGTGCGGCCAGCTGGCGCACCGCGCGTTCCTCGGCCCCCATCGACTCGTCCACGCGACCGGACACGTCCTGCAGCATCATGCTGACGGGAATGTCGGCCAGCTGCACGCCGGCCGCGCTGATGCGCACGGTGTCGGTGCTGATCGCATGATCGACGACGCCGCGCGACAGCAGCATGCGCACGATCGTGGTCGTCTCGCCGAGAATCGAACGGATCGCGGCATGGCTCAGGATCTTGCGTGCCGGGCCGCGCAGGTAGTCGCTCAGCGACAGGCCGGCATCCTCGCGCGTGACCACGATCGGCAGATCGCCGCTGTGGTGCAGCTGCAGCACCTGCGTCAGACGCTGGTCGTGCATGGACGCGAGCACCGACGTGATGTCGTTGACCTGCGCGACGGCGCGACGGTCGGTGACGACGAACACCTGGCAATCCTGCGCCAGCATGCGGTCGTTCGCCTTCCAAGCCTGCAGGCCGGGGGTGTTGCGCAACGGCGATACCAGCGTATAGCGATTGATGATGGTATCTCCCAGCTGAGGCTTCATTCCTACTCCGTATTGCGATGGTACTGACGAGGGTTTCGGTGTCATTCTAGCCGTCGGTGTGGTCGAGGCGAACGGCTGCGGGGGAGCCGGAGGAAGGGGGATGTCCGTGGATTGCGCACGGTTTTTCGGGGGCTTGGGGACGGGGATCGTCTGGCCTGACCCTGGTGCGTTCGGTAGATCGGGCTGATCCGGACCGTCCGTGTGATCGGACCTTCCCGGACCGTCCTCTCCGTCGCCGTCCGTACCGCTGACAGCTGCATTGACATCGGCACCGGCGTTGACGTCGGTCGTCGGCTCTCCCGAACGTGCCTTGAGCCGTGAGGAGACCATGTCGACCGCCATCATCAGCTCGCGCGACCGCAGCAGCCACAGCACGCCGACGTAGGCGACCGTGATCACGATCGTCAGCAGCACGCACGCGCCGACCGCCTGCAGCCAGTTCATCGACATGGCGTCGGCCTGCGCGGCCGGATGACCATGATTGGCCGCGATTGCGTCGCGTGAGCCGGCTTCGGCCGCATCGGCGGAAGTCCAGATGCCCAGCAGCGCATACACCGGGCCGTGCGCGAGCAGACCGAGCACGGCGGCGACAGCCGCGGCGATGGCCGCCTTCGCGTAGGCGTTGAGGATCCGATGGCCGTCCAGCCTGCCGCCGAACCGCGACCGCAACGGCTGTATCAGGAACGGGAACGCAAGCAGATGGCCGACCGCGGAACCGGCGCCCACGTACATCACCCACTGCGTCGGCGCGGCGATGAGCGAGGCGCCGAACACGAACGCGATGAAGAACAGGTTGAACAGCAGCATGAACAGGAACGGATGCTTGCCGTCCTCGAACGAATAGAACGTGCGCTGGATGATGAGATACGCGCTGGAGATCGGCAGGCCGATGCCGAGCATCATCAGCGGCGCGGCGATAAGCGACGCCTCGTGCATGCTCACGGACGGCAGCAGCGCGATGATGATCGGCACCGGCATCACGATGAACGCGACGGTGAAGAACAGCATGAGCACGCCGATGCTGCGCAGCGCCTGGCTGAGCGTGGCGCGGGCGTCGTCGATGCGGCCGTCGGCGATCGCGCGCGAGATCCTCGGGAACAGCGCGGTCGCGACCGAAACGGCGATCAGCGAATACGGCAGCATGTACAGCGTGAACGC
This sequence comes from Bifidobacterium aerophilum, assembly GCF_010667685.1. Classification (GTDB taxonomy): domain Bacteria; phylum Actinomycetota; class Actinomycetes; order Actinomycetales; family Bifidobacteriaceae; genus Bifidobacterium; species Bifidobacterium aerophilum. Next base: position 10,559 of record NZ_WHZW01000026.1, on the reverse strand, counting down.
GTTCTGATAGGTCGCGTTGCCGGCGACCTCGACCATGTCCAGTCCGAGCCGTGCGTGCGCGGCGCCCGGCGCGGACGTGGTGATGCGCGTCGTCAGCAGGTTCACCAGCTGGTCCACGACCACGATCGCCACGCTCCAGCCGGCCACCGAACCCATCGAACGCAGTCCGATGCCGTGGATGCCCCAGCGCGGACGGTAGCGGATGCCGCAGCGTGTCAGCGGCAGGAACAGGATCAGCGCCTGGAACGCGACGCCGATCGTCCACGTGCCGGCCGTCAGCAGCAGCTTGTCTCCGGTCCAGAAGTCGATCGGCTGCTCGGTGGCACGGCCGAACATCAGGATGAACGCGGTGAAACCCGCGCAGCTGATCACGTTCGCGCCGACCGAGCTCCACGCGTACGCACCGAAATGGTCCTTCGCGGCGAGCACCTGGCCGATCACCGTGTACAGGCCGTAGAAGAAGATCTGCGGCATGCACCACAGCGTGAACGCGTTGGTGAGCGCCAACATCTCCGGAGTGCCGGCCACGTACAGCATGGTCAGCAGCGGCGTCGCGGCGGCCATGATGACCGTCACGAGCGCCAGCAGCGCGATCGACAGGGTGATCAGCTTGTTCAGCCGCTCCTCGGCGTCCTTCTGCTGCAGCGTGCGCACGATCTGCGGCACGAGCACCGCGTTGAAGATGCCGCCGGAAATCAGCGCGAACACGGCCTGCGGGATCATCGATCCGGCCTGATATGCGTTCGCCGCGATGCCGGTCGTGCCGAGCGCCGCGGCGAGCAGGATCGTGCGGATCTGACCAGTGACGCGGGACGCCGCCGTGCCGGCGGCCATGATCAATGAGTTGCGGCCCAGTGATGAACTCATTCGTCGGGATCCTTCTTACGGTGGAATTGCCGCCACAGGCCGAGCAGGCCGAGCAGGATGGCGAATCCGATGATTACGAAACCGCTCATGTCGCTGATGCGCAGCACGCTCGTGATCGCGGTGGTCTGCGCGGAACCGAACGGATGGCCGTCGCGGTCCTGCAGGCTGATCGTGGCGTTCGCCTTGCCGGACGTGGCCACTCGGATCGTGAACGTGACCTGCGCCTCGCCGTGCGCGGGAACGTCGGTTTCTGCGATGCGCGAGGTGACGATCTCCGGCGAATCGGTGATCGACGATACCTTCACATGCACCGGATACGGGTGCTGGTTGGATACGGTGACCATCATCTTCGCGGTTTCGCTCACCACGGTCACCGCCTCGGACGGGGCGATCGCCACGCCTCCCAGCAGTTGCGTGGCGAGTCCGGCCGCGCTGTTGGCCATATGCTCGGCGGTCGTCTCGTCGCCGGACAGCGCGTGCAGCGCGAACCGGGAATGCACGGCGAGCAGCGAGTCCGTCCATTCCTTCAACCCGGACCGTTGCGCGGACTTGTCGTCGGTGACGATCGAGGACACGAACTGGGTGACGCCGTTGCGGCTTGCCGTCAGCGAAGCCAGCGTCTGCTGCACCTGCTGGGTCTGCGCATTGGACAGCGTGGCGTCGTTCTGCACGATCTGCAACGCGTCGTCGCCGCTGGCGTACGCGTCGGCCTGGCTCAACGTGTCCAGATCGGTCAGTTCCAGCCACGGCGACTGTTCGACGGCGTTCATCAGCGCGTCGATCATGGCCGTGTCGGCGTCCGTGCCGAAACAGACGAGCAGATTGCGGCTCGTGTACGGCTGTTCCATCTGGTAGAACGCGCTTTGCGCGACGAAACGTGCCAGACGGCCCGCCGCGCTCGCTTCGCCGGCCGCGTCGGCGCTGGTCGCCTTGCCCTGCGCCAGACGGCTCAGCTCGCGCTGTTCGGTGAGCACGGTCACGTCGCCGGCTTCGGTGGGCACGACGATCTTGCCGGTGTGCACGGTCGAGTCGTCGCTGTTGTCAAATTCATGATCGGCGATCACGGTCGAATAGCCTTGCCGTTTTGCCTCGGTCAGCGAGGTGAGCGACCATGCCGCGTCGCCCTGCCACGCATAGATGGCGTTGGACGCCGACCGGTCTCCGAGTGCCGATCGGTAGTCGGACAACGCCGCATCCGCGTTCCACGACTTCGTGCTTACGCCGGCCGACTGATAGGACGAAGCGTCGCCGTACGCACTATATGTGGTGATGTCGAAGCCGGCGGGCTGCATGAGTCCGTTGACCTTCGGCGGCATGGCCATCGCGTCGAGCGTGGTCGGGTCGGCGACGACCTGCAGTTTGGGGTGCTTGGTGATGAGCTGCAGCCGCGTGCGTTCGAGCTGCTCGTCGTCGCCGAGCGTGACCGTATCGCCGGCTGCGGCCGATGTCTTCGCATCGTCGGTCGAGGACTGCTGCTTGCCGTCGGACTGCGTTGTTTCGGACTGCGTTTCGGACTGCTGGCCGTCGTTTGTTCCGGCGTCGTCGGTCTTGTCCTTGTCCGACGTGTCGTCCGAGTCGCTGTTTGACGTGCCGTTCGATTCGTCGCCTTCCGTCGTGCCTCCGTTCGCGGCGCTGCCGGACTGGTTTTCGGATGAACCGTCGCCGGACGTGCCCGTTCCGCCGTCGACCAGCGTGCTGACCGCCTGTTCGTCCGACTCCCAGGCCGTCGAGGCGATCGGCAGCACGACCGTCAGGTTCATGGCCGGTGTGCTGACGTTGTTCAGACCGTCCGATGATCGGGTCAGGAAACTGTGAGCCTGCGCGACGAGCGTGTCGCCGGACATATAGACGAGCGCGAGCGGTTTCGGGCCCCACGAGACGATCTGCGACAATGCCTGCTGGTCGGCGGTGACGGTCACCTGCTTGGTGGCGTTCGGGGCGAGTTCGGGCACGTCGACGCTGCCGAGCACATCCATCGCCGGGATGGCCGCCGTGCCTTCGGCCCATTCCTGGATGTCGGTGCGGGAAAAGAACGTGAACCGGGCGTTGGTCGTCGCGGTGAGCGTTCCGGCGGACAGCTTCTTCGAAGTCGGATTCGAGATCGTCGCCTTGAGCGAGTAGCCGGATGACGAGGTGACGACCGGCGTGGCCGCGTCGATGGTGATCGTCACCGCATCGGACGCGGCGGTGCCGTCGGACGTGTCGTCGGAGGTGCCGTTCGTTCCGTTTCTGGTGACGTCCGTCGTATCCGCGGACGTGCCGTCGCCCTCATCGGCCATCGCGGTCCGCGCGGTCGCCGCGAAGCCCGTGGCCAGTCCCATCGTCACGGCCAATAGTGCGGTCACGGCACGTTTCGAAGCGTCGGCGAGGATGCGGCCGACGGCATGTCGTGCCGAAGGTGCGGGAAGGTTCACGTCAAGCCTGCCTGTTCAGTTTCCGTGCGTAAAGCCACGCGATCTTGCGCTCATTAGGATAGCTGAGCACGCCGTCCAGATCGTCGAAATCAACCCAGATCGCGTCCTCGGCCTCATGGTCCGGGTCTCCCTCCACGGTCAGCTCGCCGCCGACCTGGCGCAGCGCGAAGTGATGCACGAGCTTGTGCACGCGCTGGCTGGTACCGGTGAACCAGTAGTCGATCGTCGCGATCGAATCGACCACCTCGCCCAGGATGCCCGTTTCCTCGTGCACTTCGCGCACGGCGGTCTGCTGCGGAGTCTCGCCCTTTTCGATATGGCCCTTCGGCAGGCACCATTCGAGATGGCCGCTGCGCGAATGGCGCGCGATGATCGCCACGCGGCCGCGCTCGTCGAACACGAGACCGCCTGCCGAATACTCGCGTACGACCGGCAGTTCCTGTGCGTCCAGCGAGGCGAACGTGGTCGGCCCGTCCGAGGAACGGCGCTGCGGCATGTTCGCCGGGGACGGGCGCGAGGAGACCACCGTATCCGGCAACGATTCGATCGTGGGCTGGATCTCCGCGTCGCTGGCGTCCGCGGCCAGCGTGTCCGGCGTGTCAGGGCCGTGCGGCTGGGCCGGTTTGATCGTCGCGCTGACGCGGGTTACGTCGGCGGCCTCGGCCTCGATCGTTCCGTCGGGCTCGACGGTCTTCACCGTGCGGGAGGTCGTGGAGTACATCAGTTCGTCCGGCGCCAGCGGGTCGAGGGTACGACGAACCGACGCATGGTCGAGCATGCGTGCGAGGTCCGCTGGCGTAATCATGCCTTCCACCTTACTCATAGTTTGCGCAGGTGGGGTAACGCTATGCTGAGAAGAACAAAAGATCCCCAAGTCGTGAAAGGGTACGCGTGAACTTCGAAGTATGGCCGGAAGCCATCGAATTAGGCCGTTTGTTCGCCGAACAGGGCTATGAATTGGCGCTGGTGGGCGGTCCGGTTCGTGATCTGCTGCTGCACCGCAAATCTCACGATCTGGATTTCTGCACGTCGGCGCGTCCCGAACAGTTCGAACCGATCCTGCGACGTTGGGGGCATGACGGGTTCTGGGACATGGGCCGCAAATTCGGCACGCTGGGCGCGATGCGTCGGCGCGAGGACGGTACCGAGGTGCAGGTGGAGATCACCACGTACCGGTCGGATGTCTACGATCCGGAATCGCGCAAGCCGGAGGTCAATTACGGCGACACGCTCGAAGGCGACCTGTCGCGCCGCGACTTCACCGTCAACGCGATGGCGTTGCGCGTGCCCCAGCTTGAGTTCGTCGACCCGTTCGGCGGTGCGAACGACCTTGCCAAGGGCGTGCTGCGCACTCCGGTCGATCCGCGTCAGTCGTTCGACGACGATCCGCTGCGCATGATGCGCGCCGTGCGGTTCGTCGCCCAGCTCGGCTTCTCGATCGAGCCGGAGACGGCTTCCGCGATCACCGAGATGACCGACCGCATCGAGATCGTCTCGGCCGAACGCGTACGCGACGAACTGGTCAAGATGCTGCTGTCCGACCGTCCGCGCGCCGGCGTCGAGGCGCTGGTCGAATCCGGGCTCGCGGATATCGTCTTTCCAGAAATCCCCGCACTGCAGCTCGAAATCGACGAGCACCACCGTCATAAGGACGTGTTCGAGCACACGATGATCGTGCTCGACCGCGCGGTCGCGCTGGAAACCGGCGACGACGGCCCGGTGCCGCGGCCCGATCTCACGCTGCGTCTCGCCGCGCTCATGCACGACATCGGCAAGCCGAAGACGCGCAAGTTCGAACCCGGCGGCAAGGTCAGCTTCCACCACCACGACGCGGTCGGCGCGAAGATGACGCGCAAGCGGCTGCGTGCGCTGCACTTCGACCATCACATCGTCGAGGACGTGAGCGAGCTGGTGAACCTGCATCTGCGTTTCCACGGCTATGTGGACGAGCCGTGGACCGATTCGGCCGTGCGCCGGTACGTCAAGGACGCGGGGCCTCTGTACGAGCGGCTCAACCGCCTGACCCGCGCCGACGCGACCACGCAGAACAAACGCAAGGCGATGGTGTTCTCGACCGCGATGGACGAGATGGAACAGCGCGTGCGCGAGCTCAAGGAGAAGGAGGACTTCGACGCGATCCGGCCGGACATCGACGGCAACGAGATCATGTCGCTGCTCGGCCTGGAGCCCGGCCCGATGGTCGGCCGAGCCTACAAGCACATGCTCGAGTACCGCCTCGATAACGGTCCGGTCGATCATGACGTGGCCGTCGCCGAGCTCAAACGCTGGTACGCCGAAGCGCAGTGACGGGGCGCTTCGGCGGTGTTTGCCTGTTACTCTCTGCTCCCCCTGAAGGGGGAGCTGTCAGCGAAGGCTGACTGAGGGGTGAAACACCCGACCGGAAGCGGAAAACCCACGCAAACGAAACCGTTCGCGTGGGTTTTCCGTAAGTCCGTAAGTGGTAGTCGGAAGATGCCGCGTCACTGCGTGGCGGACTGGTCGGCCTGCACCGGTTCGACCGCCGTGTGCTTGATGGCCTTGGGCAGATTGGTCATCTTGTCGGCCGCGACGCATCCCTCGAAACTGGTGATCTCCGTGTTCGAGCCCGGAACGTCTTCCTTGTCGATCAGATCATTGAACGTGGCGCCGATCACCACGTCGATGAGCATGTCGGTACGGTCGTCCATGATCATCACCGCGTCGTTGAAGTTCGCCTTCACCGTGTATGCCTGGGCGATCGCGTTCTTGCCGAAGTAGATGGTCGTGCGCTCGACCTTGGTGTTGTAGATCGCGTTGCCGTCCTTGTCGGTGCCGGTCTGCCAGTTGTCGGTCTGCACGTTCGGGAAGTTGCGGTTGCTGGACAGCTCGTCGGCGACGGCCTTGGCGAATCCGCTGAACTTCGTGCCGTTGATCACGCGCACGCTGATCTTGTTGTTGTCGACGTATTTCGCCGGGTTGCCGTCGGCGTCCTTGGGTGCGCACGGCACGGTGACGCCGTAGTTCGGCTTCACGGCGGCCGTCTTGATGCGGCCGAGGCCGAACACGTGGAAGTAGAACAGGAGCGAGATCACCAGCGCCGCAGCCATCGCCATCGCGGCGATGCTGAACACGGTGCCCTGACGCTTGCGCATATAGGCTTTGCGGGCCTGCCGCTCGTCGTAATGTTCGCTCATGACCTTGCCTTCCGAAATCGACTGGTTCAACCTTAGCGGCACTGGATGACGCGTGGAACGGCGGGCGCCTCGGCCGCGATGATGCGGTCCACGCATCGTGACGTCGTCCATGCGTCGCGTACCCGCGCGGCCGCCCGATCATCGGAGACGAACGCGATGACGGACGGTCCGGAACCGGAGACGAACGCCTGTGTGGCGCCCGCCTCAAGGGCCGCGTTGATCGCCTTTCCGCTACGCGGATGCAGCGTGATCGCCGCATGCTGCAGATGGTTTTCGTCTTGCCGGCCGTCGGCGTCACGGCCTACACCGATGCGGTCGTATTCGGCATACACCGCCGGAGTGCTGAGCGCGTCATGATACGCGCCGATCAGCACGCGTCCGCCGTAGCCGGCGCGCATCAGCTCGCGGGCCTGTTCGCTGTCCGGTTCGATCGGCTCGATCCGTTCGCCGAATCCGGTGCCGTGCGCGTATCCGCCGCTCAGGCAGAACGGCATATCGGCGCCGAGCGTCGCGGCCAGCTCGCGCAGTCGTTCGATCGGCCAATCCAGATTCCACAGGACGTTCAATCCGAGCATCGTGCCGGCCGCATCGGCCGAACCGCCGCCGAGACCCGCGGCGACGGGAATGCGCTTGTCAAGCCGGATCGCCACGTCGGGGTCGCGCCCGCTGGCCTCGGCCATCGCGAACAGGGCGAGTACGGCGTGGTTGCGCCGCATGTCGCTGGTCGTGGATGCGAGGTCGCCGAGATGACCGCCCGCGAGATCGAGCGAGAAGCCGGCGCCGGGCTCCTTGTCCGAAACCATGACCGTATCGCAGACGCCCACACCGCAGTAGATCGTGTCGAGTTCGTGGCGTCCGCCCCACTCGGCGCGGGGCGCGCCCACATGCAGCGTAAGGTTCGTTTTCGCCGGCACGTCCACGATGACCGACGTCACGACGCCACCTCCGCGGCGAGACGCGCGAAATCGGCGACGGTCAGCGTTTCGCCGCGACGGGTCGGATCGATGCCGGCGCGTTCGAACGCATCGTCCGGCACCTCGTGCTTGAGCGCCGCATGCAGGGTCTTGCGACGCTGGCCGAACGCCGCGTCGATGAGACGGAACGTGGTTTCGCGATCCGCGCCGCCGGCCAGTTCGGCCTGCGCCTCGGGGGAATGACGGTCGAACCGCACGAGCGCGGAATCGACGTTCGGAGCCGGCCAGAACACGTTGCGGCCGATGTTGCCCACGCGACGTGCGGTGCCGTACCACGCCAGCTTCACGCTGGGCGTGCCATAGATCTTGTTGCCGGGCGTCGCGGCGAGACGGTCCGCGACCTCCTTCTGCACCATCACGAGGAACGAATCGAGGTTAGCGAAGCGTTCGAGCAGCGTCAGGATGATCGGAGTCGCCACGTTGTACGGCAGGTTCGCGACCAGCGTGAACGAGTCGTCGTCGTTGAAGTCCGGGACGTTGTCGGGGGTGACGGTGAGCGCGTCGCGGTTGACGACGCGGAACCGGTCGGCCGCTTCCGGCATGAACTCGGCGATCGTGCGAGGCAGACGTTCGGCCACCGGCGGATCGATTTCGATCGCGGTCATGCGCGCCCCGGTTTCGAGGATCGCCAGCGTGAGCGATCCCAATCCGGGACCGACCTCCATCACATGCGTGTCCGCGGTCACGTCGGCCTCGCGCACGATGCGGCGCACCGTGCCCGGGTCGATCACGAAATTCTGCCCGAACTTCTTCGTCGGGCTGATGCCCGCGTCGGCCGCGATGCGGCGGATGTCCGCGGCGCCCAGCAGATGGCCCTGCTGCTCCTCACTCATGCCGTCTCCCTGTGTGTGCTTGTTGTTGCGTTTGTCTGTCGTGCGGCCGGTCAGTACCAGCCCACTTCCTCGGAATGCTGCCATGCCTTCGACGGGCTGCCGTACCGTTGCGCGATGTAGTACAGTCCCCAGTCGATCTGGATCGCGGCGTCGTTTTTCCAATCGGCGCCGAACGCAGCCATCTTGCTGCCGGGCAACGACTGCGGAATGCCGTACGCGCCGCTCCACTGGTTTTCCGCATACCACAGCCAGCTCGATTCGCGGTTCCACAGCTTGACGAGTGCGGTCCACTCGTCGCCGGTCCAGCCGCGTTGCGCCGCCGCTCCGGCCGCATAGGTCTGGGCCTGGGCCGGGGTCGGATGCCACAGGCGCGCGGTCGTGCTGCCCGAGTCGGAACCTGAATTTCCGGATCCGGGATTGCCGCCGGAATTGCCTGAGTCGGATCCTCCCGAATCGCCGGAGCCTGACCCGCCGGAATTGTTGCCGGAATTGCCGGGATTCGATCCGCCGTTGTCGGAATTGCCGCCGGAATTGCTGTTGCCGGAGCCGTTGTTGCCGGAGTTGCCTGAATTACCTGAATTGGAGCCGCTGCCGGAATTATCGTTCGAACCGTTACCTGAGGTATTGCCGGAATTATTGCCCGAACCGTTGCCGTTCGATCCGGAACCGTTCGAGTTGCCGGAACCGTTCGAATTCGATCCGCTCGATCCGCTGGTTGCGTCGTTCTTCGACGAATTGTCGTTCGACGATCCGTTATTCGACGATCCGTTGCCGGAATCCGTCTTGTCGCTCTTGCCGCCGGAACCGCCGTCCGTCTTGTCGTCGTCGCTCTTGTCGTCGGACTTCGCCGGACCGACCGCGACGATCGTGTCGATCGCGATCTTCGTCGTCGTCTGCGAAACCAGCGTTTCCGATTCGGCCACGCCGTCCACGTACGTGACGTCGTACACCTGCCGCAGTTCGCCGTCCTCACCCTGCTGACGGATCTCGGTCGCGCCCGGTTCCAGCGACGGGTCGATGATCGTCTGCGTGCCGTGCGGCACCGGCGTCGTACGCGTCTCCTGCTTGTGCGTGACACGCTGCACGCGCAGGATCGTCTTGTCGCCGTCCTTTTCGACGCTGACGCGATCCTCCTTGCCTACCGTGATGCCTTTCGCGTCGAGGATCGACGCCGCGGGAAGCTTGCCGTTCGGCGCCTGCGAGCTCTTGCCGTCCGCGATGACGGTGACCGGCCCGGACTGGTTGATCACCAGGCCGCCGGTGAGCTTGTTGTACACGTTGTTGATGTTCACCGTGACCTTCGCGGCGGCGGCCTCGTTCTGTTCGAAGAATCCGAGCAGCTGCTCGGCGCTGGTCGCGGTGGTCCAGAACGGCACCTGCTGGCCGTCGATCGTGATCGTGGTCTGGTACGCGCTTTGCACGGTGACGACCGAACGGTCGGCGATGCGGTCGCCGCCGGCGCTGGATTCGACCAGATCGTGCGTTTTGACCTTGATGCCCTGCGATTCGAGCAGTCGTTGCGCGCTCATCGCATACGTGGTGACGGTCGTCGTCTCGCCGTTGACCGTGATCGCCACGGTCTTGCGAGCGGTGAACAGGAACATGCCGACCGCCACGGACGCGGTGACGGCGGCGCATGCGGCGACGCGAATACGGCGCAACAACACCAATCGTTGCGGGGTCCAGCGTCTGGCCATAGGCATCCTCTTTTCCGCGATTCCACTACGTGACGCATTGTATCGGTTCCGCCCGGACGGCGGCCAGTCAGAGCGGCACTGTCACCCATACCCGCACATTTGCGGTGTTCTAGGCCAACGGAAAGCATGGAGCACCGTCAAACCGGTTCGGCGGAAAGGGGGAAGAAAAAGGGGGCGGGAGAGAAGGGGAAGTTCCCGCCCCCTATATGTGGGCAGAGCCGGTTGGGGGAACGCTCTGCCCTCTCTACCAGGAAGCCACAAGTTGGGGGAAGGCTCCTGGGATCACTTACACGGGGTAAGTCTGTTGCGCAGGTCTTTCTGCGTATATGTTCAGTATACGCCGTTTCGCCGCGCGACGAGCCTCCTGTCGGGATCGAACCGACGACCTGCCGCTTACAAGGCGGCCGCTCTGGCCATCTGAGCTAAGGAGGCGTGAGATTGACCGCCGACGAAGATGTCGGCCTGCCATCTCGGACGAATGACTAGCATACCAGCACGTCCCGAATGTTCAATTCGGGACGTGTCTGCGACCGTGTTTGCTGTTCTGATGGAGGGGTGGGAATAGTTAGAGGCTTCTAGGCAGAATGGGTGGTGCCTAAAC
>NZ_WHZW01000025.1 GCF_010667685.1 Bifidobacterium aerophilum | reverse complement strand
CGTTTTTCAAACAACACCACGCATGGTGCGAGCGTCAGCGTCGCCACTCAATCCATCAGTTAACTAAACACGGTGCGTGTCTGCGGTTGCGATACCCCCGACCGGGTCATTCTCCGGTCGTCACCGAGATCGGCTTGCCGTCCGCGCCGATGGACGGCAACGCGCCTTCCACGCCGAGCTTGTCGGCGTCCAGACCGATCGACTCGGCGAACCCGTCGGTGATCGACAGGCCCGCGGTCGACAGGTCGGTGAGGTTCCAGCGCGTGCCGTTGATCGTGATCGTCGGCGTGGTGAACCGGCCCTCATAGGTGCCGCTCGTGTTGAGCAGTTCGGAGCGCTTCGGCGTGTACGTGTTGATCGCGTCGAGCCAATCCTGATAGTCGCGGCCGTACGCCTTGTCGGCGACGGACTGCGAGACCCCGGCCTTGACGGCCTGTTCCTTGAGCTGGTCGTCGCTCACGGACTTGTAGTCGCTGCCTTCGGACGGCTGGAATCCCTCGGCGTACAGGTTCTTGACGTACTCGAGCAGATGGCTCGGATCGTCGTCGTGATCGGCGATGTACAGCGCGGAATTCGCGGCGCGGCTCGAATAGTCGTCGGTCGAATACGAATCCATGAACGACAGGAAGTGCAGTTCGAGGTTGATCTGGCCCGCGTCGACCATCTTGATGAGCGTCGGGTCGAGCTGACGGTTCACCGAACCGCAACCGGGGCAGATGAAGTCCATGTAGATGCCGATGGTCGGCACGTTGTCCACCGACTTGCCGTAGCCGTCCTTGGAGATGAGGATGCCGCCCTTCTTGTCGGGGCGTTCCGGCTTGACGGACACCTGTTGCACGGCGTTGTACGCGTCGCTGACCGACATGTTGGCCTTGGCCTGCTCCGCGGCGGACTTGCGTACCGAATTGAACACGGCGATGCCCGCGACGGCGATCAGCACGACGATGATTGCGACGGCGATCGCACCGATGATGGTCTGCTGCTTGCGTTCCTTGGCGGCCTTCTCCGCTGCCGCTTGCGCGAGAGCCGCCTCTGCGGCGCGGCGATCGGCCCGTGACTTGCGTTTGACGGTTTTCTTCGGATCCTGAGCCATGATGATAAACGTCCTTTCAACCCAACAATCTCGCCCATGATAACCGGATTGCGGTACGGCTCAGCCCAGAGCGTTCATGTCCTTACGGTTTGCAAATCGGACGTTTGCCATCCGTTCACCGAACGACTCAGGACAGCGGCCACCAGTCGATCGCCGTGCCGGTCAGCAACGCGACGACGGCGCCGGCCGTCAACGCAATCCAGACCAGCAGCAGCAACGTATCGCGTCGGCTTCCGGAAGATTGCGGATCGTATCCGCGCAATGCGCCGCAGCCCAATCGCAGCGACGCGTTCTTCGATGCGAACACGGCCAACAGCCATCCGATCGCCGCGCCGCCGCCCAGCGCCAGTCCGGACGCCGATACCGGCACGTCGGACAGCAACGGCACCGTGATCGTCCACGAGGCGACGGGCAGTCCGATATGGATGACCGGCAGTCCGAGCACGGCCATCGATACGGCCGGAACCGCAATCGCGGCGGCGACGAACGGCAGCATGCGCATGGCGGTCGCGCCCAGCGCCTTGAGCAGATGCCACGGCAGGCTCGCCGCGTTGATCAGACCGTCGGTGCCCTTGCGCTCGCCTCCGCGCCGCGCCTCTCGTTCGAGCTGCGATTCGGCCGAATAGCCGACCGTCATCAGCAGCCAGAGCAGCAATGCGGCCGTAATGACCGACGCCGCCGGAACGCTGGCGGCGATGACGGCCACAGGGACGGTGAGCAGCCACAACGGCAGCATGCCGTGCGACCAGTATTGGCCGCGTCTGACGTCTGCGGGATTCACGTACGGTTGCGGGAACGGCTGATCGCCGGGCAGTACGGGCGGCGGCGGGGTCGGCTGGGCCGCGGCGACCTCCTGCAGGAACGGTGGAACGGAACCGGCCTGCGGTTCGACCGCGGGCGGCAGTGGCGGGATCGGACTGACCTGCGTGGGGTCGGCGATCGGATTGCCCGCGATGACGGCCGTCGCCTCGGGAGAGTCCGTGATATCCGGGCTGTTCATGACGGTCGTTGCGGCCGGATCGGCGGTGATGTCCGGACCGAATCCGGACAGTCGGCGCACGGCCTGCCGCTGGGTATCGGCGGGCATGACGGCGGTTGTTTCGGGACCGTTCGAGGCGATGATGCGGGGCGGTGCAGGTTGAGTCTCCGGGACTGCGGGAAGCGCGGATGTCGCTTCCGGCGAATCGCTGCGGATGACGCGAGTGGCCGGTTCCGCGGCGGTGTCGACGACCGTTGTTGGCGTCTGCGTCGTATCCGGTGTCATATTTGCTTCCGGTGCCGGTTCGAGCCGCCACAACAGCCGCGGATTGTCCGCGGCGGCTTGGTCAAAAGGGCGCACCACCTCGGTCGGCGCGGCCGGTTCGGCCTGTGCGTCCTGCCATGCGGCCGGATTCAGCGCGTCCAACGTGATCGCCTGCAGCAGCTGGTCCGGCGTGCACCGCTTGGACCGGTCCGGATTCAGCGCGGACCGGAACGCGGCCATCGTGCCTGCCGGCAGCCCGGTCAGATTCGCGCTGCCCGCGGCCGCGCGTTCGAGCACGGCCATCATCGGCTTGGTGCCGAACACGGGGGAGCCGGTCGCCGCGAACGCGAGCACCGACGCGGTCGACCACCAGTCGGTCATCTCGTCGGATTCCGCGCCGTCGATGATCTCCGGCGCGATGAACCCCGGGGTGCCCATGACCAGTCCGGTACGCGTGACATGGCTTTCGCCGCCGGTCATCGCGATGCCGAAATCGACCAGCACCGGGCCGGACGCCGACACCATCACGTTCGTCGGCTTGATGTCGCGGTGCACGATCCCGGCCGCGTGCACGGCCTTGACCGCGGCGATCAGTTTGCGTGCGAGCCGTTCGAGATCGTCGCCGGTGTACCGGCCGTTGGCGCGCACGTCCTCGCGCAGGTTCTTGCCTTCGATGAGTTCGGTCACGATGAACGCGACCGAATCGTCCAGTTCCATGTCGACGATGCCGCACACGCCCGGATGGTTGACCTTCTTGAGCGCCATCGCCTCGCGGCGCAGCCGTTCGCGCGCGGTCAGCCGTTCCCTCAGTTCCGGATCGTCCGCCGCACGCGCCCGTCCGTCGGCGGACGGGGCCGTGCCGTCGGCCGCGCCGCCGTCGGTCACGTTCGGCACCGTGTCGTCGGCAAGCGAATCACGCAGGATCTTCATCGCGTATTCCTGCCCGCCGTCGTCGCGCGCACGCCACACGGACCCCATCGCGCCCGCGCCCAGACGCGATACCAGCGTGTAGCCGCCGATCAGGTCGCCGGGCTTCAGACTCAACGCGCTCACATCGTTCATGCCCACCATCCTAGCCGCCACGCGTCTAGAATGGGCCGGAAACGGAGGAGGTGCGGTGATGCTCAACATCGCGATCGTCGATGACGACGACGAGGACGCGGCGGCGACGGCCGCGATGATCGACCGGTACTACGACGGCGACAAGAGCCGGTACCGGATCGTCAGGTTCGCGGACGGCGAGACGTTCCTCGACGACTACCGGGCCGCGTTCGACGCGATGTTCCTCGACGTGGAGATGCCCGGCATCGACGGCCTGGAGACCGCGCGCCGCCTGCGCGAGATCGACTCGCACGTCGTGCTCGTGTTCACGACCAAAATGGCCCAGTACGCGGCCGTCGGCTACGACGTGGACGCGGTCGGCTACCTCGTCAAACCGGTCGAATACTACGGATTCGCCCTCAAGATGCGCAAGATCGAAACACTCGTGTCACGCCGCCGGGACGTGACCGTCCCGCTCACCGTGGGCACTGGCACGCAGTTCCTGTCGTCGCGCGACATCCGTTACGTCGAAGTGCTCCGGCACGAGGTCATCTACCATACGAGTGACACCGCATACAAGGTGTGGTCCAGCCTCAAGGAGGCCGCCGAACTGCTCGGACCGGCGCATTTCACCGCCGCGAACCGGTACTGCCTCGTCAATCTCGCATGGGTGCGCGCCGTCAACGGAGACACGGTCATCGTCGACGGCGAATCACTGCCCGTCAGCCGTTCGCGCCGCAAGCCGCTCATGCAGGCGCTCGCCGACTACTACGGCGGATGAGCGGATGTCACGAAAGGCGTCAGCATGATCATCGGATCGTTCTATCTGTTCCCGCTCGAACTGGTGTGTGCCACGCTGCTGTTTTGCCACGGACGATGGGAGTGGTTCTCATGGCCGGCAATCCTGTTGCGTCTGGCCGTGTTCGTGGCGTACATGGTGGCGTTCGGACTGGCGTTCTCTCCGCTGGTGGGGCTGATCTCCGGCGTCGAACCCGATCGCACGCTGTCGGTGACGCTGTCCTCGATCGTGTATTTCGCCACGTGCGCCGTGGCGCTGATGGCCGTGTTGCATCTCGCGTGCGGCATCAGATGGCTCGAATCCGGCGTGATCGTGGTCGCCGGCTACGCCGTGCAGCATATCGCGTTCGATCTGTTTCAGATCGCGTTGTTGCTGGGGACGGCGCATGCGATGAATGCCCCGTGGCAGTATCTGTCGCTGAGATTGGCGGTGTTCGTCGTCGTGTACGCGGCGATGTTCGCAGCGTTCGCGCGGCGGTTCGTGGTCGACAGCGAGAAGGTACGCGGCAAGATCCGCTGGGTCGTGTTCTGTACGGGAATCCTCGCCTTCGTCATCGTGTTCAACATGTTCACGCCGGACGGGGACAACCGGGTGCAGCTCACCGGGCACGCATACAGCCTGGTCTGCGGCATCCTGGTCCTGGGCATGCTGATGCTGGCCGTGGCGAACGACCGGCTGCACGGCGACTTGGAGCTGCTTCGGCAGGTCGACCGTCTCAAGGCCGAACAGTATGAGCTGACCCGCGAGAAGATCGACCTGATCAACATAAAATGCCATGACATCCGCAAGATCGTCGCATCGGCCGCCGGCGCCGGCGGATTGAGCAAGGAGACCTTGCGCGACATTGAGGACAACATCCGTGTCTACGACGCGATCTTCCGTACCGGCAATGATGCGCTGGACGCGTTGCTGACGGAGAAAAGCCTGTACTGTTCCGGCAACGGCATAGCGCTCACCTGCAGTGCGGACGGGCGGAGGCTCGGGTTCATGGATCGTGCAGATCTGTACTCGCTGTTCGGCAACGTTCTTGACAACGCCGTCGAAAGCGCGCAGCGCGTGCCTCAGGACGGCAAGCGCGTGATCGATTTCACCATCGCCGACAAAGGCGGTCTGCTGGTCGTCAAGGAGACGAACTACTACGACGAATCACATCCGCTCACGTTTCGCGACGGACTGCCGGTCACCACGAAGGACGACAGCGGATACCACGGATTCGGCATGAAGTCGATCGCCCGCCAGGTCGCGAAATACGGCGGTGACATGACGATTGACGCCGCAGACGGCCTGTTCTCGCTCACCATCGTGCTGCCGGTTCCCGAGTAACCGAAACCGGCCAGGCAGTCGTCGCGTTCCATCGTGCCCCTGCGTTCCGTGCGTTCCTTACGTCCGCTCGTGCGACCCGCGCCGTGTGTCCCGCCCGCGTTCCGTATCGTTCCCGGTGTCCGATATGAAGCGCCCCGCGGGCGAAGCGGTCCACGAGGCGGAAGACGAAGGAGTGCAATTGCTTGAGATCAACATGGAAGACGTGGTGAACGTCATCGCGTCTGTCCGGATGCAGCTGATCGCCGTCGCGGTCGCGCTGGTGCTGGCGTTGGTCCTCACCATTGCGGTGAACCGCAGGACGGTACGGGAGACGAGCGTGCGCAAGCTCGCGCACGCGCAGACGTGGATCGTGGCTGTGATCGCCATGATCGTGGCCGTGAGCACCATGCTGTTCGGTCCGCTCAACACAATGCTGTCGCTGCTGGGCGGCAGCGACGGACTCAGCGAGGAGACGATCGCGCGGTCCAAGGATCTGGCCGTCGACATCGAGCGCGAAGGCATCGTGATGCTGAAGAACGACGGTGACACGCTGCCGCTTGCCTCGAAGAAGGTCAACGTGTTCGGCTGGGCCTCCACGAACCCCATTTACGGCGGCACTGGCTCCGGTTCAATGAATGACCAGTACGAGACGACGTCGCTGCTGCAAAGTCTGCATGACGCTGGCATCGAAACCAACGACGAGCTGACCGATTTCTACACGCAGTACCGCGCCGACCGTCCGAACGTGAGCATCGCGCTGCAGGACTGGACGCTGCCCGAGCCGCCTGCCGACACGTACTCCGATGAGCTGGTGTCCGACGCGAAGTCGTTCTCCGATACCGCGGTCGTCGTGCTGGCCCGTTCCGGCGGAGAGGGATCCGATCTTCCCGAGGACATGAGCAAGATGGGCTCTTACAACCAGATGGGCGACATGCCTACCAGCATCCTGACCCGTGGCACCGACGACCAGCCCACGCCGGGCGGTGCGGCCTACTACAACAACTCCGCGGACTACTCCGACTTCGAAGCCGGGGAAGGATATCTGAACCTGTCGAAGACCGAAGAGGACATGATCGACTTGGTGTCCCGGAACTTTGACAACGTCGTGCTTGTCTACAACGGTGCGAACGCCATCAACATGTCGTTCGTGGACGAGCATCCACAGATCCGATCCGTGCTGTGGGTGCCGCCGGCGGGCCAGACCGGCTTCGAGGCGCTCGGCGAGATCATGACCGGTGCGGCGAACCCGTCCGGCCGCACCGCGGACACGTTCGTCCGCGACTTCTCCCAGGCGCCGTGGGCCAACAACTTCGGCTCGTTCGTCTACACCGACGCCGACGATCTGAAATTCCCGTCCGTCTACGGCGGCCGGACGATCGGCGAACGCGTGCCGAGCTTTGTCAACTACGTCGAGGGTATCTACGTCGGCTACAAGTACTACGAGACGGCGGCCGAGGAAGGCGCGATTGATTATGACAAGGTCGTTCAGTATCCGTTCGGATACGGCCTGAGCTACACCGACTTCGAACAGAAGATGGGCAAGGTGACCTATGCGGACGGTAAGGTCAGCTTCGACGTGACCGTCACCAATGCCGGAGACGTGGCCGGCAAGGACACGGTTGAGGTCTACTACGATCCGCCGTACGTCAACGGCGGCATCGAAAAGGCGTCGGCGAACCTGATCGACTTCGCCAAGACCGACGAGCTGAAGCCGGGTGAATCGCAGACGATCACGTTCGAATTCGCCGCCGAGGACATGGCCTCGTACGATGACGAAAACGCGAAAGCATACGTTCTGGAATCCGGCGACTATGGTATTTCCATCCGCAAGAACTCGCATGACGTGATCGACGAGCAGACCATCGGCGTCGACGAGACGATCACCTACTCCGGCGAGAACCACCGGTCCTCCGACGCGTCGTCCGTGACCAACGAGTTCGACGACATCAAGCCGACGTTCGAGACGCTGTCGCGTGCCGACCGATTCGCGAACTTCGCCAAGGTCACCGCCGCGCCGGCTGACACCTCCATGCCGGAGCAGTACAAGAAGACGCTGGTCAACGCCTCCAACTACAAGAACGTGAACGACGACTCGGACGAGATGCCGAACATGGACGCGAAGAACGGCGTCAGACTGTACGAGCTGTACGGCAAGGACTACGACGACGAACTGTGGGACAAGCTGCTCGACGAGTTGAGCTGGAACGACATGGATACGCTGATCGCCACCGCCGGCTACAGCAACGCGGCGATTGAGTCGATTGACAAGCCGCAGCAGTCCGACGTCGACGGCCCGTCGACGCTGAACAACAACTTCACCGGCGTCGGCTCGATCGGCCTGCCGTCCGGCGTGTCCGTCGCGAACACGTTCAATCAGGATCTCGCGCTCCAGTTCGGCGAGACGATCGGCGACATGGCCCACGAGATGGACGTGACCGGCTGGTACGCGCCCGCCATGAACGTCCACCGCACGCCGTACGGCGGCCGCAACTTCGAGTACTTCTCCGAAGACGGACTGCTGTCCGGTCGCATGGCGGCCCAGCAGGTGGCCGGCGCCAAGTCCAAGGGTGTGTATGCGTTCATCAAGCATTTCGCGCTCAACAACCAGGAGACGAACCGTCGCGTGATCCTGTGCACCTGGGCCGACGAGCAGACCATGAGGGAGATCTATCTCAAGCCGTTCGAACTGAGCGTCAAGGACGGCGGCGCCACCGCCGTCATGACGGGTCTGAACTACATCGGCAACGTGTACGCCGGCGCCTACGAGCCACTGCTCAAGAACGTGCTGCGCGACGAGTGGGGTTTCCGCGGCATGGTGCTGACCGACTATTTCAGCTCGCAGTCGTACCAGATCGGCGACCAGGCGATGCGCGCCGGCAACGATGCGATGCTCGCCACCACCGACACCACCAATCACATCAGCGACAAGTCCGCGACTTCGACGAAGGCGATGCGTGAGGCCTGCCACAACATCCTCTACACCGCGGTCAATAGCTGGATCTACGCGAATGGCCAGCCCAAGGTGGCGATGCCGCTGTGGCAGCGCATCTACTTCGCGGTTGTCGCGGTGCTGGGCGTGGCCCTGATCGCTCTCGAGGCCGTGACGATCCGCCGGTTCATCGCCCGTCGCCGCGGTGCGACCGTGGAGGTGAAGTCCGCCGCGAAGTGATGGTGTCGCGCTCGCGGCGCGGCAGCCCGCCCTTCCTCCCTCCTTGGGATGGGTCGCCGCCCGTGAACGTCGCCATGGCCATGTGCCGATGACGGCATGCCCGCCGATCCCTGCCCGGATCGGCGGGCTTTTTGCGTATGTGGACAAAGTTATCCACAGCGAGTTATCCACAACACGCCGACGGGTCGCGTCTGCGTCCACAGAGGTCGTTTTTCGCCGCTCCGAGTGCGCGCATGCCTCATGCTGGTGCTATTCGCTTGGCGTCCCCGTAAGGGAGTGCCGCTGAAAACTGAGAGTAAGGAGCGACATGAACGACATCATCGTGGCGGAATATCCGCCTCCCCAGGTTGACGATTCGGTTTGGTTCGATTCGGTCCGGTCTGATTCTGATGCCCCATGGTCGAGTGATATATACTCATGTGTATACCATCCGATCGAGGAGGCGGACATGGCAACCATCACCACCATCACCAAGTGGGGCAACAGCGAAGGCATTCGCATTCCGAAGGAGATTCGCGACAAAACCGGCCTGCGCGAAGGCAGTCGCGTGTCCGTTGACACCGACGGCGTGCGCATCGTCATCGCTCCGGCTCAATCGCGGATCACGCACATCGGGCGATACGACGTGCCGGATCTGCGTGACCTGTTCGCCGACTACCACGGCAATTACGTGCCGGAAGAGGACGGGTTCGCCGCGCCGGCCGGGCGGGAGGAACTATGAACGGATATCGACGCGGAGACATCGTCGTCGCCGATCTCGACCCGTCTGCCGGTCATGAGCAGCGCAAGCGGCGCTATCTGCTGGTGGTCGGCAACGAGAACTTCAACCGGCTGTGCAACCTGACGTGGGTGTGCCCGATCACGTCGACCGACAATGGCTATCCGCTGCACAAGGCGGTGCATCCGATTTCGCCGTTGGATATCGAGGGATTCGTCGAAGTCGAACGGCTCAAGTCGCTTGATCTCGTCGCCAGAAACGCCGAAATCGCCGGTTATCTGCCGCAGCATGAGATGGACGCGGTCATGGAGCTCGTCATGGCCTGCCTGATCTGACCGCGTCGGACATGCCGGTCGGACTCCCGACTGCTGGCAGGAATCGCACTGTTGCGGAGCGTTCCCCACGTGCGCCCGATATGCTGTTTGCGCAGCGAAAAGTGCCGTTTGCGCTGCGGTGCTGGACGGTCGGGCGGCAGCATGGTAACAGATTATGCACCCGAAATGACAGGATGGGCTCAAACGCGTTCGCCGTGAATGCATATCTGCGACTCTTAAATCAGCGATTTGCAGAAGACCATGCGCGCAGCGACCAACGGTGGGTGCGCGCGGGTCTTTTGCATCAGGCGGCGTGGCCGGGCAGGGCGGCGTCACCGCAGGCGAGTCGATAACGGTATCGGATCGCGGTCGCATTACAGATGAATCAAGGAGGAGAACGATGCTGAGCATCAATTGGAGCGACGTCTGGAACGTCATCGCTTCCGTCGTACCGCAGCTGATCGCGATCGGCGTGGTATTCGTGCTGGCGCTCGCGCTGACCATCGGCGTGAACAAGAAAACCGTCAAGAACGTCGGCGCCCGTAAGCTTGTCCATTCCGAATCGTGGATCGTGTTCCTGGTCGCGGTCGTCGTGTCCATCTCGATGATGGTGTTCGGTCCGCTGTCCACGCTGCTGAACAACGCGACCACCGAAAAGTACACGTTGTCCGACAGCACCGTCGAGGCTGCGAACAAGCTGGCCGCGAACGTCGAACGGGAGGGCATCACCCTGCTCAAGAACGACGATGCCAACCTGCCGCTGGCCAACAAGAAGGTCAACGTGTTCGGCTGGGGTTCCACCAACCCGGTCTACGGCGGCACCGGTTCCGGCTCCATGTCCGACCAGTATCCGACCACGTCCCTGCTCGACGGCCTTAAGGAGGCCGGCATCGAAGCCAACGCCGACCTGACCAAGCTGTACACCGACTACCGTGCAGACCGTCCGGTCGTCGGCATGTGGCAGCAGGACTGGACCCTGCCGGAAGTGCCGGCCGACCAGTACTCCGATTCGCTGATCTCCGACGCGAAGTCCTACTCCGATGAGGCCGTGGTCGTCATCGCCCGTGTCGGCGGCGAAGGCGCCGACGTGCCGACCAACATGAAGGGCGAGGGCATCACCTACACCGACAACTCCACGTCCTACGCCGACTTCAAGGATGGCGAGCACTTCCTGCAGCTGAGCCAGACCGAGCGGAACATGCTCGACCTGGTCACCAAGAACTTCGACAAGGTCACCGTCGTCTACAACGGCGCAAACGCCTTCCAGTTCGACTTCCTGTCCGACTATCCGCAGATCAAGTCCGTCGTCTGGTGCCCGCCCGCAGGCCAGACCGGCTTCTCCGCGCTCGGCGAGGTGCTTGCCGGCACCACTAACCCGTCCGGCCGCACGTCCGACACCTTCGTCAAGGACCTCACCAAGACCCCGAACTGGAACAACTTCGGCAACTTCACCTATGACAACATGGACGAGTTCGTCTCCGAATCCAAGTTTACCGGCAAGACCACCCCGTCCTTCGTGAACTACGTCGAGGGCATCTACGTCGGCTACAAGTTCTACGAGACCGCCGCGGACGAGGGCCTGATCAACTACGACGACACCGTCGCGTTCCCGTTCGGCTACGGCTTGAGCTACACCACGTTCGACCAGAAGATGGGCGACGTGACGTATGCGGACGGCAAGGTGTCGTTCGACGTGACCGTCACCAACACCGGCAAGGCCGCCGGCAAGGACGTCGTCGAGGCGTACTACAACCCGCCGTACACCAACGGCGGCATCGAGAAGGCGACCGCGAACCTGGTCGCGTTCGAGAAGACCAAGGAACTCGCGCCGGGCGAATCCGAAACCGTCAAGATCGAGTTCGACGACGATGACATGGCGTCCTACGATGCGAAGGACGCGAAGGCGTACGTGCTGGAGAAGGGCGATTACGAGATCTCCCTGCAGTCCGACTCGCACACGACGATCGACGAGCAGACGATCACCGTCGACGACACCGTCACCTACGATTCCGACTCCAACACGCACGACGGCGACGCGACCGTGGCGACCAACCAGTTCGACGACGCGGAAGGCGACGTGACCTACCTGTCGCGCGCCGACCACTTCGCCAACTACGACGAGGCCACCGCCGCTCCGGCCAGCCTGTCGATCTCCGACGCCCACAAGGCCACGTTCATCAACAACTCCAACTACGATCCGGCCGACTACGACAACGCGGACGACCAGATGCCGACCACCGGAGCCAAGAACGGCCTGCGCCTGGCGGACCTCAAGGACGCCGATTACGACGATCCTCAGTGGGACAAGCTGCTCGACCAGCTGACCTTCGACGAGATGGACAACCTGATCGCGTTCGGCGGCTACGGCAACGCGGCCATCAAGTCCATCGGCAAGATCGCGCTCGTCGACCTCGACGGCCCGGCCTCGCTGAACAACAACTTCACCGGCGTCGGCTCGATCGGCTTCCCGGCGGCCACCACCTTCGCCTGCACCTGGAACCGTGACCTCGCCAAGCAGTTCGGCGAGATGATCGGCCAGATGGCGCACGACATGCACGTCACCGGCTGGTACGCGCCGGCCATGAACATCCACCGCTCCGCGTTCGGCGGCCGCAACTTCGAGTACTACTCGGAGGATGGCCTGCTGTCCGGCGTGATGGCGTCCAGCGCCATCGCCGGCGCGAAGGAGAAGGGCGTGTACTCCTTCATGAAGCACTTCGCGCTCAACGACCAGGAAACCAACCGCAACAACATGCTGTGCACCTGGGCCAACGAGCAGTCGATCCGCGAGATCTACCTCAAGCCGTTCGAGATGTCCGTCAAGGATGGCGGCGCGCAGGCGGTCATGAGCTCCTTCAACTACATCGGCACGACGTACGCCGCGGCTTACTCGCCGCTGATGAACACGGTGCTGCGTGACGAGTGGGGCTTCCGCGGAATGGTCCTGACCGACTACTTCGCCGGCTACGGCTACCAGAACGCCGACCAGCTGATCCGCAACGGCAACGACTTCATGCTGGCCACCACCGACGTGACCAACCACGTCACCAGCCACTCCGCCACCTCGGTCAAGGCGATGCGCCAGGCCACCAAGAACATCCTGTACACCGCGGTGAACAGCTGGATGTACGCGGACGGCGAGCCGAAGGTTGCCACCCCGATCTGGAAGACCGTCACCTATGTGGTCTGGGGCGTGACTGCGGTGCTCGTGATCGGTCTTGAGGTGCTGTCCGTGCAGCGCTTCCTCAAGCGCCGCAAGGGCTGAGCGGGAACGAACGTAGATTCCGTCCGGTCGCCGGCCGGCACGGTCCTTCTGGGCCGTGACGATTTGATCGTTCGGAACCGACCACCCGTAAACGCATAGGCTGTGGGTCGTAATCTCGACAAAGATCGGGATTACGACCCACATTCGTATGTGGACAACGTTATCCACAGCGAGTTATCCACAACACGCCGACGGGTCGCGTCTGCGTCCACCGAGGTCGTTTTCGCCGCTCCGGCTGTGCGTTTGCCTCACGCTGGTGTATTCGTCTGGCGTTTCCGTAAGGGAGTGCCGCTGAAAACTGAGAGCAAGGAGCGATATGAACGACATCATCGTGGCGGAGTATGCCGGCTATCTGCCGCAGCATGAGATGGACGCGGTCATGGAGCTCGTCATGGCCTGCCTGATCTGACCGCGCCGGACATGCCAGTCGGACTCCCGGCTGCTGGCACGAATCGCCGCGAAAGTGGCAGGAATCGCACTGTTGCCGCCGGCGGGCGCAACGCGGCCGACGGTTATCATGAAGGCATGGTTGCCATTGCTGTCGTGGAGGACGAGCGGGAGTTCTCCGAAACCCTGAAAGAACACCTGCATCGCTACGCCGGCGAACGGCATGCGACCCTGCAGGTCGACTGTTTCAGCGACGGCGCGGATTTCATCGAACGCTTCCATGGCCAATACCAGATCGTGTTCATGGATATCGTCATGCCGCAGATGGGTGGTCTGGATGCGGCCCGTCAACTGCGCACGCTCGATGCGGACGTCTGTCTGATCTTCATCACCAGCATGGCCCAGTACGCGATTCGCGGCTACGAGGTCGACGCGATGGACTTCGTGCTCAAGCCGGTGCCGTACGACCTGTTCGCCATCAAGATGGACAAGGCCATGGCCCGTCTGCCCGTCGACGACGTGATCCATGTCCCCGTGGCCGGCGGCATGCGGTCCATCCGGTTCTCGCAGATACGGTACGTGGAAAGCAACAAGCATTACCTGCATTTCCATACGCAGGAGGGCGAGTTCCGCATCCGAGAGACCATGGGCTCGATCGTCGACCGGTTTCCCGAACGCAGTTTCATCCAGATCCGCAATTCGATCCTCGTGAACATGGCGTACGTCACCGGAGTCACGTCGACGGAAGTCCAGGTGGGCTCGGAGACGCTGCCCCTCGCGCGGTCGTACCGGACCGAATTCAGGGGTCGGCTTGCCGCGTATATGGCCGGAGGCGTGCGATGATCGGCTCGTTGTTCGCGATCACCGTCCGTCACGGATACATTCTGCAGATCCTGCTGGCCGAAGCCATGTACGTGCTGCCGTGGCTGCGGCGGCGCGGCGATTTCGTGCTGCGCGCCGTGGTCGGATTGGTGGTCTTCGCGCCGCTGTCCATCGCGCTGCCGAACGTGGTGAGCTGGTACGTTTCGGGCCTGTTCTCGGCGATCATCTTCGCGTTGACGTTGGCGTTCTGGATGTTCTGCGTGCGCGACCGGTTCCGCGAGGTCCTGTTCTGCTGCGTCGGCGGACAATTGACGCAGAACCTTGCCTACAACGTGGAAAACGTGTTCTACCAGCCGTTCCGGGAATCGTTCGACTGGTTCGGCTGGCTGACCCTGTCGATCGGCTGCACCGTCGTCGTATATGCCGTCTGTTTCCTGCTGTTCGCCCGCCGGCTGCGGATGGTCGACGACGTGAAGGTGGAAGGACGATACGTCTACTCGTTCGCGATCCTCGCCGCGGTGTTCACCTATGCGATGCAGTACCTGTTCCAGGTGTACGGCATCGATCGCGTGTGGGTGTCCCGTCTGCCGCTCATCCTGTGCTGCGTCGCCGGCCTGTGCGTCCAGTTCGGATTCGTCGCGCTGAAGACCGAATCCGACGAGCGGGCGTTGCTGGAACGGGTCATACAACAGGAGGCCCGGCAATACGAGACCACGCGCGCCAGCATGGACCTGATCAACCTCAAGGCGCACGATCTCAAGCATCAGATCGCCCGCATCAAAGCCACCGGCACGGCCGGCGATGACGAGGAACTTGACGAGATCAGTCGCATCGTCGATCGGTATGACAGCACGTTCAATACCGGCAACAAGGAACTGGACGCCCTGCTCGCGCAGAAGCAGCTGGTCTGCCATGAGAGCGACGTCACGCTGTCCGTGATCGCGCAGGGCGACGCGCTCGCGTTCCTCCGCCCGGCGGAACTGGCGTCGGTGTTCGGCAACCTGCTCGACAACGCCATCGACTACGAGCGGACCATCGCCGTGCCCGCGCGTCGGTACATCGGTCTGATGATCCGCCGGACGAACGGCATGGTCAGCGTTCGCGTCGAGAATTACTGTCCGGGAGAACCGGTCATGCGCGACGGGCTGCCGGTGACGACCAGCGGCGACGATACGCGGCACGGATTCGGTCTGCGCAGCGTGCGGTATATCGTCGGCAAGCATCGAGGTGTGCTGAACATCGGCAAAGAGGCCGACCTGTTCGTGGTCAGTATCCTGTTTCCGAATGCCTGATCCTAACGGTTCTTGCCAAAAACCGTGCCGAACCTGCCACGGCCCTCGCAGCGCACTCCGGATTCCGTACCGTGGATCATGGCTCATCGCAACAACGATGTTAGGAGGGAGTTCATGAGCACAGCGAAGAAGCGCAGCGGACGAGGGGTGCGCGTCGGCATAGCGGCGATCAGCACCGTCTTCGCCCTGCTGGCCGGTGCGACCACGGCCGGCAACACGTACAGCACGCTGATCAGCAATTCCATCGGCGGCACGCTGTACAAGACCGTGGAAACGGGTGACGCCGAACCGATCAGCAACGGCAAGGACAACGGCATGTCCCTGAGCGACTGGAAGCAGGAGGCCGACGAACTCGTGCAGGAGGTCGCCGGCGAAGGCATCGTGATGCTGAAGAACGACGCATCCACGTTGCCGCTCGCCAAGGGCTCCAAGGTGACGCTGTTCGGCCGTTCCTCGGTCGATCTGGTCTACGGCGGCACCGGCGCCGGCGGCATCGACACCACCAAGGCGGTCAACCTCAAGGACGCCATGGAGACGGACGGCATGTTCGACGTCAACGACACCATGTGGGACTTCTACAAGACCTATGACGGCAAGGACGGCTACATCCGTTCCAACGGCTCGTACTTCGGCACGAAGCCCGAGGACCTGTACGTGGCCGAGCCGCCGGTGAGCGAGTACACCGATGCGGTGCGTCAGTCCTACGGCGACTACTCCGACGCGGCCGTGGTCGTGTTCTCCCGCGTGGGCGGCGAAGGCTCCGACATGCCGACCGGCGACTTCGGCGACGGTACGAAGTACCTGAGCCTGCAGCCGCAGGAGAAGGCCGTGCTCAAGGAGATCAAGGACAGCGGCAAGTTCTCCAAGATCATCGCCCTGATCAACACGTCGAACGCGATGGAGCTCAGCTGGGTCGATCAGCAGGAGTACGGCGTGAACGCCTGCCTGTGGGTCGGCGGCGTCGGCCAGAGCGGCGCGCGTTCCATCGCCAAGGTGCTCGACGGCGAAATCAACCCGTCCGGCCGTCTCGTCGACACGTACGCGACCGACTCCATGTCGTCTCCGGCCATGCAGAACTTCGGCGACTACACGTTCTCCAACGCCGACGACATCGTCAAGCAGGTCGGCGAAGCCAACAACGGCACCAAGTACGTCGTGTACCGCGAGGGCATCTACGTCGGCTACCGCTACTACGAGACCCGCTATGCGGACAGCGTGCTCGATCCGAACGGCACGAACGCCTCGTCGTCGGCCGGCGCGTTCGCCGCGGACACCTGGAAGTACGATGACGAGGTCACCTATCCGTTCGGTTACGGCCTGAGCTACGGCGCGGACGACGGCGACCCGTACGACGAGCAGCTGGTGTCGGCCAAGGTCGACGACAGCGGCGTGACCGCTACGATCAAGGTCACCAACACCGGCACCGCGGCCGGCAAGGACGTCGTACAGCTGTATGCGCAGCAGCCGTACACGAAGGGCGGCCTGGAGAAGTCCGCGGTCCAGCTCATCGGCTTCGACAAGACCGACGTGCTGCAGCCGGGCGAATCGACCGAAGTGACGATCACCTCGGACCGCAAGAACTTCGCGACCTACGATTCCGACGACACGCAGGCCTACGTGCTCGACGCCGGCGAATACCTGTTCGCGGTCGGCGACAGCGCCCACGACGCGCTCAACAACATGCTCGCCAAGCAGGGCAAGACCGTCGCCGACGGCATGGATGCGGCCGGTGACGCCGATCAGGCCGCCGTCTGGAACAACGCCGAGCGCGTGGTGATGGACACCGCCTACTCCGGCGAAAAGCTGTCCAACAAGTTCGAGGCCGCCGGCCTGGAGCACTACGGCAAGAAGACCGGATACCTGACCCGCGCCGACTGGACCACGTTCCCCGAGTCCTACACCGACCTCGAAGCCACCGACGAGATGATCAGCGACATCAACGCGGCCGGCACGTACGAGCCGGAGAACAGCGACGAATCGCCCGTCGTCACCGGAGCCAAGAACGACAAGACCATCGCCCAGATGGCCGGACTCGACTTCGACGACCCCGAGTGGGACAAGATCCTCGACCAGCTCACCGTCGACGAGATGCTCACGCTGGTCATGCGCTCCGCAAAGACGGCCATCCCGTCGATCGCCTACCCGGCGGTGCAGCTCACCGACGGTCCGCAGGGCAACAACAACCGCAAGTACGTCGAGGACGGCACCTCCGCCACCGGCTTCTGCGCCGAAACCGTGTCCGCCGCCACGTTCAACCGCGACCTGCTCAAGCGCATCGGCGACGCCAAGGGCGAAGATTGGATCCGCACCGACACGATCGGCTCCTACAGCCCGGCCGTCAACACCCACCGCACGCCGTACGCCGGCCGTAACTACGAGTATTACGCCGAAGACGGCTACCTGGCCGGCGAAATGGGCTATGAGGAGGTCGTGGCCATGCAGGCCCGCGGCCTGATCACCACGATCAAGCACTTCGTGCTCAACGACCAAGAAACCAACCGCATCGGCGTGTGCACCTTCGCCAACGAGCAGTCGATCCGCGAGATCTACCTCAAGGCGTTCGAGAAGGCGTTCACCGAGGGCAAGGCCAACGGCACGATGGGCGCGTTCAACCGCATCGGCGCCCGCTGGTCCGGCGCCTACGAGCCGCTGATGCGCGGCGTCGTGCGCGGCGAATGGGGTTCCACCGCCATCATCGACACCGACATCGCGATCAACACCTCGGAACAGAGCGTGCAGGCCGGTCTGGTCGCCGGCACCACGATGTGGGCCACCTCGCAGGCCGGGTTCTACCAGCACGCCTCCGAAATCATCGGCAAGGACGCGAAGATGATCCGCAACCTGCGCGAGGCCTCGCACTACGTGCTGTACAACCTCGCCAACAGCAACGCGGTCAACGGTCTGACCACCATGACCCGCGTGTACAAGACCACGCCGTACTGGCTGGCGATCGCCTACGCGGCGCTCGCGCTCCTCGCGCTCGTCGACCTGCTGCTCATCGCGGTGATGGTTCGTCGTTACGTGCGCGTGAAGCATGTGGCCAAGCCGGTCGTGACCATCGTCAAGTAAGGAAGGGTATGTCATGAAACTGTCGAAGGATTCCATCGCAAGCATCATCGCGGCCCTGCTGTCCGTGGCGACGGCCGTGGTCTACGCACTGGCCGACGCCCGCGAGACATCATCGCGCTGCTCGTGATCGCGGCCGTGCTGGAAGCGTCTCTCGTCTTCCTGCGCAAGATTCCGTTCATCGAATACCTGCCGTTCGTCGCCGTACTGGCATCCCTGGCGGTATTCGTCGACCTCGCGTTCGACGAGGCCTCGGACATCCTGTCGAAGGCGAACGTGGACGGCCTGAGCGATTCGTACATCGCCAGCGCGGTGCTGCTGGTGGTGACGGTGATCGCGGTCGCCGCGGTGACCGTGATGCGCTCCTCCGTCGCTGCGGCTCCCGCCGATGCCGCGGTCGCCAAAACGAACTGAGGTGCGGGCATGCGACATCGTGGAGCTCTGAAACGGCCCGTATGCGCCGTCAACGCGCTGGCATCGCTGGCGCTCGGCGTGACCGGCCTGGCCATCGTCATCCGGTATGCGTTGCTGGCGAGCGTATGGCCGCTGGCGACCATGCTGGTCGTCGAGGCGATGTTCCTGCTGATGTCGGCGGCCGCGCTGCGGTGTGATCTGCCAGCGCTCCTGCTGCCGGTGACCGTCGCGGCGATCGTGCTCGGATACACGACGAACCATCCGGGAACCACGATGTTCAACGCGCTGTTCTACGCGCAGGCCGTCATCGCCGGTCTGGCCGTCATCGTCGGCAGCGTCGCGCAGTGGCGCGGCCGTGTGCGTCCGACGGTGGCCGGCCGGCGGTGGCTGGCCGGCGTGGCCGCGGTGCTGGTCGTGTCGCTCGCCGCGTGGCAGGCCTGCGCGGCCGTCGACCGCGGCGAGACCGAAGTCTCGGACAACATCTGGCAGGTGCCGTCCGCGTTCGAACAGCCCGCAGACCATGCCGGCACGCTCGAGAAGATCACGTACCAAACCAAGGCGTACGCGACCGACAAACGCGACGTGACCAAGGCCGCCTACGTCTACCTGCCGTACGGATACGACGACTCGCAGCGATACGACATCCTGTACCTGATGCACGGCACTGGCGACGACGAATCGTACTGGCTCAGCAAGCACGACGAAAACAAGCGCATGGTCGACCAGTTCATCGAACGCGGCATCATCAAGCCGATGATCATCGTCACGCCCACGTTCTACGTGGAGAACGACGCCGCCGACGATCTCGACAAGCTGACGTACTCGTTCGCCAGCGAGCTGCGCAACGACCTGATGCCGACGGTCGAATCGCGGTACGCCACCTACGCCGATAGCGCCGATGACGCCGGATTCGTCGCCAGCCGCGACCACCGCGCGTTCGCCGGACTGTCGCGCGGCGCGGTCACCACCTACCATTCGGTGCTGTGCCAGAGCCTGGACTACTTCTCGTGGTTCGGTACGTTCAGCGGGTCGCGCACCACGGCCGACGATCTCAAGCGGACGATCCAGTCCGACGAGTTCGCCGACTATCCGATCAACTACCTGTACGCGTCCACCGGAGCGTTCGATTTCGCGATGCCCGGGCAGATACAGGACTATCGGGCGATGCTGTCGGTCGAGCCGCGGCTGAAGGCGGGGGAGAACACGCGGTTCGATGTGTTCCCGATGCGCTACCACTCCAGCGGCAACTGGCACCTGGCGCTGTACAACTTCCTGCAGCACGTCTTCGTGCAGTAGGGGAGGGCCTCCGGCCCGATGCGCTTGCGGTTCGGCAGCCGCTCCTCCTTGGGCAAGCCGATTCCCGTAAGCGCCGTCATGCCGATGACGATGATGTCCGCCGATTCCTGCCCGGATCGGCGGACATTTCATATGCGCTACTGCGCCAGATCGGCCTCGCGCAGGTTGCGGGCGACGGCGCGCTCGCGGGCGCCCTTGGTCAGGTACAGGCCGGCCGCCACGAGCAGGAACATCGCCGTGCAGAAGATCCACAGCGTACGGCTGCCGAAGCCGCCGATGATCCAGCCTCCGACCAGCGGCGCGGCGCCGTTCGACAGCGACCAGACGAGGTTGTACAGGCCTTGGTATGTGCCGCGCGCCTCGGCCGGCGCGAGGTTGGCGACCGTGGTCGCGGCGATCGGGAACGTGCCGAGCTCGCCGAACGTCCACAGCGCGGCGGCGATCGCGAAGCCGTGCCAGGTGGTCGCGCCGATCTGGAACGAGTAGCCGACGGCCGTTATCAGCATGCCGAGCACGAGCACGCGCGTGTTGCTCATGCGGTTGAACACGGCGAGCGAGGGGATCTGCAGCAGGCACAGCATGCCGCCGTTGATCGTTAGCAGTACGGAATACTGGTCCGTGCCCATGCCGAGCTGCGTGAGCGCGATCGGCAGGCCGCTGGTGAGCTGGAAGTATGCGATCGTGTAGCCGAACATGAGCACGACCATCGACATGAACGGCCAGTCCGTCAGCGCGCGGCGGTAGTTCGCCATCATCGACACCTGCGGCTTGCCGTCGTCCTGCGTGCCGTCGTGAGACTCGGTCGCCACGACAGCGGCTCCGGCCGCGCGGCGATCGCCTCCGCCGAGGCGGCGCGCCTCGTGGAAGAAGAGGATCAGCAGGCCCGTGGCGACGACGAGAATGACGGCCTCCGCGTAGAACATCAGCGTGTACGAGATCTTGACGAGCTGGTTCGCGATGATCGGGCCGATGGCGAAGCCGAAATTGACCGCCCACGTCTGCAGCGTGTACGCACGCTTCTGCGCGCGGATCGGCACGACGTCGGCGATGTACGCCGCGATGGCCGGCGTCGGGATCGACGAGATCGCGCCGTAGACGAGCAGCATCGCGCCCATCGTGAACGGGTCGTGGATGAACGACAGGATGATCAGCATGATCGCCGCGCCGATCTCGCCGCTGATGATCATGGCCTGCCGGCCGAAGCGGTCGGACAGCGATCCTCCGAACAGGCATCCGAAGATGCCGCCGAATCCGTACATCGACACGATCGTGCCGGCCGCTCCGGCGTCGACGTGCAGGTCCTTGACCAGGTACATCGACATGAACGAGATGACGAAACGGCCCATCCACAGGATCAGCAGGGCAAGCCACAATCCCCAGAACAGCAGGGGCAATCCGAATACGTTGCGTCGCGTCATCGATTGTTTCACGGGAAACATCCTATTACGCGCGCATACGCCGGCACACCGCGTTTGGCTTGGGGGTCTGGGACAATGGCACCTATGGCTATTAAGAAAGGACCGACCAAGGGGTCGGGTGGAAAGCATCGTAATTCGTTGCGCGGGCACGGGCCGACGCCCAAGGCCGAGGACCGCGTGTATCACAAGGCGTATCGCGAGAAGAAGATCGCGCAGCGCCGTCAGATGGCCGATCCGCGACTGGCCGCACGCCGTCGCGCGGCCAAGTTCACGTCGGACTCCGACGATCTGGTCATCGGCCGCAACGCGGTGCTCGAGGCGCTGCGCGTGGGCGTGCCGAGCTCGCAGCTGTATATCGCGGCCCGTATCGAGCATGACGACCGCACGCGCGAGATCGTCAAGCTGGCCGGTGCGAACGGCCTGCATCTGCTGGAGGCGGATCGTCTCGAGATGGACCGCATCGCGCACTCCTCGAACCATCAGGGCGTGGTGCTCAAGGTGCAGCCGTACCAGTATTCGTCGCTGATCGAACTGGCTGATCGTGCGGAGAAGAAGGCCCGCGCGATGGAGGCCGCGAACTCGGCCGCCGCGCGCATCAGCGCCCGCCCGCTGTTCATCGCGCTCGACGGCGTGACCGACCCGCAGAACCTCGGCGCGGTGATCCGTTCGGCTGCCGCGTTCGGCGCGAACGGCGTGATTCTGCCGGAACGCCGTTCCGCTTCGGTGACGGCCGCGGCCTGGAAGGTGTCGGCCGGCGCGGCCGCGCACATGCCGGTGGCCCGCGTGGTGAACCTGAACAAGGCGATCGACGCCCTCAAGGAACGCGGCTACTACGTGGTCGGCCTTGACGGCGGCGGCGACAAGCTCGTGGGCGAGACCGGCTTCGAGACCGATCCACTCGTGGTGGTGCTGGGCTCCGAAGGCAGTGGTCTGAGCCGTCTCGTGCGCGAGGCGTGCGACTCGATCGCCGGCATCCCGATCACGAACATGGTCGAATCGCTCAACGCGTCGGTCGCGGCCGGCATCAGCCTGTACGCCGTGGCCCGCGCCCGCCGCGAGGCCGCCGCCGCGCAGTCCTGATAGCGCGATCCTGCATGACCCGCCGCACCCCGGCAATCCCGGGGTGCGGTTTCGCATATATGGGCATCCGTCCGGCATCCATCGCATTTCCGTTCGCCGCCGGCCGTGCCGGTGCGCACCCCCGTCATATACTGCAACTGACATAACGGCCGCAGGTGTGAAAAGAGGGTCTGGTGCGGACAATCTGGCGGATATTCACGCGCGATCTGACGCGCATCCTTCGCAATCCGGTCGCCGTGGTCGTCACCCTCGGCGTGGCCATCATCCCCTCGCTGTACGCGTGGTTCAACATCCTCGCCAACTGGGACCCGTACTCCGTCACCGGCAACCTGCAGGTCGCCATCGCCAACGAGGACAAAGGCACCACGAACGATCTGGTCGGCAAGCTCGACGCCGGCAAACAGGTCGTCGCCCAGCTCAAGAAGAACGATGCGCTCGGCTGGCGGTTCGTCGGTGAGGAACAGGCCATCCAGGGCGTGCAGTCCGGCGAATACTACGCCGCGATCGTCCTGCCCAAGGACTTCAGCGAAAGTCTCGTCGGATCGGTCACCGGATCGTCGAAACGTCCGCAGATCAAGTACTACGTCAACGAAAAGAAGAACGCGATCGCGCCGAAGATCACCGACACCGGCGCGACGACCATCGACTCGCAGATCAACTCCACGTTCGTCACCACCGTGGCGAACACGGTCGCCTCGGCCATCTCCAAGGCCGGCGGACTGGCCGACGGCAAGATCTCGTCCACGCAGCACGACGCGATCGGCGACCTCGACAAGGTGATCTCCGGCATCGACAAGGTCGACAAATCGCTGACCGGACTGCGGTCCACGCTGTCCGCGTCCGACAAGACCATCGCGGACGCGAAACGCAACGTCTCCGAACTCAAGAAGACCGTCGCCGCCGCGCGCAAGGCGTCCGACCAGTCCGGCACGCTGCTCGCGCAGGCTCAGTCCGGCTCCCGCGACTTCTCCACGCGGCTCGTCGGCGCGCTCGACGACGGTTCCGCGCAACTGTCCGCGTTCTCGGTCGCCGCGAACCAGGCGGCCGGCGGCATCACGTCCGGCTTCAACCAGGCGCAGGATTCCGTCGATACGGTCACGAACGCCGTCTCCCAGCCGCTCGACGCCACGGCCGACGCGGTCGACCGGCTGAAAACCGCACTGCGCGACGCAGGCATCGGTGAAAACACGAGCGATCCGGTCGGCCAGCGCATCTGGTCGCAGGTCAACGCGCTGTCCGATGCGATCAGCCGACAGCAATCGCAGGTGAACGCGTTCCACGACGACACCACGCAGTTCATCACCTCCGGCAAGAACGCGACGAACAGCCTGACCGGCGCGCTCACCGACGGCACGACCGGCGGCATCTCCGCGCTCAACCAGGCACGCGCATCGCTCACCGGCACGATCATGCCGAACGTCGACACGTCACTGAACAGTTTCGCCGCGCTCAACGGCACGCTGTCCGGTTCGCTGACTGCGCTCGACGGCACCCTCGACCAGACCGATGGACTGCTCGACCAGCTGTCGGATACGCTCGACCAGACCGGCAAGACGCTCGTCTCCACGCAGGATTCGCTCAAGCAGGTGCGTTCGGACGTCACCGGCGTGCGCACCGACATCGGCGCGCTCGACAGTTCCGCCGCGTACCGGAAGATCCGCGACACCCTGCACCTCGACGACAAGGGATTCGGCGAGTTCATGGGCAATCCGGTCAGCCTGCACACCAACGTCGTGTACCCGGTCGACAACTACGGCTCGTCGGTCACGCCGTTCTACACGAACCTCGCGCTGTGGGTCGGCGGGTTCGTGCTCATCGCGATCTACAAGCTCGAAGTTGACCGCGAGTCGATCCGGCGCATGAGCGCGACGCAGGCGTACCTCGGCCGCTGGCTGCTGCTTGTCACGATCGGCTTCCTGCAGGCGGTCATCGCCACCGTCGGCGACCTCGTGCTCGGCATCCAATGCGAGCATCCGTTCCTGTTCGTGCTCGCCGGCATATTCTGCTCGTTCGTGTACATCAACATCATCTACGCGCTGGCCGTCGCGTTCCGCCACATCGGCAAGGCCGTGGCCGTGATCCTCGTGATCGTGCAGATTCCCGGTGCGTCCGGCCTGTATCCGATCGAGCTCATGCCGTCCTTCTTCCGTGAACTGCACCCGTGGCTGCCGTTCACGTACGGCATCAACGCGATGCGCGGCCCGATCGCCGGCACCTACGCGAACCATTACTGGCTTGACATGGGCCATCTCGCGCTGTACCTGCCGGCCGCCGCGTTCGTGGGCCTGATCGTGCGCCGCTACGCGATGAACCTCAACGCGCTGTTCGACCGCCGGCTCGGCGACACCGACCTGATGATCACCGAACACAACACGATGGTCAACGAGCAGGTGAGCCTGACCTCCGTGTTCGGCCTCGTCTCCAACGGCGGCGAGGAGCTGCGCTCGCTCGTGCGCCGCCGCGCCCACCGCTTCTTCGGCCGGTATCCGCGGCTCATCATCGGCGGCCTCGCCTCGCTGACCGTGCTGCCGTTCGTGTTCCTGATCCTGCTGTTCGTCACGCAGGCGAAGATCCAGATGCTCACCGCGTGGATCGTGTCGATCATCGTGATCGACGCCTATCTGATCGTCGTCGAATACACGCGCGAAAGCTACGCCCGCCAGCTCGGCGTGAGCGCGATGACGGCCGACGAGTTCCGCGACACGATGCTCAATGGTTACGTGTGGCTGCGGCCGTACAGCGGTTCGCGTGGATCGCGCGGCGCGCATGCGGCCGGTACGCACGCTGGCAGCGCGCATGCGGCCGGTGCGGATGGCAAGGCCGGTGCGGTCGGTGATATCGGTGCGTCCGGTACGCACATGGCCGCGAACTCCACCGGTCCGATCGGATCGCACGGCAGGCACGCGCCGTGGCGGGTCCCGCAGATCGATGACGATCCCGAGGAGACCGAGATCACCGAACAGTTGCCGCCGATCGGCGACGCGGCTGGCCGTCCGTCCGCCGACGCGTCTGGCAGCCTGGTCGATCTCGTCCGCCCGTCCACGGAAGGAGACGCGCGATGAGGAACATCTGGCGCATATTCGTACGCGACGTCCGTCAGGCGTCACGCAACGTGATCGCGATCATCGTCGCCATGGGACTCGTGATCGTGCCCTCGCTGTACGCGTGGTACAACATCGCCGCCAGCTGGGATCCGTACGGCAACACGAAATCGCTGAAGGTCGCCGTCGCGAACGTCGACGCCGGCTACAAGTCCGACCTCATGCCGGTGCGGATCAACGTGGGCGAGACTGTGACCAACGCGCTGCGCGCCAACCACCAGCTCGACTGGCAGTTCGTCGACAAGGACAAGGCCATCGACGGCGTGCACTCGGGCGCGTACTACGCGGCGCTCGTGATCCCGAAAAGCTTCAGCGCCGACATGATGACGCTGTTCACGCCCAAGATCAAGCACGCGAAGCTCGAATACTACCTCAACGAGAAAATCAACCCGATCGCGCCGCACATCACCGACCAGGGCGCCAGCACCGTCGCCACGACCATCGACCAGACCTTCGTGAAAACGGTCAGTGACGTGGCCCTCAACATCGCGTCCAACGTGGCCGACTACGCGAGCAGCCCCGAAATGACGAAGTACGTCGACAACGCCACCGGAAACCTCGGCACGATGTCCCAACGGCTGACCTCCACCGCGTCGCAGATCGACGCCTACGCGACGTTGCTCGGCTCGGCCGGCGACATCATCGACTCCACCGACAAACTGCTCGGTTCGGCCGGCTCCGGTGCGGCCGACACGAAAAAGGCCATCACCCAGGCTCGCGACGGCGTGGACTCGCTCGACAAGGCGCTCGCCGGCGCGACCGACGGCGTCAACTCCGCGCTGAACTCCGCCGGGTCCGCATACGATGCGATCGACAAGCAGATCGATGCCGCGTTCGACAACGTCAACGCGCAGTCCGCGCAGATCGCCGGCAGCCTCACCGACCTGCAGGGCAAGATAAGCGCGCAGGCCGACGCGTTCGGCACGTACGCCGACGCGCTCGCCTCGCTGGCGTCCGCGACGTCGAACGCGGCCGTGCGCGACGCGCTGAACGCGGCCGCCAAGCAGGTGCGCAACGCCCAGTCGAAACTCGCGGACGCGGCCTCCTCGCTCGGCGACGCGGCGAAGAAGATCAACGACGGCACCGCCGACATCGCAAAGACCCGGCGCGAGCTCAAGAACAAGATCGCCACGGCGAAGAAGTCGGTCGACGACATCGCCGACGACTACCGGACCACGCTTAAACCGCAGCTCGACGCGCTCGCCACGTCGATGGGCGAGGTCGCCACGCAGACCGGTGCCGTGGCGGACGGGCTGACCACCACGATCGACGACGTGTCCGGCCTGTCCGACGGAGTGTCTGGCAACCTGGACGACATGCGGTCCTCGCTCGGCGACGCGGCCTCCGCGCTGCGCAAATCCGCCGGCAAACTCGACACGCTGAAATCAACCATCGCGTCCACGCTGACCGGCGGCGTTCCCGACATGTCGTCGCTGACCTCCGACCCGGACGCGCTCGCCACGATGCTCAGCGCGCCGGTCGCGGTCGACCGCGTGGCCGTGTACCCGATCGCGAACTACGGTTCCGCGATGACGCCGTTCTACACGATCCTGGCGATCTGGGTGGGCGCGATCATCCTCGTCGCCATGCTCAAGGTGTCGATCTCCGATCACGAGAAGGCGAAGATCCTCGGGCTTGGCAACGAACTGCCGCTCGGCGAGGAGATGGGCCTGCGCGAGGCGATGATCGCCGGGCGTGCGGCGGGACCTGCGGCCGCGCTCGACGTGCTCATGAAGCCGCGCGCCGAATCGCCCGGCAACGCGAGCCGGTTCGGCCTGAAACTGGATCAGGAGTACTTCGGCCGGTACCTGATCTTCGGCGTATTGGCGCTGCTGCAGGGCACGCTGGTATGCCTGGGCGACCTGTTCTATCTGGGCGTGCAGTGCGAGCATCCGTTCCTGTTCGTTCTGGTCGGCTGGCTTGCCGCGCTCGTGTTCTCGAACATCATGTACACGCTCACCGTCTCGTTCGGCGACATCGGCAAGGCCATCGCGGTCGTGCTGCTCGTCGTGCAGGTGGCCGGCACCGGCGGCACGTTCCCGATCGAAACGCTGCCCCCGTTCTTCCAGGTGCTGTCGCGATGGCTGCTGTTCCCGTACGCGGTGGACGCGATGCACGCGGCGATGGCCGGCTCGTACGGTCTCGAATACTGGGTGTCGATGGGCAAGCTGGCGCTGTTCCTGATCCCGTCTCTGTTGCTCGGTCTCGTGCTGCGCAAACCGGTGATCCGCCTGAACGACTGGATCCTGCGCAACCTCGAAAGCACCAAGGTGATGTGAGCACGCGGGCGCGGTTTGCCTGATTCCACGCGTCGGCGGATTGGGTAGCATGGTGGCATGGAGCTCAGGATGCTTGACGAGAGCCGCTATGCGGCCGAAATGCGCGAGAAGGTGCTGCCGGCGCTGGCACAGTGCCGTACCGAAGGATGGATGGAACCGGCGGATGTGGACGGCCTGCCGGCGCTGGCCGGCCGCGCGTCGGCATCGGGCGCCTCAGTCGGTCCCGATTCCGACCACGCCGGCAAACTGCACTATGTCTGCTACGACGCGGCCAAGTTCGACGCCCTGCACGAGGACGACGCGACCGGCATCTTCCGCGGCGCGGTCGTCATCTCGCACGGCTTCACCGAATTCGCGTCCAAATACTGCGAACTCATCTGGTATTTCCTGCTCGCCGGCTACTCCGTATGCCTGATGGAACATCGCGGCCACGGCTATTCCGCACGCGACGTGGACGACGACTGGCTCGTGTGGATCGACGACTGGCGGCGGTACGTGGCCGATCTGGCCAAATTCGCCGACACGGTCGGCAAGCGGTACGCCGACGGCCAGCCGCTTAACCTGTTCTGCCATTCGATGGGCGGCGGCATCGGCGCGGCCGTGCTCGAACAGCATCCGACCCTGTTCGACAAGGCCGTGCTGTCCGCTCCGATGATCGCGCCGGCGACCGGCGTGCCGAACTGGGTGGCCCGTGCGCTCGCCGAAGTGATGTGCGGCGTCGGCCTTGGCAGGCACGCCGTGTTCGGCCAGGGACCGTTCTCGCCCGAATACAAGCCCGAGGAGCACAAGGGCGCGTCCGAGGCACGCACCCGCTGGTTCCATGAATGCCGATGCGAGGACGTGCACTGCCAGACGAACGCCGCCGCGTTCGAATGGGTGCGGCAGGCGCTGCGACTGTCGCATGCGGTGCTCAAACCGAACGCCTGCGAGAACATCGAGACGCCGATCCTCCTGTTCCAGGCCGGACACGACATCTGGGTGCTCAACGAACCGCAGAACCGTTTCGTCGCCAACGTCAGGGAGGGCGGCGGCAACATCCGTCTGGTCCGGTACGCCGATTCCGTGCACGAGATCTTCAGCATGCCGAACGGCACGTTCGGCCCGTACCTCAGTCAGATACTCGACTTCTACGACACCGGAGAATCCCGTCTGCTGGACTGACCATCGCCGGCGACCTACCCTCTCCAGCGACTCACCCTCTCCGGTGGCCCGCCCTTCTCAGTGGCGGAAAACGCTCGCCGAGATACCGCTCGGCGAGCGTTTTCCGCCACGCGCCGTCGTACACTAGCGAAGGCAACACGGAGACGGATCAGAGGAAGGACTCAGACCATGACCTACGATTTCACGTCGATCATCGATCGGCACGGCAAGGACGCCCTCGCGGTGGACGGCCTCGGCGCCATCCCCGGGATGTCGCCCGAGCCGCCGAAGCCCGGATTCGACGTGATCCCGATGTGGGTCGCCGACATGAACTTCCCGACCGTCCCCACCGTGCAACAGGCCATCATCGAACGCGCCAAGCATCCGATGTTCGGCTACTTCCAGCCGACCGACGAATACTATGACTCGATCATCGAGTGGCAGTCCGAACGCAACGGCGTGACCGGACTCGCCCCTGAGCACATCGGCTACGAGAACGGCGTGCTCGGCGGCGTGATCTCCGCGCTGACCGCCTTCGCCGCGCCCGGCGACGCGGTGCTGCTGCACAGCCCCACCTACAACGGATTCACGCAGTGCATCGAAAACAACGGCTTCCACATCGTCCACAGCCCGCTCAAGCGCGACGAGAACGGCGTCTGGCGCATGGACTTCGACGATATGGACCGCCGTCTCAAGGAGCACAACATCCACGTCGCCGTCTTCTGCAGCCCGCACAACCCGACCGGCCGCGTCTGGGAACGCTGGGAGATCGAACGCGCGATGGAGGTCTACCGCGCGAACGACGTCGTCGTCATCTCCGACGAGATCTGGTCCGACATCATCCTCGCCGGCAACAAGCACATCCCGACCCAGTCGGTCGGCGAGGACGCACGCAACCGCACGATCGCGTTCTACGCGCCGAGCAAGACCTTCAACCTCGCCGGCCTGATCGGCAGCTACCACATCATCTACAGCAAGTACCTGCGCGACCGCGTCGTCGCCAAGGGCTCCAAGTCGCACTACAACGACATGAACGTGCTGTCGATGCACGCGCTCATCGGCGCGTACCGACCGGAAGGCCACGAATGGTGTGACGAGATGTGCGCGACCGTCACCGGGAACGTCGACTACGCATATGACTACATCACCAAGCATTTCGATGGTGTCACGCTGTCCAAGCCGCAGGGCACGTACATGCTGTTCCTCGACTGCGCCGAATGGTGCGCCAAGCACGACGTGACGCTGCCGGAGCTGATCAAGCGCGGCTGGGACGTCGGTGTCGCCTGGGAGGACGGCACCCTGTTCCACTGGCCCGATTCGATCCGCGTGAACCTCGCCCTGCCGCTCAGCCGCGTGCGCGAGGCGATGGAACGGCTCGACCGGTACGTATTCAACGCGTGAGCGACGGCCGTCCGATGACGAAACGCGACATGGACGGGACGCAGGGCGGACCTCGGTCCGGCAAGTCCGGCAGGTCTGTCAAGTCCGGCGGTTCCGACGATCCCGGCAATCCCCGCAAGTCCGCGCGCCGCTCCGCCCCGTCCTTCGAACGCACCCCGCGCGACCTGATCCTCGGCGCGCTGCTGGTCCTCGCCGGCGGCGTGATGTGGGGCACCAACGCCACCGTATCGAAGATGCTCATGGGCACATATCACGCCGACCCGTTGTGGATCGCATGCGTGCGCGAACTGGTGGCGGGCGCGATGTTCCTCGCCGTCGCCGCTTTCAGACAGCGCCGGCTGCTTATCGGCGCGCTCACCGACCGCAAGGAATACCCGCGTCTGATCGGCAGTTCGCTGATCTGCGTGCTGCTCGTGCAGGTCGCCTACCTGTGTTCGATCAACGCGACGAACGCCGGCACCGCGACCGTGCTGCAGTCGCTGAACCTGCTGTTCGTGCTCGCGTTCGTCTGCCTGCGCGGACGGCGACTGCCGAACCTGCGCGAAGGCGCGGGCGTGGCGCTCGCGTTCGCCGGCGTGGTGCTGCTGGCGACCGGCGGCGACCTGACGACGATCAAACTGCCGGCCATCGGCCTGCTGTGGGGACTGGTGAACGCGGGCGCGACCGCCGCGATGTCGATCATGCCGATCAAGCTGATCGCTCGGTGGGGCAACATGACGGTCAACGGGATCATGTTCGTGATCTCGGGGCTGGTGCTGCTGCCGGTCGTGCGCCCGTGGGCCACCGCTCCCGCGTTCGACTGGTTCGGCGTGCTGCTCATGGTGTACACGGTGGTGATCGGCACGTTCGGAGCGTTCGGCCTGTTCCTGGCCGGCATGATGCGCGTGGGATCGATGCGGGCGACGATGCTTGGCACCAGCGAGCCGGTCGCCGCGACGATCACCTCCGTCGCATGGACGGGCGAGGTGTTCACGCCCGCCGATTTCGCCGGCTTCGCGATGATCCTCGCGATGGTGTTCCTCGTGCGCTGAGGCCGCGACGGTCGTGCGGGTGAGCGTGCGGGCCTATCGGGCGTCGGGTGTGTGACGGGGC
Organism: Bifidobacterium aerophilum; assembly: GCF_010667685.1. Lineage (GTDB taxonomy): Bacteria > Actinomycetota > Actinomycetes > Actinomycetales > Bifidobacteriaceae > Bifidobacterium > Bifidobacterium aerophilum. Next base: position 6,144 of record NZ_WHZW01000025.1, on the reverse strand, counting down.
CGAATCGGTAGTCGCCGCTGCCGGCAACGTCGCCGGTATACAAACGTAATGTACTGTTCACCATGCGTTCAGGTGTTGTCGGTTGGCGGGATGAAAGCGTATTCGACAATGGTGGTATGAGTGGAACAACCAAGGGTTCTCGCAACAACGTAGTGTGTGAAACGCTTCGTGAAACCAAGCATGCCGGCGTGTGGACCGCCATGCGACGCATCGCCGCGTCGGTCGTCGCGGCCGCCGCATCCCTGACGATGCTGGCCGCATGCTCGATGCCGGGCAAGATCGGCGGCGGGTCGACCGCGGACCCCGGCAAGACCCAGTCGTTCACTCCGGCCAAAGGCAAGGCCGAAGCCACGTTGAGCATCGCATCCGGCTCCGAAAACAAGGAGGTCGCCGACGCGATCCAGAAGGCCGTAGACGATTCCGGCGTAGCCGTCACCATGCACTACATGGGATCGCTCGACATCATGAGCGCGCTCGAACACGGCGGCGACGATTACGACGCGGTCTGGCCGGCCTCCTCCATGTGGATCTCCATGGGCGACACCAAGCACATCGTCAAGGACGCGACCAGCACGTCCACCACGCCCATCGTGTTCGGCATCACCGAATCCAAGGCCAAGCAGCTCGGCTGGGCCAATGCGGACGGCACCACGAAGCCGGTGAAGACCGCCGACATCCTCGACGCGGTCTCGCAAGGCAGGCTGACGTTCTCCATGACCTCCGCCACACAGTCCAACTCCGGCGCATCCGCCTATCTGGCGTTCATGACCGCGCTCACCGGCCGCGACGAGCCGCTCAGCGCCGCCGACCTCAACGACACGCAGCTCACCGACCAGGTCACCAAGCTGCTCAAGGGCGTCGACCGCTCGTCCGGCTCGTCCGACTGGCTCAAGGACATGGTCGTCGCGAATCCGAACAGGTTCAACGCGATGGTCAACTACGAATCGCTCGTCATCCAGGCGAACAAGACGCTCACGGACGAAGGCCACGACCCGTTGCTCGTCGTCTACCCGGCCGACGGCATCGCCGTCTCCGATTCGCCGCTCGGCTACGTCGACCGCGGCCAGAACCTCGACGCCGCGTTCGGCAAGTTCCAGCAGGCGCTCGCCTCCAAGGACGCCAAGCTGCTGTTCGAACGCGCGGGCCGGCGCACCGGACTCGGCGGCGCGCTCGCCTACGCATCCGACGGCCAGGTCAAGCAGTCGTTCCGCGCCGACTGGGGCATCAACACCGGCGCCGACGCGCTGAAAACCATCGCCCTGCCGTCCGCCAGCGTGATCAATCAGGCGCTTGACGTCTACCAGACCAAACTGCGCAAGCCCAGCTACACGATCTGGGTCGTCGACTACTCCGGCTCGATGAGCGGCAGCGGCAAGGACGGCGTGGTCGGCGGCCTCAAGGCCGCGCTCGACCCGGCCCAGGCCAAGCAGTCGCACATCGACCCCGCGGACGGCGACGTGAACATCCTCATCCCGTTCTCGTCCTCCGCGGAAACCCCGACGCGCGTCAAGGGCACGAGCACCGGCGAACTGCTTTCCCGCGCCGAGAACACGGACGCGACCGGCGGCACGAACATCTACGACGGTCTGCTGTCCGCGCTCGATCAGCTGCCTGAGGACACGAGCGACTACACGACCGCGATCGTGCTCATGACCGACGGCCAGTCCGACGACGGCGACAAAAGCTACTTCACGCAGGAATACCGCTCGCGCGGCAAGGACGTCCCTGTCTTCTCGATCATGTTCGGCGACGCCGATCCGGATCAGCTCAACGAACTCGCCAAGCTGAGCAACGCGAAGGTGTTCGACGGCCGCGACGGCGACCTCGCCTCCGTCTTCCGCCAGGTCAAGGGATTCAACTGATGATCGGTGTCATCGCGGGATTCGTCGTCGGGCTGGTCTTGGCCGGACTGTCGTTCTGGCTGGCCGGCGGCGGGCTGGTCGGACTGGGCGTGGGCGTCGTCTGCGCCGCGCTCGGGTACGTTGCCGGATCGACCCTGCTGCAGCCGGAACGCCGGCTCGGTTCGATCGTCGTGTCCGCGCTGCCGAACGGCCAGAAGGCCGCGGCCGCGATAGACGACGCGAACGCGCTGCTCAACCGCGTCGGCATGCTCGCCGGACGCGTGCGCGACCCGCAGGTGCGCGCCGAGGCCGACGACTTCATCGCGGCCACCCGTGACCTCACCAGATACGTCAGCACCGATACCGGCGCGTACGCGACGCTGCGCCACTACACGAACGTGTACGGCGAACAGACCGCGAAACTGCTCGCCTCGTACGTCGACGTGGAACAGTCCGGCGCGCGCGACCAGATCCCGGTCGCACAGCGTGAGACCGTCGAGGCGCTGCAGGTGCTCGAACGCGCGGCCGCGGGGGAGCTGTCGCGCGCGGTGTCGTCCAAGACGCTCGGCATCGCGGCCGATTCCGAGGCGATCCAGCGGCTCGCAAGCATGGATGGATATGCGGTCGCCGACGAGAAGGAAACCGAAACCGCGATCCCGTCAGGGCCTGATCCGATGTCCGGCATCGGCGGCCCGGCGGCCGGTCCTGCGGTCAGTTCGACGGCCGCTCCGTCGGATGCAGACGTGGCAGGGGAGAGGAAGTCATGAAACTCACGAAATCGAAAATCATCGGCCTGATCGCGCTGCTGGCGGTCGTCGGCGTGATCCTCGGCACGATCGTCTGGCGGCAGGCCCAGCCCAAGCCGGTCGAAATCCAGCAGGTCAACGGCTATCTCGGCGGCGAGAAGATCGGCCTGTTCGACGACGAGCAGTTCGCCGAGCTCGCCGACAAGGCCGGGCTCAAGGTCAACTATCGCAAGGCCGGATCGCTCGCCATGATGGACGCCGACCGCAACGGCATGGACTACCTGTTCCCCTCGTCGCGCGCGGCCGTCGAATACGGCAAGGCGAAGGGCGTGAACACGTCGAACTCCGACATCGTGTTCAACTCGCCGATCGTGATCTACACGCACAAGGCCGTCGCCGATGCGCTCGTCGGCGGCGGGCTGATGAGCAAGGACAGCGCCGGCGCCTACCACATGGACATGGCCAAGGCCGTCGACGCGATGGTCAACAACAAGTCGTGGGCCGACGTCGGCTACCAGAACGGATACGGTCAGTTCCGCATCGACTCCACCGATCCCGTCAAGTCGAACTCCGGCAACGAGTACGCCGCACTCGTCGCGACCGTGCTCAACGACGGACAGCCGGCGACCACCGACTCCGTCAGCCGCGACGCGGACAAGATCAAGGCGATCTTCGCGAAATCCGGCTGGATGGAAACCAGTTCGGAAGACAGCTTCAACCAGTTCCTCACGCTCGGCGTCGGCTCGAAGCCCATGATGATCGGCTACGAATCGCAGCTGCTCGACCTGGCCGTCAACCAGCCGGATGCGTTCAAGCAGGTCAGGGACGACGTGGTGATCGTGTACCCCACCCCGACCGTGTGGAGCACGCACACCCTCATCGCGCTCGACGACAAGGGATCGCAGTTGCTGTCCCTGCTCAAATCCGCCGACGTGCAGAAGCTCGCTTGGGAACGGCACGGCTTCCGCGCGGCGAACTTCGCCGGCACCGACTCGATCAAACGCTTCAAGGTGCCCGGCACGCTCGAACAGGTGACCGCCGTCACCGAGCTGCCCAACAACAACGCCATGCAGGCCATCATCAAGGCATTGAGCTAGGCGTTTCGAGACATTCCTAGGAAAGGACAACCAATCATGACCACGCAACTCACCCTCGCCGATCTCGCCGGCGGCAACAACGCCGTCACCTCGCCGACCGTCGCCACGGCATCGGCCGTCGACCCGACCGGCTCGCTCGTGCCGACGACCGACCAGGCCAAGGCCGAAGCCGCGCTCACCCCCGACCAGCAGATCGCCAAACTGCCCGCCGCCGACCAACAGCAGATCGCACAGCTCGCCGGCAACATCGACTTCACGCGCGACGGCATCGAATCGTCGTACGGCAAGGACGTGCAGCGTGCCACCTCCACCTTCGCCGACGAAATCCTCTCCGAAACCCGGTCCAAGGACACCGGCGAGGCCGGCGACCTGCTCGCGACCATGCTCACCACCATCGACGAGGCCGAACTCGGCGGATTCCGCAAGATCCCGATCATCGGCCAGGTCGCCGTCTCCATCGACAAGCTGCGCCGCCGCTACCAGAAGGTCGACGCGCAGATCGACGAGATCATCACCAAGCTCGAGAAGGCGCAGTCCAAGCTCGTCGCCGACATCGCCATGTACAACACCATGTACGAGCAGAACGCGCAGCAGTACCGCGCGCTCAAACTCACCGTGCTCGCCGGCAAGAAGGCGCTCGCCGACTTCAACGCGAACCAGCTGCCGTCTTTGGAGGCCGAGGCGGCCAAGAGCGGCGACGCGATGCAGGCGCAGGTGCTCAAGGACTTCAAGTCGAAGCTCGACCGGTTCGCCAAGCGGCTCGATGACCTCGACCGCGTGAGCGTCGTCACGCTGCAGACCGCGCCGCAGATCAAGATCATCCAGAACGCCGACCAGACCATCGTCGACAAGATCGACACGACCATCTCCACCACGATCCCGGTGTGGAAGTCGCAGATGGTGATCGCGCTGGGCCTGTCCAACCAGCGGGCCGCGCTCGACCTGCAGAACAAGGCCGACGACGTGACCAACAAGCTGCTCACGCGCAACGCCGAGGCGCTGCACCGCGGGGCCGTGGACGCGGAGAAGGCGAACCAGCGGTCGGTCATCGAGATCGACACGTTGGAGAAGATCAACTCCGAGCTCATCGCCACGCTGCGCGAAACCGTGCAGATCCAGAAGGAAGGCAAGGCGAACCGCGAGGCGGCGCAGGTGAAGATGCGTCAGATCGAGTCCGACCTCAAGGCCGCGCTGATCGATAACGCGCGGCAGATGTAGGGGCGCATGGCGGGCGCCGGCCGCGTGTTGTGCGCCTTGTCTGATCCGGATCAGGGATGAATCAGTGGTTTCCCTGATGCTGCCGGCACGCGTCGCATGACATGATGAGATCATGAGACTGTTAGGCAATATTCTGTGGCTGATTCTCGGTGGCCTGTTCCTGTCGTTGGGCTGGGCCATCGTCGGACTGATACTGTGCGTGACGATCATTGGCATTCCGTTGGGCGTGCAGGCGTTCAAGATGGCCGAACTCACGCTGACCCCGTTCGGCAAGACCGTGATATACAACGGCGGCGTCGGATCGACGCTGCTGAACATCGTGTGGTTCGTGCTCGTCGGCGTGTGGATGGCGCTCGGCTATGTCGCCGCAGGCCTGGCCAACTGCATCACGATCATCGGCATCCCATTCGGCATCCAGTCGTTCAAGATGGCCAAGCTGGCCCTGTGGCCGTTCGGCGCGGACATCGTCGCTGTGCGGTAGCGTTGGAACCGTCCGGCCGACAGCATCGTCGGTGATCGGACCTGAGCAAAGGAGATCGGTAATCATGATTTTGGTGACTACTACGCCGGCCGTAGAAGGATATACGGTAACGAGCTATCAGGGCATCGTGTTCGGCGAGGTGATCGCCGGCGTGAACATGTTCAAGGACATCGGCGCAAGCTTGCGCAACGTGTTCGGCGGGCGCAGCCAGGGATACGAGGAGGAGCTGACGAACGCGCGCAACCAGGCGATCGCCGAAATGCAGCAGCGTGCGGAGGCCATGGGTGCCCATGCGGTGATCGGCGTGGACGTGGACTACGAGGTGCTGGGCGCCGACGGTTCGATGCTGATGGTCACGGCATCCGGTACCGCAGTGCAGCTGGCGCGCAAGACGGCCTGATCCCAAGCACTCACATCCGTCTAAACATCAGGATCATGCCTTGCATGTTGCCGACACGCCGCGCATTGGTGGTGTGGTGTTTACCGGGATGTTGGTTTTGGGGTTTATTCTGGGGTTGTTGGGCGTGTTGTGCGTTATTGCGACACGCCGAGGGAGCCGTGTGTTTTCAACGGTTCTCGGTTTTGTTGTGCCTGCTGGTTTGCGTGGGGCGGGTTGTTGGTGTAAGTTTTTCTCTTGCTGCCGGTCAGCGGCTGGTCTTCTTCTTGGGGATGAGGGCTGATCGTGTGGTGGTGGTTTGAGAACTCAAGAGCGTGTTTGTACTACTTCTTTATAGTCAATGATTGCCAGTTCATTCCCTTCC
>NZ_WHZW01000024.1 GCF_010667685.1 Bifidobacterium aerophilum | reverse complement strand
TCGCGGGCGGGACGGCGGCATCATCGACCTACTCGAACTCCACGGCGCCCGTGTAGAGCTGGTAGTATTCCCCGCGCTGCGCGATGAGCTCGTCGTGCGAGCCGCGTTCGATGATGTTGCCGTGGTCGAGCACCATGATCACGTCGGAGTTGCGCACGGTGGACAGGCGGTGCGCGATGACGAACACGGTGCGTCCCTTCATAAGCGCGTCCATGCCGGCCTGCACGACCTCCTCGGTGCGGGTGTCGATCGACGAGGTGGCCTCGTCGAGGATCAGCGCCGGTGGGTCGGCGACCGCGGCGCGCGCGATAGAGATCAGCTGGCGCTGGCCTTGCGACAGGCCGGAGCCGTCGCCTTCGAGCACGGTCTGGTAGCCCTGCGGCAGCATGCGGATGAAGCCGTCCGCGTTCACGAGCTTCGCGGCCTGGATGCATTCCTCGTCGGTGGCGTCGAGCCGGCCGTAGCGGATGTTGTCCATCACGGTGCCGGTGAACAGGTTCACGTCCTGCAGCACGATGCCGAGCGAGCGGCGCAGGTCGGGCTTTTTGATGCCGGCGACCGAAATGCCGTCGTAGAGGATCTGGCCTTCCTGGATGTCGTAGAAGCGGTTGATGAGGTTGGTCACCGTGGTCTTGCCGGCGCCGGTGGCGCCGACGAGCGCGATCTTCTGGCCGGGCTTGGCGAACCAGGTGATGTCGTGCAGCACCGGCTTGTCGGGGTTGTAGCCGAAGGTCACGTTGGTGAAACGCACGTCGCCGCGCAGCAGCGTGTAGCGGCCGTCCGGCGAGGTGATCGCCTGCTCCTTGGCCTTGACGGCGACCTCACGGGCCGAGCCTTTGAGCTTTTCGGCGGCTTTGAGCGAACGGGTGCCGTCGTCGCCTTCCTCGCGCTTCCACGCCCAGTGGCCGGTCTCGTGGTCGACCTCCTTCATGGTGCGTCCGTCCGGGCCGAGTTCGACGTTGACGAGCGTCACGGTGCCGCCGTCCTCCTCCACGGGCGAGTCCATGAGCGCGAAGATGCGGGAGGCGCCGGCGAGCGCCATCATGACCATGTTGAGCTGCATGGAGACCTGGCCGAGCGGGTTGATGAACGATCGCGACAGGGTGAGCAGGGAGATGAGCGTGCCGAGCGTCAGCGTGCCGAAGCCCGACAGTCCGACGTTGCCGACCCCGCCGAGCGCCATCGCGCCGCCGACGATGGCAAGCAGGATGTACAGCATGTATCCCATGTTGCCGACGATCGGCATGGTGACGTTGCCCCAGGTGTTCGCCTCGGCGGCCGCCTCGAACAGCTCCTCATTCTTCTCGTCGAAGGTCTTCTGCGTGGCGTCCTCGTGGTTGAAGACCTTGATGACCTTCTGCCCGTTGACGGATTCCTCGACGAACGCGTTCACGTCGCCGAGCCACTGCTGCTGCTTGACGAAGTAGCGTCCGGCGCGGGAAACGACCTTGCGGATGATGAAGAACAGGAGCACGGTGAACAGCAGCACGAACACGGTGATCGGGATGGACAGCCACAGCATGGAGATGATGGCGGCGATCGCGGAGATCATCGACGCGAACATCTGCGGGAACGACTGGCTGATGGCCTGGCGCAGCGTGTCGGTGTCGTTGGTGTAGCGGCTCATGATGTCGCCGTGCTCGTTGGTGTCGAAGTAGCGGATCGGCAGATGCTGCTGGTGGGCGAACATGTCGTCGCGGATCTTCTTGAGCGTGCCCTGTTCGACGGTGACGATGAGCCACTGCCACAGCCAGCTCGCTGCGATGCCGGCGACGTACAGGCATCCCATGAGCGTGATGGCCCTCAGCAGCGGCCCCCAGTCGGGGTCGGCGGCGCCGACCATCGGCAGGATGTACGTGTCGATGAGCGACTGGAGGAACAGCGCCGAGCCGGCCTGCGCGGCGGCGCCGACGAGGATGCAGACCACGATGGCGACGACGCGCCAGCGGTATTGCATGATGTAGCCGAAGATGCGCTTGGTGGTGCCGGGCGCCGGCTTGCCCATGCCCGGCTTGCGATCCTTGAAGTTCTGCTTCGCGTCGCTCATCGCGCTTCTCCTTCCTGTTCGTTCGCGCGCACCGCAGCGGCTTCCTTGGCCGCGGCCGCGTCGAGCGCGGCCTGTCCCTCGGCGGTGTTCTTGGTCTGGGATTCGTAGATGGACCGGTATTCGTCGCAGGTGGCGAGCAGCTCGTCGTGCGTGCCGCGGGCCATGATGCGGCCGTTGTCCATGACGAGGATCATGTCGGATTCCTGCACGGAGGCGACGCGCTGGGCGATGATGATCTTGGTCGTGTCCGGGATCTCGTTATGGAACGCGGCGCGGATCAGCTTGTCCGTCTTGGTGTCGACGGCGGAGGTCGAGTCGTCGAGGATCAGGATCTTCGGCTTCTTGAGCAGCGCACGCGCGATGCATAGGCGCTGGCGCTGGCCGCCGGAGACGTTGGTGCCGCCCTGTTCGATGTACGTGTCGTACTTGTCGGGGAATTCCTGGATGAAGCCGTCGGCCTGCGCGAGCTGGCAGGCGTGGCGGATCTCCTCGTCGGTGGCGTTCGGGTTGCCCCAGCGCAGGTTCTCGGCGATGGTGCCGGAGAACAGCACGTTCTTCTGCAGGACCATCGCGACCTGGTCGCGCAGGACTTCGAGATCGTAGTCGCGCACGTCGATGCCGCCGACCTTGAGCGAGCCGGCGCTGACGTCGTACAGACGCGGGATGAGCTGCACGAGCGAGGACTTGGCCGAACCGGTGCCGCCGACGATGCCGACGGTCATGCCGGAGCGGATGTCAAGGTCGATGTCGTCGAGCACCGGCTTTTCCGAGCTGTCGGAGTAGCGGAACGTGACGTGGTCGAAGCGGACCGAACCGTCCGGGACCTCCATGATCGGCCGCTCCGGATCGGTGACGGTGCTTTCCTCCTGCAGCACCTGGCAGATGCGTTCGGCGGAGGCCTGGGAGATGATGATCATGACGAAGATCATCGACAGCATCATCATGGCCATGAGGATCTGCATCGCGTACGTCACCAATGCGGTCAGGTCGCCGGTGGTCAGGCCCAGCGCGGCGTTGTTGCCGGAGGCGACGATCTGCTGCGCGCCCATCCACGAGATGAGGATCATCGACGCGTAGATGCAGAACATCATGATCGGGCTGTTGAAGCTCATGATGCGTTCGGCCTTGGTGAAGTCCTTGAAGATGCGCTGCGAGATGCGGTCGAACTTGGAGATCTCGTAAGATTCGCGGTTATACGATTTCACGACGCGAACGCCCTGCAGGTTCTCGTCGACGACGTTGTTGAGCGCATCGTAGGTGTGGAACACGCGCTCGAACACCGGGTGCACGAGCACCGCAAGCCCGCACAGGCCGATGGCCAGGATCGGCACGCAGGCGAGGAACACGAGCGAGATCGACGGCGAGATGCGGAACGAGAAGATCCATGCGACGACGACCATGATCGGGGCGCGCACACCCATGCGGATCATCATGCCGTAGGCGTTCTGCAGGTTAGTCACGTCGGTGGTCAGACGGGTGATGATCGAACCGGTGGAGAACCGGTCGATGTTGGTGAAGCTGAAGCCCTGCACCTTCTCGAACTGGTCGCGGCGCAGGTTCTTGGCGAATCCGGCGGCGGCGATGGCGGCGAACTTGCCGGCGAGGAAGCCGCAGGCGAGCGAGACGAGAGAACAGACAAGCAGGATCAGTCCGAACTTGACGATGGCCGGCATGCTGCCGCCCGTGATGCCCTGGTCGATGAGCGAGGCCATGACCGTGGGGATCACGATCTCCAGGATGCTTTCGATGAACACGAACAGCGGCGCGAGCAGGCTTTCCTTCCTGTACTCGCGCATCGATCCGGCGAGTGTGCGGATGATATGCTTCGGCCGGTCCGGCTCGACGGCCTTGCGCGATCGTTCGATGGCCGCTTCGGTGGCGGCTGCGTTATCGCTCATTTGCTCTCCTCCTTCGTATTGTCGGCGTTGTCGGGTTCCTTGTCCGGCGATGGCGCCGTATGTGCCAAAGGAACCGCATGTTGTTCAAACTCGTGTTGCGCCTCGTTGATGTTCGCGCGCATGCGTCGGATGCATTGGCGCAGCGTCTCCTGTTCCAGCGGACTCAGCCCCGCGACCAGCAGCCGTTCCGTCCGTTCGCCGTTCGCCTTGAGGTCGGCGACGATCCCGTCGGCCTTGTCGGTGAGCACGATGCGTTTGAGCCTCGCGTCGTGCGGCACCGGCTCGCGCACGATCAGCCCTTTTTTCTCCATCAGCGCGAGCACACGGGATGCGGTGGAACGGGTGATGCAGAACTTCTGCTCGATGGTGTGCTGGTAGATCGGCTTGTCGCGGTTGCGGGCGAGGAACAGGATGATGTGGGCGTTGCCTCCGGTCGCGTCCCTCGCCGATTCCGGCATGCTTTCGCCCAGATACCGGTCCACGGCCTTGGAGAGCATGCGCATTTCGATGCTGAGGACATGCTGGTCCATATGCCTCCCGTCACGATGTTGGTCCTGCAACAGTCCCACATGAAACTGTTGTATATGCAACATAGAAGACTAATACATCCCACATACAACAGTTGCACATGCAACAATCCGCGTGTCGCATCCCCGCCACCCGCGCGACCGCATCGCCACAACGAGCGGGGCCTGCGACGGGCGATCCGTCGCAGGCCCCGTCATACGACGACCCGGCTGATCTACTTGGTCAGCTTCGCGTACTCATTGAGCATGAATTCGGTGATCGACAGGCCGCCTTCGCCGACCACCATCGACATCGAATTGATCGGCGAGCTCATGAGGAATATGCGCATCATGGGGTCGCCCGGCAACTTCGGCATCTCGCCGCGCTCCCCCGCGGCCTCCAGCGCCGCGACGACCTTCGCGCCGACCGGATCGGCCGACCATTCGCCGAACGTCGACCAGTCGTCGAGCGGCATGGCCTTGCCGTCGCCGTCGAGCGCGACCGGCACCGTCGCCACGATGTCGCGCGAGCTGACGCCCACCTCGATCATGTATTCGCCGGCCTCCACATGCCAGTCGTCGAACTTCTCGGACCAGTACGCGAACGCGCGCGAATCCAGTTCGACGGCCACGTCCCGTGATTCGCCGGGCGCCAGCGACACCTTGGCAAATCCCTTGAGTTCGTGCCGCGGCCGCGCGACGTCGGCCTTGCCGGGCGCGACGTACACCTGCACGATCTCGGCGCCGGACACCGCCCCCGTATTGGTCACCGTCGCGCGCACCGTCACGTCGTTCGCCCCGGAACGCGTCGCCGTGACGTCCGCGATGTCGAACGTCGTGTAGCTCAGTCCGTAGCCGAACGGATAGTCGACCGTCTTGCCGAACATGTCGTAGTAGCGGTAGCCGACGAACACGCCTTCGCCGTAGTCGACGTGTCCTTCCTCGCCGGGCCAGTTCATCATGGTCGGATCGTCGTCGATGTCCAGCGGGATGGTCTGCGCCAGCTTGCCCGACGGACTCCGGTCGCCGAACACGATGTCGGCCACCGCCGCGCCGCCGGCCTGTCCGAGCAGCCACGATTCGAGGATGCCCTTGGCCTGCGATGCCCACGGGGAAACGGAGACGACGGAACCGTTGGACAGGATGACGACCACGTTGGCGTTGACCGCGGCGACCTGGCTCAGCAGTTCGATCTGCTTGACGGGCAGGTCGATGTTCGTGCGGTCGAAGCCCTCGGATTCGGCCGCCTCCGGCAATCCCATGAACATGAGCACGACGTCCGCGCCCTTGGCCGCGTTCACGGCCTGCGATTCGAGCGCGGGATCGGCGGGTGCCAGATCGAGCGTGAAGCCGGGCGCGAAGGTGACGTCGGCCCCTCGTTCGGCGGCCGCGTCGAGGAACGAGGTCATCCTCGTGGGCGTGATGTGCGAGGATCCTCCGCCCTGATAGCGCGGGGTGCGCGCGAATTCGCCGATCACGGCGATCTTCGCGCTCTTGCTGACCGGCAGGATCGCGTCCTCGTTCTTGAGCATCACGATCGATTCGGCGGCCGCGCGGCGGGCGATGTCGTGGTGCGCGTCCACGTCGAAGCGGTAGCCGTCGCGGCTCATCGCGGGGCGGGCCTTGTCGGCGAGGTCGATCATGCCCTGCGCCATGGCGTCCAGCTGCGACGGCTGGATGCGGCCGTCCCTCACGGCGGCCACGATCCTGTCGTCGGTCCCGGTCGGCGGCATTTCGAGGTTGAGTCCGGCGTTGAGCGAGGCGACGCGGTCATGGTCGGCGCCCCAGTCGGACATGACGATGCCCTCGAAGCCCCATTCGTCGCGCAGCACGTCGGTGAGCAGCCAGCGGTTCTGCGCGGAGTGCACGCCGTTGATCCTGTTGTACGAGCACATGACCGTCCACGGCTGGGCGGTCTTGACGATGTATTCGAACGCCGGCAAGTAGATTTCTCGCAGGGCGCGCGGCGAGATGCGCGCGGAGATGCGCAGACGGTCGGTTTCCTGGTTGTTGGCGGCGAAATGCTTGAGCGAGGTGCCCACGCCCTTGGATTGCACGCCTTCGACGATGCCGACGGCCTCATGCCCGGCCAGGTACGGATCCTCGGACCAGTATTCGAAGCAACGGCCGCCGAGCGGATTGCGCTTGATGTTGACGCCGGGCCCGAGGATCACCGCGACCTTCTCCTGCACGCATTCCTCGCCCATCGCCTCGCCCACCTCGCGCACGAGGTCCGGGTTCCACGAGCTGGCAAGACCGGCCGCGGGCGGAAAGCAGGTGGCGGGCACGGAGTCGTTGAGGTCGGTCTCGCCGGTCGGTTCGGAGTTCGCCTTGCGCAGGCCGTGCGGCCCGTCGGTGATCATGTATCCCGGTATGCCCTTGGATTCGATGCCCTGCAGGTGCCAGACGTCGCCGCCGGAGGTCAGGGACGCCTTCTCCTCCACAGTGAGGTCCGTGACGGACGGCAGGGATTGTTCGTTTTCGCTCATGTCAGCCCTCGTTTCGTCGTGACGATGATCGGCCGAGGAATGCGGTCGCGATCGCGTGGCTCGTCGTCGGGCCCACGATCGCGGCCGCATGTCGGCAGGTGACGGTTAGCGATTATTGTGCCGCATTCACGCGACCGCGAACGTCACGGTCTTGAGATCGTCGCGGCGCGACGAATGGCCGATGAGCAGTTCGAAGTCGCCGGGTTCGACGATGCGGCGCGCGTCCGGATCGACGATCGTGCAGTCGGAGACGGGGATGTCGAACGTGACGGTCGCGCTCTGTCCCGGCTCGAGCGTCACGCGACGGAACGCCTTGAGTTCGCGGTCGGTCCAGCTGTACGAGGTGACGACGTCGCTCACGTACGCCTGCACGACCTCGGTGCCGGCCCTCTCGCCGGTGTTGGTCAGCGTGATCTCGGCGTGCACGGTGTCGCCGACCGAGAACGCGCCGTCATCGCCCGTCGCGCCGCCGGTGATCGTCGGCTCGCCGTATGCGAACGTCGCATAGCCTTCGCCCTCGCCGAACGCGAACGCCGGATCCTGCGTGAGGTCGGCGTAGCGGTCGCCGTGCTGGCCGCGGATCTGGTTGTAGTAGACCGGCAGCTGGCCGGCGTGGCGCGGGAACGTGATCGGCAGCCTGCCGGACGGGTTGAACTGGCCGAAGAGGATTTCGGCGATGGCCCGACCGCCTTCCATGCCCGGGCTGGGCGCCCACAGGATCGAGCCCGCGCCGGCCGATGGGTCGTTGCAGCGTTTGGCGAACACGTCGTTCGCGCCGACGATGGATGCGGGCAGGATCTGCGGCTTGGAGCTGATGAGCACGGTGACCATGGGCTTGCCGGTTTCGCGGCTGACGGCGGCGAGCGCGTCGAGCAGCGCGTTCTGCCCGCCGAGCAGGTCGAGCGTGGCTGTGGAGCAGGTTTCGCCGACGAGCTGGACGACGTCGCCGATCACGGCGACGATCACGTCGGACTTGCGGGCGTTGTCCACGGCCTCGTCGATCAGCGTGCGGTCGACGGGCGCGTTGACGGCGACCTTCGGGCGGGGCTGGCCGTCCGGGAAGAATTCGCCGGCCGGATCGGGCACGAGGTCGACGACGTTCGCGCCGCGCGAGTACACGACGTCGCAGTCGTCGCCGGCAAGTTCGCGGATGCCGTCGAGCACGGTGGTGATCATCTCGCGCGGCTGGCCGTCGGGCATCCAGTTGACCTGGCCGGAGCTGCCGGCCCAGTCGCCGAGCTGGTTCTGCGCATCGTCGGCAAGCGGGCCGATCACGGCGATGCGGTGCGCGGACCCGGCCGCGAACGGCAGCGCGCCATCGTTGCGCAGCAGCACGACGGATTCGCGGGCCAGGTCGAGATTCGTCTGCCGGTGCTTTTCGGAGCCGATCACGGTGGCGATGCGCGCTTCGTCGGGCAGACGCGGATCCTCGAACAGGCCGAGGCGGAACTTGACGGCGAGGATGCGCGAGACGGCGTCGTCGATGAGCGATTCGTCGAGCAGACCGGTGCGCACGGCTTCGATCGCGCCCTCGTAGAACTGCGGCGTGGTCATGACGAGGTCGTTGCCGGCCCTGACCGCGTCGGCGGCCGCGTGCACGTAGTCCGGTTTGATCTTCTGCTCCCAGACGGAACGGCCGACGTTGTCCCAGTCGGTGATGAGCATGCCGCGGTAGTTCCATGCCCCGCGCAGCTTGTCAGTGAGCAGCCACTTGTTGAACGTGACCGGCACGCCTTCGATCGACTCGTAGCCGAGCATGAACGTGCCGCAGCCTTCCTTGGCGACGCGTTCGAACGGCGGCAGGAACCAGGATTCGAGTTTGCGGTGGCTCAGGTCGGCTTCGGAGGCGTCGCGGCCTCCCTGCGTTTCGGAGTATCCGGCGAAATGCTTGGCGCAGGCGAGGATCGCATCCTTGGGCAGCGGTTCGCCGGCCTTGGCGCCGCCCTGGTAGCCGCGCACGATCGCGGAGGCGAGTTCGCCGATCAGCGTCGGATCCTCGCCGAACGTCTCGCCGACGCGGCCCCAGCGGGTGTCGCGCGCGATGCACAGCACCGGGGAGAACGTCCAGTGCACGCCGGTGCAGGAGACCTCCTCGGCGGTGGCGCGACCTGCGGCCTCGATCTTGTCCGGATCCCAGCTGGCGGCCATGCCGAGCTGTTCGGGGAAGATCGTCGCGCCCGGCCAGAACGAGTAGCCGTGGATGCAGTCGTCGCCGATGACCAGCGGGATGCCGAGTCGCGTCTTCGTGTTGACGAGGTCGACCGCCTTCGGCAGGTCGGCGGGGCTGGTGTGCAGGATCGATCCGACGTGCTTGTTGACGATCAGGTCCTCGAGATCGGCGCTTCGCGCGTCGAGCTGCATCATCTGGCCGACCTTCTCCTCGAGCGTCATGCGGCCCACGAGGTCGTCGATGCGCTCGGCGTCGGGCAGACCGGGATCGCGGTACGGCAGAGTTGCGGCGTTTTCGTTGGTGTCGCTCATGGCGGGGCTCGCTTTCTTCGGTGAAATCGTGACGGTATCGAACGACGATTTAATTACCAGTTGGTAGTTTATCGCGTCGACAGTCACGACACACGGACGTCGCCATGCACGCCCCTCGCCGGCAGCCGGCGATCGGCTCAGCGATACCCGTCCCACGTCGGAGACGGGAACAGCAGCCCTTCAAGATCACGCCACTCCTCGTTGAGGTCGATCACGGGCTCGCGCAGCCATCGCAGCTGCACGCCGTCCATCGTCTCCATCGCGCGGCGCACGACCGGGCGCATGCGCTCGTCCCACGAACCGATTTCGGGCGGGATGCGCCAGTCGAACGACGAGTAGTAGTTCCAGATCTCGTCGGCGCGGCCCGCAAACTCGTCGTGCAGCGGATGCGCCGGGTTGAACGATTCGACCTGCAGCATCGAGAACAGCTGCACCAGCTCGCGCCGGGCGGAGTTGAACCGCACGAGGAACCGCAGGTACGCGGGGAACCGCAGGTCGTCGGCGTCCGATCCCGGCAGTCCGGAACGCATGAAGTCGTCGACGTTGCCGGTCACGTTGTAGTTGTCGCGGTACACCATCGCCAGCAGGTTGTCCTTGCTGCCGATGTAGCGCAGCACGCCCTGCTTGGTCACGCCCACCGCGTCGGCGACGTCCTGGATGGAGATGCCGTTGTAGCCGCGCTCGGAGATCAGGCTTACGGCCGCGTCGAGGATCTCCCGCCGCCGCTCCTCGGGAGCCTTGCGGACGCGCCTGGGCCGCTCTGGTGCTGATGATGCCATAACTGCCCAGTGTAGCGCCGGGAAGACGCACCGGCCGACCGGCACGACGCGGGCCACGCCGCGATCAGCCGGCGACCACGACAAGATTCCATCGGGGAAGGACGAGGGCGTCGCCCAGCGAGATCACATCGCCTTCGCGTAGGGCGAGCGCCGCGGTGGCGGATTCGTCCACCAGACCGTTGGTGGCGATGACCTTCGGCGCGACGAGCACCTCGCCGGAGACCGGACTGGCGAACGCCACAGGCTCGGCGGAGTAGTTGAGCAGATAGGTCACCGTTTCGCCGCGGGCGTTCACACCCTGGCGCACCGCGACCGCCGAAGGAGGCACGGGAGCGGAATTCCCTCCATTACCGGCTTCGCACGTTCCATGGTTCGCGCGCCCCGCAACGGTCTCCTCGGCAGCGACCCCGGCATCGGAAATCCGCTTCACCGGCAGCGTCGTTATGCCCGCGGCGTCCAATGCCTCGTGCATTACGACGCGCGTCGTGTCCGGATCGAGCACGGTGCCGATCCATTCGGCGGTGCCTTTGCCGAACGCGTGGCGGGTGATCGCCGCGTAATCGGCCCATGCGTAGTGGCCGTAGCGCGCAAGCACCTGCGTGGCCGAGGAACCGGCCGTATCGCCGCCATCGATGCCGCCGAAACCATCCCCGGTCGAGAACGCGTCGTCTCCGTTCGGCTTGAGCAGTTCGATCAGCGTGTCCGCCTGCGCGTCCGGCAGTCCGGCGAACGCGCCGGCGCCGCCGTTGCCGGATCTTGAGCCGTCGCCCGCGAACACGACCGGCACACGTCCCTTCGGCGGCGTGAACTGGTTGTAGCTCATGCCGAACACGTCGGTCAGCCGGTGCGGAGCGCGATCGTGCCATACGGTCGTCTCCTCGTCGGCGACGAACGAACGCAGCGTCGAGAGCAAATGACCGCCGTTCGCCACGTACTCGCGCAGCCGCGTGATCGTCTCGTCGGACGCGCAGTACAGCACGGGCGTCACGATCACCTCATATGCCGCCAGCCGCTCGGCCGGCGCGTCGGCCGGCAGGAAATCGCATTCCACATTGAGCTCGAACAGCGCGTCGTACATGCGGCGCACCACGTCGTTGTAGTCGGCGCCGCCGCCCCAGCGGGTGCCGCTGCCGATGCGGAATCCCTCAAGCGCGCTCAGCGCCTCGTTAGACACCATGATCGCGACGCGGTTGAGCTTGCGCAGGTGCAGCAGACGTCCGCCGATCTCGGGCCGCGCGATCTCGCGCCCGAACACGCCCGCCTCCTCGTAAGTCGGGTTCGGTTCGAGATCGTGGCTCAACAGGCCCTTCCAATACGTTTCGAACGAGTTGTGGATGGAATGCCAATGCCAGTATTCGACCATGTCCGCACCGGACGCGAGATGCGAATACGCCTGCAGTCGCATCTGTCCGGGGAACGGCAGCCAGCCGTGGTTGCCCTGCGCCTCGGTTTCGAGCACGAGGTAGTTCGCGCCGTTCTTGAGCGAGCGGGCGAGATCGCCGCCGAATGCGATCTCCTTGCCGGTCAGGTCGTCCTGTGTGGGATGGTAGATGTCGCAGCCGGCGATGTCGAGCGTCCGCGCGGCCTCGAAGTGGTTGACGGCCGGCTGGATGCCGTACGAACCGCCCTTCCAGCCGAAGTCGAAGTTCTGCGTGACGAACTGGTCGTCGCGCGCGTATTCGCGCACGATCGACGCCTGCCAGTCGAGGAACTCGGCGACCTGCGTGCGACGGAAGCGGTCGAATTCTCCGCGCAGCGACTGGTTGATCGCGTTGGTGACGTCGGGGAAGTCCTCCCACGCGTTGATGCGGTTCGACCAGTAGTCGAGCCCGAACCGCGCGTTGAGCTCGTCGAGATCGTCGTGGAACTTGCCGCGCAGGTACTTGACGAACAGCGACTGCATGTCCCGGCTGACGCAGTCGTAGTACTTGGTTTCGTTGTCGACCTGATAGCCGATGACGGCCGGATGGCCGGCGACGTGCGCGATGAGCCTGCGGATGACGCGTTCTGCATAGTACCGGTAGGAACCGTTGACGATGTCCATGATCTGCCGCGGGCCGTATTTGCCGGGGCCGTTCGGCGTGACGGCGAGCACGTCGGGATGCATGCGCACGAGCCAGGTCGGCACGGCGTAGGTGGGCGTGCCGACGATGACGCCGATGCCGTGGCGGCGCGCACTATCTAACGCACGGTCGATATGGGAGAAGTCGAAGACTCCCGGTTGCGGCTCGCAGGTGCTCCACGTCGATTCGGCGATGCGGATGACGTTGATGCCGATATGGTTCATCATCGCCATGTCGGCATCGATCCGATCGAGGCCTCTTGGCATGTATTCGTCGTAATAGGCCGCACCGAACAGGAAACGGTCCACCGTCTGTTTTCCCATGTCTGCTCCTTTGCAACATTGCGCCATGCGCTTGATCGCGCCGGCCGCACCATATGCGGCAGGGCCGTCCGACGCGATACGTGTCGGACGGCCCTACGGTCGGTCACCGCTCATGAATCAGTGACGGCTTGCCGGCGCTGATTGACGGAATCATCAGTGACGGAGTCATTAATGAGATGCGTGCGGCCTCTAGGCGCACCGAGGGAAGGCGTACGAAGGTACGTCGACCGAGGAGCAACGACGAGGACGCTCCATCTCATTAATGACGGTTGTCGAGACGGTGGTACATCTCGGACAGCTCCAGTTCCTTCTCGAACTGGCGGGCGTTGGTGTCCTCGTCGATGACGGCGAGTTCGACGCCGGCGATGCGGGCGAAGTCCTCCCACGCCTCACGGCCGACGGAAGTGGTCATGCAGGTGTGGTGCGAACCGCCGGCGGTGATCCAGCACTGGACGGCGGTCTTGAGGCTCGGCTGCGGCTTCCAGACGGCGCGGGCGCACGGCAGCTCCTTGAGGGAGCCCTGCGGCTCGACGACGTCGACGACGTCCATGAGCAGGCGGAAGCGCTCGCGCACGTCGGACATGGAGACGACGACCGCGTCCTTCTTCGGCTTGCCGGAGAAGACCAGGCGCACCGGGTCGGCCTTGCCGCCGATGCCAAGCGGGTGGATCTCCAGCTTCGGCTTGGCGATGGTGCCGATGGCCGGGGAGACCTCGAGCATGTGGGAGCCCATGTCGAGCTCGTCGCCTTCGGTGAAGTTGTAGGAGTAGTCCTCCATGAGGGAGGCGCCGCCTTCGAGGCCGTAGCCCATCACGGCGCCGATGCGCACGAGCACGGAGGTCTTCCAGTCGCCTTCGGCGGAGAAGCCCCAGCCGTACTCGGACGGGAAGCGCTGCGGGCCGACGCCCGGCAGCTGCGGCAGGGCGCCGAGGTCCTCGAAGTTGTCGACGCCGGCGGTGCAGCCGTTCTCGCGCATCATGTTGACCATCGCGGCCTCTTCCTTGGCGGCGATGAACAGGGAGTCGTACTTGGCGTCGAGCAGGGCCGGGTCGATGTCGTACTTGGCCTTGTAGTCCTCGATGATGCCCTTGACCTGATCGTCCTTGACGGCCTCGTACGCGGCGACGAGCTCGTTGACGGCCCAAGTGTTGATGGAGGCGCCGAACACGCGCTCGGCTTCGGTCTTGTCGCCTTCGGTGACGGCGACGTTGCGCATGTTGTCGCCCCAGCGCATGACCTTCATGTTGTTGGAGGCGTCCCAGCCGGCGCAGGCGCGGGCCCAGGTGCCGACCTTTTCGGCGACCTCCGGGTCGGTGTAGTGGCCGACGACGATCTTGCGCTTGATGCCGAGGCGGGAGACGATGTAGCCGAACTCACGGTCGCCGTGGGCGGCCTGGTTCAGGTTCATGAAGTCCATGTCGATGGTTTCCCACGGGATCTCCTTGTGGTGCTGGGTGGCCAGCTGCAGCAGCGGCTTGGTCAGCACTTCGAGGCCGCGGATCCACATCTTGGCCGGGGAGAAGGTGTGGCACCAGGTGATGACGCCGATGACGTTCGGGTTGGCGGACGCCTCGACCATGAACTGCTTGACGCCGTCGGAGGACTTCAAGGTCGGCTTGAGGACGATCTTGGCCGGGATCTTGCCGGTCTTGTTCAGGTAGTCGACCATTTCGTTGGCGTGGATGGCGACCTGGCGGAGCGCTTCCTCGCCGTAGAGGTCCTGCGAGCCGACGCCGAACCAGATTTCCTTGCCCTCGAAGGGGTTTTCGAATGCCATATCAGGCTCCTTTTGTACTTCTTTGTGGAAAAAATTACTTGCTCAGTGCTGGCGGAGTCAGCGATGACGTGATGCGTGCGACTCCAAGGCGCGGGAAGCGAAGGCGTACGAAGGTACGTCGAGCTTCCCGCAACGCAGGAGGCGCTCCATCACGTCAGTGCTGACCGTAGACGTTCTGGTAGCGGTCGTTGAGCTTGTCGATGTCGGCCTGCGGGATCTCGATGATGTCGCCGAGCTGCTTGGCGGCCCACATGGTGTGCGCGACTTCCTCGGTCATGGCGGCGGCCTTGACGGCGGCTTCCGCGTCCTTGCCGATGGTGAACGGGCCGTGGTTCTGCATGAGGACGGCCGGGGACTTCGGGTACTTCTTGAGCGTTTCGACGACGCCTTCGCCGATGGCCTCGGAGCCGATGAGACGGAACGGGCCGACCGGAACCGGGCCGCCGAACTCGTCGCCCATCATGGTCAGGCCGCACGGGATGTTCTGGCCGGTGGCCGCCCAGGCGGTGGCGTAGGTGGAGTGGGTGTGCACGACGCCGTAGACGTTCGGCATGTGACGGTAGATGTACGCGTGGGACGCGGTGTCGGAGCTCGGGGCCTCGGTGCCGTCGACGACGTTGCCGTCAAGGTCGCACACGACCATCGAGCCCGGGGTCAGGTACTCGTAGCGCACGCCGGATGGCTTGATGACCATGAGGTCGGCGGTGTGCAGACGCTGGGAGACGTTGCCGGCGGTCCACACGACGAGATTCCACTTGATGAGCTGCTCGTGCAGGGTCGCGACGACCTCGCGCACCTGCTTGACTTCGGCGCGCACTTCCGGGCCGTAATCGGCGAGAGTTGCCATTGGTTTGTTCCTTTCGGTTCGAATGATTGACGTGGGTTGACGGATCAGTTTTCCAGAGGGATCGCGGCGACGGCGGCCTTCTCGATCGGCAGACCCTTGGAGAAGCGGCCGAAGAAGGTCTCGAATCCGACGACGTCGCGCGCGTCGGGGATCTCGGTGACGGAGGACGCGTCCTTGAACACGCGGCCGTCGAGGTAGTCGGCGAGGTTGGTGCGGTCCTCGTTGGCGTGCCACAGGTAGTCGGCGAGCACGGCCATGCCCCATGCACCGCCCTCCGAGGCGGTGGCCATGACCTTGATCGGCGTGTTGAATGCGGCGGCGAGGATCTTCTGCGCGACCTTCGGCGTGGTGAAGATGCCGCCGTGGCCGACGAGCGAGTCGATCTGGACGTGTTCGTTCTTGGTCATCACGTCCATGCCGATCTTGACCGGGCTGAACGCGCTGAACAGCTGGGCGCGCATGAAGTTCGCGAGGTTCATGTGCGCTTCGGGGCTGCGGGCGAACAGCGGGCGTCCCTCTTCGAGGCCGGCGAGGAATTCGCCGGAGCGGAACGGGTAGTTGATCAGGCCGCCGCAGTCGCGGTCGGCGTCGTCCGAGATCGCGGTGCGGAACAGCGTGCCGTACAGCGTGCCGGCATCGACCGGGGTGCCGAGCGCTTCGGCGAACTGGCCGAACAGGTTGACCCAGGCGTTGAGGTCGGAGGTGAAGTTGTTGGCATGGCTCATGCCGGCGAGGTCGCCGGCCGGCGTGGTGACGAGGTCGACTTCCGGGTGCAGGCGCTCGAGCTTGTGTTCGAGCACGACCATCGCGAAGATCGAGGTGCCGGCGGAGACGTTGCCGGTGCGCACGCGCACGGAGTTGGTGGCGACCATGCCGGTGCCGGCGTCGCCTTCCGGCGGCGCGAGCGTGATGCCGGGCTTCAAGGTGCCGCTCGGGTCGAGCAGCAGCGCGCCGGCTTCGGTGAGCGTGCCGGCCGGGGTGCCGGCGACGAGCGGGGTCGGCAGCAGGTTCTCGAGCTTCCACGGCTGGGCGGCGACTTCGGGCAGCGCGTCGAACTTCTCGATGAAGGAGGTCTCGTAGGTGTGCGTGGTCGGGTCGATCGGGAACATGCCGGAGGCGTCGCCGACACCGAGCACCTTTTCGCCGGTGAGCTTCCAGTGCACGTATCCGGCCAGCGTGGTGAAGTACGCGACCTTGGAGACGTGGCTTTCCTTGTTGAGCACGGCCTGGTACAGGTGCGCGACGGACCAGCGTTCGGGGATGTTGTACTGGAACAGCTCGGACAGCTTCTCGTGGGCCTCGTGCGTGTTGGTGTTCTGCCAGGTGCGGAACGGCACGAGCAGCTCGCCGTCCTCGTCGAAGGCGAGGTAGCCGTGCATCATGGCGGAGAAGCCGATGTGGCCGACCTTGGTGAGCTGTTCGCCGTAGGCGGTGTGCACGTCGTTGGCCATGGCGGCGTAGGCGCTTTGCAGGCCCTTCCAGATCTCCTCGAGCGAGTAGCTCCACAGGCCGTTTTCCAGGTGGCTGGCCCAGCTGTAGTCGCCGGACGCGATGGTGGCGTACGTGTCGTCGATCAGCACGGCCTTGATGCGGGTGGAGCCGAATTCGATGCCGAGCGAGGTCTTGCCCGCGCGGATCTTCTCGGCGATGGTCGCGACCTGATCGGTGTCGTTGGTTGCCATACTTTCGATCTCCTTGTGCCTAGCGCCGAATCCGCCTCGTCGGGGAATTGTTAGCGCTCACTGTTAACGTTCACGATTGTAGCGTGAGTTATGCCAAAGCTCAACTTCGACGTGTCTTGTGTCGATAACGGGTTATCGGGGCGAATTATGGCCGCCGCCCCATGCGGCTTCCGCCGACGCGCCACGCGGGCGCGCGGACGGCACCTCCCCGAGCGTCAGCGCCGCGCGGCCGGGCCGAGCGAGGACCGGCTGATCACCTTCGCCGGGATCAGCCCCACGCCATGCGCGGACGAGGCGAACGCGACCTCGTCGCCCGCCCCCAGCAGATGCAGCGCCTCGCGCATCGCCACCGATCCGAGCTGTTCGAAATCGGGACGCACGGTCGTCAGCGGCGGATACATGTTGTCCATCGCGGGCATGTCGTCGAATCCGACCAGGCTCACGTCCTGCGGGATGCGGATGTCATGCTCGTGCAGCGCACGCGCCACGCCGACCGCCTGGCTGTCGTTCGCGCACACCACGACGGACGGCAACGCGCCGCCCGACTGCCCGATCGACTCGAGCAGATGGTTCATGCGTCTGTACGCCTCGGACGAATCCCATGTCTCGCAACGCACGGTGACCGAGCTGATCGACTTGGCGCGCGACAGCTTCACCCACGCGTCCAGTCGCGTGGCGGCGTCGCGCCACTCGCCGGGACCCGCGAAATACAGCGCCCTGTGATGCCCGTACTCCCCCAGCAGACGCACGACCTCCTCCATCGCGCCCCACTGGTCGATGCCGACCATCGAGACCTTGCCGTGGTCGCGCGAACGAATAAGCCGCTGGCCTTCGCTGATGCTGAGCGCGCCGTGCGTCGAGGTGACGAACACGCGCGGCTGGTTGACCTGCGTGCGGCATGCCGCCTCGAACATGACGTCGGTGGGGGTAAGGAAGATGAACGCGTCCACGTTCTGCTCATTGAACGTGCCGCACAGCTCCTCGAATTCGGACTGCGTGCACAACGCCTCGTGCACCATCATCACCGACATGAACAGGCCATGCTGCCGCGCGAGGCCCTCGATCGACGAAATCGCCGAGATCGGGCCGAAAAAGCGCATGCCGCCGGCGATCAGGCCGATCGTGCGCGACCTGCGCGAGGCGAGCGCGCGCGCGGAATTGCTGGGATGATAGTCGAGCTGCTTGATCGCGGCCTGCACCTTGGCGCGGGTCGCGTCGGAGACGTCGGGCGAATCGTTGATCACGCGCGAGACGGTCTGGTGGCTGACGCCCGCCAGCTTCGCCACTTCGAACATCGACGGACGCTTGTTGCCGCTACGGCTGCTTCCCATACGTCAAACCTCCCGCATGTCACGCTGCTGTACCGTTTTTCAGCATACCGCGTCGGTACGCGCAACACGGTGAGAACGCTCACATTATGTGCGCGGGAAAGTGAGTTTCACCGTTCGGCATCATCGTGCGAGACAACGTATCGCATCCGCACCGCCTTCACCTGCCATTCCGGCCGAACGCAGCGAGTGAAGAGGAATCCCGCCCTTCACGCGAGCTTCCAGCTGACCCGATGCAGGTCGCTCGGCCCGTACTCGGCGATGGCGTCGCGGTGGGCGGCCGAACCGTACCCCTTGTTGTGGTCCCATGCATACGGCGCGTATGCCGGATCGCCGTGCGCGAGATCGACCATGAGCCGGTCCCTGGTGACTTTGGCGAGCACCGCGGCCGTGGCGACCGTGGCGCAGTGGCGGTCGCCTTTGACTTTGGTGACGATCGCGGGTGCAACCGGCACCGCGGGCGCGTCGAACGTGCCGAGAGCCTTGGTGATGTAGTCGTACGGACCGTCGAGGATGCCGGCGACGGCGACCGGCGAGCCAGCGCTTTCCTGCCCGGTGATGCCGAGCGTCTGTTCGAGATCGTCGACCGCGCGCAACGCGGCGACGCCGAGCGCGTAGCCGATGCCCCACTCGTCGATCTCGCGGTTGCTGGCCTGTCCGATGGCCCATGCGGCGCACCAGGACTGCAACGGTTCGAAGATCGCCTCGCGGCGGTGTTCGGTGAGCATTTTGGAATCGGCGACGCCATCCGGCACGTTCAGTGTCGGCAGGTCGCGCGATCGGATCGCGGCCGCGCCGACCATGACCGGACCGGCGAGCGCGCCGCGGCCGACCTCGTCGAATCCGATGATCAGATCGGCCCCTTGCGCGGCCAGTTCGCGCTCCAGTTCGAGCGTTGGCACTTCGCTGATCGCCATCACCGCTCCTTTCCGGTATCGGACATGTCCGCTGACTCGTTCATTGACGCACCCGCCGCCGTGTCCGTTGACGCATCGGGCACGTCGGCGAACACGTCGCGGTGGTCGGCCATCGCGCCGACCCGGTCGAACGGCCAGTATCGGCCGATGGCCACGCCGACGACGTCGCTTACGGGCACAAGGCCGTGTTCGCTGTCGTCCTGATGGTAGCGCGAGTCGGCCGAGTTGGCGCGGTTGTCGCCCATGACGAACAGGTGTCCTTCCGTGACCTCGACGCGGAACGGGAATGCGCTCGGGTCGACGCCGTCGCGCAGGTACGCGCTTTCGTCGATCGCGACGCCGTTGACGGTGACCGGATGGCCTGCTCCCGCGCATGCGACCACGTCGCCGGGCATGCCGATGAGCCGTTTGATGAGATATTCGTCGCCGAACGCGTTGCCGTCTTCGGCCGGAAGCCAGTCGGCGGGATCCTTGAACACGATGATGTCGCCGCGATGCAGCGGGACGAGATGCGTCATCGTCTTGACGGTGGCGATCTTGTCGCCCGGGCGGATCGTGTCGAGCATCGATCCGGAGGGAATCACATAGCACCCGATGAGGAGGATGCGGACCAGCAGCACGACAAGTATCGGGATGCCGCACCACACGAGGATGTCGTGCCGCAGCGAGCCACGAGAGTCTTTGCCCCGCGCCCCGTCGCCGTTTCCGGAGACGCCCGAACGTTGCTCGTCAACGCCGGGCAGCGGCGAAGGATCCACGCCATGGTCGGCCACCATCAGCGTGTGCCGGTCGTTCGACTGCATGCCGTGCTCCTTGCCGAAAATGTCGTTCGGGATTGTCGTCAGCGTCCCATCATACGCAACAGCCCGGTACCGCGACGAACGGTACCGGGCTGCATGTGCTGTCCTATGCGATCAGACTCACTTGGCGGAGTTGTCGCGGCGCTCGACGATACGAGCGGCCTTGCCGCGCAGGGAGCGCAGGTAGTACAGCTTGGCGCGACGCACACGACCACGACGAACCAGCTTGATGGAGTCGATGGACGGGGAGTGCACCGGGAAGCGACGCTCCACACCGGTGCCGAAGCTGATCTTGCGCACGACGAAGGTCTCGCGCAGGCCGGCACCGTGGCGGGCGATGACCACGCCGGTGAAGGTCTGGATACGGGAGTTGTTGCCTTCCTTGATCTTCACGTTCACGTCGACGGTGTCGCCGGGACGGAAGGCCGGGATTTCCTCGGCCGGCTTCAGGTGCTTGGCGTCAAAAGCCTCGATGGCGTTAACCATGATGGTTCCTTAGTCACTGCCGCATATCAGTCACAGTCAGGGCCTGCCTTCCGCGCATTGCGCACGGCTGCGGCGGCCGAATCGTATTCCCTCGGGTTTGCCCTCGGGACGCCTGCCAATCCGCCGGAAGACTGGCCTCGGCGCAAGGCGCGCGGCCGTCCGGCTGGACCCGTGGAGAGACCGGCTTATGCGGCGACCCGCCTCTCGACACAGCAAAGCACAAGTCTATGGCGACTTACGGACAGAGACGTGCGGACAGAGACGCCCGGAACGCGCACACCGTTGCGCGTTCCGGGCGGACACCGACGACCCCCATCGCCGCCGTCCGCGTCATCGTCCGCGCGCCGCACGTGCGCGACGGTCCGCATCATCCTCGTATTCGCGGATGCACGCCGCCACCAGTTCCCCGGACACGGACAGATCATCCATGATGCGGTCGCAACGGCGCGAGGCACGCTGTACCGCATCATGGATCCGCCCCGATGGCCCAGACCCGGCGGTGCCGAATGCCTTGGCCTCGGCTATGAGGCCGTGGCGCATGACATCGATCCGGGCGGCGAGCCCTTTGAACTCCTCAAGCATGAACCGCGCATAATCATCATCGCTCATGGCGAACCCCTTCCAGGCAATGGCATGATTCACATGCCCAACTGACGCTCGTACGCCTCCGCCTGTTTCGCGATGTCGCGAAGTTCGATGGCCAGCATGCCCAGATCGCCGGCGGTGTTGTCCAATGCGGATACCGCCGACGACAAGGAGGGCACGTTTGCCTCCACGAACCACTGATACAGGTCGCCGGCATACTGTTCGAGCGTGCCTTTGACCGCACCTGCCACTTGGCTATCGGACTCGGCATTGGCGCCCATGCGCCGGAGCATGTTCTGACGGTCCTGAATCAGGCTCATGACACCGTCCTCCGTTCGTACGTGAGATACGTCCTATATACGGCCGAGAAACGGTTCACAGGTGGTCGCTCAGCACACCAAGACGCTGGTCGGCGATGGACAGCGCGTCCATCGCCTGACGGTATTTGTCCCGAACCTGCGACAGCTGGTCGATGAATTCCTTGTCGCCGCCGAATTGTTCGGTGAGCGTCTTGATGTCCTGCTCGGCTTCGTCCCGTTTGATCATCATCAACGAGAACTGACGGCCGATGCGACCTCTCACGTCCGCGATGTATGCTTTCACATCATTCATGATTCCGCACCTCCCGTCACGACGCCAGCCGGTTGCTGTAGGTCGCCATCTTCGATTCCGCTTCCCGCAATGCGGACGCCACATCATTCAGCTCGCTCGCGGCATCGTTCAGGATGAACGCGGCCCGTTCTCCGGTGGCGCTGCCTGCCAGCTGGGTATTGACCTCGGAGGCCAGCTGCGCAAGCACATCATGCATGTTCTTCGCGTACCGGGCGCCTTCGACGGCCTTGTTGGCGATGCCCTTCAATATGTTCTGTTTGTCCTGCAGTATTCCCATGTCGGTTCCTTTCGTTATGGGATTGATGGTTTACAACAGATTGTCTCGTAGCTGTTTCAGTTGTTCCTTGGCTTGGTACAGCACCTCGCCGGCCTTTGAATACAGGTCGCGCGTGGTGCCCATGCTGTCGATGAACCCCTGCACGTCGCCGCTTCGCGCGCCGCTGAACGCCGTGGTCAACGTTCTGATGTCGTTCTGCAGATCCGTCTGGCGACTGACGAAGACCTTGTTGTAGTCCTCCAGCCGGGATATGTAGTCATCGATAAGCCGGACGACTTCATCCATATGTGCTCCTTTCCGTTGCGGCTCAGTATCCGAACAATGCCGAGGTGATGCGCCGCCGCGTTTCCTGATTCGCCGGCGCGTACGGGATGACCGTCACCGGTTCGGACAGATACGTGCTGTCGGCCACGAACGCACGGTTGTCCCGCGCCTTCCACGAGACGAACGGACCCAGCTGTCGCTGTACGTCGCGTTCGTCCAGCCGCAGCATGATCTTGATGTCGAAGTATCCGTTGTTGCCGAAGCCCACATGGGACTCGAACATGCTGGTTTTGAGCCACCAGCCGAGCACGTGCACGCCTTTTGCCGGCCCGTCCTTGATCAGTCTGCCGAAACTGTTCGGCATGTCGGCCACCTTGTCGAGGCCGAAGCCGATCAGGTAGACCAGATCGTCCTCGTCCGTGCGCGAGCCCAACGAATCGGCGAGATCATCGACCACCGAACCCAATCCGTCACGTTCCACGCGTTCGATGGGGAATCCGATGGACTCCATGAACTGGTAGAACCCGTTCATGTCATTGCGCCGCGCGATGTCCGCTTCGGTCAGATCGCATATGATGAACCGCGCATTGCCCTTGGTGTTGCGTACGGCGAGCGCGATCGCCGCGTTCTGCAGCAGACCGACCGCGGCGTTGACGCGGGATGCTCCCTGTGCGTCCTGCGTATCCGCGGACGATGCGTCATCCGCGACCGACCCGATGCCGGTCACCTCCTCGGCGTCGACCGCAGCATCGTCGAATTGTTCCTCGCCGGCTCCGAATACCGCGAGGTTGCGGCCGGAGTCCTCGCCGAAATCCAGTCTCAGCGCGGTGCCGCCCACGGAGATGCGCTCCCCGACGAACAGTTCCGGACGCCCGCCGCGCGAAGCGAGCAGATCGTCCGCCGCCGCATCCAGACGAATGGTTTTCGTACCGTCGTACACATACGGCGGCCTCGTGAAATTCCGCGCATGCAGCCACCAATTGCACCGCAGCCCGGCAAGTACCTTGTCGTCGGCCCATGCCACGGAAACCTTGCGGTTCGAGGCGATGGCACCGTAATCGAGGTTCACGATGGCCTGACCCATGTGCAGGTCGGCGGCGGCCGTGTTGCCCAGGCCGAGCGTCGCCTCGGATTCGCGGACGGAATTGCGGTGCGCCATGCGGATCGGCGTCTGCGCGAAGATGTCGGAATCCTTGCTCAGCGCGATGCCGCTGGCGATGGTCTGCGAGGCGAGGATGAAGTGGATGCCCGCCGCGCGGAACAGTCGGGTGGAACGCGAGAGCATGTCCACGACCTCGCGCGCCGTCGCCTTGTCGTCGAGCATCATCTGGAACTCGTCGATCACCACGACGATGCGCGGAACCACGGCGCCCGTGGCTTCGCGGTACTGCTTGATGTTCTGGCATCCGTGCCGTTTGAACAAGCGCATGCGCCGTTGGTACACGGCGTAGAGATGCTGCAGCACGGCCATGCCGAACTCGACGTCGCTTTCCAAGCCGAGCGCGCGGACGTGCGGCAGGTAGTCCTGATGGTCGATGTTCGCGTATTGGCGCAGCGTGACGCCCTCCTTGAAATCAAGGAGGTACAGCTCGAGTTCGCGGGGCGAGTACCGTTGGCACAGGCTGTGGATGATGACGGCGATGAGGTTCGACTTGCCCTGGCCGACGGCGCCGGTGATGAGCGCATTATGCAGCTGTTCGCGGTTGGAGCCGATGGTCACGCGTGTGGTTTCGAGGCCGTACATGCCGACGTCGAAGGTCACGCCGTCGGTGCTGTTGCCCGTCCACATGGCCTGCGGCGACGTATCGCACACGTCTTCGAACAGCACCGGATCCATCGTGGACTTCGCGAATCGTTCGGCGAGATCGGTGCAGGAGTCGATGATGACGTTCGAGGCGACGTTCGGGGTCGGCGCGGCGCCCGTGGCGATGACCCGGCATTTGCTCGACAGGAATACGACGCTCGGGTCGTCCGGGGTGGGCGAGACGACCAGGAAGGTGACGCCCGCGTCCGGACCGGCGGCCATCAGGATGGACAGCAGTTCCTTGGTATGGTCGTCGAGCATGTACATGTCGGCGGTGATGACGACCAGGATGTAGCTTTCCACCCGTTTGCCGGTGGCCGCGCGAAAGTCGAGCAGCGAGTGCTGGCGGCCCTGGATGACGGTGTGCACGCCGTGGATGTGCTGCTCGAGTTTGTCGCAGTAGTCGGTCAGTTCCTTTTCCGTGATGAGCACGCGCAGCAGATGATCGCTCTGCAGGCCGGCGAAGGGGGCGGCGACGCCGCGCAGGTTGTAGTCGAACACGACGAGTTCCAGCTCGCCGGGATCGGTGCCGAGCAACGATTTGAGCATGACTTCCTGTGCAATGCGCACGGTGCGGGGACTGTAGTCCTCTTCAAGCCAGATGTTGCCGCGGCCGATCGCGTCGACCGGCAATCCTTCCCGGCCGAGCGTGATGCGCTCGGCCACGTTCAGCGTCGCCATGATGAGCCAGCCTTCAGTGAATCAGTTGCCCATTTGGGAGGTGATCCAAATGGCCAACAGGCCGAGTGCCATATTGGCGAATAGCCAGAGAGCCGTACGCCCCGTGCCAATGGCGTGACCGAAGCTGTCTTCCGGCAGATTGTTCAGATTGCCCGGAATCTTGTCCCCGGTCAGGATCCAAGACATCACCATGATGAGAAGCGCGGTACCCAGCACCGCACCGATCGGGCCGCCGACGCCGCACAGGATGAAGAATATGACCAGGCAAAGGACATTGACGATGATCGGCTTCCTCATCGCCTCCTTTTCGCCGCCGAGCGCGTCATCGATATTCCTGATATTGGATTCGATATCGGATTTTGTGCCGCGTACCAGCTCTTTGAAATCCGAACTGGGGTTCTTCACCCTCGCATTGAGTCTTTCCACCGTACGAAGCAGCGATTGGCACCCTTCACGTATCGAGGCGAGTTCTTCTTTGGTCTCCTTCGTGTAGCTGATGAATCCATTGCCCATGACGGCATTGAAACGGTTCTCGAGCTGAACGCCTTGGTTGGTCAGGACGTCATGAAGGTCCATCTTCACCAAAGTCTCCTGCGCATAATCCACTATCGCCTGATTGCCTTGGGCCTGTCCCAGTTCGGATGCCTTCTGGTACTGGGTTCTGGCCCTGTCATCGTCATCTTTGCTCCAGTACACGTCGCCACGCGCCGCGTAGCCGAAGGCATTATCCGGGTCAAGCAGGATGGCCTGCGTGGCGGCTCGCTCCACTCGGTTCCAATCCGCCCCTTCGTCGAGGCTCTCGTAGATCAGAATCGCGGCATCCCACACCTCGGGGTTATCCGCCTGCTGCTGTTCGGCCTGTTCGATGGCGGCCTCCGCCATCTTGACGTCGCCGTCCTGAATGTACTGTTGAGCGACCTGCAGCCAGTCGCGTTCGCCTTCCTTGACCCACGTCTTCTCGGGCGTGTCATTCAGGCTCTGGTCATACGCCGCACGAGCCGCAGCATCGAGCAGGGTCTTCTCGGCTTCGCCGATGAGCTTGACCTTGTTCTGGGCTTCGGCGCCGATCGTGCCGCCGCGTGAGGCACGGTTCGACCAGATGGTGCGCTGCTTCTTGATGGCGGCACGGATCTCGTCGGCGCCGGCCTCCCGCGCGACGCCGAGAAGCTCGTAATAATTTACCTTCTCTGCCATGATGGCTCCTTCTTCTTATGGTCTATTGATCGAGCACTCCGCCGCATCACGATGCGGATCCGGCGGCATCCTCGCTCTTTCCGTCAGCTTCCGCAGGAGTACGGGCGCTGCGGTAGACAATCACTTCTTCCGGCCGGATGACCGTGCCACCCAGCCGGTATCCGGCTCGTCGGACGGCCACCACTGTGTTGTCGGGAACGCCGGCGGCGCCATTCACATCCTTCGGCGGTTTCCCGCTCACGCCGACGATGCGCTGCGTCGTCGGGTCGAACGTCTTCGGCGAGGCTATCGGCTCGAATCCGTAATGCGCCAGGATCGCCAGGATCTCATCGCCGATCGAAGCGACGAAATCCCGCGCATCGGCATCGTCGCCGCGATATGCCGCAAGCCGGTCCAGCAACAGCGCGAATTCGCGGCACAGCGGGGCGAGTCGCTGGGCGTCTGCCGCCGCGGACAATGCGTCGATGGCCTGCGCCTTGGCCTTGTCGTCGAGCAGACGGCGACGGAACAGATCGGTCAGCTGATTGAGTCCGGCGAGGATGCGCGCGGCGTCGTCCGTCGTCACGCCGGCGTTCCCGGCCGGCTGCGTCGTCGGCGTGGACATTGACGTTGTCATCGGTCACGCTCCCCTCAGTCCACGTTCATGCCGTCGATCTTGCTCTGCGCCTGCCGCATCTGCGCGTTGGACATGTTCGCCGTGCGATCGATGTCGAACGTGCCGAGCGAACGGTTCTCCGTCAGGTCCTCGACCTCGACGAACACGGTCTGATCGATGTCGTAGGCGAACGTGACGCGGATGGGCGAGCCGGCGGGATGCGGCGGCACCGGCAGTATCTGGTTGGCCAGTATCTTCACGTATCGCGGATCGTCGTCGTTGCCTTCGGTGACCTGCACGTTGAGCGCTCGCTGGTTGTCGACGGTCGTGTAGAACACGTCCGAGGCCTTGGCCGGGATGGGCGTGTTGTTGCGGATGATGATGCTGTTGACATCCCTGTCGTTCGGGCCGACGACGATCACGCCCAGCGATTGCGAGGTGACGTCGGAAATGACGATGTCCGAACCGGTCGAGCCGGCGGTGGCGCCGTCGGCGTCCGACGCGGCGGAACCGCCGCCGGGCGCGCTCAGGCTTGCCGCATAGATGGCCGCGCCGATCGCCACCGCCGTGTCCGGGTCGATCTCGTGCCTGAGCTGACGGCCGGAAAGCCGTTCCAGCATCCTGCGCACCATCGGCATGCGGGTCGAGCCGCCGATCATCAGCAGATAGTCGATGCCGCTCCACTGCACATGCTGATTTTCAAGCAGCAGCTCAAGCCGCTCCTGGGTGCGCTTGAGCAGGGTTTCCGTGGCCGCTTCGAATTCGTCGCGCGTGATGCGCACGCGGTAGGTTTTGCCGTCGATGGTGAAGATGGCGGTGCTTTGCGCCACATTGCTCAGACCGCGCTTGAGGATTTCAGACTTTTCGCGGATTTCGGCATACAGCTGATCGTCGTACTCGTCCACCGTATAGCCTTGCTTGGCCAGGTCGGCGACGATCAGCTTGCTGATCTCATTGTCGAAGTCGAAGCCGCCGAGGTTCGGGTCGCCGTCGGTGGCGATCACGTTGAACGAACCGTCGCGGATTTCCATCAGCGTGATGTCGAACGTGCCGCCGCCCAGGTCGTAGACAAGCACGCGACCGTTGTTCTGCGAGGTCAGGCCGTAGGCGATGGCCGCAGCGGTCGGCTCGTTGAACACCTGCAGCACGTTGAATCCGGCGAGTTTGCCGGCCTGCTTGGTCGCCGTGCGCCGGGCGTCGTCGAAGTATGCGGGCACCGTGATGACGGCGTCGGTCACCGGCTCTCCGAGATCGAGCTCGGCGTACTGCTTGATGTATTTCAGGATCAGCGCCGAAATCTCCTCGGGCCGGAAATCCGTGCCGTTCGGCGAGGTGTAGACGAAATCGGGGTTGCCCATCTGGCGTTTGATGAACTGCACGACGTTGTAGGGCGATCCGGCGGCCGAGTTCTTGGCCATCTCGCCGACCATCGGCTCCTCGGCGCCATCGGTGTCCGGGAAGAACACGACGGACGGCGTGGTGTTCTGCCCTTCCTGGTTCGGCAGCACCTGTGCGCTGTGGCCGTCGATGGACACGGCCGCGGCGGAATACGTGGTACCCAGATCGATGCCGATTACCGCCATGTCATCCCCCTTGCCCCGCTTCCGGCTGAACAGTTTCAAGGCTAATGTCGCATTTTCGAGGGAAACAGGCCGTCGTCACCAACGATGGCGCCCATGTCAAAAACGAGGCCGCCGCGGATCCGAGCGCGGCGATCGGCGGCAACGGCGATCCGCAACGTCAGATTCCGCGAAGATACGCATTCAGGCGGTCCCGCGTGTATGCGCGGCGACGTTGGCTGACGGGAATCGACTCGCCGGTGAGCAGGATGATTCGGTCGCCGGTGAACACCTTGAAATAATCCATATTGAAGACGAAGCTTTTATGGCACTGCAGGAACTGCCGTGGCAACAGCCGGCAGAACTGGCTCAGCGTCGCGTAGGTGCTGATCACGCTGATGGCATGGATGTGCAATACGCGACGGGTGCTTTCGATATAACGGATCTCACGCGGTTCGATTGCGTACATGGATGTGCCGGACAGCACGCGAATCGGACGGTTACGCTGACTGTCGAGATGTCTCACCGCCTGGACGAGCACGTTGCGCAGGTCATCGTCGGAGATCGGTTTGGTCAGGAAGCTCAGGTGTTCCGTGGCATACACCTGCGTATGGTATTGCGGATATCGGGTGACGTAGACGATCTGCGTGCCGGAACCCGGCGGAAACAGCCGGGAGACCACGTCGATGCCGGTCTCCTGCTCCCCGCCCAGATGAATGTCCATGAACACGACGTCGTAGGTGTGATCGGACAACGCCGCCTCCAAAGAGTCCGCGTCGCCGAATACCGAGGTCACGAAGTCGACCGGATCCGTCCCGCCGTTCGCCGCATGGGACCGGGCGCGGACGGCGGTCACGTCCGGAGGAATATCGAGCGAGAGCGAAGCCAATCGTTCGGCGAGCATGGTCGCGTCGCCCTTGTCGTCATCCACGATGGCGACCGAAATCACATACCCCCTCCCCATCGTTTCACTCCTCTCGGCAAACGTTCAGACATCTCTGAGATGCATCATAAAATCGTCCGCACTCCGATACCAGACACCGACCCCCGTAATGTAATAACCGCCAAAACGGATGTCATAAATAACGCGGACGAACGCAGGAGCATATTGGGCCGCAGGGCCGATAGCAGCCGATCCCCGCATCGGAAACATCACCATTGACGTCCCAACGGCATCGCCCTGCAGAAGGCGGAATCCTCGCTATCCCCCGCACGCGCCATATTCGTCATATCCGCCGCACAGGGCCGTTCCATGTTTCCCCGCGCAAACCA
Source organism: Bifidobacterium aerophilum (assembly GCF_010667685.1). Classification (GTDB taxonomy): domain Bacteria; phylum Actinomycetota; class Actinomycetes; order Actinomycetales; family Bifidobacteriaceae; genus Bifidobacterium; species Bifidobacterium aerophilum. The sequence goes on along the minus strand of NZ_WHZW01000024.1, from coordinate 16,551 downwards.
ACGCAAAACCGCCTCCGAACTTGGTTTGCGCATGGAAAGATACCCCGTCCCCGCGCAAACCAACGCTAACGGGTCATATTGCGTTGGTTTGCGCGCGAGGACGGGGATCGTCTACCGGCGGGCCATGAGCTCGGCGACGGCGGCGCGGATGGCCGGCTCGGCGTCGGCCGGATCGTCGATCGACGCGACGGATCGTTCGATCGGGCACAGGCCGGTTTTGTCGCGGTTGAGGATGCGCGGCACGAGCGTGCCGTAGCCGGCGGCGATGCCGTTGGACCGCAACGCCGCCAGACCGGCTTCGCTCATGGTCTGCGCGTAGACGGCACAGGCTCCGAGCCGCGCGTACAGCAGTGCCGCGCCCTTGCCGACCACGCGGTCGGCGGCCGCGAATCCGTCCAATCGTTGTCCGTCCGCCAGCCACTGCAATAGCGGACGCACGCCTCGGCCGGTGCCGGTCAGGGTCGTCGTCCGGCCGCTTACGGCATCGGTGCGGCAGGCCGCGCAACCGAGCGATTCGTCGCCCAGCAGCGTGGCCTTCGCCAGATCGAGATCACGCTCAGTCACGGCGGCGATCCACGGCGGTCATGATCACGGGCACGAGCACCCACTGCAACGCGAGTCCCGGCAGCCCAGTAACGACCGCGGCGGCCACGGACGCGACGGTCATCGTCGTGTTGCCGAGCAGCGACACGGCCACGGCGATCGCGAGCGCGTCGGCGATCCGTCCCGCGACCTGCGCGCCGACCAGCTTGACGAGCCAGCCGAGCGGCGACGGCACGGCGGCCGGCAGGCGCACGCCGCGCAGAAGTCCGGCGAACAGGCCGTATGCGGCGAGTTCGATCACCATGAACGGCACCATCGGGGCCATCGGCATGCCGGTGAGCAGGAAGCTCACGATCGGCGCGAACGCACCGGTCGCCAGTCCCGCGAACGGGCCGGCCAACAGGCCGACGAGCAGTACCGGCAGGTGCATCGGCAGCAGGGTCTGGCCGACCATAGCGCCGAGGCCGAGCGCAGCACCGGCGACGTGGAACACCTGCGGCAGTGCGACGGCCGCGACCACGGCGATGATCGCGGCGGCGGTCTGGAATTTCACCGACGGCAGCGCGGCCGTGAACGAACGGTTCTTGACGGTTTCAGCGGTTTCGGTTGGTTGCATTGCACGTTCTCCTTTTTTACGAGACGACGGTCAGACTCAGCGCTGGTCGAGGTCCACGAGCTGGTATTCGCGGCTGCCGAGCCCCATCTCGACCGCGTGTTCGATGGTGTGGATGCCGTGGCGCGATTCGATGCGTTCGATCATCGCCGAGTTGTCCTCGTCGGACGTGTAGATCCGGTCGACGCACGCCTGGTCGACGGCCACCGGGTCGAGCGACGAGAAGATGCCGATGTCGTGCATGCACGGCGCATGCGGGTTGCCGTCGCAGTCGCAGTCGACCGACAGGTTGTTCATCACGTTGATGAACAGCATGTTGCCCTTGAGCGCGTTGAACACGGCGGTCGCCGCTTCGGCCATCGCTTCGAGGAACGCGTCCTGGTCGCCGCTGAACGGGTTGTCGAGGATCTTGTCGCCGCCGGAATGCAGACGGCGCTTGCCGTTCGACGAGGCCATGCCGATCGAGATGTTCTTGAGCGCGCCGCCGAAGCCGCCCATCACGCGCCCCTTGAAATGCGACAGCACGGCGTAGTAGTCGTAGTTCGGGAAGTGCGAGCCGACGATGTCGCCGGTGATGCGTTTGCCGCCTTCGACCGGGATCGTGATCTCGCCCTCCTCGTCCTGGATGTCGCACGGCGCGATGTCGGTGAAGCCGTGCTCGCGGATGGTCTGCCAGTGGTGTTCGCTGGTGTCGCGCGTGCCCGGGTACGCGGTGTTGCATTCGACGATCGTGCCGTCGAGCTCGTGCACGAGATCGGCGATGAGCGCCGGCTGCAGGTAGTGCTTGTTGCCGCCTTCGCCGGAGCTGAGCTTGACCGCGACCTTGCCCTGCGGGCGGGCGTTCAGCGCCTCGTAGACCCGCATCAGTCCGGCCGGGCTGATGTCACGTGTGAAATACACCTTGGCCGCCATCGGGTAATCGGTGTTGTAGGTCGTTACCATGCTGCCTCCTTGCTAGGTCAGTGACGTTCCCGTACTCCACGATACCCTCATCTCGGTATCGCCGCGGTATCGCGGAAACGACGGGAGGGCCATGCCGGCGCGCATGCCGGCATGGCCCTCCCGAACGCCTACGGCGTCATCGGACGCCGCGGCGGACGATGCCCGTCCTACGCGCGCTTGCGACGCACGAGGATGGCACCGGCGATCGCGGCAAGCGCCACGGCCACGACGGCCACGGCCGCCACGGCCGCGCCGGTGTCGCCGATCTTGCCGTCGGACGGCTTGACGGGCGTCTGCGTCTTGACGACCGGCTTGGCTTCGGGCTTGGAGCCCGGAACCGTCGCGCCGCCATTGCCCTTGTCGCCGCCCTGATCCCCGGATCCGCCGGCATCGGCCGCCGCGGACGCGAACGCGGTGGACGCGGACACGTCGTCATCGGCCTCGGCGTAGTCGTTGAGGCCATTGGCCGCGACGTCGGCGCTCTGCTTGCCGGCCTTGTCGAACGTGACGTCCACGGAGACGGTCAGCGCATTGTCGTGCGCCTTCTTTTCGGCCTTCGCGCTGCCGGACTTGCCGGCGACGGTCAACGACAGCGCGCTGACCGGGCCACTGGCGCTCACGCGCACGGTGGCCTTGCCCTTGACGGTGGCGTCCTTGAGCGGGGACCATGTCTTGCCGCCGTCGGTGGAGTATTCCGGCTCCGAGAGCGTCGGCTGCGGCTGGTCCTTGGTGACCGCGGCGAGCGCGTTCACCAGGCCGGCGCCACGATATTCCTTGCCGGCGTCGCCGGACGGGTCGGCCAGCTGGCCGTAGTGTTCCGCGGCCTGCTTCTTCATGAGCGCGACGACCTGTTCAGGCGTGTAGTCCGGGTGGATGCCCTTGATGAGGGCCGCGACTCCGGCCGCGTGCGGGGAGGCCATGGACGTTCCGCTGTAGTAGCTGTAGGAGCCGCCGTCGATGTCGGGGTCGACGGACGAATAGATGTACAGGCCGGGCGCGGCCACGTCGATGTTCTTGGCGCCGTAGTTCGAGAAGGAGGCACGCGAGTAGCTGCCGAGCTCGCCCCACTTGGTTTCGCCGACGGCGGAGACGTTCACTACTCCGGGCAGTTGCGCGGGGATGTCGACGCCGTTCTTCACGTCGCGGTCCTTGATGACGGTCTTGCCGTCCGGATCGCCGGACACGTCGTTCGGGCTGCCCGAATCGGGGGCCGGATCATCGAGGTTCTGGTCGGAGTTGCCGGCGGCGGCCACGGAGACGACGCCCTTGGACGTCGCGTAGGCGACGGCGCGGCGTACGGCCTCATAGCCGGCGGCCTGCGTCGGGTCGGACGGCACCCAGAATTCCCAAGGATCGACGTAGTAGCTGTTGTTGGTCACGTCGATGCCGTGGTTGGCGGCCCAGTCGAACGCGCACACCACGTATTCCGGATACAGGGATCCCGCGTCGTTTCCGGCCTTGATCGCGACGATCTTGACCTTCGGATCGACGCCGTCCACGCCGACGCCGTTGCTGGCGGCGGCGATCGTGCCGGCGACGTGCGTGCCGTGCGAGCTGGTGGTAGGCTGCCACGCCTCATAGCTTTGGTCCGGGATGCCATTGTTCTGGCAGCCCACCGACCGGCTGGCGTCGATCTGGCTGCTGCCGTCGCTGTTGCGGAATTCGGCGTGGCGGGCGTCGATGCCGGCATCGATCACGCCGACGGTCACCGGGGCCAGCGGCACGTCCTTGTCGGTGATGTCGGCGGCCTTGTCCGCGCCGATCGCCAGGACGCCCCATGCGCCGTTCGCCGTGGTGGCCGGGTCGGATTGCAGCGCCTGCTCCTTGGCGAACTGGCTGTCGTCGCTCAGGCGACGCAGCGAGAACAGGCTCGCCCCGCTCTTGCCGTACTTGTCGACCACGTTCTCCCCATCAGGCACACGGGCCTGTCGGGTCGCACCGACCGAAACGAGCGAGATGCCGTCCGCCGTGGCCTTGGCGGCATAGTCCTTGGCGAAGCTCTTCGACTTGGCCTGCACGAAGAACGTGCCGAACTGCGGGTATTGGGCAAGGGCCACGACGTCGCCCATCTTCTCGGCTTCGGCGACGGCGGCCTTGAGCTGGGCTTCGGTGGATCCTTCGGGCAGGTTGACCGCGTAGTTGCGGGCCGCATCGGACGGTTCGACCGGCGAGTACACCGGTTCGTCGGCGGCGAGTGCGGTCGTGGCGAACGCGCCCATGCCGGCGCATGACAGCGCCATGGCGACCGCGGCGCAGCCGGTTACGAATTTGCCGGGCAACGAATTGGGCAATGCAAACGAATGTCGCATGATTCTTCTCCTTCATGCCGGTGCGAGGCGCACCAGGGAGCACGGTCTTTTTCACCCCAGACCGTGTCCTACAGGCATATCGGTACGCTATCGCAGACCATGTTACGATTATCTGCCCGTCCGATATGCGGACATTTGCATCACCGTATGAACTACGCGCGATATTGGCGCAAGCATTCGCTGACCGTCGTCACACGTCGCCGACCGTCGCCGACCGTCACCGCAGCCGGAAGTCGGCGAACACGCCGAGCCGGCTCAGCGAGTCGGCAGCCGGAACGGAAACGTCACCGCCGGAAGCATCCCCGTCCTCCACGTCCAGACTGATCATGACCGACGAGACGCTGCCATGAGTCCAGATCGTCTTCAACGCGAGCGTCGCGCCGCCGTCCGCCAGATCTGGGTCGATCGCCACCGGCACGACGACCGACTGGCCTTGCCTGAGCGCGAGGCCGTCCACGCCGCCGTCCGCGGTGCCGACGTTGCGGCCGATCGCCGAATATATGGAAACGGACATGTTCACCGAATTCAGCGTGCCTGGCACGCGGCTGCGCACGGTCACGTCGACGATGCGCTTGCCGTCGTTGATCGACCGGTCGTCCTCGTTGGCGGCGGCATCGTAGACGCCCTGGTCGGTGACGGCCACGATGTCGAACGGCGGCGTGAACGGCGTGCCGGCCGGCAACCCGAGATCGTCGCGCAGCTCGGCGTCGGCGTGATTGCCGAAGGAGATCAGGTCACGCATCAGATCGTTCGCGTCGGCGGCGACGATGGATTCGGCCGCGTATCGCGCCGACCGTTCGAGGTTGCCGTACCGTTTGACGACGTCGTCGAGGTCGTCGGTGACATCGTCCGGCCAGGTGCGCGCGAGCAGCATCGCGTAGCTGCGGTGCAGCGCGTCGGCGACCGTGCCAGCCTGTTCGTGGATGGCGTTCAGGTCGTCGCCGGCGAGCGTCGGCAGCGCGTCCTCGACGGTCTGCCACGATGCGGTGACCGCCTTGGCGTAGTATTGCGCGGCTTCCCGCCGCGTGAGTTCCGGACCGTCGTACGTGGGATAGTCGACGGGCGACGGCGAACGGCCGTTCACTTGGGACAGCGCATCGGACATGCACATGTCGGAGCTGATCGCCTGCACGCCGCCGAGCAGGTATCCGCCGATCGCGGCCACGACGACGAGGACGGCCGGCACGAGGAACGTCCAGACGGTCGGTTTCCAGGACGGGATCGCGGCGAGAATGACGGGCGGGATGGAGTCGGCGGCATCGTGCGGGACGGCATCATTGTTACGTTTGCGAATGCCTCCGCGCCGGTGTCCCACGTGCCGCGCATCGCCGTCGCCGCGCCGTGTCGGATCGTCTGTCATCGCGTTTCCCTCTTCCCTGCCCGTAGACCTTGCGTTTCGTCTCATGCGATGCGGAACTCGTTGAGCGGCGTGATCGCGGCCGCTTGCGTCGCCGTGTAATCGTCGCTGATGATGAGGTCGTCGGCGGTGTGCACCGACCAGCCGGATGCGGCGAGACGGTATCCGGAACGCACGATCCGCGGATTGATGCCGACCGTGAGCGTGACGGTGCCGTCGTCGTGGATGTAGTTCGGATCGTCGACGTCGGCCGGCGTGCTGGCGAGCAGGTCGGTGGCGACGGTCGTGCCGTCGGCGTCGAGCAGGTTGAGCCGCATGGCCAGATACGGCACGTTCGCCGGCACATGGCTGACGACGGTGAGCGTGACGCAGCGTCGGGTCACGGTGCGGTCGTCGTCGCCGATGAGCGCGAGCTGCTGGCATTCGCCGGCGTCCTTGACCGCGGTGACGGCGAGCGGCGCGTCCGGTTCGGGCACGGCATCGAGTTCGAGTCGAGTGCGGACGAGCCGCTGGATGTCGGACGAGGCGCGCGTGGCCGACAGCGTGCGGAAGATCAGGTCCTCGATGGCTTCCCGATCGGTGTTCGTGATGACGTTGCCGTAGATGGACGCGCGATGCTGGTATTCGATGATCGCGCCGCGGATCGGCTTGTCGAGCTGGTCGGGCCAGGTGCGCGCGGCCAATGTGCGCGCGGCCCGCAGGGTCGTGTCGCGGGCGGTGGCGGCCGCTTTGTGGACGGCGTCGAGATCGCCCGACAGTATCGCCGTACGCAGGGCGGCGTCGGCCGGATACACCGGACGGACGGCCGTGTCGAAGTAGTCGGAGGCGGCGTTCATGGAGAGCTTGTCCCCTGACGGTTCGAGCGGCGTGAATCCGCCGTAGCAGTAGTCGATATCGCTGCTGGCCGAACAGTTGACCGCCGAACCGCCCTGTCTGGCGCGGTGGAACATGAATCCGCCCGCGCCGGCGACGACCACGATCACGGCGATGAGCAGCGCCAGCCAGCGCGGCATGCGCATCCGACGCACGGTCTCGGCGGCGATCGCCTCGGACAGGTCGTCGGCATCCGCGATGTCGTTCTCGGCATCGTCCTCGACATCCGCGGTATCGTTCACTGACGGGACATCGTCATCGACGACGTACGGATTGCGGCGGCCAACGGGACCGGTCTTGCCGGCGGCGGCGGGATCACCCCTGCCGGAGCCGTCACGGCCGACACCGGCATCGGCGTCCCACGGCATCTGATCGTCCTTCATCGCGCTCCCCCTCGCATGCCAGCGTCGCAACAGTCACATCATACGTCAGCAGATCCCATACATACGCAAAGAGGCTCCCCTCCGCAAAGGAGAGGAGCCTCGGCTCAGCGCCGCATCAGCGAGTCAGAAATCAGAACTCGCGATTCGCACGGTAGAACTTGATGAGCGACTGGGTGGACGCGTCCTGCGCGGCCAGGGCCTCGTCGTCCTGCGAGATCGCCGGGGTGATCTGCTTGGCGAGCTGCTTGCCGAGCTCGACGCCCCACTGATCGTAGGAGTCCAGGCCCCACACGGTGCCCTCGACGAAGGTGATGTGCTCGTACAGGGCGATGAGCTCGCCGACCGCGAACGGGGTCAGCGCGACGCCGAAGATCGAGGTGGTCGGGCGGTTGCCGGTGAACACGCGGGCCGGGACGATCTCCTCCGGGGTGCCCTCGGCGCGGACCTCGTCGGCGGTCTTGCCGAACGCGAGCGCCTTGGTCTGCGCGAAGTAGTTGCCGAGGAACAGCTCGTGCACGTCCTGGTCGCCGTCCTTGGTCGGGTTCGGGGTGTTGACGAACGCGATGAAGTCGGCCGGGATGAGCTGGGTGCCCTGGTGGATCAGCTGGTAGAAGGCGTGCTGGCCGTTGGTGCCCGGCTCGCCCCAGAAGATCTCGCCGGTCTCGGTGGTGACCGGGGTGCCGTCCCAACGCACGGACTTGCCGTTGGACTCCATGGTCAGCTGCTGCAGGTACGCCGGAAAGCGGTGCAGGTACTGGTCGTACGGCAGCACGGCGTGGGAGGCGACCTTGAAGAAGTTGCGGTACCACACGTTCAGCATGCCGAGCAGCACGACGACGTTCTTCTCGAACGGGGTGTTCGCGAAGTACTCGTCGATCTCGTGGAAGCCGTGCAGGAACTCCTCGAAGCGGGCCGGGCCGAAGACGACGGCGAGCGAGGTGCCGACGGCGGAGTCGACGGAGTAGCGGCCGCCGACCCAGTTCCAGAAGCCGAACGCGTTGTTCGGGTCGATGCCGAACTCGGCGACCTTCTCCAGGTTGGTGGAGACGGCCACGAAGTGCTTCTTGATGGCTTCGGCGCGGGCGGCCTCGTCGCCTTCGGCGATGGCGCCGTTGGCGACGAGCTCCTCAAGTAGCCAGGTGCGAGCCTCACGGGCGTTGGTCAGGGTCTCCAGCGTGGTGAAGGTCTTGGAGACGATGATGAACAGGGTGGTCTCCGGGTCGAGGCCCTTGGTCTTCTCGGCCAGGTCGTTCGGATCGATGTTGGAGATGTAGCGGGCGGAGATGCCGGCGTCCGCGTACGGCTTGAGCGCCTCGTACACCATGACGGGGCCCAGGTCGGAACCGCCGATGCCGATGTTGACGACGGTCTCGATCTTGCGGCCGGTGATGCCGGTCCACTTGCCGGAACGCACCTCGTCGGCGAACTTGTAGATGCGGTCGAGCACCTCACGCACGTCCTTGACGGTGTCCTGGCCGTCGACGATGTACTTGCCCTCGTCCTCGACCGGACGGCGCAGCGCGGTGTGCAGGACGGCGCGGTCCTCGGTGTTGTTGATGTGCACGCCGGAGTACATGGCCTTGGTGCGCTCGTCGAGCTTGACTTCCTTGGCCAGTTCGGCGAACAGCTTAAGGGTTTCCGGCTTGATCAGGTTCTTGGACAGATCGAAGTGCAGGTCGCCGGCGTCGAAGCTCAGGGAATCCACGCGGGTGGAGTCCTCGGCGAACCACTTCTTGAGGCTGATGCCCTCGGCCTGAAGCTCGTCATAGTGCTTCTGCAGGGCGGCCCAGGCCGGGGTCTGGGTGGCGTCAATGGGAGGATTGATGGCCATGTGTTGGTCCTTTCATCATCACTTGCGAAGCGGCGCCGCCCGTCAGGCCGCCGTGAGGAGACCACGGGCCGCGCCGGTTACTTCACTGAACAAGCTACTCACAAAAGCAGACATAATCACACAAAATAACGGCCAGGCAACGGGCCGGTGAACACGCCGCCACAGGAGACGGATCCCGCTTCATCCGACCTGCGGACCCGCCCAGCCCATCCTCGCCTCGCGTCGCCCGACGGCCGCTGGCGAACCGCCGCAGCCGCCTCCCCCGCAGAGCGCGACCGTCTTGTCAAATCCACCCCCGCAAAGCCGCGTTCTCACACGCGACACGACGGGATTTTGCGAATTCCACGACATGCGCTATAGTCTTCATCTTGTGCACGGAAAGCGTATGCGATCCGAGCAACAAGCCACTTTAGCTCAGTCGGTAGAGCGGCTCACTCGTAATGAGCAGGTCGACAGTTCGATTCTGTCAAGTGGCTCCATCACCCCGGACCATGTGGTTCGGGGTTTTTCATTTCGCCGTCACGGATACGACCGCGGACATACGGAAGACATACGGACACGATCGTGCCTATAAGGCATGGCTCATGCTAGATTGGCACCTTGCGCGCGCGTGGCGGAATTGGTAGACGCGCAGGATTTAGGTTCCTGTGTCTTGTACGTGTGGGTTCGAGTCCCATCGCGCGCACTCCCCGACTCCCTTGCGGCCTTGCGCCGGCCAACGATCGGGCCGGGCCAGATCGAACACGGGAGAGGAACCACGCAGCCATGTCCGCCATGCTCAAGCCCATCGCGTTCCTGATCATCATCTTCGCCGCGTACGCGGTCAAGCGGGCCGGCCTGTTCAGGTCACGCGACTACCGCGTCATGCAGGTCGTCGTGTTCAACTTCACGCTGCCCGCCTCCGTCATCGTCTCGTTCGCCACGAATCCGCACCATATCAGCATGCTGCTGATCTCCGCGTTCGGCTTCCTGTGCGCGATGCTGCCGCTGCCGCTCGTCTACCTGGCCACGCGTCATAAGCCGGTCGCCGACCGCGCGTTCCTCATGCTCAACGCGTCCGGCTTCAACGTGGGCAACTTCTGCTTCCCCGTCCTGCAGGCGTTCATGGGACCGTCCGCCCTGATCACGGCGGCGATGTTCGACGTCGGCAATTCGATCATGGTGACGGCCGGCACGAACGTGATGACCACGTCGCTGCTGCACATCGACATGGACAAGCCGCTGACCGAACAGCATGCGGGCGACGCGCCGACCGTGCCGTACGTGCGCCCGACCGACCGCGACGCGAGGCGCATGGCCCGGCGCGCGAAGCTGCGCAAGATCATCATGGGTTTCGTCACGTCGATTCCGTTCGACATCTACATGCTCATGATCGTGATCATGCTGTTCGATCTGAAGATCCCGGCCGTCGTGCCGACGCTGCTGCAGCCGGTGGCCGACGCGAACTCGTTCTGCTCGGTGTTCATGGTGGGCATGCTGATGGATCTGCCGCACACGGCCAAGGACGTGAAGGACGTGGCCCGCGTGCTCGGCTGGCGACTGCCGCTGGGACTGCTGTTCGCCTGCGCCGCATGGTTCCTGCTGCCGTTCGACGCCGGCGTGCGCAAGGCCGCGGTGATGCTCACCCTCGCGCCGACCGCCGTGTTCTCGACGCTGTTCACCGACAAGGTGCTCGGCAACGCGAAGCTCGCCGGCTTCACGCTCGCTACCTCGGCGATCATCGCGATCTGCCTGATGACCGGCGCGAACTTCCTGCTGCCGGCGTGACGTCCGTACCGGCCGGCATCCGACCCGATGCGGAAATGGCCGGGATCGAACCCGATCCCGGCCATTTCCGCATCATCATTGCATCGTCAATCCCCTACCGCCGCAGCAGCTTGTGCGCCAGGCGTTCTAGCCGGTAGCGCACCGGGCGCACCGGCGCCTCGAAACGGCCGAGCAGTTCCTCGACATACCCGTTGAAGCCCTGCTTGAACTCGAGCACGCCACGCCCCTCGTCGTCCGGGTCATCGAAGATGCCGTCGATGCCGTAGAAGTTGTACCGGGTCACGCCGCGCTCGATGCACAGGTGCAGCATGGCGTAATGCTGGATGAGCGCGGACGCGTAGAACGGCTTGTACTGCTCCACGCTGCCCGAGAACAGGTAGATGGTTTCGCGCGGATGCTCCACGAACAGCGAAGCGGCCGCAGGCAGCACGTCGCCGTCCTTCGCGAATTCGGCGGCCTCGGCGAGACGCTTGTCCGCGGCGGCCAGATTGCGCGTCTCCTCCCCCAGCTGACGTTCCGTCTTCGTGGTCGGATGCGCATCGTACTTGGCCTGCAGATCGTCCACCTTGCGCTGCAGCGCCGCGCGTTTGCCCTGCATGTCGGCGATGTATTCGGCGATGTGGATCTCCGCGACCATGAAGTGCGCGGCTTTGCCATACGCCTTCTTGAACCGGCGGAAATACTCCTCGCCGCGATACTCGAAGCTACGTCGTTCCGCGGTCTGCTGTTCGATCGACGCGAACACGCCGAGCTCGTCGTCGGCCAGTTCGCGCACGTGCACGCCCATCGACGAGGCCCTCTTGACGCTCCACTGCGTGCGCTTGTCGTACGACTTGAGCAGCGTCTTCTCGTCGGTCAGTCCGGTCAGATCCTTGAGATACCGCCATCGCGGAACCGGCGTGTACTCGCGCGTGAACCCGTCGTGAGCGAAGCCGAGCTCCTTGAGCAGCTCGACCGCATCGTCGGCCGGCACCGCGTCCGGCAGCGGTTCGCCGTCCGTGTCGCGCAGCAGGTACGGCAGTTCCGGCGTGAGCTCCAGGTATGACGCGCCCTTCGCCTTGGCGTGGGCCTTGAGCTGCGTGATGAAGTACGTGGCCAGTTCCCGGTCGTGCAGGTCGCACAGGGGCCCGTCATGGATGACGGCGAACGTGGAGATGCGCGAGTGGCGCGTCTCGAACAACGCCGCGGCGACGACGCGACCATCCTCACGCACGGCCAGGTATTCGACGTCCACGCCCTGCGCGGCACGCATGCGGCCGGCCGCCGAAGTCTGCTGGAAGTTGCCTTGCGGATGGGACGCGGAGAACGCGTCGAATTCGTCCGGAGTGAGCGTGGCGAGTGCGAAGGATCGCATGACCACATCCTTTCTTGGTATCGCTTGGTACAACGGCCGCATGGCATGCGCGATGATCGGCATGTTCGATCTTATCGCCGTCCGGCTTCCGGCGGAGCCGATTCATGGCGTCGTCGTCGATTCGCCACGCAAATGGGCCTCTCGGCGGGGCGGATCGCGGAAGTGTCCGCCGTATCGCCCCGTTAAGGACACCTTAGCGGGGCATTTCCCGTATAACACGGCTGATTGGCCCCGCACAGTGCGTTCTTAGCGGGGCAGACCAGCGACAGCCGCCGCATTCCACCCCGCAAGACAGACGGACCTCTACCGTATCGGCCGGAGACGGTTAGGTCTCAGTGCAGCAGCCGTTCGACCGCCGGCACAAGCGAGCGCAGGGCCTTGCCGCGGTGCGAGATCGCGTTCTTTTCGGCCGAAGTCAGTTCGGCGCTGGTGAGCCTGCCGTCCTCGCCGTCGACCACGGCCCGTTCGGGCTGGTCGTCCGGTTCGAACAGCGGATCGTAGCCGAATCCGTTGGTACCGCGCGCCTCGCGGATGATGCGGCCCGGCATGTCGCCGGTTTCGACGATCTCTTCGGCGATCGGATAGCGGTCGGCGAGCGCGGCCTCGGCCTGCGGCGAATCGGATGCGATGACGGCCGGAACGTCGTCGGCGCCACGGCCCGAGGTATCCGGCACGACGAGCGCAGCGGCGCAGCGGAACCGCGCGGTGCGCTTGACGTCCGGAATATCGGCGATCTGGGCGAGCAGCAGTGCGTTGTTCGCCGCGTCGTCGCCGTGGCGGCCGGCCCAACGGGCGGACAGGATGCCGGGCGCGTTGCCCATCACGTCGACGATGAGTCCCGAGTCGTCGGCGATGGCCGGGCAGCCGGTGCGCTCAGCCACGTCACGCGCCTTGAGCAGCGCGTTCTCCTGGAACGTGACGCCGGTTTCGACCGGGTCGGGCAGGTTCAGGCTGCCGGCGGAGACGAGTTCGATGCGGGCCGCGTCCTCGCCGAGACCGGCTTCGAGGATGCGGCGGATTTCGATGAGCTTGCCTTCGTTATGCGTGGCGACGATGAGTTTCATAATGCTCCCGAAAAATCAGTCCTGCGCGAGGGCGGCCTGCTGGGCGGCCTGCAGTTCGCGGTTGCCCTTTTCCGCCAGGTCGAGCAGCGTGTTGAGCTCGGCGCGGTTGAACGGGCGGTGTTCGGCGGTGCCCTGGATTTCGATGAACGTGCCGGAACCGGTCATCGCGACGTTCATGTCGGTCATCGCGCGGCTGTCCTCCGGATACGGCAGGTCAAGCATCGGCGTGCCGTCGATGACGCCGACCGACACGGCCGACACCACGTCCTTGAGCACGCGGTCGGCGGATTTGATGTGCTTGTTCTTCTCCGCCCAGCGCATCGCGTCGACGAGCGCGACGTACGCGCCGGTGATCGACGCGGTGCGCGTGCCACCGTCGGCCTGCAGCACGTCGCAGTCGATCTGCACCATGTTCTCGCCGAGCGCCTTCATGTCGACCACGCCGCGCAGGCAGCGTCCGATCAGTCGGCTGATCTCGTGCGTGCGGCCGCCGATCTTGCCCTTGACGGATTCGCGGTCGGTGCGTTCCGCGGTCGCGCGCGGCAGCATCGAGTATTCTGCCGTCACCCAGCCGAGTCCGGAATCCTTGCGCCAGCGCGGCACGCCGGGCGTGAACGTCGCGGTGCACATCACGCGCGTGTTGCCGCATTCGATGAGCACCGAGCCTTCCGGCACGTCGGTGAAGTGACGGGTGATCCGAACCGGGCGAAGCTGGTCGACCGCGCGTCCGTCGCCGCGCAGCACGGTATCGTTTCCAAGCAAATCCTTGATCTGAGCCATATCGCCCAACCTAGCACCAGCCGGGCACCGGCCGGCGTACCGATCGCGGACGGCTCAGCCGAGCAGCGGTTTGGCCGGTTCGATCCTGTCGATGATGAACAGGATCAGCGCGAGGACGAAGAACCCAGCCGCGAGTTCCGCGCAGTTGACGCCGAACCGCATCCATCCGAGCGCGTTCGCGTCGATGAACGTGTACGGGTACGGGTTGCCGCCTGCGGCCGGCCCGGAATGCGGCCAGATCGTCGCGCGGATCACGATGAACGCGAGCCAGGCCGGCAGGTAGACCAGCCACGAGAACGGATAATGCCACTTGAACCGGCGGTGCGGGTCGAACAGGATGAAGTCGATCACCGCCATGATCGGCGCGATCCGGTGCAGCATCGTGTTGGTCATGATGCCGAGCACCTGCGGCACGTAGTTCGGGTCGTCGGGCGGCATGAGCAGGAACGCGACGATCGCGGTGATGAGCGCGTACAGCGTGACCACGCCCTTGAGCCATGCGGGTGGCTGCACGCCCTTGACCAGGCTCGCCGCCGCGGCCCACAGCATCGTGAACCCGAGCACGAATCCGGTCTGGAACGTGAAATACACCCACAGTTCCGGCCGCTGCCACGCCTCGTACGTCCCCACGAAGCACAGTCCGGCGACCGCCAGCCGCCACAATCCCGCAATGAATCGCATACGCGTCAGTCTACGCGTCGGGCGTGCCACCGGGCCGCGTTTCCGCGCCTCCCGCCCTCCCGTATCGCGACTGGCCCGCGGACGCGCGGCGCGGTAGGCTGGTACGCAAACGAAACAAGGGAGATTCCATGGACTACTCACCGGCCCTGATGACCGACATGTATGAATACACGATGCTTGACGCGACGTTGCGCGACGGCACGGCGAACCGCAAATGCGTGTTCGAGGTGTACACGCGTCATCTGCCCGAGGGCCGCCGCTATGGCGTGACGGCCGGAACCGGGCGCATCCTCGACGCGCTCGAACGGTTCCATCTGGACGACGAGGACCTGAAGTTCCTGTCCGACCGCAAGGTCGTGAGCCCCGAGACGATCAAGTGGCTGGAGAACTACCGTTTCTCCGGTTCGATCAAGGGCTACCGCGAGGGCGAGATGTTCTTCCCGAACTCGCCGGTCCTGCAGGTCGAGGGCACGTTCGGCGAGTGCACGCTGCTCGAGACGTTGGTGTTGTCGATCCTGAACTATGATTCGGCGGTCGCCTCGGCGGCCTCGCGCATGGTGTCGGCCGCGAAGGACCGCCCGTGCATGGACATGGGCGGGCGCCGTACGAACGAATGGGCCGCGGTGGCCGCCGCACGCGCCGCGGTGATCGGCGGGTTCAAGGGCACGGCGAATCTGCTCGCCGCGCAGATGTACGGATTGAAGGCGATCGGCACGGCCGCGCACTGCTTCACGCTCGTGCACGATTCGGAGCGCGACGCGTTCGCCTCGCAGATCGCGGCGCTCGGCAGGAACACGACGCTGCTGGTGGACACGTACAACATCGAGGAGGCCGTGAAGACCGCGGTCGAGGTGGCCGGGCCGGAACTGGGCGGCATCCGCATCGACTCGGGCGACCTCGCCTCGCTCGCGCAGCGCGTGCGCAACCAGCTGGACGCGCTGGGCGCGACGAATACGAAGATCACGGTCACGAACGACCTGGACGAGTATGCGCTGGCCGCGCTGCAGACCGCGCCGGTCGATTCGTACGGCGTCGGCACGATGCTCGTGACCGGATCCGGCGCGCCGACGTGCGCGATGGTGTACAAGCTCACCGAGCGCGAAAGTGCGGATGGCACGATGCAGCCGGTGGCCAAGAAGTCGAAGGACAAGGCGTCGATTCCGGGCCGCAAGCTCGCGTACCGTTCGTACGAGTACAATCTCGCGGACTGCGAGCATGTGATCTCCGGCTCGGAGGACGAGCTGGCCGCCTACGAGCCGAAGGAAGGCTGGAAGGATCTGCTGGTCGACTACGTCGATCACGGCCAGATCGATTCGCGCTACCAGGGTCATGACGCGATCATGGCCGCGCACGAATACCGCGCACGGGCGTTGGCCGAACTGCCCATCACCGCCCAGTCATTGATGAAGGGCGAGCCGGTGATTCCGACCGAGACTACGGTCCTCTGATCCCCAACAACGGAAAGTGGGGATGAACCTACCTTGAAACCCGCCGATACGGGCTCTTCATGGTAGGTTCATCCCCACTTTCGTTTGTCGCGTTTCCCAGTCGGCGTATGGCGTCGCCGGTCAGATTCAACGCGTCATCTCGTCGTAGATGCGCTTGCAGTCGGGGCAGACCGGATACTTGGACGGGTCGTGCTTGGGTACCCACACCTTGCCGCACAGCGCGACCACCGGCCGACCGGTCATGCGCGACTCGGCGATGCGCTCCTTGGAGACGTAGTGCGCGTAACGGTCCGCGTCGCCGCCGTCGTCCTTGAGCGGCTGTTCCTTGATCTGCGGACGTTCCAGCACCGCCGTGCCGGACCCGGTGTCCGGCGTGGACAGCGGCGACACCGGGTCCGCCAGATCCAGCATCGAATCGGTCATCGTCATTGCGTCCATCGTCATCGCAACCTCCAGCCTTCGCGTTTGCCGAAATACCCTATCAATCATAGGTCCACAATCGCGGGCACGTCCAGAACGACCGACCGTACGACCGTGTTTGCTGTTCTGATGGAGGGGTGGGAATAGTTAGAGGCTTCTAGGCAGAATGGGTGGTGCCTAAACCTA
>NZ_WHZW01000023.1 GCF_010667685.1 Bifidobacterium aerophilum | reverse complement strand
TAGGTTTAGGCACCACCCATTCTGCCTAGAAGCCTCTAACTATTCCCACCCCTCCATCAGAACAGCAAACACGGTCACTTGGATGTGCGGATTTGACAAACCGGTTCGATAGGAATATTCTTCAGAATTAAGAAATTTCTCAAAACGAGCGATGTGGTGCGAGGTTGCAGCCACGTCGCACGGCGATGACGCAAAGGCGGGAATGACATGCAGACCGCAGATTCGTTCTGGATCGATCCCGGTGAGGATCCTGGGTCCCCGACGCCGCTCGGTGCCGTCGCAGTGCCGGTGCGCAAGGAGTTTCCACGATCGCAGGAGGTCCCCGAAGGATGCATGGTCATCGACGACCTGGGAGAGGACGATTTCCTCTACCCGGTCATGATCCACCGGGAAACCTACGTCACGCGTGACATCGACGAGAAGTACGGCGGCGGCACGACCGACCTGCCCATCTGGTTCTTCACGCCCCGGCTGAACGACATGCCGGTCAAACGCAACATCACCGCATGGCCGACTGTCGTATTCGTGCGCGGCTCCGGATTCGGCCCGCAGACCGTACTCGACTACCTCAACTATTACGTGCGTATCGCGGAACGTGGATACGTCGTCGCCGCATTGCAATACCGTCCCAGCGACATCGCGCCGTTCCCCGCGCAGATGCAGGATTGCAAGACCGCGATCCGTTATGTGCGCAAGCACGCCGAACGTCTCCATGTCGACGTCGATCGTATCGGGCTGTGGGGAGACTCGTCCGGCGGCACAACCGTGCTGCAGGCCGGGTTCACCGGCGACAGCGGTCCCGATACCGACGTCTACGGCGAATACAGTGCCGCCGTCAGCTGCATCATCGACTGGTACGGTGTCACCGACATGACCGCGATGAACTACTATCCGACCATCATGGACAACAACAGTCCGGACGGTCCCATCGGCAAGGAACTCGGCGGCGTCAGCGTGCTCGACCATCCCGAGCAAGCCGCTGCGGCCTCGCCGATCACCTACCTGCACCGCGACGTACCGACCCCGCCGACGCTGATCATGCACGGCGGCCGGGATTCCGACGTACCGTTCAACCAAAGCTGCCGACTGTTCCGGCGCATGAAGGAGCTCGGGAAGGAGGTCTCGTTCATCAAGCTCAACGACGGCACGCACGGCTACTACGGATTCCGTACCAACCGTGCGATGGACATCGTCGATATGTACCTGCAGTCGCATCTGTGACGAGTCCGTCCGCGTCGTGAACGATGCAAGCGGACACGAAAAGACGTCGAGCGACACTGCACGACGACGTGCGGGACCGGCGATGCCGCCGGCCCCCGGGATCAACGAAGAACCCAACAGGATCAGAGACAAGGAGAACAACCATGAACAGGAAAGCGATCATCGCAGCAGGAACGGCCGTGGCCATGATGGCCGGCCTGGGAGCGTGCGGATCGTCCAACGACACCAATGCCGGCGACGATTCGCAGGGCAAGGTCTACTACCTGAACTCCAAGCCGGAGGTCGTCGACCAGTTCGACGAACTCGCCAAGGCGTTCACCGACGAAACCGGCATCAAGGTCGACGTCGTGACCGCGACGATGGCCGATTACGAGACCACGCTGACCTCCGAACTGGCCAAGAGCAACCCGCCGACCACTTGGACGATGAGCCCGAACGACCTGTCCAAGTACAAGCAGTACCTCACCCCGATGCAGGACACCGACGTGTACGAGAACCTCACCGATGCGGGCAAGGCCAGCGCCGTGCAGGATTCCGAGAACGTGTACGCGATTCCGTACGTGCAGGAATGGTACGGCATCATCTACAACAAGAAGATCGTCAAGGACTACTGCTCAAAGGATTACGCGGTCATCGACTCGGCCGAGGACATCAAGGATTGGGACACGCTCAAGGCCGTGGCCGAAAGCATGATGGAGCACAAGGACGACCTCGGACTGCAGGGTGCGTTCGCCACGCCTTCCGTCGAGAACTCCGACTACTACCGCTTCACCGCGCACATGATCCGTCCGGCGCAGTACTTCGAGTACAAGGACAACAACACGACCTTCATGCCGGAGATCACATGGAAGTACCTCGACCAGTACAAGGATCTGTACGATCTGCAGGTCGCGACCTCCCCTGGCGACGCGAAGACCGACGCCACCTCGATGTCGTATGAGGATGTGACCGCGCAGTTCTCGCTCGGCGAGGTCGCGTTCTACCCGAACGGCGTGTGGGCCTACTCGCAGATCAAGGGCAACGACGTGGCCGACGAGGACCTCGGCATGCTCCCGTACTACATGGGCATCCCCGGCGAGGAGGACTACGGTCCGGGCGTCATCATGGACAACCAGTGGGTCGTCAACAAGAACGCCAGCAAGGCCGATCAGGAAGCCACGCTCAAGTTCATCGAATGGGTGCAGACCAGCGACGAGGCCAAGCGCATCGTCGCCAAGGAAATGGGCTTCGCCATGCCGGCCACCACGTACGGCGACGACGCCCAGCCTGACAACCCGCTCGTCGACCAGGCGCTCGCCTACCAGAAGGAAGGCAAGAAGTACATCCGCAGCTTCGAGCTGCCGAGCCTCGCGTGGCAGAAGGACTTCGGCGGCGCGCTGCTCGAGTACGTGCAGGGCACGAAGGGCTGGGACAACGTCAAGAACGTGATCACGAGTGAATGGAAGTCGACTTGGGAGGCCAACGAGAAGGCCGCTCCGGGATCACTGCCGGCTCAGAAGGAATTCACCGAGTAAACGGTGACGGATCAAGGATCGGCCCGGTTGGCCCGTTCGGTTTGCTCCGCAACGGGAGACCGGGCCGATCCGTGTACCAGTACCAACGCGCCGGCGACGGCGGGAAAGGAACGGTCATGCGTGACGGCAACGGCAATTGGTGGCGGCAGGCGGTGATGTATCAGCTGTATCCGCGCAGCTTCCGCGACGGGAACGGCGACGGTATCGGCGACTTCGCCGGAGCGATCCGCAGTCTGCCGTACCTGAAGGAACTCGGCGTGGACGGCGTATGGCTCAACCCGATCTACAAATCCGGATTCGTGGACGGCGGCTATGATGTGATCGACTACCGCGACGTGGCCGAACAGTTCGGCACGCTCGATGATTTCAAGGCGCTGGTCGACGCCGTGCACGAGCAGGGCATGCACATCATCATCGACATCGTGCCCAATCACACGTCCACCGACCATCCGTGGTTCCGCAAGGCGCTTGCCTCCGCGCCCGGCTCGCCGGAACGTGACCTGTATATCTTCCGCGACGGCCGTGGCGAGCATGGCGAACTTCCGCCCACCGACTGGCTGTCCAAAATGGGCGGCCCGGCATGGCAGCGCGTACCGGACGGCCAGTGGTACCTGCACATCTACGCCAAGGAACAGGCCGACCTCAACTGGAACAGTCCGATCGTGCGCCGCGAATTCGAGGACATTCTGCGATTCTGGGGAGATCTCGGCGTCGATGGGTTCCGTGTGGACGTGGCCAATGGCATGGCCAAGCAGATCGACGGGCGCGACGACCTCGACGATTGGACCGTCGACGACGACCACTGTCCGGACGGCCGGCATCCGCTGTGGGACCGCGACGAAGTGCACGAGATCTACCGCGGCTGGAGGCGTGTCTTCAACGAGTACGATCCGCCGTTGTGCGCGGTTGCGGAAATTTCCATCGTGCCCGAACACGAACACCGGTACGCTTCAAAGGACGAGCTTGGGCAGGTGTTCAACTTCGACCTGCAAAAGGCGATGTGGAGTTACCGGGAATACCGGGATGCGATCGACATGGACCTTGCTTCGGCCAGACGCTCGCGATCCAGCGCGACGTGGGTGCTCAGCAACCATGACTGCCCGCGCGCGGCATCAAGGTATGGGCTCGCCCAAGTCACGACGAGCCAGCCGTTCGTGTTCGCATGGGATTGGTTGCTGCGCGACGGCACCTCATATCCGGAGGATATCGAAGCCGGGACGCGACGGGCCCGTGCGGCCGCATTGATCGAACTCGCGTTGCCGGGAACCGTCTACATCTATCAGGGAGACGAGCTGGGACTGCGTGAAGTGCCGGATATTCCATGGGATCGTCTGGAAGATCCCACCGCGTTCGACACGGTACGTCAGCAGAGCAAGAAGGGGCGTGACGGTTGCCGTGTGCCGCTGCCATGGGATTCGGCGGACATGCCGCGGCCGGCCGCGTGGTCGCCTCGCTTTGGCGAGGGCGCGTCTTTTGGATTCTCCGTGACGGATGGCGTACGTTCCGACGGTAACAGGCAAGCCGGGCGCGCCGAACCTCACCTGCCGCAGCCACTCTGGTTCGCTGACTATGCCATCGACCGTCAGTCGGCTGACCGTCGGTCCATGCTGAACCTGTACCGCGACGCGATCCGGTTGCGCTCGCGGCTGTTCGCCGCGGATCGTGCGCGCACGGAGCCGGTGGACGTCGACTGGCTGGATATTGATGGGTCAAGCGGACGTCGGGATGGTGCCGATGGCCAGTACGGCGGAGTACTCGCGTTCGCCCGACAAGGCGGTGACGGTCGAATGGTCGCGTGCGTGACCAACTTCTGTGCCGATTCGATTGATTTGCCTGCGGGGGAGGTCCTGTTGGCCTCTGGTCCGCTTGACGGATATGGGAAGTTGCCTCAGGACACGACCGTATGGGTCGTTTTGGAGTGAGCGACGCGTATCAGACGATGAGTCAAAGGCGGTGTGGCTGTTCCACGTGAAACAGCCACACCGCCTTCTTGGTATTCAGTGGGCGAACGTCAGGGTGAATTCATTACGGCCAGAGTGCAACGTGGCGAACGGACCCATTGCCGAGTGTTCGGGATTGCGGTCCGCGCCCTGAACATCCGTATCGATGGTGATCGGCAGGCCGTCCGGCGATTCGAAGGGTTCCTGCACAATGCGCGGCATGCCCAGGTCGGCGGTGGCGATGACCGGCGCGGTACGGTTCGCAACGGTGCCAGGAACGTTCAGCGTGATCGTGAGATCAACGGAATCCGGTTCGCCCGTCAATGTCACGGTACCGCCGTCCGCAATGATCGTGTCGCGCTCGCCGGCCATCGGCTGCGCGCCGTTGAGATAGGCGTTGTGGTGCACGATGGCCGGCTGCGGCAGGTCGCGCAGCGTCTCTTCGTCGCACGGTCCGAGAGCCGCCACGGTATCCGTGTATTCCTCCTCCGAGCTCGGCAATCCATTGTACGAGGCCGTGCCAAACAGCCAAGGTGTCGGATTCGGTTTCGGCACCCGGATATCGTCCGGTTTGATGAACAGGTTGCCGATCCACCGATCGTCGCCGCCGTAGACGCACGCGGTTCCCGCCACATCGGTGGTGTGCGGGAAGTGGTACGGCGTGGAACGGGTCAGATCGTCGTACCGCTGCACCGCACCGGCGAACAGGTTGTTGACGTATGCGCCGCCCTGCGAGGCATTGATCAGAGCCAGCGGTGACGCAAAGACGTTGTTGTCGACCAGGTATGGGCCGTGGCTGATCTCGATCATCAGGTCACGGGTGTTGTCGTGGAACACGTTGCCGGTGATCCGCATGCCCTGCGTCTGCCAATCCGACCACATGCCCAGCGTGCATTCGTGGATGCGGTTGCCGCGCACGGTCGCGTCGACTCCGGCGTGCAGTTTGATGCCGGCGATCTCCCAGCCGAAGAATTCGCGCAGGATGCCGATACGGGCGATATCGTTATGCTCGATCACGCTGAACGCCGCACCCATGTGGCCGACGACGCCGTTCTGTCCGCAGTCGCGTATGACGTTGCCGCGCACGATATGCGAGCCGACGATCCCCTTGCGCCAGCCGAGACGCAGGGCACGGAACACCGCTTCCATCTGACATTGGTAGCCGGACCGAAGATTGCTCCGGTAACGTTCATTATCGCCGGTCGCCGCCGTCTTGCCCAAGCAGATCGCGGAGCATTTCGCATCATGCAGCAGGTTGTTCTCGATGATCCATCCGTGCGACCAGTTCGGGCCGATCATGCCGCGCTGATCCCCGGTGGGAGGGGACCAACGGCCGGCGGCCTGGGCCATTTCGAAGCCACGGACGGTGATCCAGTTGACGTTTGTCTGGCTCGGCCAGAAGCAGGATTCGCGCACGTTGATTTCGGTGAGCGTTGTATTCGGATCGGTGTCGTGGAAATTGGCGCGGATCGTGGTCGTTCCCGTTTCGTCGTCCACGGTGGCATACCAGACGTAGGTCGTCCAATCAGGATCGGCTATCGGTTCGGTGAGCCCGGTGGCATAGTCGATGGTTTCGGTCCTGCGCTGCGGTGTCGAAACATGATCAGCGTCGTCGGCCTCATACAGCGCCCGCCCGTTGAGATAGACGGCTCCGAGATGACGTTGCCGCACGCGGAAATCCGGGTCCATGAGCCAATCGCCTTCGACGGCCCGCGCATACGGGTTGAACGAGCCGAACATCGTATTGGGCAGCGTCGCCGACCAGACGCCGGAACCTTCGGGCACCCATGATGATATGCGTTCCGACCCCTTGATGACCGGGCGTTCGCCGTACGCCGCGCGGTAGACGATGCGATTGCTCGGGCCGGTGCCGCCGTTTCGCGGATCGACCTGTTCGCGGTATTCCCCGGCGTGCACGATGACCTCGTCACCGGGCATGGCGATCCGCGCGGCATGCGAGATCGTGCGGAACGGGTGCGTTTCGTCGCCAGGCCAGTGGTCATGCCCTGTGGGGGCTACGTGATAATGGGTGCGATGGGGATTAGGGGAGGCGGATTGCATATGAGCTCCTTCGATCATGCCAAGCATTCCATATCCAAGAATATTCTTCCCTGCGGAGAATATTCTTAATGCGATGAACAGTGATGAGAGGGCGATAACGCGTGAGGCCGACGGAATAATCCGTCGGCCTCACGTTTCCAGAACGAGCGCACTTGGAAGCGCTCGGCCGGCCTTGGCTCGTTTCCAATAAAGTCCTTCGTGCGCGCCTGAAGAGCGGAAACGACTAGCGATGCTTCGAACCGACGAAATCCATCATAGTCGATAATGTTGCCAGCGTCGATGACATTTTCTAGCGATGATGGATTCGACCGTTCGGCGATCGCCGAACGACGTTGCCGCGTCCGACGCGGCGCGGCTTAACTATGAAGGAGCGCGTGATGCGCAACTTGGATGAGGAGCCGCGCAGCGGCTCGATGCTCTGGTATATGACGGTGATCATGATCATTGTCTCAACCAGAATCGATACGGTCGCTGCCGACTGCATATGCATGGCCTTAACCGCTTATGCGATGTGGCAGCACCATATGGAGAGCCGCGGCTAACGGCACACTCAGCCGGATCGGAATCCAGGCCGTGACGGTCACTTCGTCTGCGCATAGGCGTGCTCATGTCTATGCGCAGACTTTTCAGAGGATCGGCTCTTATGCTGAGGTTTTCGCGATGTGTTGACAAACCGGTTCGATAAGAATATTCTTTCGGTATAAGAATTTTCTTGACGAGGTGCGGCGCGATGCGGCGGCGCTCTGTCGCGATCACAGATGAAGGCGGGGATATGACGGATCTGATTCAGGTGCGATCGGTCGGCGAGCCCTATCCGATCAGCGAGAAGCTGTGGGGCGTGTTCTTCGAGGATCTCAACTACGCGGCAGACGGTGGCCTGGCCGGCGATCTCGTGCAGAACGGCGCCTTCGAATACAGCCATTCGGATAATCCGAAATGGAGCCCGTTCACCGCGTGGCGCAAGGACGTTCCGGACGGCTCCCGTGGATCGTTCTGGATCGAAACCGACGATTGCGTCGCCGAAGAGAACCCGCATCATGCCGTCGTGCAGGTCGACTGCGGCGCGGTGTCGCTAGTCAACCGCGGTTTCGAAGGCATGCGGCTGCGCGCCGGCGAATCCTACGAACTGTCGTTATGGCTGTGGTCGTGCGACGACGGGCCTCATGATGTCACGGTGTCGTTGGTCGACGAAACGGCGCCCGCCGGCAATCACGACGGCCGTCCGGCAGGGTCGTCGGACTCGATCATCCCGTCTGACAAAACCTTCTCGGAACCTTTTGCCGAATCGTCCGGCAACGTCTCCGCCACGCTTCGGTCCGGCTCGTCGGTCCGGCTTGTCGCCGAACCGTCACGATGGACCAAAGTCGAAGCGACCCTGATCGCGCCGTTTGATACGCGCAACGGCTCCCTGTCAATCACGTTCACTGGGCCGAGCCGCACCGCCGTCGATTTCGTCTCGCTGGAACCGGCCCGCACCTGGCATGGGCTCAAGCACTTCCGCGTCGATCTCGCTAAGACGATCGCCGACCTCAATCCGCGATTCGTACGGTTCCCCGGCGGCTGCTTGGTGCACGGCCTCGGACTCGACAACATGTACCAATGGAAAGGCACGATCGGCCCAGTCGAGCATCGTCGCCACGACTTCAACCTGTGGGGATACCACCAGTCGATGCGCCTCGGATTCTACGAATACCTGTGCTGGTGCGAGGCGCTCGGCGCCGAACCGATCCCCGTGCTGCCGGCCGGCGTGAGCTGCTCCGGCACCGACGGCGGCTCGATGGCGTTGTCCGAAACCCAGATGAGGACGTACGTTCAGGACGTGCTCGATTTCGTCGAATTCTGCAACGGCGATGCGGAAACGACCGTCTGGGGCGCGAAGCGCGCCGCCTGCGGACATCCGAAACCGTTCGGACTGCGTTACCTCGGCCTCGGCAACGAGGACGACATCACCGACGACTTCGCCGAACGGTTCCTGACGCTATTCCGTGCGCTCGCCGACAAGCATCCCGAAATCACGGTCATCGGCACGGCCGGGCCGACACTGGTCGGCGCCACCTTCGACGAGGCCTGGGATCTGGCCCGGGCCGCGCGAGTGCGGATCCTGGACGAGCACTCCTACCTCGCCCCGGCTTGGTGGTTCCAGCATCTCGACTATTACGACGGCCTCGACCGCAACGGTCCGCATGTGTATTTCGGCGAGTACGCCTCGCATGGCACGACGATGCTCAACGCCCTGTCCGAAGCCGCGTTCATGGCGCACCTGGAGGCTAACGGCGACGTGGTCGACATGGCCTCGTACGCGCCGTTGCTGTGCCGTAACGGCCATGCCGGCTGGAATCCGGACCTTATCTACTTCGACGACGACCGCACGTATCGCACATACAGCTATTGGACGCAACACATGTTCGCGAACACGGCCGCGACTCGCGCGCGCCGCGTCGACGTCGACGGGCCGCGCACGTACATGCGCGAACTGCCCGGATGGACCGGACTTGCGTTCGGCGGGGATCCTGCGGTGCGATTCGAAAACATCCGCATCGAACTGCCGGACGGACGCGTGCTCTCGGCCGACGACGTGACCAAGGCCACTGGCGGCACAGCCCGTACCGACCTGCACGTGAATGCCGACGACTATCGGATCCGTTTGCGCGCGCGTTATCTGGACGAATCCGGCATGTTTTCGATCGAGTTCGGTGCGCTCGACGAACCCGACCGATACCGTCTGTGGATCGGCATGGCCGGATTGGACTGCGCGCTGGGGGCCCTGCGTGACGGGTTTCCGTACGACTACGACCGCGTCAGCATGTCACGTCGCGTCTCCTACGGCGACGAGTGGGACATCGTGATCGACGTGCGTGACCGGGGCCGTTCGGTCCGAGCGACGGTCGGCGACACGGTGTTGGCCGGAACGGATCCGGGCGCGGAGACGCGGCGGACGGTCACGGTCGCCGACGATTCCGTGCGGGGCGTGACGTACGTGCGCATGGTCAACGCGCTGCCCGATGCGATGGATGTCGACCTGTCTGAGGTGCTGTCCGCGATCGGCCTTGGCGGGCAGGCGGTCGATGCGATGATGACCGTGCTGCGGTCCGACAGCGCGGATGCGGGACGGCCGTATGAGGCGGCTCCGTCCGAGCCGGAGTCTTCGCGGATCGCGGTGCCGGCCAGCGGTGTCGTCCGCGTGCCCGGATGGTCGTTTACGATACTGGAGATTCCCTGCGCCGACGGTATCAGGGGAGGCGATGCTGCGGCGGAGGAATAAAAGTACGTTCCTATTTACATTGACGACACGCTGTGAAGTGTCGGGTTGACGCTGACGAACCGGTTCGATATACTTGCGTCGAACCGGTTCGATCGGCAATGTCTGCTGATCGGGCCAGCGACAACCCGTTCCCGCGCATAGCGCAATGCGCAGGGCCCGGCAAGCGCAGACGGCAACGACCGCCGCGTGACCTGCCGTGCCGGGATGGGCCGGACAGCGGCTGCGGAGCCGCCGAAAGAGGAAAGGGACACTCACATGAACAAGATGGTCAAAGGTTTCGCCCTGATCAGCGCCGCCGCGTTGACGCTGGGCCTGGCCGGCTGCGGCTCCAGCACGAACAGCGACGCCGGTCACGTCTACTTCCTGAACAACAAGCCGGAAGTCGTGGACCAGTGGAACGAGCTGGCCGACATGTACACCAAGGAAACCGGCGTGAAGGTCGACATCCAGTCCGCGACCTCCGGCAGCTACGAGTCCACGCTGTCGTCCGAGCTGGCCAAGAACAACGCCCCGACCATGTTCGGCATCGGCGGCTTCGACCAGTACGCCAAGTACAAGAACTACCTCGAGCCGCTGCAGGACTCCGCCGCCTACAAGCTGCTCAACGACCAGGGCAAGCAGATGGCCCACAAGGACGGCGACGACGTGTACGGCCTGCCGTACGCCGCCGAATGGTTCGGCATCATCGCCAACAAGAAGATCATCAACGAGTACGCGAAGAAGGACTACTCCGTCATCAAGTCGTTCGATGACATCAAGGACTTCGACACCCTCAAGAAGGTCGCCGACAGCATCCAGAAGCACAAGGACGACCTCGATCTTGACGGCGCGTTCTCCACGCCGGGCCTCGACGCCTCCAACTACTACCGTTACGCCTCGCACATGACCCAGGTGCCGGTCGCCTACGAGTACATCGACGAGGGCGTGGACTTCGAGAAGGAGCTCAAGGGCACCTACCTCGACAACTACAAGGCCCTGTGGGATCTGGAAATGAAGGACAACCCGACTGAGAACACCATGCTCGGCTCGGTCAACTACGAGGATTCCACCGCCGAATTCGCCACCGGCCGCGTCGCGTTCTACCCGAACGGCGTGTGGGCCTACTCGCAGATCAAGGACAACGACGTGGCCGACGAGGACCTCGCCATGCTCCCGTACTACATGGGCTTCCCGAACGAGAGCAAGTACGCCGCGAACTCCATCTACGACATCTCCTGGTCGGTGAACAAGAACGCCTCCGAGAAGGACAAGAAGGCCACGCTCGACTTCATCGAGTGGATGGTCTCCAATGACGACGCCAAGAAGATCCTCTCCAAGGAAATGGGCTTCGCCGTTCCGTTCACCACCTTCGACAGCGAGGACTTCCAGCCGGACAACCCGCTGACCAAGTCCGCCCTCAAGCTCGAGTCCGACGGCCTGACCCCGATCCACGGCGCCTACATCCCGGGCCAGGCCTGGGCCGACGGCGTGGCCAACGCGCTGCTCGAGTACGCACAGGGCACCGGCGACTGGGACGGCGTCAAGAAGGCGTATCTCGACGATTGGACCAGCGCCTGGAACGACTACGAGAACAACTTCGGCATGCTGCCGCCGGTCCACAAGTGATCCGCTTGTGATCACAAGTAATCATTCATGATCTGCTTGTGATCCGGACAGTCAGTTAGTGACGGCCGGCCGAGCCGACCGTCGCAAACTGACGAACGACATCCACGGTTCCCGCCGTCCGCGACCAATGCGGCGGCGGGAACTTGCATATACGTGCACGTCCGCCCCGAACGTACCGTCTGTGTGAGGAACGCGACGGCCGCGTACGAAACGCAACGGCCGCGCGCGAACGCAACGACAAGGAAGGAACCATCATGATCGGTGATCTCGGCTCGCTGGCGAGCCTGCGCCGCGAAACCAGCCGCGCGATCAACGCCGAAAACCCCACCGGAGAACCCGGCCGCGGCGGCATGGCCGCAAGCGAACTCGGCCCGTCGCGCAAGGGCAGCCCATGCCTGCGCCACATCCCCAGCGGCGAAACGGTCACGCTGGCCGACATCGCCGGACCGGGCTGCATCCGTCACATCTGGATCACCGTCGACGAGAAGACCACGGACGCCGACTGCTTCGTGCTGCGCGACCTCGTGCTGCGCTTCTACTGGGACGACGAGACCGAGCCGAGCGTCGAATGCCCGCTCGGCGACTTCTTCTGCTGCGGATTCGGACGCGCATGCCTCGTCAACTCCGAGCCGGTCGCCGTGGTCCCCAACCGCGGCTTCAACATGTTCTTCCCGATGCCGTTCGCCCGCCACGCGCGCGTCACGCTCGAAAACCAGCACGCGAACGAGATCGGCGCGTTCTTCTACCAGATCGACTACAGCCT
The DNA here is from genome assembly GCF_010667685.1 of Bifidobacterium aerophilum. Classification (GTDB taxonomy): domain Bacteria; phylum Actinomycetota; class Actinomycetes; order Actinomycetales; family Bifidobacteriaceae; genus Bifidobacterium; species Bifidobacterium aerophilum. The sequence continues at coordinate 34,783 of NZ_WHZW01000023.1, read as the reverse complement.
GTACGACGATCCGCTGCCGGCCGACACCGCGTACTTCCACGCGCAGTGGCGCCGCCAGCGGCTCACCGAGATCGGCAACGACTACGTGGTGCTCGACGGCGTGCGCGGCGAGGGCCACTACGTCGGCACGTACCTCGCGCTCACCACGCTCGAACGCTACTGGTGGGGCGAAGGCGAGTTCAAGTTCTACATCGACGGCGACCGCGAGTACCCGACGATCTGCGGCACCGGCACCGAGGACTACTTCGGCGGCTCGTGGAGCTTCGCCAAGCAGGTGAACGGCAAGACCGTCGAGCAGAACTACTGCACGCCGTTCATGGGGTACCCGTACTATTCGGCGCACGACGAGCTCGTGCACAACGACTACCACAACGACGACTGTCCGCCGATGCGCGGCTTCTACCGCTGGCACATCCCCGATCCGATCCGGTTCCGCTCCGACCTGCGCGTGACCGTGCAGCAGATCGGCGTCGGTCATCGCGGATTCTTCGAACGGCAGGACGACGTGGCGTCCGTCGCGTACTGGTACCAGCGCGAGCCGCACGCCGCGTTCCCGACGTTGCCGGACCGTGAGTACCGCTGGCCGAGGTAGGTCCGGGTTTGATCGGACCGGACTGGTCGGGTCGATCCGGTCGGTCGGGTCGGTTGACGGAGCTGGTTGATTGACTGAACCGGTTGACCGGCTGAGCCGGCCGCCGGAATCGCCCGTGATCCGTAGCCCCCGCTGCCGCATACGTTGCGGCAGTGGGGGCTTTTTCGTGCGCGACACGCGGGCGGAGCGCTGAATTTCGGACGAAAATGATGCGGTTGCAGAAAATCACTGCAATCGCTTGCAGTGGTCGAAAGTGGCGGAAATAGTATTAAAAACGTGCGGTTTTGACGGATCTGTTCATCCTGTCTCAGTGGTTTTGCTGGCGGATAAATTGCCATCGTTTGCAATCCGTGGCGAAACGGTGCATAATGGTGGTGTTGTCGGAAGCGAAGATGCCGATGGCATCGCCCCGATGAAGGAACGGGGCCGACAGAATTTAGAGAAAGGTTCGAAGATGAATCGCACGATCAAGTCCGCAGCCGCGATGTTCGCCGTCGCCGCAATGTCCGTCGGCATGGCCGCCTGCGGAAACACCGCGTCGGACAACAAGGCCGAAGGCGGAGACTCCACCGGCAAGGTCTACTACCTGAACTTCAAGCCGGAAGCGGCCGACCAGTGGAAGGATCTGGCCCAGGCCTACACCGACGAGACCGGCGTGCAGGTGACCGTCGAGACCGCCGCGTCCGGCACCTACGAGCAGCAGCTCAAGTCCGAGATGGCGAAGACCAACGCCCCGACCCTGTTCCAGGTCAACGGCCCGGTCGGCTACGCCAACTGGAAGGAATACACCGCCGACCTGTCCGGCACCGAGATCTACAAGCAGCTGCAGAACCAGGACGTCGCGCTCAAGGACGGCGACAAGGTCGTCGGCGTGCCGTACGTCATGGAAACCTACGGCCTGATCTACAACAAGGACATCCTCAACAAGTACTTCAAGCTGTCCGGCGCGAAGGCCACCTCCGTCGAGGACATCAACTCCTTCGACAAGCTCAAGGCCGTGGCCGACGACATGCAGGCCCGCAAGGACGAGCTCGGCATCAAGGGCGCGTTCACGTCCGCCGGCTTCGACTCCAGCTCCGACTGGCGCTTCAAGACCCACCTGGCCAACCTGCCGCTCTACTACGAGTTCAAGGAAGACAACGTCACCGAGCAGCCGGCCACCATCAAGGGCACGTACCTGCCGAACTACAAGAACATCTTCGACCTGTACATCACCGACTCCACCACCGATCCGGCCCAGCTGAGCTCCAAGACCGGCGATGACGCGAACTCCGAGTTCGCGCTCGGCGAGGCCGCCTTCTACCAGAACGGCACTTGGGCGTGGACCGACCTGCAGAACGCCGGCATGACCGCCGACCAGGTCGGCATGATGCCGATCTACATCGGCGGCCCGGACGAGGCGAACGAAGGCCTCGCCACCGGTTCCGAGAACTACTGGTGCATCAACTCCAAGGCCTCCGAGGCCGACCAGAAGGCCACCGCAGAGTTCCTCAAGTGGGTCATCACCTCCGACACCGGCAAGGAAGCGCTGAGCACCGAGATGGGCTTCACCACCCCGTTCAAGACCTTCGACGACGTCAAGGCCGACAACCCGCTGGTCGCCGCCGCGGTCGCCGACCAGAAGTCCGGCAAGACCCAGGTCAGCTGGAACTTCACCATGATGCCGTCCGAGCGGTGGAAGAACGACCTCGGCTCCGCCCTGCTTGAGTACGCTCAGGGCACCGGCAGCTGGGACAACGTCAAGACCGCGTTCGTCGACGGCTGGGCCAAGGAGTACAGCGCGGTGCACGCCTCCTGATCCGCGGCCTGTGATCCGTCCGATCGCACGGTCTGACCGGTGAACGGACGGTGACATAACCGAACAGTGTCATGATCCGACGTCATGAACACCGGCTTTGAACGGCCGGCAGCAACGCAAAACGGGGTTTCGATCCACCAATCGAAACCCCGTTTTCACGAGTGGGCGGGTTGCGGGCCGATCGCGTTCCGGTCGCGACGGCTCGCGGGCCGGCTACTGCGCCGGCTTCGCCTCGGTCGTGCTGGAGCGCACGAGCAGCTGCGCGGGGAACACCTCGAACGGACGCTCGGTCTCGCCCCGCTCGATCAGGTCGAGCGTCTTGAGCGCCGCGGACTTGGCCATCGCGATCGGATCCTGCCGCACGGTCGTCAGCCCGACCTCGCTCGCGTAGAAACTGTCGTCGTAGCCGACCATCGACACGTCGAACGGCACGCGCAGTCCGGTGCGTGCCAGCTGGAACATCAGTGGGATCGCGATGCCGTCCTCCTGGCAGGCGATCGCGGTCGGCAGCTGCGGCATCGACAGCAGTTCCGTCGTGGCGCGGCTGATACGGTCGTCGCCGTCCGCGATGACGATCGTCGTCAGATCGATGCCGGCTTCCTCGCAGACCTTCGCGAACGATTCGTACCGTTGCTGCACGCTGAAATGCAGCGTCACGGCGCGATCGGTGCGGATGTACGCGATGCGGCGGTGTCCGAGGCCGATCAGGTGACGGGCAAGCAGCTTCGATCCCTGATCGTCGTCGATGTTCACCGCGGCGGAGAAGCCCGTGTTCGGCATCACGCAGTTGATGCCGACGATCGGGACGTCGGTTTTCGCCAGCTGGTCGATCTCCGAGGTGTCCACGTCGAAGGACGCGACGACCACGGCGTCGGCGTTGCGTCGGGTCGGCAGCATGTCGAAGAACTCGCGGCGCTCCTCGATGCTGGAGATCTGGAAGATCGACAGGTCGTAGCCGTTCGCGTGGAAGACCTGGTTGAGCCCTTCGATGATGGAGGCGCTGAACCACAGGCGGATGTGGTCGCTCATCAGCAGGGCTACGCGCAGGGCGCGGCCCGACTTGAGCACCATGGCCGAACGGGAGATGGAGAAGTTCAGTTCCTCGGCGATGGCCAGCACTTTGGTGCGGGTGGCCTTCGATACCAGTTCCGGGCGGGTGAACGCGCGGGAGACGGTGGAAACGGACACTCCGGCCTGCCTGGCCACGTCCTTGATACTGCTGCCCATGTGTCTCCTTCGTCTGGTGCGGTCGGCCGGATGGCTTCGGGTCGTCGGCGGGCCTTGTTCGCGCCGCTGATGTGGCTGATGGCCGCAAAGGGCGGCGTGACGCCGTTCATGATGTACCCATGACAACAATAACCGTGTTTTGGGCATAACGCGAGACAACGTTTGCATGCGTGCTATGATTCGTGGGAAACGTTGGATTTCGAACGCTTTTCGCCGTTCTTGCGGGGAGGGGTGAGTCGGAGGAAAGGATTTTGACACGCTCGTAATGACAACGTTTGACTCAGGGTCAAACGGGTGATATGGTAATCTTAAACCGGTTCGAGTTGGTGCCTGGCGGTGCCGATGAGATCGGAAATTCCCAAATTCGGACCACTCGCACGCGGTAGTGCGGGTGAGCTCAAGGAGGAGAAAGTAGGCATGGCATGATTTCGATGGCTGGAAAGGCGATTCGCAGGTGGTGGGCTCTGTTTGCCCTGCCTACGTTCGCGGCATTCTTGATTGGTTTCGTAGTGCCCTTCATCATGGGCCTGTACCTGAGCTTCTGCAAGTTCAGCACGGTGACGGACGCCAAGTTCACTGGCATCCAGAACTACATTGACGCGGTGTCGGACAAGGAGTTCTGGCACGCGCTGGTCTACACGGTGCTGTTCACCATCGTGACGACCATCGTGGTGAACGTGGCCGCGTTCGCGATCGCGTACATGCTCACCAAGAAGTTCGCGGGCACCAACGTGTTCCGCTCGGTGTTCTTCATGCCGAACCTCATCGGCGGCATCATCCTGGGCTACATCTGGTTGCTGCTGCTCAACGGCGTGCTCGCCCACTGGGGCCGCTCGATCACCTACTCGGGCGTGTACGGCTTCTGGGGCATGGTGCTGCTGTACTGCTGGCAGCAAATCGGCTACATGATGATCATCTACATCTCCGGCCTGCAGGCGCTGCCGGGCGACGTGCTTGAGGCCGCCGCCGTCGATGGCGCGACCAGCCGCCAGGCGCTGTTCCAGGTCACCATCCCGCTGATGATGCCGTCCATCACGGTCTGCTCCTTCCTGACCGTCACCAACGGCTTTAAGATGTTCGATCAGAACCTCGCGCTTACCAACGGCGCCCCGTCCAACAGCTCCGAACTTCTCGCGCTGAACATCTACCGCACGTTCTACGGCCGCGCAGGCTTCGAAGGCGTCGGCCAGGCGAAGGCCGTCGTGTTCTTCATCATCGTGGCGCTGATCGCCGTGATTCAGAACCGTCTCACCACTAGCAAGGAGGTGTCCGCATGAGCGAGAAGGTCAAGTACCCCGCACTGTGGACGACGCTGTTCACCATCATCTCTCTGGCTTGGGTGTTCCCGATCGCCCTCGTGGTGATCAACTCCTTCAAGCAGAAGGCGTACATCAGCCGCAACGCGTTCTCCATCCCGACCGGCAAGGCGTTCGTCGGACTCGAGAACTACACCCGTGGCATCAAGCGCACGAACCTGATCGAATCCTTCGGCTGGACCGTCGTGGTCACGGTCGGCGCCGTCGGCCTGATCCTGCTGTGCACCTCGATGTGCGCATGGTGGATCGTCCGCGTCAACAACCGCACCGCGAAGTCCCTCTACCTGCTGTTCCTGTTCAACATGATCGTTCCGTTCCAGATGGTCATGTTCACCCTCTCCAAGATCGCCGATATGCTCGGCCTGAACACCCCGTGGGGCTTGTGGATCGTCTACCTGGGCTTCGGTGCAGGTCTGGCCGTGTTCATCTTCACCGGCGTGGTCAAGGGCATCCCGCAGGAGCTTGAGGAATCCGCGATGATCGATGGCGCTTCGGTGCCGCGCATCTTCTTCCAGATCGTGCTGCCGATCATGCGCCCGTCCGTCATCTCGGTCGCCATCCTGCAGGCCATGTGGATCTGGAACGACTTCCTCCTGCCGTACCTGACCTTGGACATGCGTCGCTTCAAGACCATGTCGATCGCCATCCAGTACCTCAAGGGCGGCTACGGCTCGGTGGATATGGGCGCCATGATGGGCTGCCTCGTGCTGGCCATCATCCCGATCATCGTCTTCTACCTCATCTGCCAGAAGTACATCATCAAGGGTGTTATGGCCGGTGCCGTCAAGGGCTGACGGCTGGCGCTCGATAACTGAATACTTCCCTCAAGGGGCTTCCGGATTCTTCCGGAAGCCCCTTTTGCGTATGCGGTGTTCCGTAGCGTATGCGACGTATGTGATGGATGCGGCGAATGCGATGAATGCGACTCGGATGAGACTTCAGTCACGCGATGGCATTCCGTCTTGTATTGCCATCGCGTGACTCGGCTATTTTTCCCAGCGACAATACCTCGAATATGCCATCCCGCGCGTGCGATCGGGGATTATCCGGTGGACACGAGGTCACACGATGGAATCACCTCGGATATGCCATTGCATGCGTTGGATCAGGTGTAATGCGGTCGTGGGATGGGAACGCGATACCTATTGCCATCGCGTTATCGGGGCGACCGGGGAGAAGAGGTGGAGGTAGATTCCGCAATACGAGCGAGCGGTTTGGATGGCCGGCGTCCTGCCTCGCAGCGGTGTCAAACAACAGTCGTGACGATACGGACGGCAGGTCAGGCGGCGAGGCCAGGCGGTCGTGCCCGGCGTTACCGAACAACAGTGAAGCCTACGCCGAGCGGGCACAAAAAAGGCGGGTTCCGGAAGAACCGGAACCCGCCTGGAGGAGGAAGGGACAGGAACGATTAGTCGAGCAGGATCCACACGGTGGTGTCCTGCGGCAGCTGGCCGTCGGCCACGTCACCGGAGGCGAGCACGATCTCGCCCGCCGGCAGCTCGACCGGAGCGGAGCCGAAGTTGGTGTAGCTGGCGAAACGACGGCCGTCCGCGCTCGGACGCGTGTACGCGATCACGTCGTGTCCGGCGTCGACCGCGGCGCAATCGGCGGTGTCGCCGGTCGCGGTGAGCAGCGTGGCACGCAGGCTCAGCGTGGTGCGGTACAGGTTCAGCATCGACGCGTCGTCGGCGTCCTCCACATCGGCCGCGTACTGCTTGTACCACAGCGGCTGCGGCAGATGCGGGTCGGCGCTGGCCGTGCCGTCGGCCTTCGTTGCGGGGGAGAAACCGAACGAGGCGCCCGTGCCGAAGCCGGCGTTCCACTCGGCCGGAGCCGGCACGTCGGACGAATCCCACGGCAGCGGCACGCGGCAGCCGTCGCGGCCCTTCTCGATGAAGCGCTCGCGGGTGAAGAACGGCGTCGGATCCTCGAGACGGTCCCACGGGATGTCGGCGACCTCGGGCAGGCCGAGCTCCTCGCCCTGGTAGATGTACGTGGATCCGGGCAGGCCGAGCTCCATCATGATCGCCGCGCGGGCGCGCTTGGTGCCGAGCTCGCGGTCCTCGAAGTAGCTGGTGCCGTCGCGCAGCAGCCAGTCCTTGGCGAGCTGGTGGTGCGAGGACGCCGGCACCTGCGGCAGGCCGTAGCGCGAGACGTGACGCGGCACGTCGTGGTTGCTCATGACCCAGGTGGTCGTCGAGCCGTGGGTCTCCTCGGCCGACTTCAGGCCGGCGAGGATCGCGGAACGCATCGCGTCCACGTCCCAGTTCGCCTCGGCGAACTCGAAGTTGAAGACCTGGCCGAGCTCGTCGGTGCTGGCGTACAGATGCTGGTGTTCGGGCACGACCCACGCCTCGCCGACGGCGAAGCGCGGCGGATTGTACTCGTTGAAGACCTCACGCCACTCGCGGTAGATGTCGTGCACTTCCTTGCGGTCCCACAGCGGGCTGGTGAAGTCGTGGCACAGGCCGTGCTGCACGGCGAGCGGGTCCATCTGGTCGAGCGGCACGGATTCGAGATCCTTGGCCAGACCGTGGGCGACGTCGATACGGAAGCCGTCGGTGCCGTGGTCGGACCAGAAACGCAGCGTCTTCTTGAATTCCTCGTGGATGTCGGGGTTCTTCCAGTTGACGTCCGGCTGTTCCTTGGCGAAGATGTGCAGGTACCACTGGCCGTCCGGGACCTGCTGCCAGGCCGGGCCGCCGAACAGCGAGATCCAGTCGTTCGGCGGGAGCTCGCCGTGCTCGCCGCGGCCGTCGCGGAAGATGTAGCGGTCGCGCTCGGGGGAGCCGGGGCCGGCCGCCAGCGCTTCCTGGAACAGAACGTGCTTGTCGGCGGTGTGGTTCGGCACGATATCGACGATGACCTTGATGCCGGCCTCGTGCGCGACCTTGACCATCTCGTCGAAGTCGTCCATGGTGCCCAGACGCGGGTCGACGTTGCGGTAGTCGATGACGTCGTAGCCGCCGTCGGCGAGGTCGGACGGGTAGAACGGGCTGAGCCAGATCGCGTCGACGCCGAGCTGCTTGAGATAGTCGATCTTGCTGGTGACGCCGGCGATGTCGCCGAGTCCGTCGCCGTTCGCGTCCTTGAAGGAGCGCGGGTAGACCTGATAGACGACGGCCTGCTTCCACCAGTCGTCGCGCATGTTGTTTGCAGTCATGGTTCCCTTCCTTGTCGTAGTGCCGCGTGCCGGCATCGTCGTGACGACGTGCGCGCGATGTGTACGTTCGTACATATTATATAAAATGCCGTCCGATCGCGGGAGACGGCCGCCGGTCACCAAGGGGGAAGACAAAAAGTGAGCGGCGATCAAAGACGCGATCGGGCGGCGAGCGGCTGACGGACGGCGGGGTTCCGTTCCGCCAGCCAAGTCTGTTGTTGAGTTATGGGGTTTGGCGCCCGGCTGGTTGATGCCGGTGCGGGATCACTTGGCGTCGAACGCCTTGGACTCCGGGAGCATGCCGAGGACGCTCTTGTTGTTGTCCCAGTCCTTCTTCCAGCCGCTGGTGAAGGCGTTCTCGAAGTCGGACCACTTGCCGCCGCCCTGCACGTAGTTGAGCAGTGCGCTGGTCAGGTCGTCCTGCCACTGCTGGCTCGGCAGCGGGAAGCTGGTGACGGACGGCTTGCCTTCGTCGGCGTAGGCGCGGGCGAGCTTGGTGAGCGGGTTGTCGGGCTGGTCGTCGTCGCCGAAGGTGGTGAACGGGACGGAGAAGCCCATTTCCTTGGCGAGGGCGTTCTTGCCTTCGTCGGAGGAGACCATCCACTTGATGAAGTCGAGCGTGGCCTTCTTGTCGTCGTCGGAGGCGTTCTTGTTCACCGCCCAGGAGGCGTCGTACACGCCGGCCGGACCGTAGTTCTCTTCGCCCTTGATGCCCATCCAGTAGGGGAGCATGCCGAGGTCGTCGTCCTCGACGCCGTTGTCCTTGATCTGGGTGTAGGCCCACACGCCGTTCGGGTAGAAGGCGACGTCGCCGAGCGCGAACTCGGAGGTGATGTCGTCGTAGGTCTTCGAGCTGAGCATGGAGCTTTCGGTCGGGCTGTTGGCCACCTCGAGATCGAACAGGTCCTTGTAGTTCTTCAGGTAGGTGCCCTTGAGGTCGGTGGTGAACGTGGTGTTGTCGTCACGGAACTCGTAGAACAGCGGCAGGCGGCTCATGTGAGCCACGAAGCGGTACGCGGAGGAGGAGTCGAGGCCCGGGGTGGCGATGGCGGCCTGGATGCCCAGATCGTCCTTGTGCTTGTCATGTCCTCGATGACCTTCTTCAAGGTGTCGTAATCCTTGATGTCGGTGTCGGACTTGATGACCGCGTAGTCCTTCTTGGCGTACTCGTTGACGATCTTCTTGTTGTAGATGATGCCGTACCATTCGGCGGCGTACGGCATGGTGTAGGCGTTGTCGCCGACCTTGTGGGAGTTGGCCTTGCCCTCGTCGTTGAGCAGCTTGTACACGTCGGTGTCCTGCAGCGGCTCGAGGTACTTCTGGTACTTGGCGAACTCGTCGTAGCCGGCGATGGTGAACATGGTCGGGGCTTCGGACTTGGCCAGCTCGGAGGTCAGCGTGGACTCGTAGCTGCCGGAGGAGGCGGTCTGGATGTCGACCTGGACGCCGGTCTCATCGGTGTAGTCCTGGGCGAGCTGCTGCAACTGGTCGACGACCTCGGGCTTGCCGTTGAGGAAGTAGACGTGGCCCTTCGCATCGTTGGACGCGGTGTCGGAGCCGCATGCGGCGAGGCCGAAGATCATGGCCGCGGCGAGGCCGGCTGCGAAAAGCTTCTTGGGGGTGCTCATCGGTGGGATGTTCCTTTCCTGATGCGCCGGACGACGACGTTCGGCATGCTGTTCTTCTCCAAAGGGGGCGGCCCGGCGTTTGCCGTGTCGCTCATTACCGTTAAGCGTTGATGACAACGATATCATCAAACGGGTTTGTTGGCGACATCGGCGTGTTGCGTAGGTCGTGGCGCTATTGCGCATATGTGAACGATATCAATGGTTGCGTGGCTCGGTGAATACGTTGCCATGATTTCGGATTTTCGATTGCAGTCGTATTGATCGCGGCTTGTGATTCGCCAGACCGCCCCTCGGTTGGTTGCTCCGGCGGTTCCCAAACGGGAAAACGGTCGCCGTGTCGGCTCTTCCCGGGACGGCCGGCGCCGGGGTCATTACAATGGCGTGTATCCATCATCCCGTCCGCAAAAGGAGTTGACCATGGGCTTCATGTCCCCGGATTCCGCGTTCATGCGCGGGTTGAGCAACGTCGCCGACGCCGTCTGGCTCAACATCCTGATGATCGTCACCTCCATCCCGCTCGTCACGATCGGCGCCGCGCTCGCCGCCGGCCACGACACCGCACGTCGTGCGGTCATCGGCGAAGGCCACGTCACCGCCAACTATTTCAAGGCGTTCCTCGCGAACTTCCCCAAGGCCACCGCGCTGTGGGTCGTCTTCGGCGGCACCGGCGCCGCGCTCGCCTACGCGTGGGTCGTGCTGCAGATCACGCCGCTGCTCATCCCCAAGTTCGGCCTGACGATCCTGTGGATCATCGGCTTCGAATGGGTGTGGGCGCTGCAGGCCCGGTTCGAGAACTCCTTCGGCGCGGTGCTGGCCAACTCGTTCATCTTCGGCATTTCGCACATCGGTGCCACCGCTGCGCTCGTCGCGCTCGACGCGGTCTTCCTCGGCCTGCTCGTCGCCTCGTGGTTCTACATGCCGCAGGGTCTGTTCCTGCTGGTCGTGCTCGGCTACGGCACCATGCTCATGCTGCACGTGCCGATCCTGGAGAAGGTCTTCACCAAGTACATCAAGGACGACGAAGGCGACGGTGCGACCGACGGCGGAGTGGCCGGCGACGGCCCGGACGCCGCGTCCGGAAAGCAGTGACGCATGGGCAAAGTCACGCTGCAGGACGTCGCCAAGGCCGCCGGCGTCTCCATCGCCACCGCATCGTGGGCGATCAACGACAACAAGAACGTGCGCATCCCCGAAAACACGCGCCGCAAGGTCCGCAAGGTCGCGGACCGTCTCGGCTACCATTCCAACGCATTCGCGCGCAGCCTCGCGCGCGGCAGGTCCGACCTGATCGGCTTCGTCAGCGACGGCGTGGCCACGTCGCCGTTCGCAGGCCAGGTCATCCAGGGCGCGCAGGACGAGGCGTGGCGCAACGGCAAGATCCTGCTCGTCGTCGACACCGACGGCAACAAGACCATCGAACGCAAGGCGTTCGCGTTCATGCTCGAACATCAGGTGGGGGGACTGATCTACTCGAGCTGGGTGCACCGCGCGATCACGCCGCCCGCCGAACTCGACCGCACCACGTCCGTCCTTGTCAACTGCTTCGACGAGCTCGGTCGGTTCCCCGCCGTGGTGCCCAACGAGGTGCAGGGCGGGCGTGCGGCGACCGAACTGTTGGTTAGGGCCGGGCACCGTCGCATCGCGTTCGTGAACGAGCCGACGATCTCGCCCGCGTCGGTCGGGCGACTCGAGGGATATCGGCGCGCGCTGGCCGCGGGCGGCATCGAATACGACCCGACGATGGTGGTCGACGCGACCGCCGACCAGGAAGGCGGCTATGGCGCGGCCGACGCGGTGCTGGCGACCGGTGCGACCGCGGTGTTCTGCCACAACGACCGTACCGCGATGGGCCTGTACGATGCGCTGCGCGAGCGCGGGCTGCGCGTGCCGGACGACCTGTCGGTGGTCGGATTCGACAACCAGGAGGTCATTTCCGCGCATCTGCATCCGGCGCTGACGACGGTGGGCCTGCCGCAGTACGATCTCGGCGTGCTCGGCGTGCGCTCGCTGCTGGCGCTGAACGAGCCGGCCGACGACGGCGATGCCGCGGACGGTCCGGACGGTCCGGACGATGAGGCCGGCGTGGACGAGCCGCGTCATTATGATCCGCTGCTGGTCGCCTGCCCCGCGGTCGTGCGCGACTCGATCCGCGTGCGGGAGTAGCTGCGACACGCGTCGTTTCCAAGGGTTCGCCCGGTTCGCTTGACAGTGATTCGGGGGTTGTCTATCATGTAGCTTAATCGCTTAAATGCTTAAGCGTTTAAACGAAAGAAAGACAATAGGAAAGAGCCTGTTGAAGGGCATGCGAAGCTGCGTGCCTGAACCGATCCGACAGAGCGCTTCCGCACCGCGGAAACCGCCGTCATCGAATCGCAGACAGATCAAGTCACACAAGAGAGGCGAATCGTGCACAAGCTGTACTACCAATTCCCCGGCACCTGGTTCGGCGACTGCATGCCGTTCGGCAAGGGCGACGAATTCTTCCTGTACCACCAGCGCGACAACCGCAACCCCGAGCCGTTCGGCGAGCCGTTCGGCTGGGACCTGGCCACCACCAAGGACTTCGTCCACTACAAGGACTGCGGCGTGGCCGTGCCGCGCGGCGGCGACGACGAGCAGGACCAGTTCATCTTCGCCGGCTCCGTGTTCGAAGGCGAAGGCCAGTACCACATCTTCTACACCGGCTACAACCGCGACTACCCCGAGCAGGGCAAGCCCGCGCAGGTGCTCATGCACGCCGTCAGCGACGACCTGTACCACTGGACCAAAACGCAGGACGCCATCACCTTCACCCCGCAGGAAGGCTACGATCCGGACGACTGGCGCGACCCGTGGGTCATCCGCGACGACGAGCACGACCAGTACCTGCTAATCCTCGGCGCACGCAAGATCGGCCCGAAAACCCAGCAGACCGGCCGCACCGTCAAGTTCACGTCCAAGGACCTCAAGAACTGGACGTTCGAAGGCGACTTCTGGGCGCCGGGACTGTACACGATGCACGAGATGCCCGACCTGTTCAAGATGGGCGACTGGTGGTACCACATCGTCACCGAGTACAGCGACAAGCACAAGATGGTCTACCGCATGGCCAAGAGCCTCGACGGCCCGTGGATCGCGCCGGCCGACGACGCGTTCGACGGCAGCGCCTACTACGCGGGACGCACGTTCGAACTCAACGGCCAGCGCATCCTCTTCGGCTGGGTCGCCACCAAGGAGGACTGCGACGACGCGAAGAACTTCGAATGGGCCGGCACCTTCGTGCCGCACGAGGTCTACCAGCGCGAGGACGGCACGCTCGGCGTGCGCATCCCCGACACCGTGTGGAACGCGTTCAACGAGCGCGAATCCGTCGCCGAAGACGCCGTCATCGACGGCCGCGACGCGCGCCGCAACGTGACGCTCGCCAACGGCTGCGGCGACATCTACTCGTTCGAGGCCGACGTGACGTTCAGCGAAGGCACGCGATCCTTCGGTCTGCGCGTCTACCGCGACGAGGAGACCGAACGCGGCTACCAGTTCATCTTCCCCGTCGCCGAAAACCGGTACGTGTTCGAAGGCAGCCCGAACTTCCCGTGGTTCAACTGCATGAACATCGGACTGGAACGTCCGATCGAACTGACCGCCGGCCGCGAGTACCACATCCAGCTCATCGTCGACGACACGATCGCCACGCTGTACGTCGACGGCGTCGCGCTCAACACGCGCATGTACCAGCGCCCCGGCGACACGCTGAGCATGTTCGTCACCGACGGCACGCTCGACGTCAGGAACGCGACCATCGCCCGCGGACTCAAGGAGGCGTGACCGGCAGGAACGTCCTTACGCAACGCTGAACCGGCCGACCGGCGAATACGGTCGGCCGACGGCCGGAACGATCGGCCGGACCAACGAAAAAGCCGCCGGGTGCAACCGGCGGCAGGCCTCCACGATACGCGGGAACGGACGGCATCGGGCATCGTCCGCCCGTCCCCGCCCCTGCAACGCAAACGCTACAACAACGAAGTTATGGCATTCCACAGGAGGGAAACCATGAAGAAGATTATCAAAGCAACGGCCGCGGTGGCGGCAGCCGGCCTGTCCCTTGGCCTGTTCGCGGCCTGCGGTTCCACGGGCGGCTCCAACGCCGACTCCGACAAGGGCCACGTCTACTTCCTGAGCATGAAGGTCGAGCAGGCCGACCAGATCCGCGAACTGGCCGACAACTTCACCGCCAAGACCGGCATCAAGGTCGACGTCGCCACCGCGTCGTCCGACACGTACGAGCAGACGCTCAAGAGCGAGCTCGCCAAGTCCGAGGCGCCCACCGTGTTCGACGTCGACAACAACGACTTCCTCAACTGGACCGACTACTACGCCGACATGTCCGACACGAACATGTACAAGGACCTGACCAAGCAGGAATACGCGATGAAGAACGGCGACGAGATCGGCGCCGTGCCGTACGTGATGGAGCGCTACGGCATCATCTACAACAAGGCCATCCTGCAAAAGTACTTCGACGCCGACTGGTCGAGCGTCAAGGACGTCGAGACGATCGACAACTTCGACACGCTCAAGACCGTGGCCGACGAGATCCAGGCGCACAAGGACGACCTCGGCATCAAGGGCGCGTTCACGTCCGCCGGCTTCGACACCAGCTCGATCAAGCGATTCGGCGACCAGCTCGCGCACGTGCCGGTGTACTACGAGTACCGTGACCAGGGCGTGACCCAGCTGCCCGCCACGATCTCCGACAAGTACATCCCGAACTTCAAGAAGATCTTCGACCTGTACATCACCGACTCCACCACGCCGGCCAGCCAGCTGTCCAGCGCGACGATGGACGACGCGAACTCCGAGTTCGCGCTCGGCGAGGCCGCGTTCCTGCAGAACGGCACCTGGGGCTACTCGCAGATCAAGGACCAGGACGTGCCCGACGAGGACATGGGCGTGCTGCCGATCTACATCGGCACCGAAGGCGAGGAGAAGGCCGGCCTGACCGTCAGCTTCCTGTACTTCGCAATGAACAAGAACGCCTCCGAGAAGGATCAGAAGGCGACCCGCCAGTTCCTCGACTACATCCTGCAGGATGACGAGGCGCGCAAGCTCGTCACCGACGAGATGGGCTTCGAGACCCCGTTCAAGTCCTACGCCGAGAACGGCTACAAGACCACGAACCCGATCCACCGCGCGAACGACGCGTACGCCGCCAAGGGCGACTACGACATCGTGATCTACCCGTTGCCGAGCACCCAGTGGGTGATGAGCCTCGGCAACGCGATGCTCGAGTACGCGCAGGGCACCGGCGACTGGGACAACGTCGCCTCCGCCTTCGTGGACGGCTGGGCTTCCGAGTACAAGACCACGCACTGAGTTGCTGAGTTCCGGTCATAGCGCAATCTAGCGCCACCATAAGTGGGTGGTTCCGCCGACAATCCGGCGGAACCACCCACTTCGTTGAGTCGGCTATTCGGTCAGCCAGTCAAGTGCGTTGACGATGTCGATGCCGCCGGCCGTTCCCAATCCGAGCATGTCCAACGTCAGCACCATGCGTCGTCCCTCTTCCGCGTCCGGCAGCCGCCGTAGCGGTTCCAACTCTCGGTTTCTGGTCGCCGGGTCCATCAGGCTGGCGCTGACCTGCACGAACAGGCGCTCGCGGGCGAGATCGTCGCGTACGCGGGTCGCAACGAAATCGATCTCCAGATTGTCCATTTTGCCTACCTGCACGGTGTATCCGCGGGTCTTCAGCTCGTTGTGCACGACGTTCTCCAACAGGAACCCGAAATCCCCGGCCGGGTATCCGAGCAGCATGTTTTTGATGCCGAGGTCGGCGGGATAGTATTTGGCCAGCCCCTGCAGGTAGTCCCCGCCTTTCACGTTGATGCGTTGCGCGCGGTAGAACATGAACGCGTCCAGCAGGCCCGAGATATAGCGTTCGATGGTTTCGTTCGCCGTGGGGCGGTGCCCGCTTTTCAGCCGGTGCTCGATCTTCGCTACGGATACCGGGGATCCCGACGTATCGGCGAGATATCGGGCCACGTCGTTGAACACCAGAGGGTTGCGAATCTGCAGGTATTGCGCGATATCGCGCACCAGCACCGTGTCGTAGATGCCGGACAGCACGGTGTGGGCCAGTTCCTGATGCGTACCCTGATCGACGACCGGCGGCAGGCCGCCATAGCGCGTATACCGCTCGAAGGCTTTCGTCCGGTCCGTCTCTCCCGTATATCCGAGAAATTCGGAGAACGACAGAGGGAACATGTTGATTTCGATATATCTTCCGGACAGCAGGGTCGCCAGTTGACTGGACAGCAGGTGCGCGTTGGATCCGGTCAGGTAGATGTCGACGTTGCGGTCGACGCGCAGCGCATTGACCGCCTTCTCCCAATGTCTGACGAGCTGGATCTCGTCAAGCAGCAGATAATGCGTTTCCTCGCCATGTATGGCGTCGTCGATGCGGCGGTACAGTTTGGTTTCGTCGAAGTCGTTGTATGCGAAGGACTCGAAGTTGATGGCGACGATGCGTTCGGCGGGGATGCTGTCCTGCTCGGCGAGGTGCTGCTTCAGCAGTGCGAGCAATGATGATTTGCCGCAGCGTCGCATGCCGGTAATGACCTTGATGAGCCCGTTGTTTCGCGTTGCAAGCAGACGGTCGAGATAAAGGGGGCGGGCTTTGAGGGACATCATGCCTCCGAACTTTTACTAGTATACTAGTAAAAGTATAGCATGGATGGGTACTTTTACTAGTATGACCGGAAAAGTCTGGGTTTGGGAGGGACTTTTCCGGTCATACTAGTAAAAGTGCGTCTCTGACGAAGATTGATGCGAACCTGGCGCACGAAAATGGCCCGCGCCATAAGACGCGGGCCACATGGGTACAGGGACCGATCAGATCGTCAGACGCGGGCCGCGCGCAGCAGCGGCTCGGCGACGGCCTGGATCACGGATTCCGGCATATGCGAATCGTCGAAATCGTGACGCGGGTGATCGCTCTTCGTGCTCTCCAGCGTGTGCAGAGCGGTCAGCGCGAGGGCGCCGTCCTCCTTGACCAGCTGGTAGGCACGTTCCTTCGACAGGTAACGGATCTGCGCGTTGTACAGCACGGTGAACGCGTCCTCGATCGCCGGATCGTCGGCGTACCGCAGGCCGCTCGTCGCATGCACGGACACCTCGGCGTCAACCGGCACGTCCTTGACCGTGACCGACAGGCTCAGCGTCGCCTCGTCATACGAGACCTCGGCCTCGTCGCGCGTCACGCCGGCGACCGTGACGACCACGTCCTCCGGAGCGACCTCGGCCACGCCGCGGAACGTGACCGTCCACGTACGCTCCACCGGCAGCGCCTCGACATTGCCGGACGCGGGAGCGATCGTGAACGCAGCGGCCGCACCGTCCTTCCACTCGAACGTCATCGGCGTCGCGGCCAGCGCCGAAGCGAGCGGCTGCGCCTGATTCGTGCCGTCGTCCTCCTTGAGCTCGAACGAACCGTCCGCGCCCGGGAAGACCACGACCTGCAGATGAGCCGGGTTGCCGACCGAATTGATCGCGCCGTTGGCCTCGTCCAGCGGCTGCAGCGGCACGATGCCGCCCGCCTTCGCGAACGCCGGAATGCCGTCGAGATCACGCCACGCCTCCAGCTTGCGGCCCTTCGCGCTCGCCGACTCGTAACGGCGGCCGGTGAAGAAGTCGAACCAAGTGCCCTGCGGCAGCCAGACGTCGGCCTTCGCCAGCTGCACGTTGCCGTCGATCGGCTCGACGATCGGCGCGACGACCAGCTCGGTGCCGAAACGGAACTCCTGCTCCATCTCGTACGCGGTCGGATTCTCCGGGGCCTGCCAGTACATCGGCTCGACCAGCGGACGGCCGTCGGCCGCGGCGCGCCAGTTCATCGTGTACAGGTACGGCAGCAGCTCGTGACGCAGGCGCAGCGCCTTGTCCATCGCGTCGCGCGTGGCCGCGTGGAAGTTCCACGGCTCCTTGCCGTTGAACGGCGAATCGGTCGAATGCAGGCGGTTGATCGGGCTGAACGCGCCGAGCTGATACCAGCGGGCCTCCAGCTCCTCGTCACGGTAGCCGAACATGTGGCCGCCGATGTCGTGGCTCCACCAGCCGTAGCCGATGTTCGACGCGGTCGACGTGAAATACGGCTGGAACTTGAGCGACTCCCACGTCACGACCGTGTCGCCGGAGAAACCGACCGGGTAACGGTGCGAGCCCGGGCCGGCGTAGCGCGAGAACGTGAGCGGCCAGCGGCCGTCGCGGCCGGAATCGAGATAGTGCATGTGGTTGAGCATCCACAGCGGGTCGAGGCCCTTCTGACGGGTCACGCCGCCCTGCTGCCAATCCAGCCACCAGAAATCGGTGCCCATGTCCTCAAGCTTGTGGTGCAGGTCGAAATACGCGTCCATGAAACGCGGGCTGGTCAGATCGAACTCGACCGGCTCGCCGGACTTCGGGTCGATGCCCATATGCTCGGCGACCTCGGCATAGCCGTCCTCGAACGCGCGCACGCCGTCGCGCGGGTGCACGTTCAGCGTCGTGCGCAGGCCGTGCTCGTGCAGCGTACGCTGGAAACGCTCCGGATCCGGGAAGAAGTCGCGGTTCCAGGTGTAGCCGGTCCAACCGGAACCGTACTTCGGATCGACGTCGTCGACCAGATGCCAGTCCATGTCGATGACGGCCGTGGTGAACGGCAGGCCTTCCTTCTCGAAACGGTCGACCAGCGTAAGGTACTCGTCCTCGGTGTAACGGTGGTAGCGGCTCCACCAGTTGCCCAGCGTGAAGCGCGGCAGCAGCGGCGTCGGGCCGGTCAGCTTGTAGAAGTCCTGCACGGCCTCGATGTAACGGTGGCCGTAACCGAAGATGTACAGGTCCTTGCCCTGATGCTCGCGCGGCACGACCCAGGTGCCGAACGGGTTGGCCTCGCCTTTGACCTCGGCGGCCTCGACGATCACGTTCGACGTGGAATCGTCGATCACGGCCCAGCCGTCATGCGAGATCACGCCCAGGCCGAGCTTCGTCTCGCCGTCGACCTCGTCGAGCGTGCGGGCGGTGCCGCGCAGGTTGCCGCGCTGGTCCTCGCCGTAATGCCAGGTGTTCATCTGCGAGTTGGCGACGCCCTTGACGACGACGCTCAGGCCCTCCTTGGAGAACGGCTGCATGTCGTAGGTCACGCGCAGGGCCGGGGTGTCGACGATGAGCAGGCCGTCTCGCTCGGTCTTCGTGAACTGCGGGGGATTGGCCGCAAGCCAGTTGCGGTCGACGACCATCTGCGTGGCGTGATCCTCGAAGATGCCGTCATCCTGCCATTCGATGCGGATGAGGGATTCGGTGATGACGCCAATGCGCCAACGGTCGCCCTGGATGACCGTGGCCGGGTTCATGCCCGGGTTCGTGGCCAGTTGCGGGAAGGTGGACATGTGAGCTCCTTTGCTGGGGGGTTGTGGTTTTGAGTTGTGGTTGGTTGTGGTTTGGATTGGTTGGGTTTTTGGGTTGTGGCGGTCGGTTTGCCGACTTCACTCCGACCGCACGGTTGTTGTCTGGCGCCGTTTGTGCCGCGTGTTTACGCGGCTTACGCGGCGGCTGGTGACGTGTTTACGCGGCGATCGCGGTGGTGTCGCGCAGCATGAGCTGGGCGCGCACGGTCTCGAACCGGGGTTCGGGCAGCGGTCCGCCCATCGCCTCGATCGCCTTGCGGGCGGCGATCGCGCCGAGATCCTGCGGACGCTGGCGCAGCGTGGTCAGGCCCATCTTGGACGCGAACGGGATGTCGTCGAAGCCGATCACCGACAGATCGCGCGGCACCTGCAATCCGTACTGCGGCAGGCGATACAGGACCGGCAGCGCGAGCTCGTCGGTCTGGAAGCAGACCGCGGTGGGCGCCGGCGTCATCGTGGTCAGCTGGGCGAGCGCCGTGCTCGTCGGATCCTCGTGACCGGAACATCGGATTTGCTCGATGGTGACGTCGGGGTGGGCCTTGGCTGCTAGCAGTAGTCCTTGGAGGCGGTTCTCCGCGCTGAACCGCAGACGTGCGGCGTCGTCGGATGTGGTGTACACGTAGGCGATGCGTCGGTGGCCGAGCGAGGTCAGATGCTCGAGCGCCATGTGCATGCCCTGCAGGTCGTCGATGCATACGGCGCCGTCGAGCCCGGCGATGGACGGCGTGTTGATGCCGATGAGCGGCACGTTCATGTCCTTGAGCCTGCTGACCTCGTCCGGATCGATGTCGAACGAGCAGACGATGACCGCGTCCGCGTTGCGGCGCACCGGCAGGTCGGTGAAGAACCGATGACGGTCCTGCGCGTTCGACATGCTGTACACGGAGATGTCGTAGCCGGCCGGGTGGAATACGGAATCCAGGCCGCGGTAGACGTTCACGTTGAACCATACGTCGATGGTGTCGGCGTGCAGGAACGCGATGCGGAAGGACTGGCCCGACTTGAGGGCCGCTGCGGAACGGGAGACCTGGAAGTCGAGTTTCTGCGCGGCCGCGAGGACTCGGTCGCGGGTTTCGGGCAGGACGAGATCCGGTTTGGCGAACGTGCGTGACACCGTTGACGCGGATACGCCCGCCTCCGCGGCAACCGCCTGAATGCTTGCTTTTGCCATGGCAACCTCGCTCATATGCAATGAATGAAAACCGTCTGTCAAGACAACGTTATCATACATGCGCGGGATGCGGGGGAGCGTCGTGTTGTGGACGGGGAGGAGGTGCGGGAACGGGAAGAATGCGGGCGGGCGTGGGTGAGATGCGTGGCCGGAGCGCGTGGACAGGGCGGGCGAGATGCGTCGGGTCGGGTGGCAGTCGGTGAGGGATGGGTATATTGAGCCTCGCCCGGTCGGGATCAGCGTATTGGCCGTATCTCGTCGGAATCGTCATGCTCCTCACGAGTTACGGTCGTTTTTCTGCGCAAAAAGGCCGTAACTCAACAGGAACGAAATCGTTTCCGTGAGTTACGGCCTTCCGTATGATTGCTCCGGCTTACTCGCCGCGCATCACGGCGGCCAGCGACAGCACGCGCGAGTTGGCGAACACCTCGTCGGTGTGGACGAGTCGGTCGTCGCCGTCGACCAGCGGAATCCTCCAGTTCGGATACTGGTCGGACGTACCCGGCTGGTTTACCGTGGCATGCTGGCCGGTGCCGTCCACGATCGCCGCCTGCCGCAGCACGCTCGGCGTGGCCGTCAGCATCCGGTGCATCGCCTCCACGATCTCCTGCTCGTGCGCCGGCACGTCCGCGGCGGCCGCCGCATCCAACCATCCGCCGTCAACCAGCAGATCAAGCATCGCTTGACGTTCCGCGTTCGCGCTCGCCGCGAACTGTTCCACCGGTTCGGCCAGCAGATGCAGCCGTTCGCGCAGGTGCACATGCTCGAACTTCAGGTATCCCGCGGTCGGCGGCAGATCATGCGTCGTCACCGACGCCAACGCCTGCCGGCGGTAATCGCTCGGCGGCGCGTACGGATCGCCCGCGTTCGGCGAATCGTCGATGCGCGCGAACCACTCCACGTCGGTGCCGAGCACGCCATGCTCGGACAGCACCTGGCGAACGTACGCCGGCACCGTGCCCAGATCCTCGCCGATCACCATGCCGTTCGCGCGCGTCGCCTCGATCGACAGCACGGCGATCATCGCGCGGTAGTCGTACATCACGTACGCTCCGCCCTTCGCTCCCTTGCCCTTCGGGATCCACCACAGACGGAACAGGCCGAGCACATGGTCGATGCGCACCGCGCCGGCATGCGCGAACATCGAATGCACCATCTCGCGGTACACGCGGTATCCGGTCGCCTCGAGATAGCGCGGATTGAACGGCGGCTGGCCCCAATCCTGACCCTGCTGGTTGTAGAAGTCCGGCGGGCAGCCGACCGTGACCGAGCCGACCGCGAAACGCTCCGGGCTCCACCACACGTCCGCGCCGAGCGCATGCACGCCCACCGCCATGTCCTGCATGAGACCGAGCGCCATGCCGTTGTCCTTCGCGGCCTGCTGCGCGGCGGCCACCTGCTCGTCCGCAACCCACTGCAGCCAACGGTTGAACTCGAACAGGTCATGATGTTCGTGGATCAGATCGGCGACCTCGGGCGACGTGCGGCCGGTGCGGCCGAACCACGAATTCGGCTCCCACGGCGCACCCCACACCTCGAACGCGAGGCACCAGGCGGCGAACGCGTCGAGATCCGGGCCGGCCTGCTCCTTGAACCGTTCGAACGCGGCCTCTCGCTCGGGGGAGCGCGGATGGTCGAAGATCACGCGCAGGGCCGGGCGCTTCGCGCTCCACGCGGCGTTGATGTCAAGCGGGTTCGGATCGTCGTTGCGTGCGGCGACCGACGCGTGCAGCTCGTCCACGCGGGCGCGCTCTTCGGTGGTCAGCTGGGCGTATTCGGGGATGTTCTGCGGGCGGATATACGTGACGTTGAGGAAACGGCGCGATTCCGGCAGATACGGCGACGGTTCGAGCGGCGGCACCGGGGCGCCCGCGTGGATCGGGTTGATGAGCATGAAATCGGCGCCGGTCTTCGCGCCCGCGTCGGCGAGCAGCGTGGTCAGATCGCCGTAATCGCCCACGCCCCACGACTCGTGCGAACGGATCGAATACAGCTGCGCCATCCAGCCCCAGCGCGGATGCTCGGCCACGGCGGCCGGCAGCGGGATACGAGCGGGCGCGACCATCAGCGTCGCCTCGTCGGTGCGATCGCCGGCGGTGACGCGCAGCGTGTGGTAGCCGATCGGCAGATCGGTGGGCAGAGCAAGGAAGCTCGTCGTGGCGTCGTTGAGGTTCGGCAGGATGTCGGCGTCCTCGCTGCGGCGGACCGTGCCGTCCTCGAGGGTGATCGTGGCTTCGGGGTCGGTGGTGGCGGTGGTTGTGGTTCCGGGTGTTGTTGCGGCTTCGGGTTCGGTGAGGTGCAGCGTGATCGTCGTGGGTTCTCCGGTCGTCGCGACGAGGGTGGACGACGGCAGGATGCGGGCGGGGGTGGGTGATACGGCGTCGGTTGCGCCGGGTGCGCCATTGACGCCGGTCGTGCCGGTCGCTTGGGCGAGCGAACGTTCGATCGCTTCGGGGGTACGGGCGTCGACGCCGAGCGCGCCGAGCACGTCGATGATCACGTCGTCGGCGATTTCGACGTAGGTGCCGAGCTGGTCGATGTACGACGTGGATACGCCGGACGCCTTGGCGAGCCGGATCAGCGGGCGGGCGAGGCGCTCGGGACTTTCGTTGCGCTCCGCGCCGTCGATCGACGTGGCGGTGACGTACGGGGTAGTCGGTGCGGTTGTGGTTGCTGCTGCTGCGGGTACGGGTTCTGGTGCCGCGTGGGCCGCTGCGCTGGACGCCGCGATAGGCGCTGCGTTGGTTTCGGATGCCGTCATTGGTGTCTCCTTTATCTGACTTCTTCCAGGCGGCCGGCTGGTGCAGGTTCGCTTTCGGTCGTGATCGCGTTCTCGGGGGTGATTGGCCCGGGAACGCCACCTGTGCCGTTCGTTCGTTGCGCGCTGTCGGGTGCGCGACTCGCCATTGGGTCGGAACGATGGCTGAACTCGCTCGGGAACCGGCTGCATTCGCTGTTTACTATATCGCTGATTGACATCGTTTGCAAAAAGACGAAAACCGTTGTGCGCAAAAGGTTGGAAGTGCTTCGATGCCGGGTTTTGTCGGCGTGTTGTGCGGGTTGTGATTCCACCGTTTGCAATGACGTGTGGTCAGGGCGCGTAGGTGACGATGGGGAGTGTGTGAGGTCGAGGAGGTGTGTAGGGACTTTCCTTGGATGGTCGGGCGGTGGGGTATGGGGATGAATGCGGAAGGTGCGGGTTGCGTGCGTGACGTGGCGATCCGAACACGATGGTTCCAGGATATGTAGGGGATGACGGTTGCTGGCGCTTGGGGCGATGCGCGTGGCACGGGCGTGAGGCTCTGGTCAACGGTAATTTTGTGATGCTTTGACGCTTCGGGCCGCGATGAGGGCCGGTATTTGATGTCCCGGTTGCGGATGTGTTGCCGGAGTTGTCTACCGGGACAAGAAAACGTGCCACGGTAGCGCAAATTCGTCAGAATATCTCTACCGTGGCGCAAGATTTGCCACGGTAGGGGCGTATATCGATTGTCGTCCTTACCGGGACAAGCCGCGAATTTCACGAATCGTTGGAATTCCAACGATGTTGCATAAGGTGCCTTACGCTCCTTCATAACCCGTGTGCCACGGTAACTATTTTTCACCGATATCGTGCCACCGTGGCGCAGCATCGGGATCAAGCGATATCTCTTCGTGCGCATTGGGACAGAATCTTGTGCCGTAAAGGCCAATAAACCCCATAGAGAGAAGCTGGGTGGCCTTGCGGAGGAGATCGGTGCATGCGCAGGTCTGCGTATTGATATTATGAATATACCTAATATCATCCGCGCTGTTATGCATGTATGGAACGGTTGACGATGCTGTATCAAAACGTCTATCGCAAGTTGTTGGACGCCATCCGCGGCGGCGAGTATCCCGCAGGAAGTCGGTTGCCCTCCGTCGAGGAGCTGTGCCGACAGTACGACGTCAGCGCGATCACCGTACGCCGTGCGATGGGCATGCTCAAGGATGAGGGCTATGTGTCACGGCAGCCGCGCATCGGCACCATAGTCATCAGCGATACTCCCCATAAGGGCAGTGGAAACACCGAATTACCACGTATCGCTATGATCGTCACGAACTTCGACGATACGTTCGGCGCCCGCGTCATCAAGGGCGCACTCAACGCCGCCGTCGACCATGCCTACGTCATGCTTCAGCAGTCCGATGGCAACGCCGAATTGGAGAAGAGCCTGATCGACTCGGCCATCAAAGGCGGCGCGCAAGGGCTGATCCTGTTGCCGTGCAATTCGGATTTCGTGCCGCAGCCGGTCATTGATCTCATTTCGTCGGGATTTCCCATCACGATTCTCGATCGTAGGTTCGAAGGCGTTCCCGTGGCTACCGTCGCCAGCGACAACATAGGGGGCGCGACCACCGCGACGGAATATCTGCTGTCATTGGGACATCGTCATGTCGCGTTCGTAAGGTCCGACTGCCATGTGACGTCCAACGACGAACGGCAGCAAGGATGGCAGGCCGCGCACGCCTATGGCAACATCGCTTTGGATGACACGTTGGCGTTTCATGGCGTGGAGTCGACGTTGCCTGACTCCACGGAGCCGTATGAGCATGACATCGAACGTCTGATGCGGTTCGTTGCAGATCATCCGCAGGTCACCGCGTTTCTGGCCTGCGAATACAACATCGCGCTGATGCTGCGTACGGCATTGCAGCGGCTGGGCAAGCAGGTGCCCCGTGATGCTTCGATCATTTGCTTCGATCATCCAGACGCCACATTCGATACCGAACTGTTCCGCTTCACCAACGTGGCCCAGGACCAGCGCGCCCTCGGACAGAGCGCCATCATCTCGACGTTGCATCAGATCGGCAACGGTAGCCATACGGAGAAGATCGTGGTGCCGACGACATTGGTTCTAGGTCAGTCCACGGCGAAACCGCTGGGTTAACCAACTGTTTTCGGCCGAAGGGCGTCTCCGGTATCAATGTCCGGCGCGCAAAGACCGCATCAAGGACGGCGAAACGCGTGTGAGGTGCGTTCCGACCGTATTTTGGCCGGACGCCTCACGCGCGCGTTTCGCCGATGAGGGATTCAGATGCACAGCCGAGCGCGTAACTCCGCCGCCATTACCGCACTGAGCATCGTCGAATAGTAGATGCGTTCGTCGGGCTGAGTCGACCAGTCATTGCCGACCAGCACCGCGCCGGCAGGCAACGTGACCGCATTACGCCACATCGCATCCGTGCTGCGACGAATGAATCCGACGAGCTGCTCGCGTCCGTCCGTCAACGTCGTTTCCGGCGAGGAAAGGGCGTCGACCTCATCGATCAGCAGACCAATATAGCGATAATAGATGCCTTTGAACAGGCCTTCATCGCCGCCTTCGCCCTCGTCCTGGAACGATGTTCCGTCAGAGAGCGCATCGATCGCCGCGAGGGCCGTCGTCATTGCCGATTCCAACAGGGTGGTGTCGCCGGTTTCACGGCTCAGCTCGACCGCGGCTCCCGCATACAGTCCTTGGTTGTAGGTAAACCGCCATTGATCGTCGGTCTTGCCGTCGTTCAGTCGATTGATGCCGTCGCCTATGAAACCGTCATCGGAGCGCAACGTTCGGGTAATCCAATCGAACGCGGTCTGTGCATAGTGCAGGTAGTGCGATTCTCCGGTGATGCGATGGAGACGGGCCCCGAGGATCGCCAGCGGCCCGTTGGCCGGTGTGTTCTTGTAATACAGCTGTTGCTTGCGCCATGCCAGGCTCTCGCCCATGGTGCCATTCCAGCCGTATTCGATCACATGGTTCCAGATCGCGATGGCCGCGTCACGATACTCTTCGTCACCGGTCGCATCCCACATACGCAGGGTCGCCAGTGCGAACCAGAGCATGTCGTCGAAATAGTCGTTGAATAGGGAGTCGTGGTTGCGGTCGACGATGTTGCGCCAGGTTTCCTTGGCTTGGTTGAGACGCATCATGTCGCCGCTGCGACGATAGGCGTCCAGTCGGCAGTCGATGAGATGCGCGAGCCACCAGTAGTTGAACGTCTTGTCATCGTCCGGCCGTTCGTAGGGATAGATGTTGTGCAGATACTGCGGCCAAGGTGCACCGTAGATCACGCCAAGGCTGTTCTGTAGGAGATCGGCGTGCAGCGGCCACGCTTCCGTCACGCTGGCGTCGTTCATCAGGCGCCCGCCTTTGCCAGCAGCTGGTCGCCCTGAGTCTGCGCTTCCGTGAGTGCCTCCTTGGCGGTTAGCTCGCCGGAGACGAACTTCTGCAGCGCGGGCGTCAGCGCCTTGCCTTCGACATCGGAATATCCGGAGACCAGAGGACGGGTGCGAGCGTAGTCAAGAGTCTTGACGAACGCGGCGTACTTGTCGTTTTCGGTGAAGTACGAATCGTTGGCAGCATCACGGTTCGCCGGGAACCAGCCGGAGATCTTGGCGAAGTCCACGCCGTTCTCCACGCTGGTGGCCCACCACTTCATGAACTCCCAGGCGCCTTCGGACTGCTTGGCGCCCTTCGGGATCACCAGTCCGAATCCGCCCATGATGGAGCTCTTCGTTCCGTCGGGGCCTGCGGGAGGCTCGGCGATGGCGTAGTTCAGTCCGTCGGCCTTGTCCAAGGTGGGAATGTCCCATGGTCCGGTGAGTTTCATGGCCGCATCCCCGGCCGCGAACACGTCGTTCGTATCGGCGAAGCCGTTGGTATAGATGCCCTCGTCGAAGATCTTCTGCCAGAAGTCGAGCACTTCGAGGCCTTCGGGACTGTTGAACGCGGTCTTGGTGCCGTCGTCGGACACGAGTTCACCGCCGGCCTGCCACAGCCACATGTTGAACAGTCCGGGATCATTGAGCAGGAAACCGGACTTGACCAGCTTGCCGCTATCGTCCTTGACCGTCAGTTTCTTGGCCGTCTCCAATAGCTCGTCCCAAGTGGTCGGGGGCTTGACTCCGGCCTTGTTGAACATGTCGACGTTGTAGGCGAGCGAGCGTACGTCGACCAGCAGCGGCAGACCGTACAGCTTGTCCCCGGATTTCATCTCGGTGATGGCCTGCGGGTAGAACGAGTCGAGATCCACGCCGTCCTTGGCGACGAAATCGTCGATCGGCTGAATCGCGCCCTTCGGCGCGTACAGCGCGGTCTGATAACGGTCCCACATCACCAGATCGGGAACCTGGCCGCCGGCGATGGCGGTCAGCAGTTTTTGTTCGACCTGTTCCTGTGCCACATAGGTGACTTCGTATTTCGACTGGGATTCGTTGAATTTCTTGGTCATCTGGTTGATCTGGGCAATCTGGTCGCCGGACCAGGATCCCCACATGGTGACCGTCTGCTTGCCGTCGTTCGTGCCTGTCGAGGCTGTGTCCGCGGATCCGCATCCGGCGAACAGCATCGCGCCGGCCAGCGTCAGCGCCGTGGCCTGCATGATTTTGCTGATGTTCCGTGCCATGATATGTTCCTTTCCTTTGGTTGATGGCGCCATACGCACTGCTTTGTGTGAAATCGGCGTCAACATGGCATGTGACAAATACGGTGGGACGAAGGCAAAGCTTCGCCCGTGGCGTGGCGTCTGAAAGTGCTACTCACGCCGTTGTTCTGGGGATTATGGTTTCGGAGGGTCTGCGGCCCAGGTGAGAAGGAATTATTCGATCATTTGCCTCCCGTGTGCGCGATGCCTTGCACGATCCAGCGCTGCGAGAACAGGAACAGCAACAGGACCGGAAGCATGGTGACCACGGTGCCCGCCATCAGCGGGCCGTAGTCGGTGCTGTAGTTGTTGGTGAAACCGGCCAGTCCGACCTGCACGGTCATCATGTCGGGATCGTTGAGCACGATGAGCGGCCACAGGAAGTTGTTCCAGCCGGATTGGAAGGTGAGCAGTCCGAGTACGGCCAGTCCGGATCTGGCGAGCGGCAGGTAGATGCGCAGGAAGATCTGGAATTCGCTTGCGCCATCGACTCGTGCCGCCTCGCCGAGCTCGTCGGGAATCGATTCGAAGAACTGCTTCATGAAGAACACGGCGAACGCGCCGGCCGCGCCCGGCAGGATGACCGCCCAGTAGGTGTTGATCAGGCCCATGCCGCCATCGCCGGTGATGTCGTTGCCGCCGACGAGCGGCATGTGACGCAGGACCAGAAACGTCGGGATCATCGTGACGATGCTCGGGATCATCATCGAGGCCAGATACACCATGAACACCGCGTGCCGTCCGCGGAATTCCAGTTTGGCCAGCGCATAGCCTGCCATGGATCCGAGGAACAGGTTGCAGACAACGCCGCCGAACGCGACGATCAGCGTGTTCACGAAGTACCGTGCGAACGGAACCGTGGTAAACGCCTGCACGTAGTTGGAGAACGTGGGGGATTGTGGGATGAACGACAACGCATTGCGCAGGATCTCGCCCGCCGGCTTGAATGAAGTGGCCAGCGTCCACAGCAGCGGCGCCACAGTCATGACGCTGATCAGACATGCCGCGATCCACCAGAGGACGACGCCGACGGTGTGACGTACCGTGTTGGTGCCAGGCCGCGCGCCGGCAACGGCAATGTAG
Source organism: Bifidobacterium aerophilum (assembly GCF_010667685.1). Lineage (GTDB taxonomy): Bacteria > Actinomycetota > Actinomycetes > Actinomycetales > Bifidobacteriaceae > Bifidobacterium > Bifidobacterium aerophilum. The sequence continues at coordinate 5,964 of NZ_WHZW01000023.1, read as the reverse complement.
TGCTCGTTCATGAGGCCTCCCTATTGGTGATGCGCATGTTGATCAGCGAGAACACGAAGATGATCGCGAACAGGACGAACGACAACGCCGACGCGTATCCCATGCGCAGTGCGCCGAAGCCGCGGTCGTAGATGTAGTAGACGATGGTGACGGTGGAGTTGCCCGGACCGCCCTTGGTGAGGATGTATGCCTGATCGAACACTTGGAACGCGCCGATGATCAGTTGCGTCGTGACAAGGAACAGCGTCGGGCTGATGCTCGGGACGACCACATGCCAGAAGATCTGGAATGCATTCGCGCCGTCGAGCCGGGCGGCTTCGCGCAGATTGTTGGGTACCCCTTGCAGGCCGCCAAGGAAGATGATCATGTTGGTGCCGAACCCGGCCCATACGTTCATGATGACGATGGCGATCATCGCCCAGTGCGAGTCATACAGCCATGCGGGGCCGTGGATGCCGAACCAGCCGAGCACGGCATTCAGCAGACCCTTCTGCGGATTGAGCACCCAGTACCAGATTGTCGCCGTCGCCACCGAGGAGGAGACGACCGGAATGTAGAAGAACGTGCGGAATACTTTGGCCACAGCTGTGTTGCGGTTGAGCAGCAGCGCGGTGCCCAAGGAGACGATCAGACCCAGCGGTACGAACAGTGCGGTGTAGTAGACCGTGTTCCTGATCGCAGTCCAGAAATACGGATCATGCACGATTTCCGCGTAGTTCTGCAGCCCGAGCCATTTTGGAGCCTCGACGATCGAATAATCAGTCAGGCTGACGGCCAGCGCGACGACGAACGGAACGGCCGTGAACACGATGAAGAACAGGCCGGGAACGGCGAGAAACAGCCATGCTGCTCGCCGTTGATGCTTCAGCAGTCCGTTGCATCCGCTATATCCGATTCGGGACGACGGCATTGTTGCGCTTGCCGGTCCGTGGTGCGTTTTTGGCGTCACCAATGGACGTCGTTTCGTTGGGAGGTCTTTGTCGGGACCTTCCTCATTGATTGCCGTCATATTGATCTCCATTCCGCATCATTGCTGTATTGAGTATATATTCAAAATAAATATATATCAAATCTAAATATTAAGTATACACAATAAGGCGTGTCGGATGGGAGGAGAACCCGTCTTGTCTGCGGCAATATCGAACCGCTTTAAACGCTGGAAAATCAGTATGTATAAGTTTGCAAAAAACTGTGCTATCCTGATGTTGGACGTACGACACGGATGTCGCACAACAGGAAAGGAACTCAGATGACATCGGTGAAGAAGATCATCGCCTCCGCCTCCGCGATCGCACTGGGTATTGGCGCATTGGCGGCTTGCGGCAGTGCATCAAACGGTTCATCGGGCGGCGAAGGCAAGGTCTACATGCTCAACAGCAAGCCGGAAGTCGTCGATCAGTTGCAAGAGCTGGCCGACGAATATTCCGCGGAGACCGGCGTTCAGGTCGATGTGCAGACCGCGTCGTCCGGCACCTATGACACCACGTTGTTGTCCGAGCTGGCCAAAGACAATGCGCCGACCGTATTCAGCACCGCCGGCTATGCGACATTCGCCCGTTACAAGAAGTACCTCGCGCCGATTCAGGACAGCGAAGTCTACAAGCTGCTCAACGATGACGCCAAGGCCAACTCGCAGAAGATCGGTGACGACTCGTACACCATTCCGTACGCAGTCGAGTACTACGGCATCATCTACAACAAGAAGATCGTTAACGAGTACGCCAAGAAGAGCTACGCGGTCATCAAGTCCGCCGACGACATCACCAGCTACGACGTGCTCAAGCAGGTGGTCGAGGACATGCAGAAGCACAAGGATGACCTCGGCATCCAGGCGGCGTTCGCCACTCCCGGTCTCGAATCGTCCGACACCTATCGGTTCTCCGCGCACATGACCCGTCCGCCGATCTTTTTCGAGTACCGTGACAACAACACGACGTTCATGAAGAAGATCGAGGGCACGTACCTCGACAACTACAAGGATCTGTTCGACCTCGAAATGAACAACTCTCCGACCGAAGCCAGCCTGCTTGGTTCCAAGAACTACGAGGACTGCACCTCCGAGTTTGCGTTGGGCGACGTCGCGTTCTATCCGAACGGCGTGTGGGCCTACTCGCAGATCAAGGACAACGAGGTGGCCGACGAGGATCTCGGCATGCTGCCGTACTGGATGGGCATCGATGGTGAGGAGGACTACGGTCCATCCACCGTATACGAGGCCACATGGGGCATCAACAAGAACGCCAGCAAGGCGGACCAGCAGGCTTCGCTTGATTTCATCAAGTGGATGGTCACCTCCGACAAGGGCAAGGAAATCATGTCCAAGGAGATGGGCTTCGCGGTGCCGTTCACCACTTTCGGCGATGACGATCAGCCCGACAATCCGCTTGTGGCTGCGGCCAAGAGCTGGGAGGATAAGGGCAAGAAGTACATGCGCAGCGTGGATGTTCCCGACCAGAACTGGCAGAACGGCATCGCCGACGCGTTGCTCGAATACGCGCAGGGCACCGGCGAATGGAGCGGCGTGAAGAGTGCGATCGTCGATGGCTGGGCCGATGAGTGGGCGGCCAGCGAGCAGTCGCAGGGCATGCTGCCGCAGCAGACCGAATTCACTTGGTGACGGGATGCCTGAGAACAGGTGCGCCTCGTCCGGGGTGTGACCTGCGATGAGAGCCTGTTTATCTGGTGACTGATGGGGCGGCCGGGGTGATCCGGCCGCCTTTTCCGTTGTACGGTGGCGAGAGGTTGCCCCGGTTGTGGATTTGTTGTTGAAGTCGTTTACCGGGGCAAGAAAACGTGCCACGGTATCGCAAATTCGTCGAAATGCCATTACTGTGGCACAGGATTTGCCACAGTAGGAGTGTGCATCGATTGCCGTTCATACCGTGGCAAGGCGCGAGTCTTGAGAATCGTTGCAATTCCAACGATGTCGCATAAGGTGTGTCAAAGTTCTTCACGGGCTGCGTGCCACGGTAGCGATTTTTCGTCAATATCGCTTTACCGTGGCACGAAATCTTGTCCCGGTAACTGATATTCCGACTGAACTCGTTACCGGGACAATGCGGATCATCCGGCTATCGGGAAGCGGGGGTCCCGGTCGTTGCGCGAGGCATCAGACGCAGTTCCACGAGTTCGTGCAGATCGATAGGGGCGGCTTCGTTCTCGGGCGTCGCCTCATCCTGTTCGTTGATCAAGTTGAGTGTGATGCGGGCGGCCGCCTGACCGAGTGATCGCGGATCCTGATGCATCGTCGTCAGGCCGTATTGCTCGGAGTATGCCGCATCATCGAATCCGGAGAGCGAGATACGACCGGGTACTGCGACACCTCGTCGCTGCAGGGCGAAAGCAAGAGGCAAAGCGCACATGTCGGCGTAGCAGCACAATGCGGTCGGCATATCATCTCCGAGCTGGACGATGCGATCCGCGAGCTGTTCCATCGGGTGCGGAGCGTGTTCATCGAACAGCAGTTCACGAGCTCTGATCGGAAGGCTAGGTCCTTGATCATTGTCATGCGGGTCGACGGGGATAATTGCATCTGCGGAAGACGCTGAGTTTGCGGCATTGCACGCATCCTGGAATCCGAGAGCTCTCAGCTCGGCGCTGTGGGAAAGCTTGGTCGTGATGATCGGGCTGATGTAGGCGATATCGGTGTGTCCGAGCGAGATTAGATACTCGGTCATGCGACGCATGCCGGCCCTGTCGTCGATGCCTACCGAAGCATCGCAGGCTTTCGGCTCCGGCGGATTGATGCCGATGATCGGTACATGGACGCTGCGCAGACGTTGCGTTTCGTCAGTTTCGATGGCGAATGACGAGACGATGACCGCATCCGCGTTGCGCCGCACCGGCAGCGTCGAGAAGAAGTCGTGACGTTCCTGTGGGTTCTCGATCTGATAAATGACGATGTCGTAGCCGGCCGGCGCGAGTACGGCGTTGAGTCCGGAGAACACGTTTGCGTTGAACCAGGTGGCAATATCCTCGCTGATCAATAGCGCGATGCGGAACGAATGCCCGGTTTTCATGGCCGTGGCCGATCTCGATATCGAGTAGTTCAGCGCCTCGGCGGCCGCATAGACGCGTTTGCGGGTTTTGGGGGAGACCATGTCCGGTTTGGCGAATGCGCGAGACACCGTGGCGATGGACACTCCGGCCTTGACTGCCACCTGTGCGATTCGTGCTTCCATATGGTGCTCCCGGGTTGATGAGGTGGGTCGGCTCTCCGCCTAGTCTACAGCCGTGCCGCTGGGGTATATCGGTCACGCGCCAAGCGTGGCGATGGGAACGACGAGGATGCCGTCGCTGCGGCGATACGCCTTGGACCCGCGGCCGACGAGGAACATCATGAATTCCGGCTCGCGGACCTGAGCTTTCGGGTTGCCGCAGATTTTGTCTCGGAATGCCAGAAGCTTGCCGGCGTTGTCGTCGGTGACCTTCAGATCGCTGAGTTTGATCTCGATGGCACCCCATCGTCCGTCGGATAGTTCGATGATGACGTCGACTTCGAGGCCTTTCTCATCCCGGTAGTAGGAGAGCCTGTTGGACGCTCCCGGCATGGCGGATACATAGGTGTGAAGGTCCCGCAGACATAGGGTCTCAAACAGGTCTCCGAGAGTCTGTGTGTCTCGCACCAGACTTTGCGGAGATGCTCCCAGCACGGCTGCAGGCAAGGATGGGTCGACGAAGTAGCGCTTGGGCTTTGTGCGCACGCGGCTTTTGGAGCGCAGCGGCGGTTCCCATCCGTCAAGATCTGTGATGAGATACAAGCTTTTCAGCACTTCGAGATAGCTCTTGATCGTCTGCTCGGTCGGCTTGCGATGCTCGTCTCCGTAAGCCATATCCTCGGCGAGGACGCTGTATCGGGGAGCCTGGGATATGTTGATCGCCAGTGCCTTCAATAGGGATCGCGCGATTTCGGGATTCTTGCCGGAATGTGGAACGCTGATATCAAGTACACTTGCGATATATTCTCCGGGAGTTTCCAAGGCGAACTCATCGTCCAATCCTAAATTGGCTGGCCATCCGCCTCGACAGCACCAGCGGGCAATATCGGGGATGTCGGTAAGGCGCTCGCTTGGTGCAAAATCGCCGTTGAACAATGCGGAAAGACTGGTCGTCGCCGTGGAATCTCCGGATTCGGCCAAGCTCATGGGCCACATGCGCAGTCGTGCGATTCGTCCGGTTCCGCTGTGGTGTATCGATGTGTGATCTTTGGGAATGGCCGATCCCGTCAGGATCAGCTGGCCTTTCCTGTTCGCATTATCGTCCACATGCCGTCGGGAGGCATCCCAGATCGTAGGAACATCCTGCCATTCGTCGACCAGATGAGGTTCGGCACCCATCAGTACCAGGGATGGATCGGTTTGCGCCGCGGCGAAAGTGGCCGGATCGTCAAGACGGTCTGCGCTTCGTGCTCGTGAAAGAGCCGTCCATGTTTTGCCACACCATTTCGGTCCGACGATCTCGACGGCGCCGAAGGCATGCAGCAGCGTGTCAAGTCTGCTGTCCACGATTCGGGGTCGATACTCGGACGGCGTAAGCGTGGGTGCCTGCTGTGCCTTTGTCGTCGTTTCAGATGATGCAGCCATGATCGTTCCTGTCGTTGTGAAGCCATTACCGGTTTTACGCCAATTTCATCATCGATTTTACGCCCATGTCATTACCGGTTTTACGCCCATCTCATCATCGTTTTTACGCCGGGGCCGTTACCGGTTTTACGCCGGGGCGCCGCAAGTGGATGCGATACCGATGATGTAAAGGTTTGCAGGCGGGTCGGCGGGGTGTGTGTAAATGTTGGGTGTTAGCACTCGCCACGGCCCGCTGCAAACGCCTGAAAATCAGCCTAAAACCGGTTCGACACGCCGAATGTATAAGTTTGCATATTCTGCGTTACACTAGGGTGTGTTTACTCTAAGGGTCGTTTGAGGTGGATGGCGATGAGCGCGAGGTGAACATCGGAGAGGTAGGTCT
>NZ_WHZW01000022.1 GCF_010667685.1 Bifidobacterium aerophilum | reverse complement strand
ACGTTTTTCAAACAACACCACGCATGGTGCGAGCGTCAGCGTCGCCACTCAATCCATCAGTTAACTAAACACGGTGCGACCGTACCCGACCGCGACCGGCCACCCCGGTCCTTCGGCGAAACGACACAGCACGCCGCCCCGCCGACTTCGCCGCGACGCGGTAGGCTGTACCGTATGACTATCGCAGTGTGTCCAGGATCGTATGACCCCGTAACCGCCGGGCATTTGGACGTGATCGAACGGTGCGCGCGCTTCTTCGACGAGGTGCATGTGGTGGTGGCGGTCAACGCCGCGAAAACGCCGATGTTTTCGGAGGACACGCGCGTCGAGGTGATCCGCCGCGCCATCGCCAAGGACGGGTACGACAACATCAAGGTCGCCTCGACGGAGGGGCTGATCACCGACTATTGCAAGCGGGTCGGCGCGACCGTCATCGTCAAGGGCCTGCGCCAGAACGGCGATTACGAGGCGGAACTCGGCATGGCGCTCGTCAATCGCAAGCTCGCCGGCATCGAGACGTTGTTCCTGCCGGCCGATCCGATACTTGAGCATATTTCCAGTTCGATCGTCAAGGACGTGGCCCGCCACGGCGGCGACGTGACCGGCATGGTGCCCGATTGCGTGGTGCCGATGCTGGTCGAGGCGCTGCAGTCGGAAAGCGAGTCGCGTCCCGCCGGACGACCGGCGTATGAAGGAAGGAATTGATCGTTATGACCGACGCATTGGGTCAGATGACCGATCAGACGGACGAACGCGCGGTGCAGGGCGCGCCCGTGGGAGGCGCCGACGCGGCGGGAACCCCGGTCGACGCGCCCGCCGGGTTCGATCCCGGTGCGACGCAGCCGGCGGCACCTGCGGTGACCCAGCCCGCATCCCCCCAGCAGGTCCCGCAACGGACCGCCCCGCAGCAGGACCCCGCGCCTGCGGCCCCCGCCCCGACCAAGGACGGCGGACCACGCCATGCGTTCCCGATGGATTCCCTGCCGGACCTGCGCGAATCAAACGCCTCCGATTCGGATGGCTTCGACGCGGCCGGCGCGCAGTCTCGCGACGAATTCACCACCGTGTACGACATCATCGACCAGCTGGAGGCGTCGTTGGACGAGGCCAAGGGCAGCATCTTCACGCCCGGCATGGTGAAGGTGGACCGCGACGAGTTCGCCGGTCAGCTCGATGAACTCAAGAAGATGCTCCCCGTGCAGCTCGAACGCGCGTCGGCCCTGATGCGCGAGGCCGAACGCCGCTTGGAGTCGGCCCAGACGCAGGCGAACGCTATCGTCGCCTCGGCGCAAAGCCGGGCGGCCGACATGATCAAGGACGCGAACGACCAGGCGCAGTTCCTCGCCGGCCAGGAGAATGTCACCGAAATCGCGCGTCAGAAGGCGCGCGCGATCCTCGATCAGGCGCAGGCCAAGGCCGACCGTCTCACGCAGGGCGCCGACAAGTACTGCACCACGGTGATGGAGGGTCTGCAGGCACAGCTCGGCAAGCTCGACCGCGACGTGCAGGCCGGCCTTAATGTACTGTATGAACGCCAGCGCACCGCCGGCGAGCAACTCCCCCATCTTGACAACAACGACTATCCGGAAGGCTGATCCCATGCCCCGTCCTGAAGATTCCCAGTGGGCCGTGTCCGTGGCGCAGGTCGCGTCGCGCGCCGGCCAGAGCAAGCCGATCGACGCCGTGTTCCCCGCGCCCAGCGGCATCGGCGACGACGTGATCGGCGTGGCGGAAGGCGCCGACGTGCGCGTGTCCGGCTCGTTCGACTCGATCGTCGACGGCCTGATCCTGAGCGCCCGCATCAACGCGCCGGTGCACGCCGAATGCACGCGATGCCTCAAGCCGATCGAACGCGATTGGGGCGTGGATGTGACCGCGTTCTTCCCCTATGAATCCGCGACGGCCGGTCGTAACGGCAAGAACGGTCGCGAGGAGAAGGGCGAAGTCGAGATCATCGCCGGCGAGGACGAGTCGGAGGACACGTACCCGCTGCTCGACAACGGCGCATTCGCCGATCTCGAGGCGTTGATCCGCGACACGCTGGTCGAAGAGCTGCCGTTGCAGCCGCTGTGCCGCCCCGACTGCCGTGGACTGTGCTCGCAGTGCGGCGCGGATCTGAACGAGGATCCCGACCATCATCACGACGTGGTCGACAACCGGTTCGCCTCACTGGCCGCGCTCAAGGCCCAGTTGGAGGCACAGGAATAGGCCTGCACGTCTCCCGACTGGACTTTGTACGCCCGTTGCGCTAAACTACCGAACGCTTAAGCTCAATCGTTCGAACGAAACAGAGGAATACAAATGGCACTGCCTAAGTACAAGACCTCGCGCGCCAACACTCACTCGCGTCGCGCGAATTGGAAGGCGTCTGCTGTGCAGACCGTCACCTGCCCGAACTGCGGCGCCCCGGCGCTGCCGCACATGGCCTGCCCGAGCTGCGGCAACTTCCGCGGCCGCACCTACCGCGAGGCCATCCGCTCCGCTCACACCAAGTGATCCGGTTGCGTTGAACGCATAAAAGCCCTGCCATCGACGGGTGGCGGGGCTTTTTCATATCCGCGGGCCAACCACTGTCCCGACGGCGCGATAAAGAGGAAGCCATGACTTCGACGACTACGAACACCACCGCGGTCCCCGCCCCGACCAGCCCGTCCAATCCCCTGCTGGAGGCGCTGGGCACCACGATCAGCCCGGAACTGCTCGTGCAGGCGCTCACCCATCGTTCCTTCTCCCACGAGCATCCCGGCGCCCTGAACTATGAACGCCTCGAATTCCTCGGCGACGCGGTACTTGAGCTCGTCGCCACCGAAACCCTGTTCGCGAATCATCCCGACATGACCGAGGGTCAGCTGGCGAAGATCCGCGCGAAGGCCGTTTCCGAGGGTGCGCTGAGCGTGATCGCCCGAGACAAGCTGCATGTGGGCCCCTACATCCTGCTCGGCCACGGCGAGGCGGAGCAGGGCGGCGCAGACAAAAGCTCCATCCTGTGCGACATCGTGGAATCCCTGATCGGCGCCACCTTCGTCGAGCACGGCATCGACGGCGCCCGCGAGGTGGTGCACCGCCTGGTCGACGACACGCTGACCGAAATGGCGGCCGAAGGACCGGCGCTGGATTGGAAGACCTCGCTGGAAGTCAAGGCGCACCAGCTCGGCAAGGGCGAAGTGCATTACCGTATGGCGGTTTCCGGACCGGAATACGAGCCGGTGTTCACCGCGCAGGCGCTGCTCGGCGACGACGACAAGGTCTGGGGCTCCGGCACCGGCTCAAGCAAGCGCAAGGCGCAGCTCGCCGCGGCCGAGGTGGCGTGGAAGGCGCTGGGCTGACCTCGTTCCGCCACCGTTCGACCCGCCACCATGCGGGCAACGAATCGCCGTATTTCACCGTCCACACTAGGATGGTGTGAATCAGGACTTGACAAACCGCGCCCCGTGTGCAATTGCCACAAGCACCGCACATGGCGGGCCGGAACCACCAATTGAGAGGGATCATGGCGACTCCAACGCCTCTTCAGGCATTCAGCGGCGTGCCGAAAACGCACGCGGGCAGCGATAAGCAGACCATTGTCGACGGCGAGAAGATGACCGGCGCACAGGCGCTGGTTCGTTCGCTGGAGGATCTGGGCGTTCAGGACGTGTTCGGTCTGCCCGGCGGAGCGATCCTGCCGGTCTACCATGCGATCAACGACAATACGAAGTTCCGGTTCACGCTGGTGCGTCACGAGCAGGCGGCCGGTCACGCGGCCGAGGGCTATGCGGTGGCTACGGGTCGCGTGGGCGTGTGCATCGTCACGTCCGGCCCGGGCGCGACGAACATGATCACCCCGATCGCCGACGCGAACATGGATTCGGTGCCGCTGATCGTCATCACCGGTCAGGTCGGCGTGAACGCGATCGGCACGGATGCCTTCCAGGAGGCCGACATCGTGGGCGCAACCTACCCGGTCGTCAAGCATTCGTATCTGGTCACGCGCGCGCAGGACATCCCACGCGTGCTCACCGAGGCGCATTACATCGCGCGCTCCGGCCGGCCCGGCCCGGTCGTGGTCGATCTGACGAAGACCGCGCAGGTCGGCGAGATGTACTACTCGTGGCCGCAGCGCATGATCCTGCCCGGCTACAGCCCGGTCACGAAGGCGCACGGCCGCGTGCTGTCCGACGCGGCGAAGCTGTTCGCGCAGTCGTACCGCCCGCTGCTGTATGTCGGCGGCGGCGCGTCCCGTTCCAACGCATCGAAGGAAGTCGCCGAACTGGCCGAAGTGACCGGCGCCCCGATCGTCACGACGCTGCCGGCGCGCGGCATCGTGCCGGATCAGAATCCGAAGAACCTCGGCATGCTCGGCATGCACGGCACGGTCGCGGCGACGGCGGCAGCCCAGCGCTGCGATCTGCTGGTCGCTATCGGCGCACGTTTCGATGACCGCGTCACCGGCAAGCTTGACGCGTTCGCGCCGGGCGCCCGCGTGATCCACATCGACATCGACCCGGCCGAAATCGGCAAGAACCGCGCGCCGGACGTTCCGATCGTCGGCGACGTGGCGACCGTGCTGCAAGATCTGATCCCCGAGATCAAGCGTTCGCAGGCGATCGGCGGCAAGCCGAACCTCAAGCCGTGGTGGGATGAGCTGAACGCGTTGCGCGAACGCTACACGATCCGCTACGACGAGCCGGAGGACCAGCCGACCGACGGCACGCTGCAGCCGCAGTGGGTGGTCGAGCAGCTGTCGGCCAAGGCCGATCCGTCGACGATCTGGGTGTCGGGCGTGGGCCAGCATCAGATGTGGGCCGCGCAGCTCATCGATTTCAAGAAGCCGCATTCGTGGATCTCCTCCGGCGGCCTCGGCACGATGGGCTTCGGCCTGCCGGCCGCGATCGGCGCGTCGGTCGCCTCCGCACGTGATTTCGGAGGCAAGAAGCCGGTGTGGCTGATCGACGGCGACGGTTCGTTCCAGATGACGAGCGAGGAGCTGGCGACCGCCTTCCTCGACCATACGCCGGTCAAGATCGCGATTCTGAACAACTCCGTATACGGCATGGTCCGCCAGTGGCAGACGCTGTTCTACGATCAGCACTATTCGCAGACGAACCTGCTCGACGGCGAGGCGCACAATGAGGCCGAGGAGAGCACGCCGCAATTCTTCGATGTGCCTGATTTCGTGAAGCTGGCCGAGGCGTACGGATGCGTCGGCCTGCGTGCGTTCACCAAGGAGGAGGCGCTGGCCGCGATCGACAAGGCGAACTCCATCAACGATCGTCCGGTGCTCGTCGACTTCCGCGTGTGGAAGGACGCGATGGTATGGCCGATGGTCGCCGCCGGCGCGTCGAATGACGATGTGACGTACCGCCCGGGCACGCAGCCGTTGCGCCCGCATGGCGAGGCCGGGCCGGTCGAACTCGGCGAGGCCGGTTTCTAAGGTTCGCGAAGGGTTAAGGAGAATACTTCCAATGGCAAATTATCCCGCTTCCCAGCCTGGTTCCAAGCGTCACACGCTGTCGGTGCTTGTGGAGAACCGTCCCGGCGTGCTGGCCCGTATCGCCGGACTGTTCGCCCGCCGTGCGTTCAACATCGACTCGCTGTCCGTCTCCCCCACCGAACGTCCGGACATCTCGCGCGTGACGGTGACCGCCGAAGTCGATGATCTGCCGCTCGAACAGATCATCAAGCAGCTCAACAAGCTGCTGCATGTGCTGAAGATCGTCGACCTCGACCCGGACACGACCGTGGAGCGCGAACTGGTGCTCATCAAGGTCGCCGCCGATCAGTCGAACCGTTCGGACGTGCTCGAGATCGTGCGTCTGTTCCGTGTCCGCGTGGTCGACGTGAACCCCGAATCGCTCACCATCGAGGCGACCGGCGCGGAGGGCAAGATCGATGCGCTGCTCGGCCTTCTCGAGCATTACGGCATCATCGAGCTCGTGCGTTCCGGCGCGGTCGCCGTGACCCGCGGCCCGCGCGCGCTGAGCGAAAAGGTCATCGGTTCGGAGATCACCGGCCGCTGACCCCGGTCCGACGGCACCGCTGCCCAGCAGCCATATCCTAGGCTCCTCGTCCATCGGCGAGGAGCCTTTTCGTTGTCCGCCGTCATCCGCCGACACAAACGGCCATCATACGAACGACATCGGCATCATTCACAGGTCGTAACCCAACAACAACGCAACGTTCTCATTGAGTTACGGTCGTTTCCGCCCCTCCAAACGACCATAACTCAACAGGAGCATCGCGTTGTTGTTGAGATACGGTCTCCTTCGCCGATTTATACAAGATTTGTTGTACAATATTTCTTGTAAAATACATCGGACGATCATCAACAGGTAGGAAGCATTCCATGACCAACAACAAGCATGATGCCGATCTTGCGCAGCTGCGCGCCGTATCGCATCCGACGCGCATACGCATCATGAACATCGTGGCGGCGCCCGCCGACGCGCTCACCGTGGGCGACATCGCCGAACGCACCGGAGAATCGGCCGGCACCATCAGCTACCATCTCAGGCAGCTCGCCAAAGCCGGACTCGTCGAACAGGTCCCCTCGCCCGACGGCGACGCCCGCAAAAGCTGCTGGCGGGCCACCACACCAAAACTCGTCGTCCATTCCGACCAGAGCACCGACCCGGCATCCGCCGATGCGCTCGCACGATCCGTGTCCGCCACCGTCAGCGAGGCGCGCATACGCTACCGTCAGGCCGAATCGTCGCTCCCCGAACAATGGCGGCACTCGCTCGACGGCATGACGATCACACGGCTCACCTTCGAGGAAGCCGAACAGATGCAGCAGGAACTGATGGCCGTTGCCGACAAGTGGGCCAACACGATAGGCGACCGGCACGTCGAAGGCGACGGGTCCGAACAGGTCATGATCGCACTGTCCGCCTTCCGCTATCTGGACTGACGGAAGCGATCATGAACAGCATCACGAACGACACGGCGGTAACCGGCTCCCCTGCTGCACCCGCCCCACACGTCACGCGCACCCCGCTGTGGCGCAATCCGCAATACCGCGCGTGGTTCACCGCCGACACCGCGTCCGGCGTGGGCCTGGCAATGAAAGGCTTCGCGATCTCGCTGATCGCATTCTCACTCACCCATTCGCTGCCCGCAGCCGGTTGGCTGGCCACGGCGAGCGTCATCGCCGCGCAGGTGGCTGACGTGTTCGGCGGCACACTGGTCGACCGGCACCATCGCAAGCGGCTCATCATCCTCAACGCCGTATGCGGCACCGTCCTGTGGGGCGTGGTATTCGTTCTGCTGGCGACCGGTCTGCTCACCTTCCCGGTCTTCGCCGTCATCATCGTCACGGCGTCCACGATCAACGGCCTGTTCGGCGGCGCGACGAACGCGATGCTCCGCTCGATCATCCCGACCGCCGACTATCCGAAGGCGCAAAGTCTCAATCAGGGTCGCGATTCGGTGATCGGTCTCGCAGGCTCGCCGCTCGGCGGCATGCTGTACGCGTTCGGCGCGTGGGCGCCATTCGCCGCCGCATCGCTCATGTATGCGGTCGCCGGAGTCAGCGCCGGCATGCTGCGCGTCGACGAGCATGTGCGCGACGCGATCGGACGCAACGGCGAGCGCGGCAACGCAAACGCCACGACCGACGCGACCGTCTCCGCGCGCGGTTCGTTCGTCGACGATTTCGTCGCGGGCTGGCGCTGGACGTTGCGCCGGCGCACGCTGATGGCGATATGCACGATCGCCGCGCTATTGAATTTCGGTATCAACGGCATATTCGCCGCGGTGCAGCTGCAGATGGTCGGTTCCGGCGTGGATTCGGTGCGCATCGGCTTCGTGAGCACGGCGGTCGGCACCGGCCTACTGGTCGGCGCGGTGATCGCGGCCCGCGTGTGCGACCGGATGGAGGTCGGCACCGGCCTGGTGGTCATGTCGCTGGTCGCGTTGGCGACGATGGTCCCGATGCTGGTCAGCCACGCGTATCCGGTGATTCTCGTATCGTCGCTGCTGTGCGGCCTGCCGATCCCGACGATCAACTCGCTGGTCATGGGATTCGTGTTCGCCAAGGTGCCGACCGATATGCAGGGACGCGTCGACTCGTTCACGAATCTGCTGGGCATGCTGCCGACGATGTTCTGTTCGGCGATCGCCGGATCGCTGCTGCCGACGATCGGCTTCCGCATGACCGTCACGCTGTTCCTGCTCGCACTGGCCGCCAACGTGGCGATCGTACTGGCGATGCCGACTCTGCGCACGATCCCGTCCGCCGACCGCTGGGATGAGGCCGAACTGTAGCGGCGTGAACGGCCGCGATACGCCGGCGGGGTGTGCACGACACGCTTGATGCGTTTTCGGGAACACCGGCAATCCGCCATTGTCCGAAACGCATCAAGCGTGTCGTGATCACCCGTTCGGCGTGTCACACCGGCCGACCGCACCGTTCGGACGCCCGCCGCTATTCGAGTTGCTCGGACAGCTCCATCCATTCGGCGGTGAGTTCGTCGGATTCGTCGGAGACGGCCTTGAGCTGCTCGTTGAGCTTGTTCAACCCCTCGTAGTCGCTCGGGTCGTGCGCGGCCATCTGCGATTCGAGATCGCTTTTAAGTTCCTCGAGCTTGGCGAGCTTGCGGTCGATGGCGGCGACGCGCTTGCTCGCGTCGTGGAACGCCTTGCCGGTCAGCTTGGGCGATGCCGAGTCGTCCGCATCGGCTGCCGCAGCCGGCCGGTCGATCGTCGCGGCCGATTCCGCAGCCGCACCACCGTTCCCCTTGCCCTTCTTCCTGCCGTACGCCGGTTCGAGCGACGGCAGCGGCTTGCCGTTCTTGATGTCCTCGACCATGTCGAGATAATCCTGCACGCCGCCGGGCAGATGCCGCACCTTGCCGCCGATGAGCGCGAACTGCTCGTCGGTGACGCGTTCGAGCAGGTACCGGTCGTGCGAAACGACGATGAGCGTGCCGGGCCAGGTGTCGAGCAGGTCCTCCATCACAGCGAGCATGTCGGTGTCGAGATCATTGCCGGGCTCGTCCATGATGAGCACGTTCGGCTCGTTGAGCAGGATGAGCAGCAGCTGCATGCGGCGCTTCTGACCGCCCGACAGGTCGCGGATCGGCGTCATCAGCTGTGCGGATTCGAAGCCGAGACGCTCCATCAACTGACCGGGCGTGACCTCCTTGCCGTCGACGATATAGCTCGGCTTGTAGCGGCTGAGCACTTCCTTGATCTTGTATTTGCCGAGTTTCTCGAGTTCGTCGAGCCGTTGCGACAGCACCGCGAACTTCACGGTCTTGCCGATGTTCACGTGGCCGGCGGTCGGGGTGAGCGTGCCGTCGAGCAGACGCAGCAGCGTGGATTTGCCGGCGCCGTTCGCGCCGACAATGCCGAACCGGTCGCCGGGGCCGATCAGCCACGTCACGTCGTCGAGGATCTTGCGCCCGGTGACGGTGATCTTGCGGGCGGCCGACGTGGCATCCGCATCGCCCGCGGCGACGTCGACGCCGATCGTCTCGCCGCCGGTCAGCCGACGTCGCGTCTCGCGCTCCTCGTCGGTCATCGCCACTTCGGCCGCACGCGCGGCCTCCGCCGCCTCGACGGCTTCGGGCACACCGGCGTCCACCAGCCGCGGATCGTCCATGTCGGTCACGGCCACTTCGACCGACCCATGCACCTGCGGTTCGGCGTACATCGGACGCACCACGTCCACGCGCGACGCGGAGTCGGCCATCGCGGCCACGTCCGGGTCGACGGACGCCGCAACGGAACCGTCCGCGCCGCCTTGAATATGTTCGAAGATCTGCGTCACGTCGATCAGATCGACGACCTGCTTGCCGAGACGCGAGGTCGCCATCTGCTTCAGTTCGAGCGTGTTGCGCACCGGCGGCACGTCGGCGATCAGCTCGCGCGCGGCCTTGACGTGGAACTTCTGCTTGGTCGAACGGGCTCGCGCGCCGCGGGTCAGCCATGCCAGCTCCTTGCGGGCGAGGTTGCGGCGCTTGGTCTCGCGCACGTCGGCCTGACGGTCGCGTTCGACGCGCTGCAGCATGTACGCGGAATAGCCGCCCTCGAACGGCTCGATCACGCCGTCGTGGACCTCCCACATCGATTCGCACACCTCGTCGAGGAACCAGCGGTCGTGCGTGACCAGCAGCAGCGCGCCTTCGCCGCGCGACCAGCGGTTCTTGAGATGCTCGGCCAGCCAGTGGATTGTCACCACGTCCAGATGGTTCGTCGGCTCGTCGAGCGCGAGGATGTCCCAGTCGTGCAGCAGGAGACGGGCCAGATCGGCGCGACGGCGCTGGCCACCCGACAGCTCGCCGATCTTCGCGTCAAGGCTCATGCCGCCGAGCAGCGCCTCGACGATCTCGCGCGAGCGCGTCTCGGCGGCCCATTCGTAATCCGCGCGCCCCTCCAGCGCGGCTTCACGGATCGTGGCGTTGTCATCCAGCGGATCGCGCTGGTCGAGCATACCGAACGTGAGTCCGTTGCGCTTGGTGACACGGCCCGAATCCGGCTCCTGCGTGCCGCGGAACAGGTGCAGCAGCGTGGACTTGCCGTCTCCGTTGCGGCCGACGATGCCGATGCGGTCACCCTCGAACACGCCCTGCGTCACATCGGTGAAGATGGTTTTGGTGGCGAAGGCGAGCGAAACGTGTTCCAATCCAATATCGTAAGTCGGCATAACCCACTAACTTAGCGGCACCACCGGGCATTACCGGCCCGCATTCATCGGCCGGCGGACACGATCGGCCGGTCAGCCCAAGGACTGCGCGTACGTGTTGCAACGTGCGGCGAACCCGGAGAACACCTGGTCCGCAAGCGGCAGGATCTGCGGATCGTATTGCGCGAAATCCTCGCGCAGCTGCGACTTCGACCCGCCGGCGGCCTTGAGGTCCTTGACCATCGACGGCTCGTCCAGCCATTCCTCAAGCAGCGGCGCGCTGACCTCGAGATGGAACTGCAGGCCCAGGGCCGAGGCGAAGCGGAACGCCTGCACCTTGGTGGTGGCCGACCGCGCGAGCAGCTGGCCGTCCGCCGGCAATCCGACCACGTCGTTGTGCCAGTGCAGCACGTTGATCTGCTTGTCCCACATGGAGAAATAGTCGTTCTTGTCCACGCGCTTGAGCGGTCCGAACCCAATCTCCGGAGCCTCTCCCCGGCTGAGCTTCGCGCCGAGCGCGGTGGCGATGATCTGGTGTCCGAGGCACACGCCGAGCACCGGCTTGCCCACGCTCGCCGCGGCCTTCGCGAGCTTCGCCTCGACCTTGAGCCCGGGATACTCGTCGTAGTCCTGCGCGCCCATCGGACCGCCCATGATCACCACGCCGGCGATCTCGCCGAAATCAGGCAGGTCGGGCTTCTTCTTTTTCGCGATGTTCAGCGTTACGCTGCCCACCCCCAGCTCTTCGAGGTACGTCAGGATGCGCCCCGGCTTTTCCCACGGGACGTGCTGCAGAATCAACACTTGCGGTTGCGTCATAGCTTCTATTGTGACATCACCCACGTAAACACACGTTCACGTTTTGTCCACAAGTGTCACCGATGCGGCGAAAACGCTTGCGCGATGTCGTCCAACACGAATACGCTCGGGAGTATGACAGAAGCTCAAGAACCGCATGATTCCAACATTTCCGAGGCACCTGCCGTCGCCAAGGCCGCGGCCGGCCTCAGGCTGTACGACACCGCGACACATGCCGTGGCGTCTTTCCAGCCGATCAAACCCGGTCAGGTGGGCATCTACGTGTGCGGCGCGACCGTGCAGTCGTCGCCGCATATCGGCCATATCCGCGCCGCGGTTGCGTTCGACGTGATCCGCCGCTGGTTCCTCAAGCTCGGCTACAAGGTCACGTTCGTGCGCAACGTGACCGACATCGACGACAAGATCCTCGACAAGGCCGCGGCGGCCGGACAGCAGTGGTGGGCGCGCGCGTACCACTACGAGCGCGAGTTCACGCAGGCGTACGACACGCTCGGCGTGCTGCCGCCGACCTACGAGCCGCGTGCGACCGGCCACATGCTCGACATGATCGACCTGATCCAGAAGATCATCGACAACGGCCACGCGTACGTGGTGCGCGACGAGGCCGGCAAGCCGACCGGCAACGTGTACTTCGACGTGGCGAGCTGGCCGCATTACGGCGAGCTGACCCATCAGAAGCAGGGCGCCGCGGAGGCCGACGAGGCGGCCGCCGTGGCCGATCGCATGGGCCCGAGCGTGGATGCGGCGGGCGACGACAAGTACAATCCGGTCAACCCGGCCGACATGTCGCCCGACAAGCATGATCCGCGCGATTTCGCGCTGTGGAAGGCCCCGAAGAGCACCGATCCGATGGATGCGCGCTGGAACACGCCGTTCGGCGCCGGCCGCCCGGGCTGGCATATCGAGTGCTCGGCCATGAGCCACCGCTATCTCGATGGCATGTTCGACATTCACGGCGGCGGCCTCGACCTGCGCTTCCCGCACCACGAGAACGAGATGGCGCAGACCCGCGCGGCCGGTTACGATTCGGCGGCGCACTGGATGCACTCGGCGTGGGTGACCGCCAAGGGCGAGAAGATGTCGAAGTCGCTGGGCACCGGCCTGTCGGTGCCCAGTGTGCTGGCCGAGCATTCCGCGTGGGTGGTGCGCTACGCGCTCGGCTCGGTGCAGTACCGTTCGATGCTCGAATGGTCGGATCAGGCGCTGGTCGAGGCGCAGGCCGCGTACGACCGCGTGTCGAACTTCATCGAGCGTGCGGGCGTGGCGCTGGGCGAGCAGCCGTCGCGCGACGAGATAACGGCGGTGAGCGCGGATGCGCTGCCGGCCGATTTCGTGTCCTCGCTGAACGAGGACTTCAACGTGTCGGGCGCGACGGCGGCGATCTTCACCGCGATCCGCAATGGCAACACGCTGCTCTCGCAGCTTGCCGACCGTGCCGATTCCGATGCGGCGCGCGCCGAGGTGCGTGAGGCGCTGGTGGCCGTGCGCGCGATGCTGGACGCGCTGGGCCTGGACCCGCTGGCCGAGCCGTGGACCGGAGGCGGCACTGCGGCGGGCGCGGCCGGCGAGGGCGAGAACCGCGAACACGAGGTTCTGGACGCGCTGATCGCCGAGCAGCTCAATGCCCGTGCCGAAGCTCGCAAGGCCCGTGATTTCGCCAAGGCCGATGCGATCCGCGACGCGCTGAACGCCGCCGGCATCGCCATCGAGGACGGCCCGCAGGGCAGCACCTGGAGCCTCAAGTAGGTTCAAACGAAACGGTCGTAACCGAGTCCGTGTAACACCATACCGACTCGGTTACGGCCGTTTTTCGTCTTCCAACGACCGTAACTCCATCATCACGCTCACTCACGAACTCAGCTGCGGCCGTTTCGCGGCCGGGAACGACCGCAGACAAAACGCTCGTCCGTCTTATGGACTCAGTTTCAGCCGTCCAAACACGCAAAAACGGCCGTAACCAAATCCCGATCACGATCAGGGACTCGGTTACGGCCGTTTCGCGAACGGATCAGGCGGATATCAGTCGAACACGAAATCGACGTCGACGATGTGCAGGCGCCGGGTAAGCTCCTTCTCAAGCGAGCGCTTGCACTCGACCAGGTCGGCCACGTCGATCGTCTCGCCGGTGCCGGAAAGATACACGTCGACCGTGTAGTTCATACCGGTCTTGAAGATCAGCGTCTGCTCGTATTCGGTGTTGGCCGGCAGATGACGCTGGGCGGCGGTCTCCACGAACGCGTTCGTCTCGTCGTCGTCATGCACGCCGCCGACCAGTTCGATGAACGCATCACGCAGCACGCCGAACGGCTCCTTGATTGTGCAGGCCACGAGCGCGACGGTGATGAAGAAGTCGCCGGTGAAGTGCAGGAAGTCGAACGGTCCGCCGGCCGGCAGAAACAGGAGCACCACGGCGACCACGCCGATGCCGAACGACATCGCGCCGTCGACAAGCGTGCTTTTGCATTCGGCGGTGAGCATGGTGCTCGAGTTGCGAATCGCCCGGTTTTCACGGCGGTAATACGCGTACAGGCCGAAGCACACCAGTACGGTGACGATCTCGTAGATCACGACCGGGCCGGTTTCGATGCGCTCGCCCTGGCCGAGCACGAAATAGTCGTAGGCGACGCGCGACACGTCAACGAGCGAGAACAGCAGCAATGACAGCGTGAAGATGGCCTTGCATATCGCGTAGATCGGCTCAAGCGCGAACAGGCCGTTGGGGAAGCGTTCGGTGGTGCGCACGGTGCGCGAGGACAGGTAGACCGCGACGATGCCGGACAGCACGGAGATCGCGGTGAAGGAGAAGTCGAGGAACATGGCCTTGAGGCCGGTCATGAAGAACACGGCCATGCCGGCCGCGACTTGCAGCACGTTGACGACGATGCCAACGATCAGGGCTTTGCGTTCGATTCTTTTTTGGGGCATAGGGCGGGCCTTCCATATTGCACGGCATGTCTGCGTTGACCCGTTACTTCACTGGCCGGTCCCGTTCCGTTGCGGGCCGGCTCGATTCGCGAGGGCGCACGGCAGTCTGCGTATAGGGTGGTGTCCGACGGCATTTCAAAACAGCATGAGCATTCCAAAAAACCACGGATTATTTGCCCTTCCATGGTACCGAAAGGCCCCGATTCGACGTTGCGTTCTGGGCTGAATCGTCCGGATGACGGATTCCCCGCGAATGTCCGGTTTTCGAAGGTCCACGGATCGGATGGCAGGCCAAGTGGCACGTGAGCCGCGGCCCGCGCGGCCGGCCTCCTCGTTTTCCCCCGCCACGGCTAGACTGGTGCCCACTATGGCAGCATTTAGTTCTTTGACAGACCGTCTCTCGAATGCGTTCAAGCATTTGAAGAGCAAGGGCAAGCTTTCCGAGGCCGATATCGACGGCACGATCCGCGAGATCCGCCGCGCGCTGCTCGACGCCGATGTGGCGCTCGACGTGGTGCGTTCCTTCACCGCGCGCGTTCGCGAGCGCGCGCTGGGCACCGAGGTGTCCGACGCGCTCAACCCGGCGCAGCAGGTGGTCAAGATCGTCAATGACGAGCTGACCGACATCCTCGGCGCGGGCGTGGACCGTCCGCTCAACTTCGCGAAGAACCCGCCGACGATCATCATGCTCGCCGGCCTGCAGGGCGCCGGCAAGACCACGCTCGCCGGCAAGCTCGGCTACTGGCTCAAGGACGCCGGTCACACGCCGCTTCTGGTCGCGGCCGATCTGCAGCGTCCGAACGCGGTGACGCAGCTGCAGGTGGTGGGCGAGCGCGCCGGCGTGCCGGTGTACGCGCCGGAAAAGGGCGTGCAGTCCGACGGCGGCGACGCGGTGTCGGCTCCGGGACAGACCACCGGCGACCCGGTGAAGGTCGCCCGCGATTCGATCGAGTTCGCCAAGCAGAAGCTGTACGACACGGTGATCATCGATACCGCCGGCCGTCTCGGCGTGGACGAGGAGCTCATGAAGCAGGCGCGCGACATCCGCGACGCCGTGCAGCCGAACGAGATCCTGTTCGTGATCGACGCGATGATCGGCCAGGACGCGGTCAAGACCGCGAAGGCTTTCGACGAGGGCGTGGATTTCACCGGCGTGGTGCTGTCCAAGCTCGATGGCGACGCCCGCGGCGGTGCGGCCCTGTCGGTCGCTTCCGTGACCGGCAAGCCGATCCTGTTCGCCTCGAACGGCGAAGGTCTCAAGGACTTCGAGGTCTTCCACCCGGACCGCATGGCCTCGCGCATCCTCGACATGGGCGATATCCTCACGCTCATCGAGCAGGCGCAGAAGCAGTTCGACGAGGACAAGGCGCGTGAGGCCGCGGCCAAGATGGCCGAGGGCGAGTTCGGCCTGGACGATTTCCTCGAGCAGCTGCAGCAGGTGCGCAAGCTCGGTTCGATGAAGTCGCTGCTCGGCATGATTCCGGGCATGGCCGCGCACCGCAAGGAACTGGAGCAGTTCGACGAGCGCGAGATCGACCGCACCGAGGCGATCATCCGCTCGATGACACCGGCCGAACGCCGCAATCCGAAGATCATCGACGGTTCGCGCCGTGCCCGCATCGCATACGGCTCCGGCAACACGGTGTCCGCGGTGAACGCGCTGCTGCAGCGCTTCGAGCAGGCCGCGAAGATGATGAAGCGCATGTCGAGCAAGGCCGGCATGGGCGGCATTCCCGGTTTCGGCGGCCCTGCGATGGGCGGCGGCAAGAAGAACGCGAAGAAGAACAAGAAGAAGGGCAAGTCCGGCAACCCGATGAAGCGCGAGGCCGAGGAAAAGGCGTTACGCGACCGTCTGTCCGGCAAGTCCGGCGGCACGTCGGGCGGTTCGGCGTTCGCGAAGAAGCCGCAGAATCCGGCGCTTCCGGCCGGCCTGCAGGATGCGCTGGGCGCCAACGGCGGCGAGCTTCCGCCGAACTTCGGCGGCGGCCTGTCCGGTCTGCTCGGCTGACGTCGCGCTCACATGATCCGGCCCCCGTTTCGGGGGCCTTCCTGTATGTCCGTATGATGATTGTTCCCTGCCGGCATGGCAGGGACGGCAAAGGAGACTTCCTTCATGTTCTGGTTCCTGTGGATCGTGCTGCTGGTATGCGTCGCGTGGGCCGCGCTCGCCGCGGTGCCGGCCGGCGCGGACGCGCACATGCCGTTGCCGTATCTGATCGCATTGGTGCCGCTGCTGTGGCCGGTGCCGCTGGCCGTCGCCGTCGCCGCGATCGTCATGCACGAATGGGGTCTGATGTGCGGCGCCGTGGCGGCCGGCCTGGTCACGCAGCTGTACGGCGCGGCCTATTGGACGAACTACAGCCCGGAGGATCTGTCCGCGTCGATCGTCGCCGCGTTCGCCAAGACCGCGTCATCCCGTTCGGGCGAGAACTCCAGTGCGGCGACATCCCGCGACGCGCGACGTGAAACACTTCGTGAAACAACCGATACCAGCAATGAGACCGCCGAGGACGTGCTCGCCCAGCAACGAACGCCGTCGTCGAACGCCACGCTCACCGTCATGACGCTCAACTGCCGTTACGGCCGCGCCAACGCGAAGGAGATCGTCGGAGCGGTCCTCGCCCGCAACGTCTCCGTGCTCGCCCTGCAGGAGCTCACGCCGGAACTGGTCGACGACCTCAATCGCAACGGCCTCGACGCGCTGCTGCCCTACCGCCAGCTCGGCGACAACAAGGAAAGCGACAACGGCGGGTTCAACGGCATCTGGATCCGCGTCGAGCCGCAGGCATCGCAGGCCTCGGCCGTCGCCATTCCCGCGGCCGACGTACCGTCCATCACGATCCCCGTCGATTCGCTGCACGACATCACGTTCGCATCGGCGCATCCGAAATCCCCGATGCGCGGCACGCACGACTGGTCGGCCGGCATCATCGGACTGGGCGAGCTCGCGGACGCGACCAAACGGCATGATCACGACTTCGCCGTCGTGCTCGGCGACCTCAATTCAAGCCCATACCATCCGAGTTTCCGCAAGCTGCTGGCCGCAGGATTCACCGATGCGAATCTCTCCGTGGCGCAGGGTCCGCGGTACACGTTCCCTCGTTGGACGCGCTGGCCGCGCCTGATCCTGGACCATGTCCTCGCCACGCCCGGCATACGGTTCACGTCCGTCGAGTCCTTCGAGATCGCGGACACCGACCATCTCGCGCTGTCCGCGACCCTGTCCATCTGACCGTTCCCGACAGGAGCCCAGCGGCCGGCCCGGAAACGCACGCGCGGGGCCCGCGGCAGTACACGACCGCCTCTTAACCACGATCACGAACGCCCCTTGACCGCGGTCCGCAGCCGGTCAAGGCGACACGCCGAGGAAATCCACCCCCGCGCGCTATAATAGCCCGGTTATTCATGGTGGGCGGTGCCCTCTACTCCCGCTTGCCGTGAGGAACGCGTGGGCTCGGCGAGCTGTGCCCCACACTGCAAACCGAAACCACAACTCTAGTTAACAAGGAGAGCCATTTTGGCAACCAAGATTCGTCTGAAGCGCATGGGTAAGAAGTTCTACGCGTTCTACCGCGTGGTCATCATGGATTCGCGCACCAAGCGCGACGGCCGTGCCATCGAGGAGATCGGTACCTACAACCCGAACACCCAGCCTTCGACCATCGAGATCAATTCCGAGCGCGCCCAGTACTGGCTCGGCGTCGGCGCCCAGCCGACCGAGCAGGTGCTCAACCTGCTGAAGATCACCGGCGACTGGCAGAAGTTCAAGGGCCTTGACGGTGCCGAAGGCACCCTGAAGACCGTTGAAGCCGGCCCGGATGCCGCCGCCCGCGTTGAGGCCGTCGAAGCTCAGGCCCAGAAGCTCAAGGCCGCCAAGTCCGAGGCCGACGCGAAGGCCAAGGCCGAGGCCGAAGCCGCCGCTGCCGCCGAGGAAGCCCCGGCCGAGGAAGCGCAGGCTGAGTGATCATGCTCGCGCAGGCTGTGGAACACCTCATCAAGAACATCGTTGATTTTCCCGACGATGTTTCGGTCAAGTCCCATGAGAATCCGCGCGGCGAACTGCTTCGCGTGCGCGTGAATCCCGAGGACATCGGCCGCGTGATCGGCCGTAACGGCCGCACGGCGAACGCGATCCGCACCGTGATCCAGGCTCTGTCCGATCACAAGGTGCGCGTCGACATCATGGACGTGCGCAGGTGAACCCCAACGTGGTGCGAGAAGAATTCTCAGACGACCCTCAGCAGCTCGAACTGCTGAGGGTCTGTCGTATCGGCCGCGCTCAGGGGCTCAAAGGCGAAGTCAACGTCTACAGCTTCACGGACGAACCGGAGTACCGGTTCGCTCCCGGTTCCGTGCTGTACTCGCGCGATGGCGAGACCGAGTACATCGTGGAACGTTCCCGCTCGTTCAAGAATCGTTGGATCCTCAAGCTCGAAGGCGTCGAGACCCGTGAGGCTTCGGAGGCGCTCAACGGCGTCGAACTGTTCGGCGAGGCCGACGACCCGGACGACATGCTCGAGGAGGACGCCTGGTATCCGAAGGACCTGATCGGGCTGGAGGTCCGATTGGCCGAGGACAACGGGCTTGGACTGCCGGCCGGTCAGGTGGTCGGCAAGGTCGTGGACGTGCTCGACGGCTTCCAGTCGCTGCTCAAGGTCCGACTGGCGAATCCGGTGCGCGATCCCGAAACCGGCGAAGTGACCGAGAACTCGGCGCTCGTGCCGTTCGTGGACGAGCTGGTGCCCGACATCGATTTGGACGAGCGGTATCTGACGATCGATCCGCCCGGCGGACTGATCCCCGGTCTGTGATCCTTTCCGCTCCTCTCGTGGCGGTCTCCATCCAGCCGGCGGTCGCGTCGTGCGTGGCGGAAAACGCTCGCTGACAGCCATGTCAGCGAGCGTTTTCCGCCACTCGGCACGGTCTCGACAGCCCTCACGCTAGGCTAGTGGTTCATGAAGATCGATATCGTTTCCGTGTTCCCGGAGTATTTTGACGTGCTGAACCTGTCGCTGTTCGGCAAGGCGCAGGCCAAGGGGCTGGTGGAGGTCCACGCCCGTAACCTGCGCGATTGGACGCATGACGTGCATCATTCGGTGGACGATACCCCGGTCGGAGGCGGCGCCGGCATGGTGATGAAGCCCGAAGTGTGGGCCGAGTGCCTGGACGATCTGTTGGGCCTTGCGCCGGCCGCCGTCAGCATCGACGACCCTACGGCGTCCGATGCGACCGTCATGACGGACGATGCGTCACGAATCGCGGTCACGGCCGATGACGGTGTCGTTCCGTCCCGCGAATCCGAGTCAGGCGACGAATCCACGCCAGCCGATCACGGCAACCGTCCCGTCCTCATCTTCCCCAATCCTTCCGCGCCGCTGTTCACGCAGCGCGACGCCACCGAACTGAGCCACGCCGGCCATCTGCTGTTCGGCTGCGGCCGTTACGAGGGCTATGACGCCCGTATTCCGCAGTATTACCGTGCGCAGGGCGTGGACGTGCGCGAGTATTCGATCGGCGACTATGTCCTGAACGGCGGCGAAGTGGCCGTGTCGGTGATGCTGGAGGCGATCACGCGCCTGCTGCCCGGGTTCATGGGCAACGCCGACTCCATCGTCGAGGAATCCTATACCGGCGACAACGCCTTGCTGGAGCACCGCCAGTACACGAAGCCGGCCGAATGGCGCGGCATCCGCGTGCCGGACATTCTGTTGTCCGGCGATCACGGCAAGGTCGACCGGTTCCGCCGCGACGAGGCGATCGCCCGCACGAACGAGATCCGCCCGGACCTGATCGAGCAGCTGGATTGCAAGGCGCTTGACAAGGCCGACCGCAAGACGCTGATGGCGCTCGGCTGGGAGGTCTCGGGCGCGCATCCGCGGCGCAAGTAGCGGCAAACAAGCAAAGACGTCACTATGTTCGAGCGAACGCGATGCCGGCTCGAACATAGTGACGTTTCAAGTGCCGTAACCGTCACTATGTTCGAGTCGATGTCGTTATCGCTCGAACATAGTGACGGGCAGAAGCGGTCGGTGACGGTCTGAAGCGGTCAGTGACGACCAGCGACGACCGGAGATGGTCGGATGCGACCACCGACCAGCCACGAATAGCTTACAGGCCGAAGACCTTGACACGGGCGTCGGCCGGCTGCTTGTCGACCGGGCCGGCCGGCTGGGCGACGGTGCCGAACGGCATCTGGGCCTGCAGCTTCCAGCTGGCCGGCAGACCGAACTCGGCGGCGACGGCCTCGTCGATCAGCGGGTTGTAGTGCTGCAGGGACGCGCCGAGGCCCTGCTCGGACAGGGCGGTCCACACGGCGAGCTGCAGCATGCCGGCGGCGTCGCGCGCGAAGCCCGGGAAGTTGGCGGCGTAGGCCGGAATGTTCTCCTGAAGCTTCTTGGTCACGTCGGTGTCGTCGTAGAACAGGACGGTGCCGTGGCCGGCGGCGAAGGAGTTGACCTTGGCCTCGGTGGCCTTGAAGGCCTCCTCGTCGTTGACGATCGGACGCAGGGTTTCCTTGACGATGTCCCACAGCTTCTGGTTGGCGTCGCCGAACAGCACGACGGCGCGCTGCGGCTGGGAGTTGAAGGCGCTCGGCACGGCGACGGTCACGTCTTCGACCAGCTTGACGATCTCCTGATCGCTGATCGGCGATTCGCTGGTCAGCGCGTACTGCGAGCGACGGGCCTGCAGGTCCTCGACAAAGTTCGACATGATGGTTCCTTTCGGTGCGATGTTTCGTTCTTCGATATATCTCGATTCGACATCTCGATTAGAGATATACCATCCGAATATCACGATACGAGGTATCACCGGAACGTCACGCCGTTTTCGCTGAAAGTGAAATTGACCGACCCGAGATCACCGGTCCTAGGGTCATTCGCCATCGATCGCGGGAACCACGGCCTCCAGATAAAACACCGCCGTCTCGCCATAGTCGCGCCGCTCGCCGATCTCCCAGCCTGCCGGCATGGTCGGCTCATCGGATCTGGCGGACCGTTCCAGCACGATGACCGTGCGCTCCCCCGCCATGCCGGAGTCCACCAGATCGGACAACAGTCGCTCGCACGCCTCGGTTTCGAACGCATACGGCGGGTCGATGAAGATCACGTCAAAAGCATGGGCGACTACAGACCCGGAGATCGCCGGAGCCGCATACTTCTCGGCTTTGGCCTTGATGACCCGCGCGACCATATCCGATTCCCACGCCCGATGATGCTTGAGCACGGTCAGCGTCTTCGCGATCAACGCCGCGGCCGGACCGTTCGCTTCGACCGCAATCAGTTCGCGCGCGCCACGGCTCAACGCCTCTATGCCAAGCGCGCCGGTACCGGCGAACAGGTCAAGCACCCGCGCGTCATCAAGCACGCCCCACGAGTCAAGCCGCGAGAATATCGCCTCCTTGGTGCGGTCGGTGGTGGGCCGGGTGCCGGTTTTCGGCGTGGTCAGAGCCACGCCCTTGAATCGTCCAGAAATCACACGCATAGGCCCTACTGTAGCGGTCGGCCTATGCACCGACCTTCCAACCCGACCATGTCATTCGGCCGAAACGACAACCCGCGTCACGCCTATGTCACGACATCATCACGACGAGGTCAGGAACGTCTCGTTGCCGCGAGTGAAATCGAGCACCGCGCCCGCAAGCTGTACGTCGCCGCTCAGATCGGGATCGTCGGACAACAGACGATCCGCGCGTTCGCGCGCGTCGGCGATCATGCCCGCGTCCTTGACCACGCGCAGCAGCTTGAGGCTTGACTTGCCGCCCGACTGCGCATCGCCGAGCACGTCTCCCGCGCCGCGGAACTCGAGATCGGCCTGCGCGATCTCGGCACCGTCCAGAGACCCTTGGATGACCTGCAGACGCTGTTCGGCCGGAGAGCCCGACTCGGCGCGCGAGATCAGGAACGCCCACGAGTTGGTTCCGCCGCGGCCCACACGACCGCGCAGCTGATGCAGCTGGGACAGTCCGTACCGGTCGGCGTCGAAGATCACGATGCAGCTGGCCTGCGGCACGTCCACACCGACCTCGATCACCGTCGTGGCAACGAGAATCGGCGTCCTGCCGCTCGCGAAATCGGCCATCACCCGGGCTTTCGCCTCATCATCGTCGCGTCCGGTCAGCGTCGCGAATTCGACACCGGCGAACTGCGGCAGTCCGGCAAGCCGTGCGGCGATCTCCGTCACCGAATGCAGCGGCGGACGTTGCGGCCGTTCATCGTCGCCCGTCCCCGCGTCGGAACGATCGTACACATCCATTTCGGAACCGCCGGACACCGACGAATCCACATCGTCGGCATCGGAATCCGCGTCGATGCGCGGGCAGACCACGTACGCCCGCTCCCCCGCGTCGATGCGCTGGCGGATGTGCGCGAACATGCTGCCCATCGTGCGACCGTCGGACTCAGGCACAATGAACGTGCGGATCGGCTTGCGGCCGCCCGGCAGCTCCGTGAGCCAAGAGATGTCAAGGTCGCCGAACCATGTCATCGCGGCCGTGCGCGGGATCGGCGTCGCGGTCATGACCAGCAGGTGCGGGGCCTTGTCGGCCTTGCCGCGCAGCGATTCGCGCTGTTCGACGCCGAACCGGTGCTGCTCGTCGATGACTGCGAGCGCGAGGTTCGGCGCCTGGAAGGTCTTGGAGAATGCGGCATGCGTGGCGACGATGATGCACGGCTGGCCGCTGGCGGCCGCGGCGAGCGCACGGCGGCGCACAGCGAGTTTCATGCCGCCGGTCAGCAGGATCACCCGGATGGCGTCGCCGTCGTCCGACGCATGCAGTCCGCCCACCATCTTCTCGATCGTGGCGACGTGCTGTTCGGCGAGCACCTGCGTGGGCGCGACGAGCACGGCCTGATGCCCGGATCCGACCGCCTGCAGCATGGCGGCGAGCGCGACGACGGTTTTGCCGGAGCCGACTTCGCCTTGCAGCAGCCGTTGCATCGGCGTGTCTCGCGACATGTCGGCGGCGATGTCGTCGATCATCTCGCGCTGGCCGTTCGTCAGATCGAACGGCAGCGAGGCGATGAACGCGTCGCGCAACGCGGTGTCCGGGCAGGATTCGGCCGCGGCATGATGCGCGTGCCGTCGCGCCTGAAGGAGCGCGGTCTGGCAGACGAACGCCTCCTCGTAGCGCAGCGTGTCGATGGCGCGGGCGAAGTCCTTGGTGGAATCCGGGTTATGGATCGCCGCGAACGCTTCGGCTCGGTGCATGAGGCGTTTCGCCGTGCGCACCGGCTCGGGAAGGATGTCGGGGATGGCTTGCGCGAGTCGCGCGGTCTCAATCGCGCTGCCTCCCGTGTGGGTTGCGTCGGATGCGGCCATGCCATTGACAGACAGGCCATCGACAAACAGGCCCTCGGCGGACACGGAGCCGCCGGGAGTACCGCCGGACGCCGCGGCGGCCGCGTCATCACCGTCCTGCGCCAGCATGCGCAGGAATCCCAGGATCGACTCGTGGATGTGTTCGCTGGAGATGCGCGAGGTCGCGTGGTACACCGGCCGAGGGCGGCAGACGCGCCGCAGTCCGGCCTCGACCGTATCCGCGTCATATTTGAGCGATGACGTCACGGGAACGAACATCGCATCGTCGCCGCCGAATTCGTCGTCCGTCGTCGGACCGGGCGCGACGGTCAGGATTTCGGGATGCGTGAACTGCAGCTGGCCGCCGTATTCGCTCGGCATGCCGCAGACCACCACGGTCGCACCGGCTCGCAGACGCATGCCGAGCCAGTCGACGTACTGCTTCTTGTAGGAGAAGAACGTGAGCGGTGCCACCGCGCCCGCCACGTTCCGGGTTCGGGCGAAATCGGAGTCGTCGGCGAGCGCTTCGAGTCGGTAGCCGCGTCTGGCGTTCATCGGCACGACGCGCAGGGATCGGATCACCGCCGCGAACGCCATGGACTCCCCCGCACGGGCCTCACGCAATGCGCGCAGCGGCACCGGGTCGGTCACGCGGAACGGATAATAGGTCAGCGCGTCTCCGATCGAGACGATGCCCAGCGATTTGAGCGCACCGGCACGCCGCTTGTTCGTCATCAACGACGAAACCGGGGTGTTCAGGGTAATGCTCATAACGCTCCATTGTGTCGGGGCAAGCGGACTTTCACAGCGGGAGGCGTCTCCCGCGACAGCGCCCGCGCACCGCCTGCGATATGAAAAACCCCGGCGGTCTTGCGACTACCGGGGTTTAAGCTTGCTATCTCGCGATTCACGCGGCCACACGCTGAACCTTGCCAGCCTTGAGGCACTTGACGCACACGCGCAGACGGACGTTCTGGCCGTCAACGGTGGTGCGAACCGGCTGCAGGTTCGGACGGAAGGTGCGCTTATTGCGGATATGTGAGTGCGAAACGGTGTAACCGGTCTGCGGTCCCTTGCCGCACACTGCGCAACGAGCTGCCATAATGGACTCCCTATAATGTTCTTTGACTTGCAAGTCTTGCGTTCGCACCACACGTTTTACCGCACGGCGGAACACACAACTTCACTACTATAGCGCACAGCCGCGGACAACGCAAAATGCGAGGGCCGCCGCCGGCATCGCCGCGCATGGCCGCCCCACGAAACTTCGCACAATCATACCCAGTACCTATTGCCGCTTTCAGCAAACGTCCATAAACTTGCTATACAACGTGACTAATTACGGTCAGTCAAGGAGGATGCCATGATCAGTCGCATCGGCGAACGACTCGCACAGGCCCAGGATCACCATGCCGACGCCGCCGGCCATTCGGTGATTTCGCTCGGCCATGTCTGGGTGGACATCATGATGGACGTCGACGGATTCCCGAAAACCGGAGGATTCGCCGTATCCGACCACACCAACGCGACGGTCGGGGGCAGCTATCGCGTGATGCAGGCGGCCGCGCGCATGGGCGTGCACGCCGCGCATGCCGGCATCATCGGCACCGGACCGTGGGCGACGATCGTGCGCAAGGCCTTGGACGACAACGGCATCGCGCATATCGGGCAGGACCGGCTCGACACCGATTCCGGATTCCGTCTCGTACTGTCCGACGAGGAGCATCGCAAAACCTACATCGCCACCTATGGCGCCGAGGCGCAGGGCGACGGCACGACGTTCGACTGCGTGGAGCCGCAGCCCGGCGACGTGGTCCACATCAGCGGCAACACGCTGATGGATCACACGGCCGCCGGCGTGGACGAATTCATGCACCGCGCCGGCTCCGACCCGGCGACGCGCGGATATGCCATCGTGCTCAATCCGACCAACACGCTGTCGCTCGTCAACGACCATCTGCTGGAGGATCTGGTGCTGGCGCGGCCGATCTGGTCGTGCAACCGACAGGAGGCGAACACGCTGGCCGACCGTCTGGGCATCCTGCGCGACGACGACATGCTGATGACCGTGGGCGGCGGCTTCGACCGGTCGATGGCCGAACTGTGCCAGGCGCTCGGCGAAACGCTGCGTGCGCCGCTGGTCGTGCGCGCCGGATCGCGCGGCGCGTGGGTGCGCACGCCGGGAGGCGAGGTCGCGCACGTGGAGGGACATCCGGTCAAGGCGACGCATACGCGTTCGGCCGGGGCGCCGCATACCGGAACGCTGTGCGCGATGCTGGCGCGCGGCTGGTCGCTGACCGATGCGGTGCGCATCGCCAACGCGGCCGCATCACTGGCGATCCGGGATTCGGTCAACGGCGTGCCGGTGTGCCCGTCCTACGAGGACACGATCGCGCTGGCCGACGGCGACGCGGACGCCGACGAGAGCATACCCGAACGGAAGTGACGCCCCCTCCGGCGACCACGTTCGGCAGCCGATAGCATGGCGCCGCATGATGCCGGACAACGCATCGTCCGGCATCATGCGGGCGCCTTATCCGCCAGTCACAATTCACCCGCCGTTCATTTCCATCCCCGATCGTCATCGGCTCGTCACCGTACCATGGAAGATGGTTATGAACAGGAGCTTGTATGTCTGAACGCACCACCGGCGCCGCGGACGCCACGTCCGTCGCGCCGAGCGCATCCGCGAAACTCACCCCGCACGAGAAAAAATGGATCGTCTATGACGTCGGCAATTCGGCGTTCGTGCTGCTGAGCACGGCCGTCGTCCCCATCTACGCGAGTTCGCTGATGCCCGAGGACGGCAACATCGTGTCGGCGTGGGGCTACGCGCAGACGATCGCATCGCTGGTCATCGCGCTGCTCATGCCGCTGCTCGGCTCGATCGCCGACGTGCAGGGCATGAAGATCAAGTTCTTCCTCGGATTCTTCGGCACGGGCGTGGTCATGTGCTGCGCGATGGCGCTGCCGCTGACGTGGCTGCCGTTCCTGATCGTGTACGTGCTCGCGACGATCGGCCTGAACGGCTCGCTCACGTTCTACGATTCGATGCTCATCGACACGACGTCGAACGAACGCATGGACAAGGTGTCGTCGCACGGCTACGGCTGGGGGTATGTCGGCTCGACGGTGCCGTTCATCGCGTGCATCGCGCTGATCTTCGGCGGCCCGTCGCTGTTCGGCTGGTCGACGGTCGCCTGCACGCGGGCGAGTTTCGTCATCACGGCCGTATGGTGGGTGGCGTTCACGATCCCGCTGCTGACCAGCTACCGGCAGGTGCACTACCGCGCGACCCGAGAGCATACGCGCGAGGCGATCCACGGCACGTTCGCCGAACTGGGCGGCACGTTGCGCAAGCTCGTGAAGAACAAGCCGCTGTGGATGTTCATGATCGCGTTCTTCTTTTACATCGACGCCGTGAACACGGTGATTTCGATGAGCACGTCGTACGGCACGCAGCTCGGCATCGACTCGACGCAGCTGGTCGTGGCGCTGCTGGTGACGCAGTTCGTCGCGTTCCCGTGCGCCATCCTGTACGGCCGCATGGCCGGCCGGTTCGGATGCAAGCCGATGATCGTGGCCGCGGTCATCGCGTACATGTGCATCGTGTTCTTCGCCGCGTTCTTCCTGCGCTCGGCCGTGCAGTTCTGGATCCTCGCGATTCTCGTGGGCATGTTCCAAGGCGGCATCCAGGCGCTGTCGCGCTCGTACTACGGCAAGATCATCCCCAAGGAGCACGCCAACGAGTACTACGGCCTGTACGACATCTTCGGCAAGACCGCCTCGATCCTCGGCACGTTCCTCGTGGCGACCACCACGTCGCTGACCGGTAACGCCTCCCTCGGCGTCCTCTCGATCGCGATCCTCCTCGTCGTCGCACTCGTGTTTCTCACCCTCCAGAAGGACCCGACCAAGACGGCCTGACGGGGCCGCCCAAGCAAGCCGGATTGGTTGGCCGTTGGGCAGCCCGTTCGGACTCGAATATCAGCTTTCCGCAAACTGTGAGGCAGATTATCACCGCCGCAGAGGTCTTTTCGCAAATCTTGAGGCAGCATATCGATTCGCATCCGCACCGCCGACCACGTTCGGGGGTATATATCGGCCGTCTCCCTGGCATACGCTGCCTCAGAGATCACAGAAAGACCCCTGCACGTTCCGCAATCTGCCTCATGGTTTGAAGAAAGGCGTCGCCTTACCGCATTCGACGCCACGCGGCGTCCAGCGATATCGCGCGGCCGGGCAGTTTCGGCCAAGTGTCCAGGCCATCGCCGCGCGAACGGGCCAGCAGATGCACATGGAAATGGAACACCGACTGGTCGTCCTCGAACGAGGTGTTGAGCAGGTCGACGCCGTCGAACCCGCAGTCAGCTACCATATGCCGGGCGACGCGCTGCGTCAGTTCGGCCACCGCGCGCAGGGATTCCGTGTCGCAGTCGATGATGTTGACCGCGTGTCGCTTCGGAACGACGAGCAGATGGTAATCGACCTGATCGTCGGTCGACACGAAGCACATCGCCAGATCGGACTGCGCGACCAGACGGCACGGCGCCTCGCCGCGCACGATATCGCAGAACACACATTCACCCATATGCCGATTATATGGGTGGCGTGTATGCGCGCGCGGCCCGTGGTATTGGTATCGCGCCGCCGACCGAACAGCCCGGTGGCTGCCGACGACTACACTGAGAACGTGACGGAGCCGTAGGAATGTCAACGGTTCGCATCACACCAAGGAGGTTGTCATGATCGATCATGTCGGATTGTTCGTCAAGGACGCGAACGAGCGCTCGGGCTTCTACGAGCAGTTGCTCAAGCCGCTGGGCTACGTGAAGAAATGCGAGTTCCCGGGCGCGGTGTGCTTTGCGAACGACGAGGACGGCGACAGCGTATGGCTGGAGTCGCCGAAGGACGGCAACCCGGTCGTGCCGACGCATCTGGCATTCCACGCGGCCGACGAGGATGCGGTGAAGGCGTTCCATGCGGCCGGCCTTGCGGCGGGCGGCGTCGACAACGGCCAGCCCGGTCCGCGCCCGAACTACAGCCCGACCTATTACGCCGCGTTCATCCACGACCCGGACGGCAACAACATCGAAGCCTGCCTGCAGTAGCGGTGCATCGGCTGTGGTGGGTGAGGCGACACTCCCACCACAGCAGCAAGTCACATTCGTTGAAACTCTTCGTTCAGTATCGCGTATTCCAGCTCATCTTCCCAATGCGTGCCGGCAGCACCCACATATTTCACCTTTTGAACGTAATGGGCCTCTTTGCGTAAACCGCATTTCTCCATCACCTTCCATGAGCCGATATTATTCGGATGACAAAGCGCGCACACGCGATGAACCTGCATTACATCGAAGCAATATTTGAGCAATGATTTGGTGATTTCCGTGGCATACCCCTTGCCCCATTCAGATCGCACGAGCAGCCAGCCAAGCATCGCGGTATCACTTTCATAATCCATATGGATTCGCGCCCGCCCAATTTTTCGCGAATCGGATTTCGCGATCACCGCCATCTCATAATTCGTCTGCGGCCGCGCATCCCAGTCGGACACCACCTGCCGCACATGATCCCGAATCCCTTCATCCGTCAAACAACCGCACGGCATATACATCATGATCTCTGGGTCGCCGTACAGCGCGGAGATGATATCCTCATCGTCAAGCGTGAACGGGCGCATCATAAGACGCTGGGTTTCTATCATCATTCTCGATCTTCCTTATATGCAGATTCGTTTTCGGGTTCCATATTCCCACGTATCGAGAAGGCAGATCACGCATGACACAAAAGCCTTTACGGAAGCGCACACATGCTCGGCCGAGTACGCTCACTCTGGCACGCGCTCATTCCCACACGTCAAGGCGGCGGGTCTTGTAGTAGAACTCGCGGTCCTTCTCGCCGATCTCGCGTACGGCCTTGCACGGCACGCCGTAGGCGACCGTGTTCGCGGGGATGTCGTGGCTGACGACCGAACCGGCGCCGATCACGCAGTTGTCGCCGATGGTCACGCCCGGCAGGATCGTCACGTTCGCGCCTACCCACACGTTGCGGCCGATCGTGACCGGAATGCAGTACACGTAATGGTGCTCGCGCAGGACCGGCAGCACCGGATGCCCGGCCGTGGCGATGACCACGTTCGGCCCGAACATGCAGTAGTCGCCGATCGTGATGTCGGCGTCGTCCACGCAGGTGAAGTTCACGTTGCAGTACACGCCCTTGCCCATGCGCACGTGGTGGAATCCCCAATTCGCATGCGCCGGCGTCTCGACGTGGCAGCCGTCGCCGATCTCGGCGAACATCTCCTTGAGAAGTTTTTGCTTGCCGTCCGCGTCGGTGGGGTGCGTCTGGTTGAATTCCCACAGTTTTTCCTGATATTCGAGCTGGCCGCCCATGATGGACGGATCGTCGTAGTGGTACGGCAGTTGTTCGGTGCGGCGTTGCGCGTTATTGAGTTCCGACATCTTGGCGTTCCTCGTTGCATCCCAATGATTTCAACTATGTTTGCGTTATCATTATATGCCTGAAACGTCGGACTATCCGATCGACGGCACGATTCACTCCGACTTCACATGCCACCGCGTCTCCGTGTCACCGGTCGGGTCGATCCCCGCACAGCCAGATGACGAGCGCCGCAATGCCGCACAGCATGCCACCGACCGGCCACGGCAGCCAGAACAGCGCGAACACCGACCACGCACCGGCATCGGCACCGGGCATGAGCAGCAACAGACATAGGGCGATGATCGTGGCGACCAGCATGATGACGCCGCACACCACCACGGTGAGCCTGCCGGAGAATGCCTGCTGCTCGGTTCGCCGCTCCTCGCCTCGATCGTTCTCGGCCGCACGGTTGTAGTCGTCGATGTTCAGCAGACCGTACCGCATGCCGCAGTAGACGAAGCCGAACACGGCAAGCGCACCGAGCAGCAACATGACCGCGTTCGGCCAGCCGGCGGCAATACCCAGCACATCATCCGCGTACACGACCACCACGATGCCGACCAGTATCGCCACCATGCCGCCCACGATGCCGGTCGCGAGCAACCGCATCTCCCGATCGTGATCGTCCTCGGTATACGGGTCCTCGACGTACGGATGCCGGCGCGCGAAGACGACATGAGACATACCGCCCGGAATAAGCAGCGCCAGTCCGACGATCGTCCCCACGCCGATGCACGCGAACATCAGCAGATCGTTGAACGGCGACGATCCGATGATTGAGTTCACGGGGTCGAACAGGTTCGCGACGCCGACCGACGCGATGACCGTTGCGACGCCGGCCGCGATCATCAGTGCAAACCGGCGGCGATGCACGTCGTAGCCGATCGGATCCCGTGGCGGAAACGTTGAATCGTCATCGGGCGATGATTCGGCACGAAAAGGTCCAGGCAAGCCGCCGGATGACGGATCGCCGGGATAACCATCGGCTTGGTCGTCCTTCGCCGTCAGATCCCGGGTCCGTGACAGGTCCACCGCATTCCGCACGGCCGACGCATCCGCACCCTCACCCGTCACATTCACGGCGTCCGCGGTGCCCGTCGCCGGCCGAGTCACGTCGCCGAGCACGAGATCGTCGAGCGTGCAGTCGAACAGGTCGCAGATCGCCAGCAGCTTGTCCATTTCCGGATATGCCTTCTCGGATTCCCATTTCGAGATCGCCTGCCGCGAGACGCCGAGCAGCATGGCGAGCTGCTCCTGCGTCATGTTGCGCCGCGCGCGCAGGGCTTGCAGGTTGGTGCGGAAAGTCATCGGCCCCCCTTCCGTGGTGCCGTCGGTCATCGTGTCATGTCCGGACGATGACTTCACTATGGCAGATCACGCCGCCGGTCGCCACCATCTTGCGGTTGCACACGCCGATCTTGACCGCAGTCGTCGCGCAACCAGCGGTTGCATCGGCGCAATGACGCCGTTTCCGGCTACCGTATCGCGATTCGTTCGCTGGCGATCATGGTGATGTTGTCGTCGGTGAGGATGCCGCCGACGGCGCGCGCGTCGAAGATCGCGTCGACCCATACGCGGTGCGCGGGGTACGCCGGGTCGGTCGGCAGCGGGCTGTGCGAGTGCGAGTCCATGTAGGTGCGCCACGTTTCGCGCGTGTACCGAATCGGGTTCGGGAAACGGCGGATCGTCGGATGCGTGAAGAACGCGGCGGCCGTGTCACGGAAGTGCCGCGCGCTGACGCCGATGTCGGCGACGTCGCCGGCCGAGACAACCAAAGGCGCACCGACACCGGCATTCGCCGAGCCGGTCGAGTCGCCGTCGGCATTAGCCACCGCCCCCGGCACGCCGGGGTCCACGCCACGCATCATCGCCGAATCGAACGACGTGCTGTTGTAGACCGAAATCAGCAGGAACGAGCCGCCCCGGCCGATGCGCGCGCATTCGGCGAGAAAGGCGTCGTGGTCGAACCAGTGCAGCGCCTGCGCGCAGGCGATCGCGTCCACACTGCGGTCGGGCAGTCCGGTGTGCTCGGCCGTTCCGTCGGCCACGGTCACGTTCGGATACGGCCGGACGACGTCGACCAGCACGCCGCGCATGTCGGCGTCCGGTTCGACCGCCGCGATCCCGTATCCGAGCCGGGCCAGCGGCACCGTGAACTTGCCGGTGCCCGCGCCGATGTCCGCGATCCTCGCGCCGGCCGGCAACAGCGAGGCGATGTATCGCATGGCCGCGTCCGGGTATCCGGGCCGCGCGCGGTCGTATGCCTGCGCCTTGCCATGGAATTCGGTGCGCCTGCCGCGTGCCGGCATGTGAGGCTCCCCCGCAGACCAGGCCGGCATATTTTCCCCGCTCGTGTCATCCCGTCGTTCCGCCATCGCATCGGCCTCCTTCGTCCGTCGCGCACCAGCGTAATCGCATATTTCCGGCGGCGCGGCCCAGCGTTCGCCGCGCTCGCGCACCCTTCCCCACACGAACGTTCCGCAAGCCCCCGCAATCGCATCCGAACACCGCCCGCACGATGTACCGAACCGGTGCCATGCTGGTGTCATGACAGTCAATTCCACCACCATCGTCAAAGAGTTCACCAATCCGCTCAAGGAGCCCATCGACGACGACATCAACCTGTTCGATTTCCTCGACCGGCGCGCCCAGCGCGATCCGGACGGATCCACCGTCGAGTACAAGGCCAAGGACGAGTCCGGCAAGGATGTCTGGAAGTCGTTCTCGGCCGCACAGTTCCGCGATCTGGTGATCGCGCTCGGCAAGGGTCTGATCGCGCTCGGCGTGCAGCAGGGCGACGCCGTGTCCATCGTCTCGCACACCCGCTGGGAGTGGACGGCGCTCGACATGGCGATCATGGCGGTGGGCGCGCTCACGGTTCCCGTGTACGAGACGAATTCCGCCGATCAGGTGAAGTGGATCTTCAACGATTCCGAGGTGACGATCGCGTTCGCCGAGGATGACGGCCAGCGCGACAAGGTCGAATCGGTGCACGCCGACGTGCCGACGCTGCGCAACGTGTTCATGATCGAGGCCGGCGCGCTCGACACGCTACGCGAGTACGGCAAGTCCGTGTCCGACGGCGAGTTCTGGGATCGCAAGCGTTCCGCGCACGGCGACGACCTGGCCACGATCGTGTACACGTCCGGTTCGACCGGCACCCCGAAGGGCGTGGAGCTCACGCACCGCAACCTCGCGTTCCTGTGTCTGTCGGCCATGCAGTACATGCCGCGCGCCTGCGCCTGGCCCGACCGCCGTCTGCTGCTGTTCCTGCCGCTGAGCCATGTGTTCGCGCGGTTCATGGAACTGCTGAGCTTCTGCGGCACGCTCACGCTGGGCCTGAGCTCGAACATGAAGACGATCGTCAAGGATTTCGAATCGTTCGGGCCTACGCTGCTGCTGGCCGTGCCGCGCGTGTTCGAGAAGGTGTACAACGCGGCCTCTCAGCGCGCGGGCAGCGGTCTTGCGGGCAAGATGTTCCTGCGCGCGGCCGACGTGGCGCGCGAATGGTCGAAGGCCGAGCAGGCCGGCGAGAAGCTGGCGTGGAACAAGCGGATCGCGCACGCGTTCTACGAGCGCGTGGTGTACCGCAAGATCCGCACGATCTTCGGACCGAACGCCGATTTCGCGATCACGGGCGGCGCGCCGATGGACGCCGACCTGTCGCACTTCTTCAACGGCATCGGCATGCCGCTGCTCGAAGGCTACGGCATGACCGAAACCTGCGGCCCGGTGTGCGTGAGCCTGCCGGAGAACAACCGGATCGGCACGATCGGCATGCCGATGAGCGGCGTGACGGCCGGCATCGCGGACGACGGCGAACTGTGCGTGCGCGGCCATCTGGTGTGCCGTGGCTATCACAACCACCCGGAGGTCACGGCCGAGCAGATCGTGGACGGCTGGCTGCATACCGGCGATCTGGGCGACATTTCCGAGGATGGGTTCATTTCGATCACCGGCCGCAAGAAGGACCTGATCATCACGGCCGGCGGCAAGAACGTCTCCCCGGGTCTGCTGGAGGCCGCGGTGATGACGTCGCCGGTGGTCAACCAGTGCCTGGTGATCGGCGACCGCAAGCCGTTCGTGGCCGCGCTGGTGACGCTCGACCTTGCGGACGCGAACGCGTGGCTGGAATCGCAGGGCGCGCAGCCCGAACCCGATCTGGCGGCGCTGGCCGCCAACCCGATCGTGCACGCCGAAGTGGAGCGCGCGGTGAATCAGGCGAACGACAGCGTGTCGCGTGCCGAGTCGATCCGCAAGTTCGAGATCCTGCCCGACGAGTTCACACAGGACAACGGCATGCTCACCGCGAGCCTGAAGACGCGTCGCGCGCAGATCGTCAAGCATTACCGCGAGCTGATCGACACGGTGATCTACGCGCCGCGCAAGTAGCGGTCGGAAGCCGAAAGCATCGCGCTCACGTGCGGCCGGTGCCGTCATCGTCGATGACGCCGGCCGCACGGCGGCCGCGGCATACGCAAAAGGGCTTGCCCGAAGGCAAGCCCTTTGTCTGTGGAGCTAAGGGGATTCGAACCCCTGACCCTCTCCATGCCATGGAGATGCGCTACCAGCTGCGCCATAGCCCCGAAATTCACCCGCGGCAAGCCACGAGATCGTGGGTGATGTAGGAATCGAACCTACGACCCCTTCCGTGTGAAGGAAGTGCGCTAGCCGCTGCGCCAATCACCCAGTCGCATCCGACCAGACTCGCGTCCGATCCAATCGATCGCCGGTTTCCCGCCAATCAATCGTGGGCGATACAAGATTCGAACTTGTGACCCCTTCCGTGTCAGGGAAGTGCGCTACCTCTGCGCCAACCGCCCGGGCCTGCGTCTCCCCGGAAGCCAAGCGAACTCGGCATCCGAGAAAAAAGCGAGCGGACAACGGGACTCGAACCCGCGGTCTCAACCTTGGCAAGGTTGCGCTTTACCAACTAAGCTATGTCCGCAATCTGTCGCCGTGAGGCAACAGATGGATAATCTACACGAGAACACCCGCACATGCAAATCTCGGCGTGTCGCCCGGTATTTCGCGCATTATCGCCGGCCGCAAAGCATCACAGGCCGTACACTTCGTGCGCGAACTTCTCGAGCACCGGGATGGACCGCTTCACCTTTTCCGTGTCGATGCAGTACGCCATGCGGAAGTATCCGGGCACGCCGAAGCTCTCCGACGGCACGAGGATCAGGTCGTAGTCCTTGGCCTTCATGCAGAACGCGGTCGCGTCGTCCTCAAGCGCCTTCGGGAAGATGTAGAACGTGCCGCCGGGGCGCACCACGTCGAAACCGATCGAAGTGAGCGCGTCGTACAGCAGGTTCATGTTCGTCTCGTACACGCTCAGATCGCTCGTCTCGTCGATCACCTTCGCCACGGCCAGCTGCATGGTCGAGCTCGGGCAGTTGTGGCCCGTGCCGCGCGAGATCTGGCCGCACATCGGCACGATGAGCTTCGCGTCGGTGGCGCGCGGGTTGACGGCCACATAGCCGATGCGCTCGCCCGGCAGGCTCAGCGACTTCGACCACGAATAGCAGGTAAGCGTGTTATCGTAGAACTTCGCCGGGTACGGCTGTTCTCCGCCGTCAAAGACGATCTCGCGGTACGGCTCGTCGCTGATGAGGAAGATGTCATGGCCGTACTCCTCCTGGCGGGCGCGCAGGATCGAGGCGAGACGTTCGAGCGTGGCCGCCGAGTACACCGCGCCGGACGGGTTGTTCGGCGTGTTGATGAGCACCGCCGCGGTCTGCGGCCCGAGCGCGGCCTCGAACGCGTCGAAGTTGATCTGGAAGTTCTCGGTATCGGCCGGCACGACGGTCAGATACGCGCCCGTGCCGCTGACGTACGGCTGGTATTCGGGGAAGTACGGCGCGAACGTGATCACCTCGTCGCCCGGCTTGGTCACGACGCGCAGGGCATGCGAAAGCGCTCCGGCCGCACCGGTGGTCGGGAAGACGTAGTCGCCGGTGTAGTCCATGCCGAAACGGCGGTTGAGGCTGTCGGCGATCGTCTCGCGCACGGACGGCAGGCCGAGCGACGGGCTGTAGCCGTGCAGCTTGACCGGCTCGGCGGTCTCGTACATGTCGATGACGGTCTTGGTGAAGTCGGGCGGGCACGGCACGCTCGGATTGCCGAGGCTGTAGTCGAACACGTTGTCGTAGCCGATTTCGGCCCCGCGCGCGGTCGCATACTCGCTCAAGGTACGGATCACGGATTTGCCGCCAAGCATCGCCTTGTATGTTTCGTTGATCATCGCAACCTCCCTGTTGGCATTCGTCGCCGGTGTGTTGGTTCGTTTCTACCACCCGCCGGGCACAATGACGGTCAGAGTCGTGGCAACACGCCAATTTCGCGCGATGCGGGGAGTTTCGCCGGCGGCGTGACGACAATTCACTAAGATCATACGTAGCGGTACACGCGAGGCCGGCGCAGGGCGCGGCCGGCCGACATGGAGGTTCCGCGCAACACGTTCGGGGACGCACGGCGAAGGAGGTGCGCGATGGGCAACATCACCGATTACGCGCGCACCGAGACGCGCGGGTTTGCGACGCTGCCGTTCGGCGCGGCCGACGCGCTGGCGCTGGCGATCCTCATCTACGACGACGTGCCGAACGACATGCCGCGTCTCGATGACGAACTGCACCGCTACGGCACGCTGCGCAGCCGGCTGCACTCGTTCTCCTTCCGTCATCCGGTCACGTCGCTGCATCATCTGAGTCATCCGCCATTCGACGGCATGACCGTCGAGCAGGCCGACCGCGAACTGCATCAGGGTCAGATCGTCAGCGATCACGACGTCAACGCCGTCGCACTGGTCAACCCGCAGCTGACGCACGACTTCTACCGAGCATGCGCCGCCAATCCGCGGTTTTCCGGCATCGTCATGGGCGCGTACGCCGCCGAGTTCAGCGCGGACAGGCAGACGCAGTTCGCCGCGCTGACGTTCCGACTGCCGGACGGCACGCTGATCGTCTCGTATCGCGGCACCGACGATTCGCTGGTAGGCTGGAAGGAGGATTTCAACATGTCCTTCCAGTATCCGGTGCCGGCGCAGGTGTCGGCGGCGAAATATCTCACGCAGGTCGCCGGGCTGTGGGACGGGCCGATCATCCTGACCGGACATTCGAAGGGCGGCAACCTGGCCGTGTACGCGGCGATGAACGCACCCGACGAGGTGCGCGAGCGCGTCATGCGCATCTATTCGCTGGACGGGCCCGGTTTCCCGCCGGACGTGGTGCATGGGTACGAGTACGGCACGGTGAAGGACCGGATCGTCAAGATCGTGCCGGATTCGTCGATCATTGGCATGATTCTGGAGACACCGGAGCGCTGCACGGTGGTCAAGTCCGACGTGGAGGGCGTGATGCAGCATTTCGCGTTCTCCTGGCAGATGTGCGGCGGCGAGTTCGTGCAGGTGGAGGATCTGGCGCATAGTTCGAAGCTGTTCAACGAGTCGCTGAACAAATGGATGGCGGGATTGAGCCAGGAGCAGCGCGAGCATGCGGTGGACGCGTTGTTCGCGGTGCTGGAGGCGAGCGGGGCGAACAACATCGGCGATGTGATGGCGGCCGG
Organism: Bifidobacterium aerophilum; assembly: GCF_010667685.1. Taxonomy (GTDB): domain Bacteria; phylum Actinomycetota; class Actinomycetes; order Actinomycetales; family Bifidobacteriaceae; genus Bifidobacterium; species Bifidobacterium aerophilum. The sequence continues at coordinate 11,405 of NZ_WHZW01000022.1, read as the reverse complement.
CGCGAAGGCGATCCCGGAGATGCTCGGCACGTTCGTGGGGCTGAGCCCCGAGGACCGGCGCAACATCACGCAGGCGATGATGATCCTGTTGCAGGCGGCGCTGGCCCGCAATACCAAGGTGTCGCGGCGATAAGGACGCGACGGCCATCGGGCCGGCGGGCACCCGCGCCCATCACGACGCGCCGACGATACGGCGCAGGTCTCAGGCGCCAGCCGGCCATCCTCCATAGACACGTTGTCCAATAACGGTGTATCATGACGGCTTAGACACGGTGTCTAGACAGATTGTCTGGACACCCCGACCAATAATTCGCCGCAACGCCTGACGGAGCCGCCATGCCACGCCCACGTAGGGATTCCGAGATCCTGCCCGCCAAGGAACGCATGGAGAACGCGTTCTGGGACCTGCTCGCGGAGCGCGAATACCACAAGATCACCGTCACCGACATCGTGCACGAGGCCAACGTCAACCGCAACTCGTTCTACTACCATTTCAGCGGCCTGTCCGAACTCGCCGATTCCGCCATCATGCACGTCGTTCAGGAAGCCAAGACGGCCCTGCCCACGCCCGACTCCGATCCGGACGCCACCTGGCGCGAGAACATCACCAACCTGCTGCAGTCGCCCGAACACCGCGAGCGCCTCGACCGGCTCGCGCTCATCGCGGGCCCCCACAGCTCCCCCGAACTGGTGGATTCGCTGCGCGACTTCGGCCGCCTCACCATCATCCACAGCCTGCAGCTGCCGGAACGTCCCGACCTGAAAACCGATCTCATGCTGGACTTCACGGTCGGCGGCATGCTCGCCGTGCTCAGACGCTGGCCCGACCTGCGCGGCACCGTGGAACTCGACGACCTGCTCAACGAGGACATGGCCGTGCTGGCGATGAGCATGTGCCTGTCACTGTCGCGCAAGGATTTGCTCGGCTACTGGCATCGCATCTTCCGCAACAACCTGCCGGGCGCGACCGCCGGCGCAGCCGCCTGACCGGCAGCAGCCGACCGTCACACGGTTTCGTCACGCCGCACCAGCGTGCGCACGGCGCTGGACGGCAACCCCTTGAGCACCGACGAGATGAGCTCACGCGTCTTGCGGTCAGTGCCGCTCGCCGCGACGAGGATCTTCGGCAGCGCCGCGGTCCAGTTCGCGGCGAGATCGGCGAAATTGTCGTATCCGGCCGCGGCGATGACATCATACGTCTGATCGACCGTGATCTCCCGTTGCCGCTGGTCGACCCCGTCCAGCCACGCGCCGATCGTCCTGTCCGCGAACTGCGCTCCGACGGTCAGCTCGGGCGCGGTGACGAATTCACCGTCCGCGACCTGCCAGCTGCCGCCCATATGCTGCAGGATGCCGATCGCGTCGGCCTTGACGACGGTATGCGCAACGTCGCCGTCGTCCAGCAGCATGCCGATGACCGACGATTCGGGAACGGTTTTGTCGATGCGCCCGCACACCGCACGATATGCGTCAGACCGCGTGACGGCCGCATCGAAACCAGGGCCGTCATGACTGAAAATACGCGTGACACGGGGTTGGGACGCCCCCAACAACATGGCCGCGTATATGGCCATGTTCCCGCCTTTGGAATGACCGCCGACCATGATCGTCGCCGGCGAGGAGCCCAGCGCTCCCGTCGAACGGTCGGCCACCGACCGCAGGTACGCCGCCGCCGAACGTTGCGCCGGCACCGGGCACCGCACGGCCATGTTGAAATCCTCCTTCCATCCGACGAGCGTGTTGTCCGTGCCACGGAACGCCACGTACAGCGTGCCGCCCGCGTCCGCCCGCATGCCGACGCAGTCGCTCAGATCGAAGGTCATGGCCGCGAACTGCGTCTGGTCGTCCGAGTCAAGCCGTTCGGCGTACTCCCCCACGCGCATGCCGCGGTATCGCGGCGATTCGCAGACGGCCCGCAGCAGGTTCAGCCGGTATTCGTTCACCGACTGCGAGCCGGTCGTGACCATGGACGGATAGTCTTCCGCACGCAACGTGGCGGTCATCGGCACGCAGCGCACGGTCGTGGTGGTCTCATGACGCGGCACCGATTCCGGCATATGGATGTATGCGAGCTCGCTGAGCGTCAGCGAATCGACCGCGTTGAACGGCAGTTCGTCGAACGTGCGGAAATTCGAACGCGCGCCATCGAGAATATTGCCCATGCTTTCATGGTAGTCACAGGTTCCGCCGCATCACCCCGGTAGGATATAGGCGGATATCACCGGACGACACGAAAGAGGCATGATGAGCGATACGGCGGATGCTGGACTGGACATGATGAACCTGATGATCAAGTGGCTGACCGCGAACGCCGGCAAGATCGTGTTCCTCATCGTGGTGCTCGTCGCCGCATGGGCGGTCGTGAAGGTGGTCAGCAAGGTGCTGCGCCGCGTGCTGGATCACACGGACATGCCGAGCGCGTCGATCTTCGTCAACATCGTGCGCGTGCTGATCTGGGTGGTCGCCGCGACGATTGTGCTCAAGCCGGTGTTCGGCATCGACCCGACCACGCTGATGACGGCGCTCGGCGTCGGCGGCATCGCGGTGTCGCTGGGCCTGAAGGACACGGTCGCAAACGTGATCTCGGGATTCGGGCTGATGTTCGGGCGCGTGATCCAGCCAGGCGACCTGGTGACGGTAGCCGGCACGACCGGCGTGGTGAAGGACATCACCTGGCGACAGACCGTGGTGCGCGAGCGCAACGGCAATGAAATGGTGATCCCGAATTCGGTGCTCAACACGGCATCGTTGGAAAAGCTCACGCCGGCGAATGAAGGATTGGTGACGGTGCCGTTCACGGCGAAGGCCGGCAGCGACGTCAAGGACGTCGAGCGGCGTATCGTCGAGGCCGTGAAGCACGGCACGATCGACGTAGCGGCGGAGGGAACCGTGCCGATCGTGAAGTTCACGGGATTCTCGCCCTACGGCATCGAAGGGCAGGTGCTGGTGTTCGCGAAGCCCGACCTGCTGCTGTCGACGGCACGCGATGCGGCGGCCCGTGCGCTGTCGGGCGTCGATGCCCTGGAGCAGCGTGCCGCCGTCGGCGCGTAACCGCTAATCCACGGTCCATTGGCCATTCAGGCGGCCGCAGCACTGGCCTGTCTAGCTTTCCGCAAACCTTGAGGCGGTTTTTGACGGGCGAGAAGGTCTTTCTGCAAACCTTGAGGCTAGTATCCAGCTGCCTGCGGCATGAATCCGCCGTTTTCCCCCATGCCGCGATGGATTCCGGGACAACGGCTGCCTCAGAGTTTGCAAATCGGCCTCGTCAACATGGGAAAACTGCCTCAGGGTTTGCGAAAAGACATACATCGTGATGGCTCACCACATATGGCAATGCCCTGTGTCCCAGCCAGATGACACTGGCCATGACACAGGGCATCACCGTCGGCCGACGAAACAAATCAGCGCAGCACGCCCTCGATGAGCGTGGTGATGAGGTCGGTGTAGCTCACGCCGGTGGCCTCCCACGCCTTCGGATACATGGAGATCGGCGTGAAACCGGGCATGGTGTTGATCTCGTTGATCATCACGTCGCCGTCCGGCGTCACGAACGTATCGACACGGCTCAGACCCGCGCCATCGACGGCCTTGAAGCCGCGCACCGCGATCTCGCGCACGCGTTCGAGCAGCTCGTCGGGCAGGTTGGCCGGCACCTCGACGTGGCTGGCTGACGAGTCCATGTACTTGCTGTCGAAATCGTAGAACTGGTCGTCGCCGCCGGCGCGCTTGTCAAGCACGATCTCGCCCGGCCAGCTGGCCTTCGGTTCGTCGCCGGCCTTCGGGCACAGCACCGCGCATTCGATCTCGCGCGCGTCGATGCCCTGCTCGACGAGGATGCGCCAGTCGTGGTGGCTGGCCTCGAACACGGCGGCGGCAAGCTCGGCCGCGTCGCCCTCATGCTCGACCTTGGTCACGCCGAAGCTGGAGCCGGCGCGCGACGGCTTGACGAACAGCGGGTACTGGAGTCCCGCCGCCTCGACCTGCGCGAGGATGTCCTCGCCGTTCGCGGCGAACTTGGTCGACGCGTCGAAGCCGCGCGCGTCAAGCGTGATGCCGGGCGCGACCGGAATGCCGGCGGCCGCCAGCAGCACCTTGGTGTAGTGCTTGTCCATGCACGCGGCGGATGCAAGCACGCCGCAGCCCACGTACGGCACGTTCATCATCTCGAACAGGCCCTGGATCGTGCCGTCCTCACCAAACGGACCGTGCAGCACCGGGAACACGGCGTCGATGTGACCGAGCGATTCCAGCGTACCGTCCGCATTGCGGGCAAAGAAGCCGTCCTGGCCGAGCGCCACGTCGAGCACGACGTCGCGCGAGCCGGCGGTCTTTTCGACGGTCGGCAGCGCGGAACCGCCCAGATCCCAGCCGCGCGGGTCCTCACCGTCCACGATCCACTGGCCGGACTTGGTGATGCCCACCGCAATCGGCTCGAACTTGTCGGTGTCGAGCGCCTTGAGCACGCCCGCGGTCGAAATGCAGGAAATCGAATGCTCGTCGGCCTTGCCGCCATACATCACCACAATGCGCTTCTTGGTCATGTTCTTCCTTTACCGTTCCTGAAACGATCAACAATACCGGGGCAACAGACTACCCGGCAGCCCGGTCACTCCTCGGTGATCTCGTCGCCGAACAGCAGGCCGAGCATCTCCTGGCAGGAGATGCCGTCCGCGAGCACGCGGCTCATCGCATAGGCGAGCGGGGTGGCCACACCGAGCTCCTTGCCGAGCGCGACGACCGCGTCGGTGGTGGGCACGCCTTCGGCCACGCCGTTGCTGGCCTTGGTGGCCTCCTCGACGCTCAGCCCCTTGCCGAGGTTCGCGCCGAACATGTAGTTGCGGCTCAGCGGAGAGCCGCACGTGGCGGTCATGTCGCCCACTCCGGCGAGGCCGGAGAAGGTCTTGACATCGGCGCCGGCGGCCTTGCCGAGGGCGGTGAGCTCCGCAAGTCCGCGGGTCTCGATCATCGCGGCGGTGTTCTCGCCGTAGCCGGCGCCGCGGGCCATGCCGACGGCGAGCGCGGTCACGTTCTTGAGCGAGCCGCACATTTCGAGGCCGATGACGTCGCGGGTGACGAACGCCTTGAAATAGCCGTTGGTGCAGGCCTTGGCGACCTTGCGGGCGTTGTCGAGGTCCGCGCAGCCGACGACGGTGGCGGCCGGCTGACGGTCGGCGACCTCCTTGCTCAGGTTCGGACCGGAAACGGCGGCGAAGCGTTCGGCCGGCAGGTCGAGGGCTTCGCGCACGACCTCGTCCATGCGCTTGCTCGTGGTGCGCTCGATGCCTTTCATGAGGCTGACGACGATCGCGGTTTCGGGGATGAGGCCCTTGAATTCGGCGAGCGCGACGCGGGCGAACTGCGCGGCGATGGCGACGACGACGATTTCGGCGTCCTTGACGGCTTCGGCGCGGTCGCCGGTTGCGGTCATGTTGTCGGGCAGCTTCTCGACGGACGGCAGGCGCACACCGTTGTGGTGGTGGTCGCGGATGCCCTCGACGATCTCGGGTTCGATGGCCCACATGGTCACGTCGTTGCCCGCGTCGGCCAGTACCTGTCCGAAGGCGGTGCCCCAGGCACCGGCGCCCAATACCGTGATCTTCATACCGTTATTCTCCTTATATCTCATTGCTATCAAATCTTTGGTCGCCCGACTGAATAGCTGTCAGCGCAGTCGCCCCCTTATTTCTTGCTCCCCCTGAAGGGACGTTGCCGTGAAGCAAACAGCAGCGCTGTTTGCAGGCAACGTGCGAACCGTCAGGCGAGCCGGCAAAACGCGGTCGCAGACCGTCCATAATTGCTGGACGAGCTGTCAGCGCAGCTGACTGAGGGGGTGACATACCCAACACGCCAAGCCCGGCAAACCCTCAGCCCTTCACACGGCTCATCGTCCGGTAGTCCCAGTACCCGTCGGGTGCGTCCTCGCCGCGGATCTCGGCCATGATCTCGGTCATGCGCACGCGGATTCGCCGGGTCAGTTCGTCGGCGGCGGCTTCCGGCACGCCATCAATCCCTTCGGCCCACGCATCGCTGCCTTCCAGCAGGTCGGCGTAGTCGAGCCGCGTGTCGTAGCACATGACGACGTTCTTGCGCGGCCATGGCCACCAGTGGTTGATGCTGGCCGCACCCCACGTCACCGCGCAGAACAGCGGCACCTGGGTCCCGAGTCGGCGCGACGCCTCGAGCGCGATCACGCCGACGCCGTTCTTCATGCTCATCGGCCATTTCTTCGGGTCGCGCGTCACCGTGCCTTCCGGCCACACGGTGAGCGGCCGGCCGGAGGTGAGGATCTCGATCGACGTCTCCTCGATCACCTTGGCCTTGCCGGAGCGGCGCTGGACGGGCTGCATGCCGACGATCTGGAACCATTTGCCGATCAGCGGCCAGTGCGCCATCTCCGCTTTGGCCATGTAGCGCGGGCGGCGGCCCATGTGGAACAGGCTCGCCATCGGCACGAACACGTCGAACATCGTCACATGCGTGGCGGCGGTGATGAACGGGCCGGTTTCGGGGATGTTGTCGAGTCCCCACGCGAGCGTCTTGCAGCTGGTGTTGAAGACGACGTCGACGCCCTTGAGCAGACGCCTGGTGCCTTTCGGGTTCTGCGCGTCGATTTCCGGCTGGTTGATGCGACGGTTCGGACCGGTCGGCAGGTCGCGCATCGGGTCGACCAGATGATGCCGCTTGGCGAGCCGGTCCACCTGCTCGTTGGAGAGAGGCTTGACCGCGGATCGCGGCGACGGTTTTCCTTTGGATGCCATGTGCCCTATTGTGCCGCAACCCACGAACGACGGCCGCAGGGGATCGTCGTCCGCCGGCCTTCGCATACACGCTCCATCGTCCGCATTCATCCGTCATGTCCGTATCGTTCGTCACGTCGCGTGCTTACTCGCGTGGCGGTTTTCGTTCGCTGACGGTACCGTCGGCGAACGAAAACCACCACACGATGTCACCATCCAATTATGCATACCGACCGATGGTATGTATAATGATGACCGTACGACAAGCCGCCAGCCGTGTCGGCAGGCCGCATCACCGTACAGAAACGAGGCAATGATGGCACGCAACGCGCACCCCGAAGTGACCGAACGGCGCATCCTCGACGCCGCCCGCGAACTGTTCATGGAACAGGGATACGAGAAGACCTCCATCCAGGACATCGTCAACCGGCTCGGCGACCTGTCGAAAGGCGCGATCTATCACCATTTCAAGTCAAAGCAGGCGATCCTCGACCGTCTCGGCGACGAGGACGCGCAACGCATCAACGCGCAGACCAAAACCGTGTTCGACAATCCCGGCATGACCGGACTGCAGAAGCTGCGGGAACTGTTTCGCATATTCACGACCAGCGCCGACCATCGCGACATCAACCGTGTGGCGCTGCCCCTGTTGGACGATCCGAAATACTTCACCGAGAACATGCGGTTCTGGTCGTCGCAGCTTCCGAACAGCTTCCGCCCGCTTATCGACGAGGGTGTGCGGGACGGGTCGATTCCGACCGAATACCCGCAGGAGGCCGCTGAGCTGATCGCGTTGCTGTTCAACTACTGGCTGCTGCCGCATTTCTACCCCGCCACGCCCGCACAGCTGAAGCATCGCGTCCAATGCCTTGCGACGATGCTCGACGCGATCGGCGTGCCGGTCTTCGACGACGAGCTCATCGATCTCACCGCCGACCTTTACGCCGCCTTCGACACTCCGTGCCCCCGCCGGCATTCCGACAGCCCGGACGCCGCCGATCAACATTCCGACAGCCGGCATTCCGCCGACTCACACCCCAGCTAATCGCTCGAGTCCACTTGCTCGCGCAACTATTTTCGGCAATCTTCCCCATCCTCCGAAAATGGTTGCGCTGAGTTTGTCCCAACGCAACTATTTTCGGAAACAACCCGCGATTCCCGGAAATGGTTGCACTGACGACCACTCAGCGCAACCATTTCCGGACGATGCGGCTGTTTTCCGAAAAAAGTCGCGCCGGCGCGAGGACCACCGGATGACCCCGTACTTACCGGATAGCCCGCACCCACCGGATAAGCCGCAAGCCACTTCGGGGTCCGCAATCGTCCGCCAGCCCACCCGATCCGTTGTCATGCCAACCCGACACCATCCGCCCAATCCGGCGTCATATCAACGTTTCTTTTCATACCGTCGTCCGGTATGAAAAATCGGTATGACAAAGGACAAGCGAGAAAGGAACCCCTAATGACCCGCGACAATCAGACACATCGCAACGCAACACGGCCAACGTCGAGAACCACTGCGGCAACAGAACCAGGACCGGGCAACGTGAATTTTCCGACAAGTGCGACTCCTCCGGACAACACCGCCGCCCGTTCCCCGCTCATCTCCCGCGACTTCATCCTGCTCGTCGCAGGCCAGGGCATCTCGCTGTTCGGCAACATGATGCTGCGCTTCGCCATGTCGATGTGGGTGCTCGACGAAACCGGCTCGGCCGCCGTCTTCGCGTCCATCCTCGCCGTCTCCATCGTCCCGACGATCATCCTCTCCCCGTTCGGCGGCGTGCTCGCCGACCGGATGAACCGCCGCACGATCATGGTCGCGCTCGACGCCGCATCGGCGGCACTCGTACTCGCCAGCGCGATCGTCTTCGCCGTCGTCGGATTCAATATCGCCGCGATCGCCGTCATGCAGGTGGCGCTCGCCGTGCTCGGCGCGTTCGAGACGCCGACCGTCCAGGCCGCACTCCCCCAGATGTTCCGTGCACACGGACCGGCGACCATGCGTCGCGCGATGGCCGTCATCAATCAGGTGCAGCAGCTGAGCTCCCTGTTGCCGAGCTTCCTCGGCGGCGTGCTGTACGCGATGGTCGGCATCCGCGTGATGATGGCGGTCACGATCACGAGCTTCGCCATGGCCGCCGTCCTCGAATGCTTCATCCGTCTCGCCGCACCGGATCGCACGGCCGACGGCGACCGGCTTCCCACGCCGATCGAGGATCTCAAAGCCGGACTGCGGTTCCTGACATATGACAGGCCGGCCGTGTTCCACCTGGCGCTGTATGCGGCGGCGATCAATTTCGTCACGATCGGCTATTCCGCGGTCGGGTTTCCGTACACGATCCGCACCGTACTGGGATTCGACGCGACCGTGTACGGCATATCCGACGGATTGGTCGGCGTGGCGGGCGTGGCCGGCGCGTTTCTCGCCGGACTGTTCGCCGCGCGTCTTGCCGTTCGCCATCTGCCGGCCGCGACCGCCATGTTCGCGCTGACCACGCTGCCGCAGGGCATCGTATTCCTGCTGCCGCTCGACCCGGCAACGCAGCTCGCGGTGCTGGTGGCCGGTATGTGCGCATCGGTGATCGCGGCCTGTTTCACGAATCTGATCGCCGTACCCGCGATTCAGCTGAGTACGCCGGAGTCGATGACCGGCAAGGTGATGGCGATGTTCTCCGCGCTGTGCATGTGCGCCCAGCCGTTCGGCCAGATGCTGTACGGCTGGGCCTATGACCGCTTCCCCGTCGCGGCGGTGCTGCTTGTCTCGGCCGCCGCATTGGCCATAGGCTCATTGGCCGTCATTCCCATCGCCAAACGGCTCGAATCCTGAAGGCCGCGCCGTCCGACGAGGTCAATTCAGGAACTCATCCCTGAGCTGCCCCGCGTATGGAGTATTTCGCGGGGCAGCTCAGGGAAGTCATCGGCATTCGGCCCCGCATACAGCCCGCCCCGCGGGGTATATCACGGAACCCGTCAGGGAATCGCCCCGAACAGCATACGTTGTGCGGGGCAATTCCCGGATGCCGTAATGAACCGGCCCCACGCAGACCCACGACAGCGGGACACCGCCCCAAACTCATCGGAGAACCGCCCCGGTCGGCAATAAAAATGGCCGGCACCCGGAACAACAATCCGGATGCCGGCCACTGCGATCCCGCCGACGCGATCAGTCGAAGTCCGCGCCGAGCGCCTCGAGCTTGCCGCGGAAGTCAGCGTAGCCGCGGTCGATGAGCGAGATGCCCTGCACGTTCGACGGGCCGGAGGCCGCGAGCGCCGCGATCAGGTGCGAGAAGCCGCCGCGCAGATCCGGCACGTCGATGTCGCGGCCGGTCAGCGGGGTCGGTCCGAAGATGACCGCCGAATGCTTGTAGTTGCGCTGCTGGAAGCGGCACGGCAGGGATCCGAGGCATTCGCGGTACAGCTGGATCGTCGCACCCATCTGCACGAGCGGCTTGGTGAAGCCGAAACGGTTCTCGTACACGGTCTCGTGCACGATCGACAGGCCGTTCGCCTGCGTCAGCGCCACCACGAGCGGCTGCTGCCAGTCGGTCATGAAACCGGGGTGCACGTCGGTTTCGATGGCGACCGGGTGCAGGTCGCCGCCCGGATGCCAGAAGCGGATGCCCTTGTCGGTCACGTCGAATTCGCCACCGACCTTGCGGAACACGTTGAGGAAGGTCATCATCTCCGGCTGGGTCGCGCCCTTGACGAAGATGTCGCCGTGCGTGGCAAGCGCCGCCGCGGCCCACGACGCGGCCTCGATGCGGTCGGTCAGGGCCGTGTGCGTATAGCCCTTGAGCTCCTTGACGCCTTCGATGCGGAACGTGCGGTCCACGTCCACGGAGATGATCGCGCCCATCTTCTGCAGCACGGCAACCAGATCCATGATCTCCGGTTCGATGGCCGCGCCGGACAGTTCGGTCTTGCCCTCGGCGAGCACGGCGGCGAGCAGCGTCTGCTCGGTCGCGCCGACGGACGGGTATGGCAGGTGGATCTTCGCGCCGTGCAGTCCGTCGGGCGCGGAGATGTGGATGCCGTCCTTGTGCTCCTTGTCGACGGTCGCGCCGAGCTTGCGCAGGGTCTCCAGATGGAAGTCGATCGGACGTCCGCCGATCGCGCAGCCGCCGAGCGCGGGAATGAACGCCTCGCCCAAGCGGTGCACGAGCGGGCCGGAGAACAGGATCGGGATGCGCGACGAGCCGGACAGCGTGTCCACGTCGGCCACGTCGGCGAGCTGCACATGGGTCGCGTCGATGGTCACGATGCCGTTCTTGCCGTCCACGTTCACGTCCACGCCGTGCAGGCGCAGCAGATCGGACACGACGTGCACGTCGCGGATCTCGGGGACGTTCTTGAGCACCGACTTGCCGGGCGCAAGCAGCGCCGCCACCATCGCCTTGCTGACGAAGTTCTTCGCGCCGCGCACCTTAATGGTGCCGTTGAGGGGCTTGCCGCCCTCGACATGCAGGATGTCTTCCTTCGGATCGTTGACCACGCTGACCTCTTTCGACTCTCGCGCTGCTCTTCGTGGGGAGCCACCGCCCCACCTGACTATCCAACAGTTTGCCACAAGGTATGTGCGCACCCGGTGAAAGCACCGTGTTTAGTTAACTGATGGATTGAGTGGCGACGCTGACGCTCGCACCATGCGTGGTGTTGTTTGAAAAACGT
>NZ_WHZW01000021.1 GCF_010667685.1 Bifidobacterium aerophilum | reverse complement strand
AGACCTACCTCTCCGATGTTCACCTCGCGCTCATCGCCATCCACCTCAAACGACCCTTAGAGTAAACACACCCTAGTCAGTTTCCGCATATCCCGGGAATTCGGCGGGTCGCCCCCACCTTATCCCGGCTTCAACACCCAACGCATGCGTCCGCAACACACGACCCGCCGAGACGGCACGACAACAGACGGCATCCGGATCGGAAACGAAGAACAACAGCATTCCCCTCATGAGTAAGAACGGACGGATGTTGAGCGTCCGCCCGGGAATGAGCTCGTCATGTCCCGGAACCACGAACGCGGATCGCAGCCGGATCCCGAAACCGGCTCAGAGATCCGGACGCGCGTCGATCGGGGGTGGGAGGGTCATGATGCGCCGGCGGATCCTCATCCGCGCATAGATGTGACGGTAAGAACGGGAAAGTCCCGTTCGATGACAGGAAGGAACTCTGATGTATCAGTATCCGATGGATCAGCAGCAGCTCGGCAGCATCGAGCTGCTGTCGGTCGCTACGGCAGAGTATGACGGCGAGGTCATGAAGCGGGATGACAAGCCCGTCCGCGTGTGCAGTGCGCTCATCATGCCGCCCGACGGGCATCCCGAGATCATGGAGGTCAACATTCCCCGCTCAGAGCAGTTCAATATTCCCGAGCGAACGAAGATTCGATTCGAGAATCTGACCATTCGCGGACGAATCAGCAAGAAGGGGTCACTTGTCTACGTTTTCGACGCGGACGACATGATCGCGGACGGCAAGACCGACACGAAACCCGGAGAACCGGCCAAGGACAAGCCCATTGACAACGGCCTGAACAAGCCGTTCGGTCTCAAGTAGCCCAAATAAAGGGCGGCCTCTGCTCAGCCATGATCAGACCGCCCCTTCCATCCATTTTTGAAAGGAACATCATGCCCGACTGGCTACTCACACCACCGACCGTCACGCTGCTCGCCGCATTCGTGACACTGGCCGCACTGGCTGCGATCATAGGGTATCTCGCCGTAACGGCCGACGGGATGCGCTGCACGGTTCAGGCGGTTCTGCGCTCGTACGGCGACCACCTGCCCGAACACGTAAGGGTCCGCTACCTGTGGCACATGCCGTTCACATGGGGTTATCCCCGTATCATGCACATCCGTGTGCCGGTAAGCGAAGTGCCGCGCATCCGCGACGAGGAACAAGCCAACCGGATCGGCCAACAGATCCGTGATACTTACGAGATGGGCGGCGCCAGGACATGGCTGCGCCGTGGATACCGGTACTGGACGATCACGCGATGAACGGATGGCTGCAACGGCTACTGCATAGGGGTGACCCCGAATCACCCCTATGCTTTTACGACACCATCAGCCACGACTGGATCCGACTGACTCCCGGACAACACATCGCCCTGATCGGGGTCAGCGGCAGCGGCAAATCGAACCTGATCGCCGACCTGCTCGTCAACCTCAGCCCCCATATCGACGACGGCACCGCGCTCGTCTACGGCATCGACCTCAAAGGAGGAATCGAACTCGACCGTTTCGGCGGCTGCCTGGCCGATCTCGCCACTACGTTGGATGAGACGGTCACGCTGCTCGAACGTCTCAATCAACAGCTCGACCAACGCATGCGGATATTACGCGCGGCACACAAGACCAGCATCCGGGTAAGCCGCGACACGCCGATGATCCTGGTCGTCGTGGACGAGGCCGCCGAACTCACCGGAGGCATCGACAAACAGACCAAGCAGCAACAGGAACGAATACGCGTCCTGCTCGACCGTCTCCTCCGTCTCGGCCGGGCCTGCAAATTCACGATACAGCTCGCTAGTCAGGACCCACGCAAGGAAAGCATGCCACTACGCGACCGGTGCCCGACCCGCATCGCCCTACGACTCAACAGCATCGAGGAAACCAAAATGCTGCTCGGAGACAGCGCCGTACAGGCCGGAGCCGCACCCTGGCTCATCGGACCCCGACAGCCCGGTACCGGCTACATCTACGACGCGGAACGCAACAGGGCGATCCGATTCCACGGACAACAAGTGCCCGACGACGTGATCAAGAACCTGCGCGACACGCATCCCACGCGCATAGGCACCACGCATGACGGACAATGCGGCACCACAGACGACACCGACGACAAGGACAAGAACGCCACTTCAACGGCTTGAGGACAGGCGAGACTGGCGGCAACGCCAGTGGGAACGCCGTAACCGGTCATCCGCATGGCTCATCGACGAAGCTGTCAAACAAGCCGACGACGCCCTAGGCTTCGTCAAACCCAGCAGGATTGCCCGCTGCGGATGGCCGATCGGCAAACCCACCATACAACTCATCGGTCACACGGCCTCGATTACCGGACTCGAACACTGTGCCTCGCCGTGGGCGTGCCCGATCTGTTCGACGATCATCCGCGCCGCACGAGCCAAAGACCTCCAGCAAGCCGCGGACGCATGGACGCAGGCGGGTCACGGGCTAGTGTTCGCGACGCTCACCCGGCCGCACACGAAGGCCGAGCCGCTTGTCACCGGCATGGACATGATCGGCGGCGCATGGATGGCCATCACCGCCAGCCACCAATGGCGCACCATCAAACAGGCATATGGCATCCGGCACTGGGCGCGCAGTCTCGAGATCACATGGAATCCCCGGTCCGGCTGGCACGTCCACATCCACATGCTCGTATTCACCGACAACCCCCATACGGACTGCAAGGCCATGCAAGTCGATATGCTCGACCTGTGGAACCGGCAACTCGAACGGCAAGGCAGCCGACAGGCCGGCAAACGACATGGAGTGATCGTCCTACCCGTCACCACCACGCCCGCACAGGTCGGCGGATACATGAGCAAGCCACCGGACTCCATCGGCAGCGAGATCACCCGCATGGACAACAAAACCAGCCGCAAACAGTCATTCGCACCGTTCCAGCTCCTCGATCCCGACGCTATCGACGAACTGGGAGCCGGCACGGCGCGACGGCTCTGGCTCGAGTACGTGAACGCGACGCGCGGTCAACGATCAATCACATGGAGCCGCAAACTCCGATCCGAACTCATCGGTATGCCAGAACGGACCGACCAGCAGATCATCGACGACACCACGCACGGCACCGACGTCATCGACATCCCCACCGGCCAATACCGGCAGCTCAAACGATCCCCCAGCCTCATGGCCTACATCATGAGCCGCATCGAAACCGGGGAAATCCCACTCGCCGAAGACATCATCAACGACATTGACAACAAGTGACGAGCAGCAATGTCCCCCAATGTCCCACGAGACTCGCCTACCGGGAAGGTCCTCACCCTGTGATTGGCTATATTTCAACGAAGAGCGGGATCGATTCTTTAACGGGTGAGAATATCGACCTTCATTGGTACACCTCTCCAATCTGTTGATAACTGATTGCTACCACTGCTAACTCTAGGCCATCGGACACGAAAAAACGCACAATCTCCGCGTTCGTGTTGCGTCTGATCGTGCGTTTTGTCGAAAGTTCGGCCATCGGTCAGATGGCGGTGCCGTTCTGGTCGAGGTTCGGATTGTTCTTGGAGTTGCCGGCCGTGAAGAACAGGCTGAGCACTCCGACGATGAACACGCCGGCCACGACGGCGATCAGCCACACCGGATGGCTCGGCAGCCACATGACCACGCAGAACGCGACGGCGGCGAGCACGATCAGCACCCAGCTGACCACGCGGAACCACTGGTGCACGGAATGCGGCGCCTTGAACGCCTTCGGATCACGGTAGTTCGGATCGGATTCGAACGTGGAGTCGATTTCGTCGGAGTCGAAGTGCGCGGTCGGCTTCCACGGGCCGTCGGTGCCTTCCTGGATACGGCGGGACTTCTCCTGCAACGCGTATTCGTCGATCATGTGCGCACGGCCACGGCCCCGCGTCTGATCATACTGCTGCGGGATTCCCCTGCGCTGGTCCTTCGCGGCCTTGCGACGTTCTGCACGGTTCGGCATTCCACTACTCCTCTACTGCGAGACGGATAACACTGTGTGCCAGTGTACCGCGCTCCCCCGCCGTACGTCGTGCATGTCCCATCGGAACGTCCGCGTCATATCACCATCCCAAAACGAGCATGACGGTAAGGACCATGACGCCGACGACCGGCAGCGTGACGACCGGCATGCCGATGGTGACAAGAACGACGACGATGCGCAGGAGCAACGGCTTTGCCGTATCACCTTGCATATCTTGCGCACCCGACCAGACGATGCGCAGCACGGCGACGGCGATCCAGACCGCGTATCCGACGACGGTGAGCAGCAACAGTCGCCAAATACCGGACATGGTGTCGCAATTGGGCTGGGTGAGATCGCATGACAACGGCAGTCCGGAGAACACGTTCGAAACGGTCCGGTCGTCGATCCAGCACCATGCGGTCGGCAGCTGACAAATAAGACCGATCCACCACAGTATGCGCAGGATCGTTCGTTTCGTCATCGCCATTTCCGATCACCCTCGTTCCGTTCATTTCCAATATAGGTCAGTATCCCTCGGGAATAAGCGCCGGAAGCCGGAAATGCGGGCAAGGTTCACCAGATATAGGCCGGTTCCTCGTTGGATCTGATCGCATCGATCATCTCGCTCGCGGCGACGATCTTCAGGCCGCCGTAGGTCTCGTCCTGCACGCGGTACCACGGGTCGCGGTATGTCCAGTGCGTGACGGTACCGTCGGCGTCCGCGTCGTATCCGGTGATGACGATCATGTGGTTGAACCGACCGAACGACGGGTACATCGATTGGACGTCGATGGCGGCGAACACCGGGTATCCGTCGTCGAGATCCGTTTTCGCGCGTTCCATGAACGTGCGCGCGACGGCCGGATCCGTGTCCCCTATCGCGATGGTCTGCACGCGATAGCCGGCTCCGTTCGGGTTCGGGTCCTCGACGCCGAACAGGTACCGGTTGGCGACGCGGGCTAGGTCGACGTATTCGGTGCCAGTGTCGGGCTTTGTGCTCATGGCCGCGGCGAGCGTGGCCTGGTCAACGTCAATGCCTTTGTACCGCAACGCCATTTGCAGCGTGGCCGGCACGCACCAGTATCCGGTTTCCTGCACGCTCTGGGGAACGTCGAGACGGACGCGCGTCGCCGTCGGAACATTCGGCCGATCGTCCGGTTCCGATGGCTGATCGTTCCGGTCCACCGTTTCCGTGGTCTTGCCGCCTCCGGCTTCGCGGAACCATGCGTCGCCGGGATAGGAATCGTCCACGCCCATGTTCAGTCCGGCGAGCACGCTCGGATCGATCAGTTCCGATTCGTTCGGAATGGGTCGGCCCGTGGACCGCGGTACGATGCCTCTGTCAAGATCGTCATGATCGGGTTCGATCATGTTATGCGAAGACGAACCCGGCTGAGACTGATGACGGACCGATTCTCCCGTCCGCGCATGCCATGCCACGCCGCACACCGTCAGCATCGCGATTGCGGATATCGTGCCGACCGTCGCGGCAATACTGCGTCGCCTCATCGCGCACCGCCTTCCCTATGGTTCCATGGTATCCGCAGTGCGCATGCGCCACACGAATCAACCCGTGTCCGATACGTGAAAAGCCCTTCCGCCGTGACAACGGAAGGGCTTTTACGGGCATATGATCGGCCCCTGCGGGACCGGTCACGACACGATCGTCAGCGAGGCAGCATCATCGGACGCTGGGAGGCGACGATCGGCGCGGGCAGCTCGGTGGAGCCGGTCAGGTATTCGTCCACGGCGGCGGCGCAGGAGCGTCCCTCGGAGATCGCCCACACGACGAGGCTCTGACCGCGGCCGGCGTCGCCGGCGACGAACACGCCGTCCTGCGAGGTAGCGAACTTGTCGTTGCGAGCCACGTTGCCGCGCTTGTCGAGCTCGACCGGCAGCTGGTCGACCAGCGTGGTGGTGTCCGGATGCAGGAAGCCGACGGAGATGAGCACGAGGTCGGCGGGCAGCACACGTTCGGTGCCGGGCTGGCGGGTGAACGGACCGTTCTCGCCCGGAGCCACGTCGACGACCTTCAGACCGGTCACGTGACCGGTCTCATCGGCCACGAAACCTTCGGTGGCGGTCGAGTTCTCGACGTGCACCTTGGCCTGTTCCTCTTCGGAGCCGACGAAGTTGACCGAATCGGTGCTGTACACGTAGGTGCCGCCTTCCTCCATCGAGGAGGTCTTCTGGTACAGGCGGGCGAAGGTCGGCCACGGCTGGCTGTCGGGACGCTGGCTCGGTTCCTTCGGCATGATCTGCAGCACGGTCACGTCCTTCGCGCCCTGGCGGATGGACGTGCCGAGGCAGTCGGAACCGGTGTCGCCGCCGCCGATGATGACGACGTGCTTGTCCTTCGCGGTGATGTCGTGCACCGGCTTGACACCGTACACGCGGCGGGTCGCGTCGGGCAGGAACTCCATCGCGAAGTGGATGCCCTTGAGCTCGCGGCCGGGGATCTTCATGTCACGCGGCACGGTCGAACCGATGGCGACGACGACCGCGTCGTAGCGGGAGCGCAGGTCGTCCCAGCTGATGTCCTTGCCGATCTCCACGCCGGTGCGGAAGCGCGTGCCTTCGGCTTCCATCTGCTTGACGCGGCGGTCGAGCAGTCGCTTGTCGAGCTTGAAGTTCGGGATGCCGTAACGCATCAGGCCGCCGATCGCGTCGTCGCGCTCGTACACGACGACCGTGTGGCCCGCGCGCGTCAGCTGCTGGGCGCAGGCGAGGCCGGCGGGGCCGGAGCCGACGACCGCGACGGTCTGATCGGTCAGGCGCTGCGGAGGCAGGGGCTTGACGTAGTCGAGATCCCACGCCTGATCGATGATCGTGCACTCGTCGTTCTTGATCATCGTCGGCGGCTGGTGGATGCCGAGCACGCACGCGGCCTCGCACAGGGCCGGGCAGATGCGGCCGGTGACTTCGGGGAAGTTGTTGGTGGTGGACAGGCGGTTGTACGCGTCCTCCCACTTCTCCTGGCGCACAAGGTCGTTGAACTCGGGAATGATGTTGCCGAGCGGGCAGCCGGTCATACAGAACGGGGTGCCGCAGTCCATGCAACGGGCCGCCTGTTCGGTGGTCCACGGCTGCAGGCCGGATTCGGCGTGCACGTCGAGCCAGTCCTTGATGCGCTCGGCGACCGGGCGTTCGGCGAGCTCTCGGCGGGTACGGACCTTCAGGAATCCACGAGGATCTCCCATGTCAGCGCGCTCCTTCCATCACATGCTCGTACACCTGTTCCCAGGCGCCGGGCGCATTGAAATCGATGTTGTCCTCTTCGGCCTGCTTCATGGCCGCGGTCATGGCGAGGAAGTGTTCGGGCACCACGCGGGTGAAGCGCAGCACGTTCTCGTCCCAGTTGGCAAGCAGTTCCTTGGCGAACGCGGAGCCGGTCTCCTTGGCGTGCTGCTCGACCAGGTCGCGCACGATCGGCGCGGTCGTCTCGTCGAGCGGTTCGAACAGCAGCGAGCCGTTCTTGCGGCCTTCGGGGTTGACCTGGTTCATGTCGAGGTCGAGCACGTACGCATTGCCGCCCGAGAAGCCGGCGCCGAAGTTGCGGCCGGTGGAGCCGAGCACGACGACGGTGCCGCCGGTCATGTACTCGCAGCCGTGGTCGCCCACGCCCTCGACGACGAACGTCGCGCCGGAGTTGCGCACGGCGAAGCGCTCGCCCGCGCGGCCCGCGACGAACATCTGGCCGGAGGTCGCGCCGAAGCCGGTCACGTTGCCCGCGATGACGTTCTCGTGCGGGTCGAAGGTCACGTCATCGTTCGGACGCACGATCAGGCGGCCGCCCGACAGGCCCTTGCCGGCGTAGTCGTTGACCTCGCCGATCACGCGGATCGTCTCGCCGCTCGGGATGAACGCGCCGATGGACTGGCCGCCGGCGCCGTGGAACGTCATGTCGATCGTGTTGTCCGGCAGACCGGCCGCGCCGTAACGGCGGGTGATCTCGTAGCCGACCATCGTGCCGAGCGTACGGTTCACGTTGCGGATCGGCAGGTCGATCGTCACCGGCTCCTTGTTCTCGAGCGCCGGCTGGGCGAGCTCGATGAGCTTGTTGTCGAGCGCCTTGTCGAGCTCGTGGTTCTGCGGCTCGGTGTTGTGCAGGATGGTGCCGGGGACCGGGCCGGGCTGCATGAGCACGTTGGTCAGGTCGATGCCGTCGGCCTTCCAGCGCTTGATGGCCTCGTTCTGGTCGAGGCATTCGACGTGGCCGACGGCCTCCTTGAGCGTGCGGAAGCCAAGCTCGGCGAGGATCTCGCGCACCTCCTCGGCGATGTACATGAAGAAGTTGATGACCGACTCGGGCTTGCCGCGGAAGCGGGCGCGAAGCTCCGGATCCTGGGTGGCGATGCCCTGCGGGCAGGTGTTCTTCTGGCAGGCGCGCATCATGACGCAGCCTTCGACGATCAGCGCGGCGGTCGCGAAGCCGAATTCCTCGGCGCCGAGCAGCGCGGCGATGACCACGTCGCGGCCGGTCTTCAGCTCGCCGTCGCACTGCACGACGATGCGGGAGCGCAGACCGTTCAGGATCAGCGTCTGCTGGGTCTCGGACAGGCCGATCTCCCACGGGGTGCCCGCGTGTCGGATCGCGTTGAGCGGGGCCGCGCCGGTGCCGCCGTCGTAGCCGGAGATCAGCACCACGTCGGCATGGCACTTGGCCACGCCGGCCGCGATGGTGCCGACGCCGAACTCGGAGACGAGCTTGACGTGGATGCGCGCCTTCGGGTTCGCCATCTTCGCGTCGTTGATGAGCTGCTTCAGATCCTCGATCGAGTAGATGTCGTGGTGCGGCGGCGGGGAGATGAGCTCCACGCCCGGGGTCGCGTGACGGACCTTGGCGATCCACGGCGGGACCTTCGCGCCGGGCAGGTGGCCGCCCTCGCCGGGCTTGGCGCCCTGCGCGAGCTTGATCTGCAGGTCGGTGGCGTGCACGAGGTAGTCGGAGGTCACGCCGAAGCGGGCGGACGCGATCTGCTTGATGCGGCTGTAGCGCAGCGGGTCCTCGATGCGATCGTCGGATTCGCCGCCCTCGCCGGAGTTGGAGCGCGCGCCGAGCGTGTTCATGGCGATGGCGAGCGTCTCGTGCGCCTCCTGCGAGATGGAGCCGTAGCTCATCGCGCCGGTGGAGAAGCGCTTGACGATCTCGCTGGCCGGCTCGACCTCGGAGATGTCGATCGGCTTGCGGTCGTGCTTGAACTTCATCAGGCCGCGCAGGGTCATGATGCGGTTCGACGTGTCGTTGATGTGGTGCGAGTACTTCTTGAACATCTGGTAGTCGCCGCGCGCGGTGGACTGCTGGAGCAGGAAGATCGCCTCGGGGTCGTTGAGGTGGCCCTCGCCGGTGCGACGCCACTTGTATTCGCCGCCGGTCTCGAGGTTCATGTGCGGGGTGGCCGTCCACTGGTTCGGGTAGGCGACGCGGTGGCGGATGGCGACCTCCTCGGCGATCTCGTCGAGGCCGACGCCGCCGACCTGGGAGACGGTGCCGGTGAAGTACTTGTCGACCGTTTCCTTGCTCAGGCCAACGGCCTCGAACAGCTGCGCGCCACGGTAGCTCATGATCGTGGAGACGCCCATCTTGGCCATGATCTTGAGCACGCCGATGGACAGCGCCTTGGTGAGGTTCTTCACGGCGGTGGGCGCATCGACCTTGAGGTAGCCGGTGCGGGCGAGGTTCTCGACGGATTCGAACGCGAGGTACGGGTTCACGCAGGCCGCGCCGTAGGCGATGAGCAGGGCGACATGGTGAATCTCGCGCACGTCGCCGGCCTCGACGGCCATCGAGATCTGCGTGCGGGTGTGGCGGCGCAGCAGGTGGTGCTGCACGGCCGCGGTGAGCAGCAGCGACGGGATCGGGCCCCACGTGTGGTTCGATTCGCGGTCGGACAGCACGATGAAGTTGCAGCCGTTCGCGATCGCGTCGTCGACTTCGGAGAAGATCTCCTCGAGCCGCTCCTCGAGCGCCTTGCCGCCGCCGGCGACCTGGTAGAGGCCCTTGACGACGAACGGACGGTAGTAGCCGCCGAGCACCTTGGCCTTGTCGAGGCGCTTGAGCTGGGCCATTTCGTCGGAGTTGATGACCGGCAGCGGAATGAGGATCTTCTTGGCGTGCAGTTCGGAATCCTCAAGCAGGTTCGGCTCCGGGCCGATAGCGGACTCGAGCGAGGTGACGATCTCCTCGCGCTCCCAGTCCAGCGGCGGGTTGGTGACCTGCGCGAACTTCTGATGGAAGTAGTCGAACAGCATGCGGCTGCGCTTGGAGAGCACCGGCAGCGGGTTGTCGTTGCCCATCGAGCCGAGCGGCTCCTTGCCGGTGTTGGCCATCGGGGCGAGCAGGAGCTTCAGGTCCTCCTCGGTGTAGCCGAACGCGCGCTGGCGGCGCTGCACGGACTGGCCGGAGTGGCTCACGTGCTCGCGCTGCGGCAGGTCGCTCATCTCGACCGAGTTGCCTTCGACCCACTGGCGGTACGGATGCTGCGAGGCGAGGCTCTTCTTGATCTCCTCGTCTGGGATGATGCGGCCTTCGTCGGTATCGACGAGGAACATCTTGCCCGGCTCCAGACGGCCCTTCTCGACCACGTGCGCGTCGTCGATCTCGGGCAGCACGCCCGCCTCGGAGGCGAGCACGAGGTAGCCGTCGTCGGTGAGCTGCCAACGGCCGGGGCGGAAGCCGTTGCGGTCAAGCAGCGCGCCGACCTGCGTGCCGTCGGTGAAGATGATGTCGGCCGGTCCGTCCCACGGCTCGATCAGCGTGTTGTTGTACTCGTAGAACGCCTTGACGTCCGGGTCGAGCTGGTCGTTGTTCTCCCAGGCCGGCGGCAGCATCATCGAGATCGCGTGCGGCAGGGAGCGGCCGGCGAGGTGCAGCAGCTCAAGGCATTCGTCGAACGTGCCGGAATCCGAGTAGCCGGGCGTGGTGATCGGCAGCAGCGGCTTGAACTCGCCGAGCAGTTCGGAGCTCAGGCGGCCTTCGCGCGCGGACAGCCAGTTGCGGTTGCCCTGGATGGTGTTGATCTCGCCGTTGTGGGCGAGCAGACGGAACGGCTGGGCGAGCGGCCAGCTCGGGAACGTGTTCGTGGAGAAGCGCGAGTGCACGATCGCGATCTTCGCCTTCATGAGCGGGCTGCTCAGGTCGGGGAAGAACGGGGTGAGCTGCATCGTGGTGAGCATGCCCTTGTACGTGATGGTGCGGGCGGACAGCGACGCGAAGTAGATGCCCACCTCATGCTCGACGCGCTTGCGGATGCGGAACGTCTTGCGGTCGAGGTCGATGCCGGCGAGCTTGCCGTCCGGGTCGGCCACGACGAGCGTCTTGAAGCTCGGCATGGAGGCGAGGGCCTGCAGGCCGAGGCCGTCCGGGTTGGTCGGCACGACGCGCCATGCGAGCACGTCGAGGCCCTCCTCGCGCACGATGGCGGCGATGGCCTGCTCCTGCTGGCCGGAAGTGGCGATGTCGCGGTCGAGGAACGCGATACCGGCCGCGTAATGGCCTTCCTCGGGCAGTTCGACTCCGACGGTGGCGCGCATGAACTCGTCGGGCATGCTCATAAGGATGCCCGCGCCGTCGCCTGTGTTCTCCTCGGCGCCTACCGCGCCGCGGTGGTTGAGGTTGACGAGCACCTCGATGGCGTCGTCGACGATCTTGCGTTCGGGTCGCTTGTTGAGGGTGGTGACCATACCCACGCCGCATGCGTCATGCTCGGCGCCGGGGTCGTACAGACCTTGTGATTTATGTATGCTCAGATCGAGCGGGGCGTGGAAAGTCACCGAAACCACCTTCATATCGTTTTGGCAGAGCCACCGGGATTCTGCGGTTCTTTGGTCAATGCGTAGACAGAGTACCGCTCAGTCATGTCAAACAGGTTTCACCGTCCATATACCGAGTCGGGAAATTTGTCAATACCCAATTTTAACGGAAAACCTTCCTCCGGCGAAAACCGGTCGGGGGCAGACCGGTGTTATATGATGTGCCAGTCATCGCCGAATCAGGAACAGGGGCATCACATGGCAACAGGCAAGCACGTGGCACCGCGCCGGACGAATCCGGCCGACGAATCCGGCACGGACACGGTGGGTGAACTGCTGAGCTGGGTGCCGTGGATCGTGGTGCCGGTCGTCGTGGTGGCGCTGGTGCGCGTGTTCCTGCTCGGCACGTATGTGATTCCGTCCGGCAGCATGCTCGACACAATCCAGTTGGAGGACCGCGTGGCGGCGATCAAGGTGATGAAGCCCGAGCGCGGCGACATCGTCGTGTTCAGGGATCCGGACAACTGGCTGACCGCCGGCAAGGGCGAGTATCTGATCAAACGCGTGATCGGCATGCCCGGGGACACGGTCAGCTGCGACGGGGGCGGCGCTCCTCTCAAGATCAACGGCGTGGCGATCGACGAATCGTCGTATCTGCGCTCGGGGGTGAATCCGTCCGACCAGGCGTTCAGCGTCACGGTCGGCGAGGGCATGATGTGGGTGATGGGCGACAACCGTTCGGGCAGCGCCGACAGCCGCGCCCACCAGAACGACGCGAACGGAGGCCAGGTGCCGTTGGACAACGTGGTGGGCGTGGCGGTGTTCACGTTCTGGCCGCTGACCCGCATGCATGTGCTCGACTCGCATCATGACGTGTTCGCGTCGGTGCCGGAAGCGCAGTGATTCTTCGTGCGGCCGATGCCGCGACAACGAACGGGCGGGGGCGATCCTATCCGAGAAGGATCGCCCCCGCCCGCATTGTCGGCCGATAACGGCGTCGGCTTACTGGCGGTAGTACGACAGGAAGTCGGTGAGCTTGTCGACCGCGTCCTTGAGCACTTCGATGCGCGGCAGGTAGACGATGCGGAAGTGGTCCGGCTCCTGCCAGTTGAAGCCGCCGCCACGCGTGATGAGGATGCGCTTGTCGTGCAGCAGGTCGAGCGCGAACTCTTCGTCGTCGGTAATGTTGAACTTCTTCACGTCGAGTTTCGGGAAGATGTAGAACGCGGCTTTCGGCTTGACCGCGGTGACGCCGTCGATCGAGTTGAGCGCGTTGTAGATGTAGTCGCGCTGGTCGTGGATGCGGCCGCCGGGCACGATGTAGTCGTTGACGGACTGGTGGCCGCCGAGCGCGGTCTGCACGATCGACTGGGCGGGCACGTTCGAGCAGATGCGCATGTTGGCGAGCATGTTGAGGCCTTCGATGTAGTCCTTGGCGATGCGCTTGTTGCCGGAGAGCACCATCCAGCCGACGCGGTAGCCGGCGATCATGTGCGACTTCGACAGGCCGGAGAACGTGACGCAAAACAGGTCTGGCGCCATCGAGGCGATCGAGACGTGCTTCAGACCGTCCATGACGAGTCGGTCGTAGATCTCGTCGGAGAAGATCATGAGCTGGTGTTCGCGGGCGAGGTCGACGATCTGCTGGAGTACTTCGGGCGGGTAGAGCGCGCCGGTCGGGTTGTTCGGGTTGATCAGGACGATCGCGACGGTGCGGTCGGTGATCTTGGATCGCATATCGTCGATGTCCGGATACCATTCGGACTGCTCGTCGCACACGTAGTGCACGGCGGTGCCGCCGGCGAGGTTCACGCAGGCGGTCCACAACGGGTAATCGGGGCTGGGCACGAGCACCTCGTCGCCGTCGTCGAGCAGCGCGGACATCGACAGGTTGATGAGCTCGCTCACGCCGTTGCCGGTGTAGATGTCCTCGATGCCGACATTGGGGATGTTCTTGAGCTGCGCGTACTGCATGATGGCCTTGCGGGCGGAGAACAGTCCCTTGGACGCGGAGTAGCCTTCGGTGTCGGTCAGCTGGCGGGACATGTCGTAGACGACCTCGTCGGGCGTGCGGAAGCCGAACGGCGCTGGGTTGCCGATGTTGAGCTTGAGCACGTGCATGCCCGCCTCCTCCATGCGGGCGGCCTCGTCGACGACCGGGCCGCGCACGTCGTAGAGGACATTGTCGAGTTTGGTGGATTTGTGGAACTGACGCATGGGGATTCCTTCTTCCGACAGGATGATTGGGTGGTCTGACGTTGCGTGTTGTTGTGATGATGCCGGCGAGATGGAGGCTGCGACCGGCTGCGACCGGCTCGCCGGCGGCGTATCATGGCCGAGCAGCCACTCCTCGTCGACGCCGAGCGTGTCGGCGAGGAACCGCAGCGTTTCCGTGCGCGGTATGGTCTTGCCGCCGACATACTGGCTGATGTGGCTTTTGCCGAGTTTGACCCCGGCCCGTTCGGCGGCATGTACGATGTCGACCTGTTTGAGATGGCGTGCGCCCATCGCCGTCTTCAGCCGCGTCGCAAAACTTTCCATGCCGCTCCCCCAATCCCGGAAAGTTCAAAGTTCAAAATCATTGGTTCAAACCATAGCACCGCATCATGTAACAAAACGCCGCAAGTTCAATTCTTGGCTTATCGATAGCTAAATTGAACCTCCAGATCTCAGGAACTCGACGAA
Organism: Bifidobacterium aerophilum; assembly: GCF_010667685.1. Classification (GTDB taxonomy): domain Bacteria; phylum Actinomycetota; class Actinomycetes; order Actinomycetales; family Bifidobacteriaceae; genus Bifidobacterium; species Bifidobacterium aerophilum. Next base: position 42,966 of record NZ_WHZW01000021.1, on the reverse strand, counting down.
CGCCGCAGCCGAGGGATTGAGCGTACGGTTCCGCTTCCACACGACAACGGACGGCACGTCAAGATGCGGCGTCAATGGCACGAACCGCAGGCCTTCGCCGACCTGTCCAACGTCGATGCACAGCGCGACGCCGAGACCGTGCCGCACCGCGATCGCCGCATTCAACGGCAGGTTGTACGTGCCGGAAACCGTGATCTCGTCACGTACGCCACCAAACCAGTTGTCCAACATGCCGCGCACCTGCGGGCGGTACTGCATCAGCACCTCCCGTCCCCCGAGATCGTCAGGAGTGATCCCGTCGAGACCGGACAGCGGATCGTCGTCGCGCATCATCACGCCCCATCGGTCCGCCTGCGGCAAATTCAGGAAGCCGAACCGTTCCGCGTCGATCGCCCCGCCCATCACGGCGACATCGGACAGACCCTGTTCCAGTCGTTCCTGCATCACATCGGCCGTCGCGGAGAACAACGCGAACCGCACACGCGGATGCCGAGCGCGGAACACGGCCATGCGTTCGGCGATCCAGTCGACGCCGCGCAGTTCGCCGCAACATATCGCGATCTCGCCATCCAGTTCCCCGGCCGAACGGTTCGACACATCGCTTATCGTCTTGTCGGCGAGTTCGACGAGCGCCCGCGCCCGGTCACGCAGCAGCATGCCTTCCGGGGTCAGCGTAATGGATCGTTGGCCTCGTTCGAACAGCGTCACGCCCAACTCGCGTTCGAGCTGCTGTAGCTGCCGCGACATCGTGGGCTGGGATATCCGCAGCAGTTCGGCGCCGCCGGTGACGCTGCCTTCCTCGGCAGCCGCCAGAAAATACCGTAACACACGCAGCTCCATGCCTCGCTCCGTTCCGCCGTCGCCCGCATCGCCATGGCGCATCCGACCGGATGCCGCTACGACATTAGCCATACATTTTAAGCATAGACGACCATATGCTCATGCTATTGGACAATGCGTGATCGAGGCGGTTCAATGATGGCGATCGTCGAAAGGAACGCATCATGACCTCCACCGCAACCCTTTCCGTCGCAAACGACACATCCGCAGTCCGCGACGGCATTCCCGATACGGAATCGCCGGAGTCGTCCTTCCGGGCGACGGACCTGCTCGCCCGAGACCGCGGCGGCAAACCCGTCGACCCGCACGAGCCCGGCTACGACGCCGTCATCGGCACCATCATCCGCGCCACGAAACGGCTGTGCGCCGAACTGAACACCGGCTTGCATGAACCCAAGGAAATCCATGAGATTTTCGAGCAAATCGTCGGCCACAGCGTGGACCCGTCGTTCCGACTCAACCCACCGTTCTACACGGATTTCGGGCGCAACATCACGCTCGGACGCAACGTGTTCATCAACTGGGGATGCACGCTCATGGACCGCGGCGGCATCAGCATCGGCGACGACTCGTTTCTGGGGCCAAACGTACAGCTCATCACCATCAACCACATGAAGGACCCGGCGCATCGCGCGACCACCGTGAGCCAGCCGATCACGATCGGCAGACGCGTGTGGATCGGCGCGGGCGCGATCATCCTGCAGCACGTGACGGTCGGCGACGGCGCGATCGTCGGCGCGGGCGCGATCGTCACGCACGACGTGCCGGCCGGCGCGATCGTCGCCGGCAATCCCGCTCACGTCATCGGCCACGTCTGATCGCGACGCCACGCGACATCCGGTCTGGCAGACGCGTGTTCGGCCGCGATCGCACCGATCGGACTCGCATAAACATATGGTTCACGCGACGGCAACCAGAAGCAATCGCTGAAGTCATGTGTGCCGAAGCCGAACGCCATACCATAATCATGGACACGCCGCCCAGTCATGAACCTGGACGACACGCAACCATCCATTCGACGATATAAGGACAACCCATGGAAACCATCACGCTGAACAACGGGGTCACGATGCCGATGCTGGGATTCGGCGTCTACCAGATCACCGACGCCGCTCAATGCGAACAGGCCGTATCCGATGCGATCGACGTCGGATACCGGCTCATCGACACGGCCGCCGCCTACACCAACGAGGAGGCGGTCGGCCGCGCGATCGCACGATCCGGCGTTGCGCGCAGTGAACTGTTCGTCACCACAAAACTGTGGGTGCAGGATCAGGGCTACGATGCGGCACGCCGCGCGTTCGACCGGTCGATGGCGAGACTGGGACTCGACTATCTCGACCTGTACCTGATCCACCAGCCATTTGGCGACTACTACGGCTCATGGCGCGCAATGGAGGAGCTGCTGCGCGAAGGACGCGTCCGGGCGATCGGCGTATGCAACTTCCCCAATGACCGTCTGGTGGATCTGTGCCTGCACGTCGAAGTGACGCCGGCGTTGAACCAGATCGAAACGCATCCGCTGTGCCAGCGCATCACGGAGCACAAGGTCATGGAGGAGTACGGCGTCGCGCATGAATCGTGGGGATCGTTCGCGGAGGGACGCGGAGGCATGTTCCACAACGAGACGATCGCCGGCATCGGCGCGCGATATGGCAAGTCGGTGGCGCAGGTGATCCTGCGCTGGCTGCTCCAGCGCGGCATCGTGTGCATCCCGAAGTCCGTGCATCGCAACCGCATCGAAGAGAACTTCGACGTGTTCGACTTCACGCTCTCCGACGACGACATGACCCGCATCGCCGCGCTCGACACCGGCAGGAGCCTGTTCCGCGGCGATGACGACGCCGAGACGGCGCGCTTCCTCAGCACCATCCGGTTCCCCATCTGATTTTCGGAACCGCGCGTGGTGCGCCAATGGCAGTCAGGCATGTCAGGCGGGGCATTCCCGTCGGCCGTTGGCGCACGCGACCGGCGTCACATCATCGTTGGCATTGGACGACATATCAGGCAAGGAGTTGATTATGGCACAGGATGGTCAGTTGCCGACTCGCACACTGGGCACAGGGAAGGCCGCGCTGAAGGTGTCGGCGACCGGTTTGGGCTGCATGGGGTTCACGATGAGCTGGCCGCCGTTCCTGCCGCACGACGAGTCGATCCGCGTGATCCGCGCGGCGTACGAGATGGGCGAACGGTTCTTCGACACGGCCGAAGTGTACGGGCCGTTCACGAACGAGGAGCTGGTCGGCGAGGCGTTGGAACCGTTCCGCGACGACGTGGTGATCGCCACCAAGTTCGGGTTCGCCCTGCACGGCGGCCCGAACGGCGACGGCTCGGACAGCGACGCCACGTTGGACGCGTCCGGCCGCGTGCAGCAGACCGATTCGCGCCCCGCGACGATCCGCAAGGCGGTCGAGGGGTCGCTCAAACGGCTGCGCACCGATCACATCGACCTGTACTACCAGCATCGCGTGGACACGGCCGTGCCGATCGAGGATGTGGCCGGAGTCATGGGCGAACTCATGGCCGAAGGCAAGATCCTGCACTGGGGGCTGTCGGAGGCCGCGCCCGCCACCGTGCGCCGCGCGCATGCGGTCACGCCGGTCACGGCCGTGCAGAACGAGTATTCGATGTGGTGGCGCAAACCCGAACAGGAGCTGATGCCGATGCTCGAGGAATTCGGCATCGGGCTCGTGCCGTTCAGCCCGCTCGGCAAGGCGATGCTGGCAGGCCGGTTCACCGCGGCCACACGCTTCGCCACCGACGACTATCGCAGCAGGATCCCGCGCTTCTCCCCCGACAACATGGCACACAACATCCGCATGAGCGAATACGTGCAGTCGCTGGCGGACGAGCGCGGCGTCGCGCCCACACAGATCGCGCTCGGCTGGCTGCTCGCGCAGCGCCCGTGGATCGTACCGATCCCCGGCACCAAGCACGTCGACCGCCTGCGGCAGAACCTCGGCGGCACAGCCGTCACGTTCACGCCGGACGAACTGGCCGAGATCAACCGCACGCTCGACTCGATCACCATCGAAGGCGCCCGCTACGCGCCCACGCAGGAGGCGCTCACCAACCGGTGACGGACGCACCGTGGTCAACTCGGACGACTCGACCACGCAACGCATAAGGGCGGGGCGCATACGGACCATATCCGTATGCGCCCCGCCCCGCATTCGTCATGCGTGCCCATGCCGTCATGCCACGGCGTGCGTGCCCCACTGCATGACGGCAATGCCGACGATCATGATGGCCATGCCCGCGAGCATCTTCCAGTTCAGCGGGTCATGGAACAGCACGCGTGCGGCGAATGCGGTCAGGATGATGCCCACGCACGACCACACGCCGTAGGCGAGCGCGGTCGGCATGCCGCGTTCCAGCACCACGGACAGCAGGTAGAAGCACGTCACGTAGCCGATAATGACCGGGATCGCCCACATGGGTTTGGAGAACCCTTCGGACGCGCGCAACGACAATGTCGCCACCACTTCGCAGCAGATGGTCACGAACAGCAGCAGCCAGGTGACCGCCATATTCCCTCCTCCATGTTGCTTTGTGCTCATGACGCCCCATCGTAGCCGCGCGCCCGGAGCGGTGTTCTTTCGTCATACGGTTCACGCATGGTTGGGTGTCTATGCAGTCGCGCATCGCAGATGCCGGCTTCGCCGTGCGCGACTGATCCGATCGGTTCATCAGCCCGCGCAACAATCATTGACGCAACGCGGAGACGGCCATTATCGGCCTGTGCGCGAATCTGCCGGACACAGGCGTCACCACGATGCCGAACTATAGGTTCAGACCGTCGACCCACTGGGCGAGCTTGGCCTCGCTTTCGGAGGCGGCGACGCGGCGGCCCGGCACCCACCGGGCGGCGGGTGCGGAGTCGTGCAGCTGCACGCCGTCGGCGCCGCGCGTGCTGGAACCGGACGTGGCGAACGTCACGACGGTCTTGCCGGCCCAGTCCGCGCTTTCGAGGAAGGTGCGCACCACGCGCGGCGCGGTCTCCCACCACAGCGGGTAGCCGACGAACACCACGTCGTAAGGCTCCACATCGATCGGTTCGGCGAGCGCCGGGCGCATGTCGCGGTGCGCGTGCTCCACGCTGGAACGGCTGGCGGTGTCGCGCCAGTTGATGTCGGCGGCCGTGTAGGGCTGCGCCGGCACGATTTCCTTCAGGTCCGCGCCGATGGCGTGCGCGAGGCGTTCGGCCACGCCGCGCGTGGTGCCGGTGGCGGAGAAATACGTGACGAGCGTGCGTTTGTTCATGATGGTTCCTTTCCATGAGGGTCATGGCTGCATGCCACGGGTCTTGAACCGCATGCAGCTTCCGTTCCGTATTACACCGCATCCACATAGTATCGACCAATAGTGTCGTCCGATGCCCGCTCATGCCTTGAAGACATACGTCATTCCGTCTTTCTCGCGTCGTCGTTCGATGGTGGATCATACGGTTCGGGCATGGAATCGTCGGCATTCTTTACAATGACCTCATGCAGTTGACGGTGAAACGATTTGAAGAGCTGAGCGCGGCGGAACTGTACGAGATTTATCGCGTGCGTGTGGCGGTGTTCGTGGTGGAGCAGCGGTGCGCCTATCAGGAGGTCGACGATGCGGACCGGCATTGCTGGCATGCGTTCCTGCACGACGAGAACGGCATCGCCGCCTATTGCCGCGTGATCGATCCGGGCGTCACGTTCCCGGAAGTTTCGATCGGCCGCGTGCTGGCGACCCGCCGCCGACAGGGGCTCGGCACGCGGATCGTACGCGAGGGACTGCGTGTGGCACAGGAACATGCGCACGCCGACGTCGTGCACATCGAGGCGCAGACCTACGCGCGGGGCCTGTACGAGCAGCTCGGCTTCACACAGGTCTCCGACGAGTTCCTCGAAGACGGCATCCCGCACATCGGCATGATCTGGAGGGCGCAATAGTACGTGCAAGTTTCGCAATCACGCTCCAATCTTCACTCCGGCAACACAGGACGCCGCGAAACCCGTCCGGCAATGGCACGATATTCTCTTGGCGTACATCCGTAGCGCTGCCGGAACCGTTTGGCGAAATAGCTGGCGTCATTGAACCCGCAGACACGGGCGACGTGCGCGACGGAATCGTCGTCGGAGCCGAGCATCGCCGCGGCCCGACGCAGACGGTAGGAGATCAGGTACTCCCCCGGGCTGACTGCGGCGAGGCGCGTGAACAGTCGGAAACATTCGGTGCGGCCGATGCCGGCGCTGGCCGCGATGTCGGCCACATCGATGCCGTCGCCGAAATGTCGTTGAACGAACGTCATCATGGTGCGCAGGCGCCGTTCACGAAGCAGTTCCGTCTCGTCAGGCCGCTCGTCCGGCACCTTGTCGAGCGCCGACAACGTCAGTCGCCACAGTTTCGCCACGTGTTCGACGTATTCCAGCGGCGCAGTTGTCCCGCGTTTGCCGATTGACGTAACCGTCAGTATTTCCGCAAGTATGTCACGGTCGCGGATCGCACTGAGATGCAGTCCGGCGAGCGGCCGATTCGTGACCGGCAGGACGTGCCGGCTGTAGATCGTGCCGGATGGCTGCCCGGTGAAGAACAGCGGCGAGAACGTGACGCAGCTCATGATCGCGCCCGAGGTGGGATTGTCGGCCGAGTGCAGCGCTTCGGAGTTGATGAAGATGCCGTCGCCCTGTTCGAGTCGTATCGCGTCGCCGCCGGCGAGATGATAGTCGCAGGCGCCACGCAGCATGATCGCGAATTCGAAGTCGCGATGCCAGTGCACGTTGATCTCGTGACCGGCGAGCGTGTCGAAGTAGTCCATGCAGAAGTGGATCGGCAGGGTGGGGTCGTCGTACCGCACGTCCTCCAGATAGTCGGAGTTCACCTGGACCGCGATGTTTGCCATATCATCTCATCTCCATGCATCTTCGCGTATCGAATCCACCGGTATGGAACGATTCTCCTATATTCAGGAATCATCATACCAATATTTCGCCACAATAAACGCTCTTTGGAAGAGTTTACGGAATTATCATCATAATCAATCACCTCGGTCAAACCGGGATACGCAGCGCCGGGCACCGATCCCGAATACGCCGGCACAAGCCGGAGCAAGACCCGCCCCGGACCACCGATCGAAAGGAATTCCATCATGCTGTGCGCGAACTCGGACAACGTCACATTCAACATCAGCGGCAACGTACTGACCATCGAATCCATACCGGGCAAGGACTTCTTCGTCAATCCCGTGGACGACAGCGTGGTAGCCGACGCGGCATTCGTCTATCGGCCGGTCGTGGGCGACTTTGTCTGCCGCGCCAAGATCTCGCTCGAGCACAAGGCGAAGTTTGACGGCGGCGCGCTGTTCGCCTATCAGGACGACACGCATTGGGTGAAGGCATGCTTCGAGCAGGGCGACTACGGGTTCAAGTCGGTCGTCACCGTGGCGACCGACGGCGTTTCGGACGACTGCTATGGCGTCACCGTCCATGGCGATTTCGTCTGGCTGCAGCTCGCCCGCACCGACGACGTGTTCTCGATCCACTACTCCTTCGACGGCATGCAGTGGTTCATGTCACGCCTGTGCTCCTCCATACCGTTCGACCGGCTGCTCAAGGTCGGGTTCGAGGCCCAGTCCCCCACCGGCGAAGGCGGCACGCGCACCTTCACCGACTTTGAGATCCTCGACCATCGCCTGTCCGATCCGCGTGCCGGACAGTGACCGCGCAACTCCCGGGTCATGTTCGGCTTATCCGATTCGATCCGGGTACATCGAGCATGTCACCTATAATGTACGACCGTACACAACTTCGGCGAAGGAGCGAACAATCATGACCACGAACACCTACGACGTCACCGCGGATCTCACGCCCGAGGGACGCGTCGAATGGGATCTTATGGTGGCCGGCGAGGTCTATCAGGACTCGCATCCGGAGATCGAACGCAAGCGCGTGGAGGCCAAGAAGCTGTTCCGTGCCTACAACGTGCTCGACTATGATCAGGAGGCAGAACGGCGCGCGATCATGGAACAGCTGTTCGCCGCGGTGGGCGACGACGTGTTCATCGAACCGAACTTCCGCTGCGAGATGGGCCGCAACATCTCGATCGGCTCGCACGCGTACATCAACTTCGATTGCGTGATGCTCGACAACGCGCCGATCACGATCGGCGACTACGTGTGGATCGCGCCGATGGTCGGTCTGTTCGCCACCAACCATGCGCTCGACTTCGAGGAGCGCAAGGCAGGCGCATGCCAAGCCAAGCCGATCGTGATCGAGGACGGCGTGTGGCTGGGCGGCCATGTGACCGTGCTCGGCGGCGTGACCATCGGCCGTGGCTCGGTGATCGGTGCGGGTTCGGTCGTCACGCACGACATCCCGGCCGGCGTGGTCGCCGTGGGCAATCCGGCCCGCGTGCTGCGCCCGATCACCGAAGCGGACAAGACCGGTTTCTGCGAGCGCATCGCAGCCCGCGACGCGGCCCGCTGACAGCGAGGATGGACGACCGATTATCAGCGAACGATTACTTCCTGTCTCCGCCGTCGATCCGATCATCATGTCGGCGGCGGAGACGGCCACCAGCCCGTTCACGCCGACGTTCGTGATTCACATCGCCACGACCGTCATCGCCGCAACGTTCGTTCGGCCCACTGACACCGGGTCTTCCCACGTTTCGCCACGACAATCAATCCAGAACCATTCCGCACCCCGTCCATCGGTGGAGCCGTGCGGAATGGTCTTGTTCCGTTCGCGGCAAGCATGCCGGCGAGGCCGTTCGCATTCCCGGACACCATTCCGCATATCCGGATCGCACACGATCTAGTCATAACGGCATAGTTCAAGTCCGACGCCGATCCCGCCGCACCGAGTCGGCACCATAATCCGTTCTCGCAAAGTCCGCATGATTTCACAGGTCGCGCGAACTTTATGAAGTTTGGGCGGTCTTTTTCTTCGCAAAGTCCGCAAGGTCGTCACAATCATGCGAACCTTGCGAAGTCGGAGCCGAGCCGAACGCTACGACACGCCGAAGCATACCTTTCGACCACATACCCCTGTTTTCATTGCACGGGTAACCGCATGCGCCCATCATATCCGTATGCGCAAGAATATGGACATCGACAACCTATGCGACGAAGCCGAAACCTTCCGCCGCTGCTTCTCCCCTGTGACCAGTGCCCAACGCCACGCCGTGATTACACGGCTGCGATCGGGACTGCTGGCCCGCCCCCATCGCGGCATCTACGCGCGAACCGAGTACTGGAACGGCCTGAATGCCAGCGAACAGGCACGTCATGTCATCCGCTCACTGGCGTACCGGCAGCCATCCCGCATATTCGCCGGGCTCAGCGCCGCCGCCATACTGCAACTCGAATACAGTTGGCGGCTCCACGATGACGATACGGTGTTCATCGCATCGTCCACCGGCGGCAATTCCCGCTGTCACGCGAATATCCGCCGCATCTTCATGCGGCATATGCCGGTGGTCCGGGTAGCGCATAGTCCATGCCCCGGAGGCCTCGTGATCTCCGTTGCGCCGGAGCATGCGTTGTCCGCCGCGACGCCCGATCCGGGGACGGAGATTGTACGAATCACTTCGCCGGCAAGGACGCTGGTCGATTGCGGTTTGCGATATCCGTTTGCGCAGGCGATGCCTATGTTCAATTCGGCGTTGCGCAAGGGGCTCGTCACATTGGACGAGGTAATGGAGACGTGCGACGGATTGCAGGCGAACCACGGTCCCGTGCTGCGCCTGCTGCATTATGCGAACCCGTTGTGCGAGAACGGCGGCGAATCGTGGTGTTACGCGACGATCCTCGATCTGGGGTTCGCGGTGCCGCAATTGCAGCATGTGTTCGTCGACCCCGACGCCCCGTGGAAACGATACCGTGTCGATTTCGTATGGCATACGCAGGATGGGCGCATCATCGTGCTGGAATATGACGGCACCGGCAAGTATGTCGATCCGAAGATGACGGGACGACGCGGCGTACAGTCCGTGGTACATGACGAACGCGAACGCGAGGACGCATTGCGCCGCGCCAAGGTGACCACGATTATCCGGACGACGTTCGACGAGGTTGCGCAACGCTCGCCGCTGATGCATAAATTGTTGGACGCCGACGTGCCTATGACCGGCATGCATCCGTTCTACGAACGGCGGACAGACATCAGGGGACGTGAATATTGATCTGGAAGACCGGTAGGTACGGGCTCGAGCACGCCGCTCCTCGCAAAGTTCGCATGATTTCGTGAGGTGTACGAACCTTGCGAAGTTTGAACCACTTGTTTCCTCGTATAGTTCGCACGGTCGACGAAATCATGCGAACTTTGCGAGGAGAAGCTACGGAGATTACTACGAAAGCGGACTTCGGACAAAATCAGGACCAGGAACCGCACAACAAATCATTCCGAACGAGCGCCGATGTTTAGCTCCGCAGGTCATCAATGAGCTCCATCACATCGGACGGACGGCTGCGGAACATTCGCCCGTTCGCCCCTCATCGGACTCTCTATTCATCGCCGCAACGGCGCTCCGAACGACCGGCCAACTCTACGATCACGCATCACACGACGACCGATCCGTCGCCGGACGCATCTTCCAAGCGTATTCGCCCCCGGCAGGGCATTATTTAGGCACGCCATGAACGCCGATTCGGTATCGCTTTGGTTCGTTATTCCACCGGACCGTCGGCCGGCGCGTCGAGCAGGCGTTGGCCCCATTTCTCGAATTCCTTGAGGGCGGGGATGATGGCGTAGCCGTTGTCGGTGAGCGCGTATTCGACGCGCGGCGGCACCTCGTTGTATTGGGTGCGGCTGACGAGTCCGTATTCCTCAAGGTCGCGCAGCGTGTTGGTGAGCATCATGTTGGTGATGCCGAGCTCGCGTTTGATCTCGTTGTACCGGGCGGCGCCGCGCACGGACAGCACATACATGACCGGCAGCTTCCACTTGCCCTCAATGGCCTTGAACGCGTAGCCGATGGCGCAGGTCGGCGCGGTGAGACTTACGTCGGCTTCCGCGGCGACATATACGCCAGGCAGCGCGGCCGTTTCGTTTGATTCGACTTGCTCGTTCATGGTTTCCCATCCTAACATCGTTGCCATATTCCAAAGATCAGTTTTTTATTCTAAGAACGAAAAGTATATGTACTCATGCATACTGTCCTTATCGGAACACCGCGGAACACGCATGTGCATCGCATCCGCGGCAAGACAACCAAACCGACCGAAAGGACCGATCATGGCCAAGCACATTCTCGTCATCCAGGGCAGCCCGACCAAGGGCGGCAACGCCGACATGCTCGCCGACGCGTTCATCGAAGGCGTCGAGTCCGCCGGCAACACCGCGACCAAACTCACGCTCGCCGACATGAACATCGCGCCGTTCACCGGCTACGACCAGCCGGCCGACGACATGACGACCGTGATGGAGCAGATGAAGGCAGCGGACGGCATCGTGATCGCCACGCCGACCTATTGGATGCAGTTCTCCGCGCAGATCAAGGCGATGATGGACCGTCTGCCGTTCGACGCGCATGACGATCTCGCCGGCAAGGAGTCGGCGCTGCTGGTCGCCGGAGCCAGCCCCGAGGATGTGCTCGCCAAAAACGTGCTCGGCTACTACGAGATGTGCTTCGGCGAAAGCCTCGGCTGGAGGATCAAGGGTTCCGTGCTTGCGGCCGGCGTGTTCGCACCCGGCCAGGTCGCCGGAACCCCGTATCTCGACAAGGCACGCGAGCTCGGCCGCGAGTTCTAAGTCGCGCAGCCCGCGAAGGAAGGAGATCGCCATGCAGCAGATCGCACTCATCACCGGCTCGGGCCGCAAGGGCGGCCTCGGCTACGAGACCGCCCGTCAGCTCGGCGAGGCCGGCTATCACGTCATCCTCGCCGCGCGCAGGCCGGAACTCGCGCAGCTCACGCAGGAACTCATCGGCCAGGGCATTTCCGCAAGTTATGTGCGTCTCGACACCACCGACGAGGCAAGCGTCGCCGCGGCAGCAGCGGAAGTCGACCGCCGCTTCGGCCGGCTCGACGTGCTCGTCAACAACGCGGCGTCCATGCGCGCCGGCGCATCCGTCGAGCAACAGGACATCGCCGAGATGCGCGCCGTGCTCGACACGAACGTAATCGGCACGTGGATCGTCACGCAGAAGTTCATTCCGCTGCTGCGCAGGTCGGAGCACGGCCGCATCGTCAACGTGTCCAGCGGCGCCGGCTCGTACGGCGACCCGCAGTACGGGTTCCTGCACGGCGCGATGGGCATCCCCGCGTCCGGATACGGCATCTCCAAGCTCGCGATCAACGGCCTGACGATAAAGACCGCGAAGGAGCTCGCCGCCGACCATATCCTCGTCAACGCGGTCTGCCCGGACATCACCGACACGTTCGGCTCGGGCATGTTCGGCCGTCCGGTCGAGGTGAGCGCGAAAAGCGTGACCTGGGCGGCGACGCTGCCCGACGACGGTCCGACCGGCGGCTTCTTCCGCGACGGCAAGCCGCTGCCGTGGTGACGGCCCACCGAGCGTCAGTCTCCCGAATCGATCGTCCCATACGGTACAGTAGTGGCAATACGCACAAATCGTATGATCGCCACAACGCAGTCGAAGGAGACATCATGAAAACGCTGGTCCTCGTCTTTCACCCCGATCTGAGCCGCTCCCGCGCGAACGCCGCGCTCATGGCCGCCGCGCAACAGGACACCGATGGCAACGTCACCGTGCGTGACGAATACGCGCTCTACCCGAACGGCAAGATCGACGTGGCCGCCGAACAGCAGCTCGTCGAGCAGCATGATCGCATCGTGCTGCAGTTCCCGCTCTACTGGTATTCCGCGCCCGCGCTGCTCAAGGAGTGGGAGGACAAGGTGCTCGAATACGGCTGGGCGTACGGCACGGACGGCGAGGCGCTTACGGCCAAGCAGATCATGGTCGCCACGACCGCCGGCGGGCCGGAATCCGAATACCAGCCGGTCGACGACGGTGCGACGATCGACGAAGTGCTCTCGCCGTACCGCATGATGGCCCGATACACGCACGCCATGTGGTTGAAGCCGTTCGTCGTGTTCGAGTCGATGGAACTGGACGACGCGGCGCTCGCCGACGCCGGACGGCGGTATCGCGAGGCGCTGCTGGCCGAATAGCACAGCCGGCGATACCTTCGTCACATATGATTCCGCGCGCCCAGTGCCCTCATACGCATTGGGCGCGTTTCTATTGCAGCACGGCGCCGATCGCGTCCACGAACGCCTGGACGGCGGCAGACGGTTCCTTGGGATAGAACAGCCCATAGGCGATGGTCAGATCCCAGTCCACCGGCATCGGGCGAATCATGGGATGGATGCCGGTGCCGAAGGTGCGGGCGAGGATCAGATCGCCGCTGGCCGCGCACGCGTTGAAATCGTCGAACGTATACGACCGCATGTCGATCAGCGTGACGCCCGGCACCGCGGACAGCACGGCCCGCGCCCGATCCATGGCATCGTTGACGCCGGGCGCGGGGATATGGATGCGCTGGCCTTCCAGATCGCTCAAGTGCAGCGTCGAGCCGGAGCGGACCGACAGCTGATTCGACAGGGGCACGCCCATGCGCAGCGGATACTCGCCCAGTTTGAGCACGTTGCAGTCATGTTCCCGACGTCCCGGAGAGAAGCCGTTGGCCGTCATGTCCACGTCCTCGCCGAGATGGTCGAGCGCGGTCATGAATCCGTCGGGGCCGTCCGCCAGTGAGACCAGCTCCAGACTCACGTGACGTCCTTGGTTCGCAAGCCAGACCGATGCGCGCGGCCACAGTTCGAGCAGCGGGGTCGCCGGACGCAGCATGGATACGGCGAGCCGGACCGTCTCCCCTGCCGTTCGTCCCAGTTGCCGCGCATGCTGCAGCGACCGTTCGCTTTGCCGGATCAGGCCGCGCGCGTCCTCGATCAACGCGCGTCCGGACGCCGTGGGGGTCACGCCGTTGTTGGTCCGGGCGAACAACGTCAATCCGTATTCGTGTTCGAACCCGGCGATCTGTTTGATCACCGCGGTCGCCGACAGATGCAGCCGTTGCGCCGCCCGGCTGAAACTGCCGCATTCCTCCGCCGCGATGATGGCGTCCAATCGCCTGTCGTACATGCCGCCTCCGTCCCGCGCGCGCCTGTCACATTATTCCCAACATCAGTTATAACCAAAAGAACGCACTCGAGCACCACAAGGCGTCACGATACAGACCGGACGCATAACCGGCGACCATACAATGCGATATCGGAAGCATCCGTCGATCATCGCGTCCGACGCGACGGACGATATCGTGAAGGGAAGTCGTTATGCCGGCAATGGCAAGGAGACAGCGCATAACCGAACGTGCGAACGAACGCGGATTCATGACCGTCGACATCGCGCTCATCATGGCCGCGGCATTCTTCTACATGGCCGGCACCATGATGGGCACCACATTGATCGTCGGATACTCGCACTCTCTGGGTGCGAGCGCAACGTTGGCGGGCACGATAGCCGGCACGATGAACATCGTCTCGCTGCTGTGCCGGCCGTGGGCGGGGCGGCTCAGCGACCACGCCCCGCTGCGCCGGTTCGCGATGGTCGCGATCATGCTGCTGATCGTCGCCAACGCCGGCTACGCGGCTTCGCCCGATGCGACGTCGATCCTGGTGGCCCGCATCGTCAACGGCATCGGTTTCTCCGGCCTGTCCGTATGCCTTGCGGCCTGGCTGACCGCATTGATCCCGTTGGATCACATCGGCAAGGGCATGGGGTACTACGGCATGGTCAACGCTCTGGCCATGGCGCTCGGCCCCGCCGCCGGCATCCGTCTGCGTTCGCAGTTCGGATATCATGTGACGTTCGCTGTCGTCGTCGCCGCGATGATCGTCGCTCTTGTGCTGGTGTCGTTCGCGCACGACGACATGGCGCGGCGCAACGCGGCAACGGCATCGACGGCGGGGGCTGCGATGCCGCAGGCCGATACCGGTCTTCGGGGATTTGTCGAACGGACGATTTCGGTGCGCGTGATCCCGGTGGCGTTCGTGTTCATGCTGTTCGCCATCCCCTACTGCGCCACGCAGTCGTACATCGTCACCTATGTGGAGGCACGGCGGCTGCCGGTGGACGTCGGCCTGTTCTTCCCGCTGTACGCGGTCGCGTTGCTGGCGTTGCGCGTGGCCATGCGCAACCTGTTCGACCGGCGTTCGTTCCGATGGTTCCTATGGTTGTGCGCGGCGTGCATGATGGTTTCGCTCGGTGCGCTCACGGTCATGCGCGGCAACGGGGTCATGCTGGTCGCCGCCGTGTTCATGGCGGCGTCCTACGGCATCATGAGTTCGGTCAGCCAGTCCGCCGCCGTACGTCTGGCCGGGGCCGGTCATGGCGGGCGCGGCAACGGCACGTACTACATCGGGCTGGATCTGGGCATGGCGTTGGGGCCGATCATCGGCGGCGTCCTGTATGAGCGAGTCGATCCGGCGTGGTTCTATCCGATGCTGATGATCGCCGTGCCGGCGGCGGTCATCGTGTATCTTGTTGCGGGGCGTGCCTGCGGACGGCGGTGAAGAAGAACCTCGGGAACGGGAAGATGATGCTGCCGTCCGACTGCGTCGGATAGGCGTCGCGGACCAGGTCGAACACCGCGCGCTCGAATGCCTTACGCTCGCCGTCGTCCGCCAGCGCCTGCAGGTACGGGCGCAGTCCGGTGCCTCGATACCAGTCCATGATGGCTTCGTGCGAGGGCAGCGTGTGCATGTACGTGATCTTCCAGATGCGGAAGGACGCGGCGTTCGCGTGCAGCAGCTCCCAGTATTCGGGTGGCGTGAGGTTGTAGAACTCGCGGCTCTGCGGCAGCCGTTCCGCGTATGCCGGAGAATGCACGAGTTCGGCGATGATGCGGTGGATCGGCTCCTCGTAGTTCATCGGCGTCTGCACGGCCAGCGCGCCGCCTTCGCGCAGGAGGCCGAGCATCGCGGGGATGAGACGCGCATGGTCGGGCACCCATTGGATGCATGCGTTGGAGAACACCACGTCGAAGTCGTGCGGCAGCGCGGCCAGTTCGTCCGGTTTCGACACGTCGCACAGCGCGAAGTCGACGTCGGGATGGGCGGCGCGCGCCGCGGCGATCATGTCCGGCGAATTGTCAATGCCGAGGATCGTCGCGTGCGGGTAGCGTTCGCGCAGCACGGCGGTGCTGTTGCCTGGCCCGCAGCCGATGTCGAGCACGCGCACGACCGTCCCGTCGTCCGGCGGCAGCTGCGCGGCGAGATCGCGCGACGGTTGCGTGCGTTCCTTCTTGAATCGCAGATACTGTTCGGAATCCCATACGACCATGCGATTCACGCTAGTCCCGCACGCAGCTCGCGTCCATCATGCCGTCCGCATGTCGGTCATCGATCGTCGAACCGCTCCACGTCACGCTCCGAAAGTGTGTTGCAACACGTTGCGGAACGGATTAATCCGATCGGATGATCACCCGACGACAGTCGTTGTCCCGTCTGACGCAACGATGATTCCGACATGCGGACATTCAGTGTCGCATCATGATCAGCATCATCTTGGACGCCTCAGCGGCGTATACCGCGTGCGGCAGGCGGGTCGGGAAGTGCAGGATGCCGCCCGGCACGAGGTCCACGGTCCTTCCGCCGCCGGTGACCTTGAGATGGCCTTCGAGGCATTGCACCAGCACCGGCATGGCGGCGGTGTGCTCGCTCAGTTCCTGGCCCTTGTCGAAGGAGAAGAGCACCACGTTGGCGCCTTCCACCTGCATCACGGTGCGCGAGACGGTCGCTTCGGGCTGCACCTCGACCAGCGGCTTCAGGTCGTCGATGAACTCCATCACCTGGGACTGCTGCGTTTCGTTCTCATTGTTCGTCTGTTCGCTCATCATCGAACTCCTTCATGTTCGTTGTCTGTCTGCCGGTGCCGGCTCCGCGAAAAAGCCGGCATCGGCACGGTCATACGGTCAATCTTCGTGAGGCGACCGACCCGTCGCCGCGTGCGTTCTTCCAGCGTATCCTGTCGCGCGGAACGCTACCGTCGGCGCGCCACGAACGCGACGCCGGTCAGCTTGTCGCCGTACGTGTTGAATACGTGACGCATCTGCATGACGCGCGCCCGCAGATCGCGGTGGGTCAGCACGTTGCGCATGATGCGCAGTACTCCGGCCACGCCCTCGTCCGCCAGATTGCGGCGCATCTTGAGCAATGCCATCGGCTCGCTGCCGCTCCACAGCACGTCGAAGCCGGCGGATTCGAGCAGTTCGCGCCATTCGGCCTCGGTCAGCGGACGGGCGTTGACCTTGATCGCCCTGGCGAGATCCTTGCGGATCGCATCCTTGACGGATTCGTCGAGCCCGTCCGGCGCGAGGCCCATTTCGTGGATCGCGTATAGTCCGCCCGGGGCGAGTAGACGATGCGCCTCACCGATGATCGCCCGCTTGCCGCGTTCGGACTGCATGGTGAGCATCGCCTCGCCGATTACCACATCCGCGGACGCGTCGGGCAATCCGGTCTGCGCCGCGTCGGCCAGCACGCAGATGCCGTTCACCGGGGCCGCCAGCGGTCTGATGATGTCCACCACCTGCGCGTCCCGGTCGACGCCGGTGTATGCCGACGGTCCGGCTTCCATGATCAGCCGCGTGGTGCGGCCCAGTCCCGGCGCGAATTCCACCACACGACGGCCGGCGATCGCCACCTGCGCGAGCATGCGCTTGGTGAGCCGCTCACCGCCCGGCCTGAGCACTCGTTTGCCCAGTTGGGCCAGCACCCAGTGTCCCTGCATGTGCTCCGCATCGCGGTCGGCTTGGGGCAGACTCGCGGATGGGATATCTGAAGTTCCCACGGCGCGTTCGGTCTTCGTATGTTCATTCATTCGTCCCAGCTTACGGGATCGATTCGTTGCGCAACAGACTGGTGTCCCGCGCCGAATTGTGGTATATGGCGACCGCCGGCGTTATTGCGTCACGTCGGTCAGATACGAGGCACAGACCCGTTCGCAATAGTCCCAGATGCGGCGCTCGCCGTCGGCCGAGATCCATTTGCCATTGATGTGCTTGCGGCGCATGTTGCCCCAGAATTCGCCGCTGACGCCCTCGACGGTCGGCGACGAAGCCATGAGCACGCTCGTGCGCGCTCCGTGTCGGGCGGTGCGGATGAACGGCAGCCATAGGATGATCAGCGGCAGCATCCACGGCGACTTGCGGATCGACTCGCGTTGCAGCGCAGTCGCCGCCGATCCCGGTTCGACCGTGTTCACGGTGACGTTGCGCACGCCGGCCGCCTTGAGTCGCGCATCAAGCTGCCGCATGAGCCACCAGACGTACAGTTTGGAGAATCCGTAGGCGCGTGCCATTGAATAGTGGCCTTCCAGTTCGATGTCGTCGAGGATCGGTTGGCCGGCCTGACGGTAGGATTCGCTGGCGACGGTGACGATGCGCGCCGACGGGCTGCGTTGGAGTTTTGGCAGCAGCAGGTTGGTCAACAGGAACGGTGCGAGCGTGTTGATGGCGAATGTTTTCTCGTGGCCTTCGGCGGTGACCTCGCGGGTGGAGCCGAACTGTCCGCCGGCGTTGTTGACAAGTACGTCGAGATGGTCGTAGGCCGCATTGATGTCGGCAGCAAACCGCGCGACTTCGTTCATCAGCGACAGGTCGGCGACATGTGCGTGCACGTCGCGGTTGCCGGTGCGTTCGACGATCCAGTCGCGCACTTCCTGCGTTTTGCGCGTGTTGCGGCCGTGCATGATGATCGTATGACCCTGTGCGGCGAGCGCGAGTGCGGTCTGTTTGCCGATGCCGCTGGATGCGCCGGTGACGAGGATGGTTTTCTTGGGATGAGTTGCGTTGGATGATGCGCGGTGCATTACTGTCGGATGCCTTCCGGTTATGATGGTACAAGTGTGACACCACTGACGGTAATCGTCGCTCGACGACGAGCGCAAGCAACTCAGGCACGGCGATGACAGAACGGAAGGAAATGTGACATGGCATATGACCGACAAGCCGGCGACCGATTGACCGTCGCCGATCAGACCGCCGACAACCAGCCTGCGAATCATCGCACCATTGGAGATCAAACCGGCGACCGCCGACTGGCCACACTGCATCGCAACAACGAGGAGTCGAACGCATTCGTGCGCGACTGCATCGAGGGCGCGCTCATCCAGCTCATGAAGACGAAACCGTTCGAGTCGATCACCGTCACCGACATCGCACGCCGCGCCGGCGTCTCCCGCAACGCCTACTACCGCAACTACGCGTCGAAGGAGGCGATTCTCGACGGGTTCCTCAGTACCATCTTCGAGGAGATCAACCGCAGTCTCCTGCAGTACGATCCGATGACGCAGACCCGCGAGGCATGGCTGGCCATGCTCGCCGGCGTGCGCGCCATCGCGCCGCAGTATCGGTTGATCCTGCAGGCCGGCCAGGGCGATCGCATTCACGAGCACATGCGTGCGAGCATGAACCGCAGCGTCGACCGGCATGAGATCGGCCCGCGTTATGCCGCAGCCTTTTGGGCGGGCGCGATCTGCGAGACGGTCGACCAGTGGGTGCTGGCCGGCATGGACGCGCCCGACGAGGAGCTGGCCGACGTCATGACCGATCTCATGCTGCACGGCGTCGCCACCGCCGCCCGCTACCGCACCGGCTGCCGGGCCGGCTGAATCGACGGCGCCGCGATTACCTCACCATCATGACTCAGTTCTGGTCGCTTGCCGCCCAATTGCCGACCGCAATCGAATCACCATGCCGACACGGGGACTCAATTTCGGTCGTTTCGCACGCCCATACCGGCCGAGACCGAATCGCAACGCGCATCATGGACTCAGTCTCGGTCGCCGCTGTTTGCGCAACGGCCGACACTGAGTCCATATTCGACCGCGCACCATGGCTCACTGCCGGCCTTTGCGGCGGCGCGGGACAAGCGCGGCCGGTCCGTGCTGCTTGATGGCGAACAGGAGCGCGCGCATGCCGCCGATATGCGGGTTCGGCGTGCGGCCGCGTGCGATGCGGTGCATCTGCAGTTCGAACCAGCTGATGACGAGGATGCCGCCGAATGCCTTGTCGAGCGGCTTGATGCCGGTCGTGACGCGCGGCAGGTCGACGGAGTCCTGCCAGCCGTCGCGGATGATGCGGTTCGGCAGGTCGGGCATGAGCGCGAGCGGGCGCGCGATGCCGATCATCTGCGTGATGCCCGCGTCCAACGCACGGTTCATGTCGGCGGCGTTGCGGAAACCGCCGGTCAGGGCGACCGGCACGGTCAGTTCGCCTTTGGCACGGCGCGCGAAGTCGGTGAAGTACACGCCGCGGCGGCGGTCCTCGGCCGCGCCGTCATTGGTTTGGATGACCGGCTTGGAGTAGGTGCCGCCGGAGATGTCGATGAGGTCGACGCCGCGCGCCTCGAGCTGTTTCATGACCCAGATGGATTCCTCCTCGTTGAAGCCGCCAGGCGCGCCGTCGCGCTCGTTGACCTTGACGGCGATCGGCACGTCGGACGAGTTGAGTTTCACCGCGATCGGAAAGTCGGGGCCAACGGCCTTGCGTACCGCGTCGAATACGTCGAACAGGAAGCGCGCGCGGTTGGCGAGGCTGCCGCCGTATTCGTCGGTGCGCCGGTTGTCGAGCGGCGAAAGGAACTGGTTGATGAGATAGCCGTGAGCCGCGTGGATCTCAACGCCGGTGAATCCGGCTTTTCTGGCGATGCGCGCGGTGTTGGCGAACCGGCGGATGATGTCGCGGATCTGGTCTTGGGTCAGTTCGGTCGGCTCGGCGAAGAAGCGGCCATATTCGCCGTCGACTTTGCCGGCGCTCGGAGCGAGCGGATGCCGGTTGATGGTGATGGGCGACTGCCTGCCGGGATGGTTGATCTGCATCCAGCAGTGCGCGCCGTGTTCGGTGCCTGCCGCAGCCCAGCGACGCAGCATCACCAGATCGCGTTCATCCTCGACGGCGACGTTGCCCGGCTCCCCAAGCTGCGTATGGTCGACCATCACGTTGCCGGTGACGAGCACGCCCGCACCTCCTTGCGCCCACGCACGATACAGGCGCACATGCGCTTCGGTCGGCGCGCAGTCATGCCCGGCGAGGGCCTCGTTCATCGCGGATTTGTAGAACCGGTTCTTGACCGTCACGCCGCAGGGCAGGGTCAGTGGTTCGGCTATCGGCGTGTTCACGGTGTCTGTCGTCATCATCATCACCTTTTCATTAGTCCAGTTTTTTACAACTGTCCAAACAGTAACACAAAGTTGGACAACTGTAAAATTATGAACGATAGGCTATGATGCGGAAACGGACGCAAGTACGGGAACCACGAACAGACGCCGAAGGAGAGCGGACCATGAAGAAAGACTTCAACGGCAAGATCACACGCGGCACGCAACGCACGCTCGACGCGTTCTTCGACGCGACGATGGCACTGCTGCAAGTCAAGTCGTTCGCCGACATCAGCGTCAACGAACTGTGCGAGCACGCCGGCTATCCGCGCGCCACGTTCTACAACTATTTCGAGGATCGCGACGATCTGCTCACCTACTGTTGGACCGCACTGTCCAGACAGGCCGAGCTCGCCGACCTCGCATCAACCGAACCGGAACATCGCATAGACATTGCACTCGACGCCATGGCCGACCTGCTGGAATCCAACACGGAGCCACTGAGCGCAATCCTTAAGAACAACCCGCCCGAAAGCGCGATGTTCGCCAGCCTGCACATGTTCATCGAACGTCAGGCGCACGAGATCATCCGCACCTGTATCGACCGGGACCGTTTCGATCTGCCGGCCGACCTGATCGCCGACCATTACGCGAACACCGTGCTGCTCGTGCTCGACTGGACGTACCTGCGCGGCCACCCGCTCACCCGCGAACAGCTACACGACTACATGCACACGCTGCTTCGCGGAGTGGAATAGAGCAACTACTCGCCTATTCGAACAGCGTCGTCCAGCCGGGGTCGCGGTGGGCGGCGAAACACATGGCGATCTGCTCCGCGGTGTTTCTTGTCGTGGAGAGCCGGGGAAGCCGATCTTCGTCGAAGTAACGGATCTCCGTCGTCTCGATATTCGATTCGAAGCACCCGCCGACACGCGTGCAGAGCACGAAGAACTTGATCACCCCATATGGGAATGACAGACCGTTGTGGTTGGCGCAATCCTGCACTGCGACGAGCCGGTCGGCGGTCACGTCAAGCCCGGTCTCCTCCTTGACTTCCTTGATCACGTTGGAGCGTACGGATTGATTCTCATCGACCCAGCCACCGGGAAGCGACCATTCGCCGCTGTTTTCGTGAGTGAGCAGGATGCGTCCGTCAACGTCGAAGATCGCCGCCCTGGTGTCGAGTTTCGGCGTCGGGTATCCGGCGCTGATCAGGCCGCGGATGCGTTCGGCCGGCATATCGGCCTGCATGGCGAGCATGCCGAGCGCGATGTCGCGGATGCGTTCATATCGTTCCCGGTCGAACGGGTCCTTGTTGTACATCAATCCGGTTTGGGCCAGAGCCTGCAGTTCCTTGGTCCAGTCCAGCAGCATACGATTCGCCGCAGGAGCCGATGATGCCTGTGATACGGGTGCCGGTTCGCTCATGATGTCGCCGCCATTCGTTTCGGGTTGTCCATAACCGTTATCAACCATTATCGCCGCCGATCAGATACGCTCCAGTTCAGCCATTGCCGCATAATGCAGCACGTCGAACCGTTCCGGAGCGATGCGTTCGAGCAGCGTCTTATGCTCCTGCTCCCATGCCGCGACCTTGTTCGCGGGGAGAGAAGCACCAATGCCGCGACATGCCTTCACCCGCCCGTTCCAGCTTTCGCGCGTGAACGGTACCGCGAGCCTGCACTCCTCATGATGGACGAGCGCAAACCCGTCCGCATAGCAGGCGGGGATATCGATCGGCCGCATCCGCTCCCCGGCGCCGCTCCAGTTCGGATTGTATTTCAGGATCAGTCGCTCGCTTGCCCCCGCGATAGGATCCTCGAACGGCAGCCATGCCATGTACAGCACGAGAATGCGGCCGTTGGGTTTAAGTATGCGATGCAGGATGCCGCGAATCGCCTCATGGTCGAAATACCAGAAACACTGGCATGCGGCGATCACGTCGAACATAGCATCGGGAAAATCGATATGCTCCGCCGGCATCGCCTGATATTCGATGCCCATGCCTTCGGAGAGCCGCCGCGCTTGGGCGATCTGTTGTTCGGAGACGTCGACGCCGACCCATGCCGCGCCATATCGAGCCATAGCCCGTGGAATCACGCCTGTACCGGTGCCCAGGTCAAGAACATGCTGCCCGTCACGACGCAGGCCGCGGTCGAGGATTTTCTGGTAGAACTGCGCCGGATAAATGTCGCGATACCGCGCATAGTCGTCCGACACGCGTCCCCAATCAAACGGGGTGCCGCGGTCTATGCGCTCGTCGATTATCATTCGGTCGCCTCCTTTTGCGGACTCCTTGCGCCACCATCAACAGATATACCGACTGCGAGCGCTCGAAGTCAATCGCGATGACGCGCGGCACGTGCCATCATGGCCGGTTCCGTTATGGCCGAGTTATCACACGTTCCGGTCAGCGCGCAGGAAGACGAGCGGGATGATGATCAGCGGGACCGCACATGTGCCCATCGCCAGGAACGTCAGGTTCAGGCCACGCATGTCCGCTGCGGCCAAATCCATGCCGCCGGAGTGCGCAGAGGCCGCCAGCGCGGTCATCATCCCGACGAACACGGCTTGGCCGATCGCGCCGGCGATGGTGCGCAATGCGGTGAGCAGCGCGTTCGCGTCGGCAAGACGTCCCTCCCCCGCGCAGCTGGTGCCCCAGGTCACGAGCGGCATCATCAGGCAGCCGATCGCGAGCGAACGCGCCACGTTGATCGTGCCTGCCACCCAGATCGACGCCGCCAACGGCAGCAAGCCCATGCACAGGTTGCTGAGCGTTAGGCAGATGCCGCCGATGAGGAACAGCCGCTTTACGCCGAACCGATCGTACAGTCTGCCGGTCATCGGGCTGATGACCGCCATGGCGAGCGAGCCGGGCATGCTCACCAGGCCGGCCATCGACGCGGAACCGCCTTTGATGGTCTGCACGTAAAGCGGCAGCATCACCGACGAGCCCATCATCGCGAAGTACAGCAGCATGCTGCCGATCACGCTCAGCGCGAATCCACGATTGCGCAATATGCGCACGTCGAGGAACGGGCGTTCGCGCTTGAGCTGCAGCATCACGAACCACACGGACGCCGCGATGCCGAGCACCAACGGCAGCAGCACCGTCGTGCTGACGAACGGCATGGAACCGATGTTGCCGACGCCGAGCGTCACGCCGCCGAACGCGACGATGCTCACCGCGAAGGACAGCACGTCGAAGGATCGCCGCGAGGTCTTCAGCACGTTGTCGAACGCGAGGCAGGCCGCGATCAGCGACACCGCCATCACCGCGATCACCAGGTAGAAGATCGACCGCCAGCCGAATGCGTCGACCATCAAGCCGGACAAGGTCGGTGCGATCACCGGCGTGACTCCGACGGCGAGACCGTACCAGCCCATGATCGTGCCACGGTTGTCCGGGTAGATGGTCATGAGCACGACCTGCGCCATCGACATGAGCAGTCCGTTGCCGCACGCCTGGATCACGCGCCCGACCATGATGACGGCGAACGGCACCGGCGACACGCAGATCAGCGAGCCGACGATGAACAGCGCCGCGCCGGCGAGGTACAGCGGTTTGGTCGGGAACCGGGTGATGAGGAAGGCGGTCAGCGGCATGACGATGCCCATCGCGAGCGAGTAGCCGCTGGTGAGCCATTGGCCGGTCTGTATGGTGATGCCGAGGTCGGCGACGATGGGCGGCAGGGCCGTGGTGAGCGCCGTGGCCATGATGGTGGTGGCGATGCACGAGAGCATGATGTTGGCGAAGATGAGCGCACGGCGGCGGTTGCTTAATGAGATCCGTTCTGATTCCATGATGATGTTTCGTTTGGTTGATGTTGTGTGATGTGACGGTCGACTGCGCTCAGGCATCATGCCGATCAAGTTCCTGATAGTGGCGTTTGATCGCGGCGAGGATCTCGCCGAATTGTTCGCGTTGATCTTCGGTGAGCGCCGCAAGCAGTTCGCCGGAAGCGCCGTCGCCGGCCGACCGACGGCGCATCGCCTCGGCTTTCCCCTCTTCGGTGAGCGCGACCACGTACGTGCGCCCGTCCTCGGGATGCGGGGTGCGCGTGATCCAGCCGCGCGCCTCCATCTTGCCGAGCAGTTCGCTCAGCGACGCCGACCGGATACCCAGGATCGCAGCAAGCCGGCGCTGACTTACCGGACCGAGACCACTCAGGGTGAGCAGACAGCGCGTCTGCCCGCTGCCGTGCGAGAGCGCGTCGCTGCTGCGTACTTCCCGCTGGTGGCTGATACGCGCCACGTCATGGAATAGCTCCACCAGTTCCCGGTCGCTCATCGTCATGGTTCGCCGCCTTCCTCCCGATAACACGAAAATTGCTAGGCACCTCGCAAATAATACAAGGTACCTAGCAAAATGCAAATCGGCGTCGCAAACCACACGCCGACGAGCGCATGTCAATCGCGTTTAGCAACCCAACGTTTGCAGACCTCGCCGCACTGCCGATACGCAACGATGGCGGGCTGCCGCACATCGGTCAGATCCGAATGCGAAACACGTCGCGGCGTCAGGGAGATTCAATCTTCCTGATGCCGCGCCGTGCTCGCAAACAGCACGACAGGCCTTCCGCCGCCGGCCTTTATTCCACCGACTTGAGTGCGGCCAGCATGTCCACGTTCTTGAGCTGCCGGTAGACGACCACGCCGAGCGCGGCCAGCACCGCGGCGACGAGCAACGCGGGCACCACGAACGCGGGCCAGCCGAGCGCCGGATCGAACATGACCTCGTCCGGCGGTACCTCGTCGATGATGTACCGGTGGAGTCCGGCGCCGAACCCATAGCCGGCGAGGATGCCGATCGCGGACAATATGATGGTTTCGCGGTAGATGTACATGGTCGTCTCGTTCGAATGGAAGCCGAGCACCTTGATGGTCGAGAGCTCCCGGATGCGTTCGGACACGTTCAGGTTGGTGAGGTTGTACAGGATCACCACGGCGAGCAGTCCGGCCACGAGCACGAGCACCTCCATGATCTGGTTCAGGGAGTCGACGATCGTGGCGACCTGGTTCTTCATCGTGGTGTTCTGCACCACGCCGCGCACGCCGTCGTTCTTCATGAACCTCGCGCCCTGCTTCTCGGCGTTCTCGATCGAGTCGTCCTTGAGCCGCACCAGATATGCGTTCGACTGGTAGTCCTCGCCGAACACGTGTTCGTAACCACCGGACGTCATGACCATGAGATGCCCGATGTACATCTCGCTCACGCCGTCCACGCGCACGGAACGCTCAGTGCCGTCCTCGCCGGTGACGCGGATCATGTCGCCGGCCTTCGCGCCAAGCATCGAGGCCATGCGTTCGGAGATGACCGCGCCGCGATCGGTGAGGATCTGCGGCTGGTGACCGACTCGCGAGCGCAGGGTCACGTAGTCGTCGAAGTTGTATGCGTCGTCGGTGACGAGCAGCGTGATCGACTGCTTGTCGCCCTGCTTGCCGGCGGTTTTGGTGAGTTCCTCGTAGCGGATCGGCATGGCCTGGTCCACGGCCTTGTCGGTCATGTCCTTGGCGACGGCGTCGCGTTGTTCGTCGTTGTTGTCGGATTTTTCGGCGACGATCATGTCGTAGTGGATCACCTCGTCGAACTGGCGTTCGCTGATCTGGTTGATCGATCCCTGCACGCCGAGTCCGGCGACGAGCAGCGATACGGCGCCCATCACGCCGAAGATCGTCATGAAGCCGCGTGTCTTGTACCGGAAGAGATTCCTGGCTGTGACCTTGCGCGTGAAGCTGAGCCGGTTCCAGATGAAGCCGAGCCGTTCGAGGAAGATCTTCGACCCGTTCGCCGGCGGCTTGGGCAGCAGGAGCGCGGCCGGCTTGTCCTTGAGTTCGCGTGCGGCGGCGAGCATGGCCGGCACGACGGCGCTCACCCAGGCGAGCAGGAACGCGACCATGGTGACGACGGGATGGAACTTCAGTTCGATGACCGGCATGGTGAACCCGTCGCTGTACGCATGGTAGACGATGAGCGGCAGGATCGCGTGGCCGGCGGCGACGCCGAGGATCGTGCCGACGGTGGATGCGGCGAAGCCGTAGACCGTGAACTTCTTGAGGATGTCCGCATTGCCGTAGCCGAGCGCCTTCAAGGTGCCGGAGTTGACGCGTTCCTCGTCGACCATGCGGCCCATCGTGGAAAACGTGACGAGCGCGGCGACGAAGTAGAGGAACACGGGGAAGATCATGGCGAGCTTGCCGACGATGTTTGCGATGATCTCGTACACGCGGTAGCCGTTGGAGGTGAGCCCTTCGCGCCGCCCGTCGATCGAATAGGCGGGAACTTCGAGCGTGTCGATCTTTTCGCGGGCGAGCGCGATGTCGTGTTCGGCCGCGGCGATCTTCGCTTCGGCGGCGGGTTTCGCTTCGTTGAATTCCTGGAGTTTCTGCGCGTACTGGTCTTCGGCCTTCTCGATGTCGCGCTGGCCTTGGATGAGCTGCGTGGCGCCGGACGAGATGCCGTTGCCGGTCGATGTGCCGTCCGGCGCGGTGGAGACGGCCTGGCCGAGTTCGGTCTGCTTGTCGGCGAGTTGCCTGGATGCGTCGGAGAGCGCGGCCGCGTTCTTGCGGTATTCCTCGGTGCCTTCCTTGAGTTGCGTCGCTGCGTCGTTCCACTGCTGGAGTGCGGCGTTGTAGGCGTTCAGCTGGGTGTTGTATTGCGCGGCGGCGTCGTTGTAGGCGGCGAGCGCCTTGTCGTATTGCGCCTTGACGGTGTCGTATACGCCGCCGGTCAGGCCGCTGTTGGCCCAGTCGGTCAGCATCGCGCCGGTTTTGTCGAGGACGGGTTTGACCGATTCGAGGACGGTGCGGGCCGCGTCGAGTTGGGTTTTGGCCTGCGAGAGCTGCTGCCATGACGAGTCGAGCTGGTCTTGGCCCTGCGTGAGCTGTTGGGCGCCGGCGGCGAGCTGGGTCTGTCCGGAGGTGATCTGCGAGCCGGCCGCGGCGATCTGCGCGAGTGCTCCGGACAGTTCGGCGGCTGCGGCGGAGCCTTGGTCGACGGCGGTGATCTCGCCTTGGGTCATCTGGTCCTTGGCCGATTCGATCTGCGTCTTCGCGTCCGTGAGCTGCTGTTCGGCGTCCTCAAGCTGTTGTTTCGCGTCGTCGACCTTGTCTTGCGCCTTGTCGATCTGCTTGCGTCGGTCTTCGCGGATTGAGGCGGCCCGCGCCTTGGGCTGGCCGGCGAGGCGCTTGGTGAGCGTGTTCTTGTGCGTCTGCACGCGGTCGCGGTATTCACCGGTCCAGTAGTCGACGTGCTGCGTGTCGTCGAAGGTGACGCGGCCGATCATCGTCACGTCAGAGTCGAACGTATCGCGTACGACCACGCCGTAGCCGTCGAGTTCGCCGGTGCCGGCCGTGGATTGTCCCATGTTGAGGTCGGAGACGATTTCGCTGGCGTCGACGAAGCCGACCACGGTGTACCTGGTCTGCTTGAGGATGGTGTCGCCGGCAATGTCGGGCAGTTCGGTGACCTGTACGGTGCTGTCGATCGCGTACCGGTCGCGTTCGGCCGAGTCGAGCGCGATTTCGCCGGTCTTGTTCGGCATGCGTCCTTCGACGACGCGGTATCCGGAGACGGCGTCGGGTTTGGAGTAGACGCGCAGGCTGTGGTTGCTGCCCTTGATGGTCACGTCCTTGAAGTAGCCGAATTCGGCCTGGCGTACGCCGTCGGTGTCGCGGATGATCGTCTCGTCCGACTGGCTCAAGCCGTAGTCGCTGATGACGGTCACGTCGGCGAGGTTGTGCTCGCCGTAGAAGGAGGTGCCGGTCGCCTGCATGTCGGGCCCGGTGACGAACAGGCCGACGAGCGCGAACGAGCCGAGCATCATGAGGCTGACGATCGAGACGAATCGGCCCTTCGACTTGGCGAGGGTGACGCGGATGTCCTTCCACAGCATGCGTTTGCGCGGAACGTTGTTGCGGCGGCGTTTGCGTTTGGCGACGCGGCGACGCGCGGCGTCGTTCGGACGCCGGGCACCGTCCGGTTCGATGAAGTCGGTGAATTCGGTCATGGTTACCACTCCAGATCCTTGATGTCCATCGGATGTTCGTTGATGTCGATCGATTTGACGCGTGCGTCGTGCATGTGGATGACGCGGTCGGCGATCGGCGCGATGGCCGAGTTGTGGGTGACGATGACGACGGTCGCGCCCTTCTTGCGGCTCTGGTCCTGCAAAATCTGGAGCACCTGCTTGCCGGTGTTGTAGTCGAGCGCGCCGGTCGGCTCGTCGCACAGCAGGATCTTCGGGTTCTTGGCGACGGCGCGCGCGATGGCGACGCGCTGCTGTTCGCCGCCGGACAGCTGCGCGGGGAAGTTGTTGATGCGATCCTTCAGCCCGACGTCGATGAGCGTCTGGACCGGATCCTGCGCGTCCTTCACGATTTCGGAGGCGAGTTCGACGTTCTCCTTGGCGGTGAGGTTGGCGACGAGGTTGTAGAACTGGAACACGAAGCCGATGTCGTGGCGACGGTAGTCGGTGAGCTGGTGGGCGGTGTAGTTCGAGATGTCCTTGCCGTCGATGATGACCTGGCCCTCGGAATTCGTGTCCATGCCGCCGAGGATGTTGAGCACGGTCGACTTGCCGGCGCCGGACGAGCCGAGGATGATCGCAAGCTCGCCTTTCTCGATGCCGAAGCTCACGTCGTTGTTGGCGGTGATGGTCGTGTCTCCCATGTGGTACCGCTTGAAGCTGTGCACCATCTCGATATAGACCATGTCTTATGTTCCTTTCACCCTTACCTTGGCTCCCCTTGCCAGGGGAGCTGTCGGCGTAGCCGACTGAGGGGTAGTCATACGTTTGCGCAGTCATTCATCAACATCTTGTTTGAACAACATGTTGATTTAACTGCCGCAATGGTAAGAACAGCCGTAAATCCAAGTCAATCAACGGTTTTTCTCGATCTGTTCAGATTGAACACAACGGAAAACATTGTTGATTCAGCCACTAAACAGACAACGTGTTGATAGAATATCGGTCAGCATCATCCATCCTCGGATCATCCCGACACGTCAGTCAAGGAGGCACATCATGGCAACCGCAACGGCGAACGCGACCGCGGCACCGGTCAAACGCAACACGAAAACCGAAGCCAAGATCAAGGCCGCATTCACCACGCTCGTCAAGGCGAAGGGCTTCGACGCGATGACCGTGAGCGACATCGCCCGCACGGCCGGCATCAACCGAGGCACGTTCTACATGCATTACGTCGACAAGTTCGATCTGAGGCAACAGCTCATCGACGACACCATCGCCGACCTGACGGACATCCTCATCGCCAACGCCGAAACGGACACGCACATCACGACGCGTACAGGCAAGGCGATCTGCGACGCGTTCCAGACCCGAGCCATCGCCGAGGCATTGCGGTACATCAAGAACGATTTCGCGTTCTTCGACGCGGTATCGCAGTCCGGCAACGACTTCCAACTCTATGACCGGGTCAAGGCAGTGCTTAAAAAGCTCATCGTCGCGCAAGCCAAACGGTTCGGCGCCCAGCCGCAACCGTCATACAACGGCATCCCCGCCGATTACGCGATGGAGATCCTCGTCTCCGCCGTCGCCTCGATCATCTGGCTGTGGCTGCGTCGCGGTTGCAAGGAGTCTCCGGACGAGATATGCCTCATCATCGAGAAAAACAAAACCACGGCACCGATCGACGTGCTGTGGTGAGAATTGCTGGAGCCGTCGGCGAATTTCCCGTTTCGCCAACCCTTCTTCGGGCGCTCCCCGATATCAGGTAAGCGCCACTACGAGGATCGAAGCGATGCACAACAGGGCCGCGACAACGACCATGCCGATCCACACCGGCGTACGGTTGCGGTCGTTGAACAGGCTGCACGCCGCGATCGCATCCAACGCAAGACCGACCACACCGAACACGCTCACCTTGTCCCACAACGGCATGAGCGCGCACACTGCGGCGATTACCGCAAGCACCAGTCCGGCGACTGCGAACCCGCGCGATATCTCATTTGGTTTTTGCGCAGGCACGGCCGGTATCGGGCCGGGAACCTGTTGCATCGGGGCGGGAGGCGTGAACGGCTGCCCCTGCGCAGGACCCGTCGGCGGCTGTGCCGGCGGTTGCTCCTGGAACGGCTGAGGATACGGATTCGGATTCATGATGTGCCCCTTCCACGGATCGTACAGTTTCATTATCCCGCCGATCCGGCGGAAAAACAATTCCGAAAGGCATCTCTCCCTACGACCGGTATTGCGCGGCTCGCAGTGATGTCCTCCGCGCCGGCATGACCGTCAATGTCTCATACGCCAGCCAGATCGAAGAAGCGTTCGATGACGGCGTCGTTGAGCAGACGGCCCTTTCGAGTGGGTATCACGCGCTCGGTTGCGGGGTCGACGACGATGAGACCGTCGTCGACCATGGGCCGCAGTTCGGCGGGATCGATATGGCGGAATGGCGCAGTCCCCCCACCGGCTTCGGATTCGTCGACGGACTGGTTGATGCGGTTTAGGTCGAGACCTTCGCGCAGTCGCAGGCCGAGCATGATGAGCTCCTCAAGGTTCTCACCCGACGTGATGGTCTCGCTGCCGCCCCATGGGATGCGGTCTTCGTTGATGGCGGTGCCCCATAGACGCGGGTGGGCGATGTCCCAGCTGCGCAGGCCGTGCGCGTCATGCTGCGAATCGGTGGTAGCGGCATTGTCCGCACCGTCGTCCATATCGCCGTTGCCGGCCACATGATTGTAGTGCGAGTGCGCGCCCGGGCCGAGTCCGGCCCAGTCGACGTTGCGCCAGTAGCCGAGGTTGTGTCGGCTTTCATAGCCGGGTCGCGCCCAGTTGGACACCTCGTACCATTCGAGTCCGGCGGCCGTGAACAGGTCGTCGGCGATCTCGTATTTTGCGGCCTCGTCGTCGTCATCCGGCTTGGGCAGGGTGCCGGCGGCGATCTGACGGCCCATTTTCGTGGTCGGTTCGACGGTGAGCGCGTACGCGGAAATGTGGTTGGCACCGAGGTCGATGGCCGTGCGCACCGACGTGCACCAATCGTCGAGGCTCTCCCCCGGCGCACCGTAGATCAGGTCGACGCTGGAACGCAGTCCGGCCTTGTTCGCCGCTTTGACGCCAGCTGCCACGTTCGCGGGGGTATGCGTTCGGTCGAGCGTGCGCAGCACGTGCGGCACGGAGGACTGCATGCCGAAGGAGATGCGGGTGAAGCCGCCTTCGGCGAGCCGGTTGATGTAGTACTCGTTGACGGTGTCCGGGTTGGCTTCGGTGGTGATCTCCGCGCCCGGTTCGATGCCCCATGTCTCGCGGATCGCATCCAGCATGGAGACAAGATCGTCCGCCGAGAGGATCGTGGGCGTGCCGCCGCCGAAGAACACGGTGGAGGCCGGCGGTTCTTCAATGCCGCGATCGAGCTGCCATTGCCGGACCAATGCCATCTCGCGGATGACCATGTTGGCGTAGTTGCCGCGCGAGGCCCCCGCACCGAGATCGGCCGCCGTGTATGTATTGAAATCACAATACCCACAGCGACGCATGCAGAACGGCACATGGATGTAGACTTCGAACACTAGTTTTCCGTCTTCTGGGCGGCGCGGATCTTGTCCTTGGTGTCGCGGTCGTTGCCGCCGTCGCCGGTGGACAGTGCGGCGATGAACGCCTCCTGCGGCACTTCGACGTGGCCGAGCATCTTCATGCGCTTCTTGCCGGCCTTCTGCTTTTCGAGCAGCTTGCGCTTGCGGGAGATGTCGCCGCCGTAGCACTTGGCGAGCACGTCCTTGCGCAGCGCGCGGATGTTCTCGCGGGCGATGATGCGCGAGCCGATCGCCGCCTGGATCGGAATCTCGAACTGCTGGCGCGGGATCAGCTCGCGCAGCTTCTTCGTCATCATCACGCCGTAAGAGTACGCCTTGTCGCGGTGCACGATCGCGCTGAACGCGTCGACCTTCTCGCCTTGGATGAGGATGTCGACCTTGACCAGATCGGCGGCCTGTTCGCCGTCCTCGTGGTAGTCGAGCGACGCGTAGCCCTTGGTGCGCGACTTCAGCTGGTCGAAGAAGTCGAACACGATCTCGGCAAGCGGGATGCGGTAGTGCATCTCCACGCGGTCGGCGGAGATGTATTCCATCGTGCCCATGATGCCACGGTGGTCCTGGCACAGGTCCATGACCGCGCCGATGAACTCCTTCGGCGTGATGATGTCGGCCGCGACCATCGGCTCGACGATCTTCTTGATCTTGCCGTCCGGGAATTCGCTCGGGTTGGTCACATGGTGTTCGCTGCCGTCCTCGGCGGTCACGTCGTACGGCACGTTCGGCGCGGTGGAGATCAGGTCGAGACCAAACTCGCGGTCGAGTCGCTCGGAGACGATCTCCATGTGCAGCAGTCCCAGGAAGCCGCAGCGGAAGCCGAAGCCCAGCGCGACGGACGTTTCCGGCTCGTAGATGAGCGCGGCGTCGTTGAGCTTGAGCTTGTCGAGCGCGTCGCGCAGTTCGGGGAACTGGGCGTTGTCGATCGGGAACAGGCCGGCATAGACCATCGGCTGCGGGTCGCGGTAGCCGGGCAGCGGCTCGGTGGCGGGGCGCACGGCGGAGGTCAGCGTGTCGCCGACCTTCGACTGGCTCACGTCCTTCGCGCCGGTGATGATGTAGCCGACCTCGCCCGCGCCGAGCGCCTTGGTGGGCATCATGTCGGGGCTGATCACGCCGATCTCGATCGGGTCGTGCGTCATGCCGATGCCCATCATGTGCACCTTCTCGCGGGAGTGCAGTTCGCCGTCCTCCATGCGGATATAGGTGACGATGCCGCGGTACGAGTCGTACACGGAGTCGAAGATGAGCGCGCGTGCCGGGGCCTTCGGATCGCCGTGCGGCGCGGGGATCTCCATGACGATGCGGTCGAGCAGTTCGGCCACGCCCTCGCCGGTCTTGCCGGACACGCGCAGCACGTCGCTCGGCTCGCAGCCGATCAGGCCGGCGATCTCCTCGGCGTGCTTGTCCGGTTCGGCGGAAGGCAGGTCGATCTTGTTGAGCACGGGGATGATGGTCAGGTCATGGTCGATGGCCATGTACAGGTTCGACAGGGTCTGCGCCTCGATGCCCTGCGTGGCGTCGACGAGCAGCACGGCGCCCTCGCATGCGGCGAGCGCGCGGGAGACCTCGTACGTGAAGTCGACGTGGCCGGGGGTGTCGATCATGCCGAGCGTGTATTCGGTGCCGTCGAACGTCCACGGCACGCGCACGGCCTGCGATTTGATGGTGATGCCGCGCTCCTGCTCGATGTCCATGCGGTCGAGGAAGCGGTCGCGCATCTCGCGTTCGGGCACGATGCCGGACAGCTGGAGGATGCGGTCGGCCACGGTGGACTTGCCGTGGTCGATGTGCGCGATGATGCAGAAGTTGCGGATCAGCGACTGGTCGGTATATCCGGGCTTGTTTTTCGGTTCGATCACCTGAT
This sequence comes from Bifidobacterium aerophilum, assembly GCF_010667685.1. Taxonomy (GTDB): domain Bacteria; phylum Actinomycetota; class Actinomycetes; order Actinomycetales; family Bifidobacteriaceae; genus Bifidobacterium; species Bifidobacterium aerophilum. The sequence goes on along the minus strand of NZ_WHZW01000021.1, from coordinate 8,611 downwards.
CCGTCTCCTTACGGTCGTCGTTCGCGGTTGTGTTCGCCAAATACTCTAGTCTACCGGCCCCCATCGGCATTCGGCCGCGACACTCCCGGCGCGACGTCCGTTTTATCCGCACGGGGTGTTATCATGACCGTTTGTATGTCCTTATAGCAAACGTCGTTTGGAGTAAATGTGGCAAACATTAAGTCGCAGAAGAAGCGCGTGCTGACCAACGAGAAGTCGCACATCCGCAACGTGGCCGTCAAGTCGGCCCTGAAGACCGCCATCCGCGCCACCCGCGAGGCCATCGCCTCCGGTGACAAGGCCGCTGCGGAAGCCGCCTACAAGGTCGCCGCCCAGAAGCTCGACAAGGCTGCCGGCGCTGGCGTGATCCACAAGAACCAGGCCGCGAACCGCAAGTCCGGTCTGGCCGTCGCGATCAACGCGATGTGATCATAACCCGTCAGGGTTCGTAAAAGTCCCCGTGAGCCGTCATGGTTCGCGGGGACTTTTTTCATCCGTTTCACACGCATCCGAGATCCGCCGGACCATGCGCCGGACCACTCACCGCCGACCGTCACGCTCCTCACGTGCCGTGTCGCGCTCCCCCGCGTCCGGGTGAATGACCGGCCGCGGCAGATACTTCGGCTGTGACGGCAGGAACGCTTCGCTGCGTTTCATCGCGCCCGGGAACGTGATGTCGAACTTGACCGACAACAGCCGCAGCGCCACCACGATCACCACGATCGCACTGTCGAGTATGACTTCGCCGGTGAAGTCGACGACCCCGGCCTGCGCGCCCTTCATGACAAGCACGGTCAGAATGCATCCGACCGCGGAGGGAATCGCGTACCAGTGCTTGTCGCGGATGACGAGCGGAACGTCGTTGAGCAGCATGTCACGCACCAGACCGCCGCCGAGCGCGGTGAACATGCCCATGAACGCGGCGGTCATGCCGGACGTGCCCATGAGTATCGCCTTGGACGTGCCGTTGACGGCGAACAGTCCGACCGAAAGCGCGTCAAGGGTGAGCATGGACCATTTGAGCTTGTCGACCTCGGGGTGGAAGACGGCCACGGCCAGGCCGGAGACCAGCGCGGTGAGCACGAATCCTTTGTCCGCGATGCCGACCGGAGGCAACGAGCCGAGCATCACGTCGCGGATGATGCCGCCGCCGAGCGCGGTCAGCCATGCGGTGATCACCATCGCGAACACATCGTAGTTTTTCTTGACCGCACACAGGCCGCCCATTAGTCCGGAGCAGAAGATCGCCAGATATTCGATCCCCATGAAGAACGCATTGCTCTCCAACGCCACTTCCATGAACCGCTCCCCTCGTCACGTCATGCGTCGCGCGCAACCGACCGTTGCCGTAACGAGGGTACACCACGGGTTTGTCGCGGGATGTTTCGTTTCAGCGAAGGAGACGTCGAACACATGGCCAGGTCAGCGCGGATGCGTGACGACGATTCCTATAATGGTGGGCATGGATGCGATCAAGGATGATGGGCGGGCCGTGGCGCTGGTGACCGGCGGCACGAGCGGCATCGGCAGGGCGACGGCGGAACTGCTGGCACGGCGCGGTTGGCGCGTGGTCGCGGTCGGATTGGATGCGGAGAAGATCACGCATGTACAGCGGTTCGATGACGTTGGCGGAGCTGATGGAGGACGCAACGGCGACGGAAGCCGCGGCAAACGTGATATATCCGGCGAGCGTGGTGCGATCCGTCCGCGAGGCGGGGAGCTCATCACCAAAGAGATGGACGTCACCGAACCGGACGATATTCGCGCGGTCGTGGATGCGCTGCCCCGACTGGATGCGATCGTGCATTGCGCCGGTTTCGGCATCGCCGGGTCGGCGGAATGTACGCCGATGGATTTGGTACGTCGACAGTTCGACGTCAATTATTTCGGCGTACTGCAGGTCAACGAAATCGCGTTGCCGTTGCTGAGACGAACCGCGTCACGCAATCGCAGCCGCGGCCGGGTAATCGTCGTCGGGTCAATAGGCGGCCGGATCGGACTGCCGTTCCAGTCACATTATTCGTCGACCAAGGCCGCGTTGGAGATGTACGTGGAGGCGTTGCGCTTGGAGGGACGCCGGCATGGCATCGTCGCCACGATCATCGAACCGGGCGATCTGGCGACCGGATTCACCGGCGCCCGCGTGACCGCCGAACCGACGACTTCGCCCTATCTGACCGAATGTCGCCGTTCGGTCGGCCGGATGGCGCATGACGAGCAGACCGGCGCCGGCCCGGACACCGTCGCAAAAGTCATCGCCGCCACGCTCGCCCGCCGCAATCCCCCGGTCCGCGTCGCCGTCGGCGGCACGTACAAGGCGCTCATGCAGCTCAAGCGCCTCTTCCCCGATCGCGCGGTCGAGTTCGTTATGCGATGCATTTATATGCGGCGATACCCTGCAACAACATTCGTCTAGGATCGGCACCCCACGGATATTTCCGCAGCGACCACCCTCGCCGCCGGCATCGTCGCCCTCGTCGCGCCCGCACTCGTGCAGGCGTTCAAGAAGTACATTCCCGCCGACTACGTGGGCCTGACCAGTCTCGGCGTGAGCATTCTGCTCGGCGTCATCGTCATCGCCGCCACCAACGGCTTCCACGGCTACGGTTGGGGCATCGTCCTCACCGGCGTCATCGGCGTCGCACAAGCCGTCTACACCTTGGTGAACCAAGCGTTCAACGGCAAGCTCAGCAAAGACAGCGAAGCTAAACAAAAACAAAGAGCTAAGCCCGTCTCGTGTTGTGCGCGAGACGGGCTTAACTTGTGCGAGAGCCCCCGAAAAGCTATTCAGTGCCCATTCCAAATCCCTTGTTCACCGGTTCGTCGGGTTGTGGCTTTCTTCGGCGGGTTGGCGGAACTGGACCGATGCCGGTGTTTTTCGGAAAATGGGCCGGTGTTGTTAGTTCCATCCTCCGACGAGTTCGAGGCAGCAGTGGCCCGTTACCGAGTGCCCTCGGTAGGTGCCGACCACTTGGCTTGCGCCTTCGTATTTGCGCCCTGAGGGGTTCGGCGAAGCGATTTCCTGTTCGTCCATGATGGATGTGACGGTGAGTTTCGCTTCCCATTCAGGGATGGAGATGATCCATCCGGTTGGATATTTCATGCCGGTCACAGGACTTTCCCACACGTTGAAGGAGTCGCCGACCATCGGATCCACGCCGGCGGAAGATTGGGTACCGTCCTCATGCAGGACGCTGGCCCAGCAATGTTCGCTGCCCGTGGCCAGTTCGGTTACACCCCATAGGCTGATCACGTCGGGATCGTTATCGAAGCAGAGGTTCATCCACAGCCATTTGCAGTTGTAGCCGTCCTTGAGGCTTCTGCCTTTGGGCATGCCGGCGAACTGACGGTCCATCCATACCATTCCCTCCACCTCGTGGCGCTGGCCGTCGAGAGTGATGACGCCTTTGGCAGCCATGTGCGGGAACGAGTATTGGTAGTTGGCCACTCCGGCGATCTGGAAGTAGCCGGTACCGAGACTGTAGAGTGGGTATCCGGTGCCGTGCAGGTCGAGGTAGATGGATCCGTCCGGCATGGCCGATGCGATGCGCATGTTGTCGAGGTCGCCTTCGATGACGTCCTTGTCGGTGTGGATGTGCAGTCCCTGGCCTGCGACCTGTCCTTGCCTGACCCTGTAAAAGCGGTCTTCGTGACGGTAGATGCGTCCGGTCTCATCGGTGATGGACAGCACGCTGTTGATCATGCGCACCGGCAGGTATTTGGAGAACTGCAGGACGCTGACATGGTACATGAAGTCAAGGGTGTGGCCGCCCGTCTCGAAATGACCGACCCAGAACCATGAATTGCCGACTTTGTCGGTGCGTATGAATGTGTCTTGGATGGGATCCACCAGCGGTTCGGTGCCGTGGTGGAAGGTACGGATGTTGTGGGTCAGCGAGTTGTTCGTGGCGTTCATCATGTCTCGTTTCGTTTTGGTTCCGTGTCTGTTGATACGTTGTCGTTTCGGTCACTGTCCGACGAGAGTCTGTTTCGTCGTGCCTCGGTGCGTTCGAGTCGCCAGAAGCGCTGTGACGAGGGCGGCCGCGAGGATGACCGCGATGGCGGCGAATGCCAGCGTCGAGCCGAGTATGGATTGCGCGTGTCCGGTGGCGGTGGGCGCGAGGGTGGTGGACAGCGCGGAGATGGATACGATGAGGGCTGTGCCCATCGAGGAGGCGATCTGTCCGACGGTGTTGGTCACGCTTTGCGCGTGCCCGATGTTTTCGTTGTCGAGTGCGTTGATGCCCCAGGTGTTCACCGGGGTCATGGCGAACATGAGTCCCGCGTAGAGCACGGTATAGGCGCATGCCGTGAGGACGACCGAGGCGTCCGCGCCGAGCAGAGCCATGAGCACGCCGCCGATGGTCATGACCGTCAGGCCGGGCAGGGCGACCTTGCGGATGCCGTATTTGTCGAACATGCGGCCTGAGACGATACCGCAGCATGCGCCGATGAGGGCGCCGGGAAGCATGGCGAGACCGCTGGCGGTGGCGGATGCGCCGAGCACGGTCTGGATGAACATCGGCACCATGACGTTGCAACCCATGAGGGCCGCCTGCATGCATGCCACGATGATCACCGAATGCGCGTAGGTGCGGTTGGCGAGGATTCCGACGCGCAGCATCGGTTCCTTCGCCTTGAGCTGTCGGCGCACGAACACGGCCACGAGCAGCACGCCGACGACGATCAGCGAGACGGTGAGCACCATGTTGCCGGTGGACGTGAACGTGGACAGCCCGTACAACAGGCATGCCAGACCGACCGAGGAGAGCAGCACGGAGACAAGGTCGAACGCACCCGGTTGGAAGCCGTCGAAGTTACGCAGGTAGACGGCGGCCAACGCGATGACGATCAGCGAGACTGCCGCCATGATGACGAACAGCGTGCGCCAGCCGAACGAGTCGATGATCACGCCGGAGACGGACGGGCCGAGCGCCGGGGCGAAACCGACGACGAGTCCTGTGATGCCCATTGCCGTACCGCGACTTTCCTTGGGGAACACGAGCAGGATCACCGCGGTGACCATCGGCATGATCGCGCCGGTGCACAGGGCCTGCAGCACCCGGCCGACCATGAGCAGGGGGAAGGTCGGCGCGAATGCGGCGACGAGACTGCCGGCCGCGAACAATGAGATGCATCCAATGAACAGTCTGCGGGTGGAGAAGCGCCCCATGAGGAACGCTGCGAGCGGGATGACCATCGCCTCGACCAGAGAATAGCCGCTGGACAGCCACTGAACGGTGGTGGAATCCACCCCGAGGTCCTTCATGATGGACGGCAGCGCCGGCGTGACCACCGACATGTTGAGCACGGCCAGCAATGTGCCCATGAGCAGCACGATGACCATGATCCATTGTTTTCTGTTGATGCCAAGTTTCACGATAACACTCCGATAAACAATAGTTATTGATTATTCAACGAGCATCAATTATTATCGAAACGCAACGGATGACAACCACCGATATGCGACATTTCTCGCTTATTCAACGATTCGCCTGAATCGTCGAACAACACGCGGCTTATGGACGGAGCAGGAATGACGCTACCGGCAGAACGAAAGGAGCATGGTGACCGATCTGCGCATCGTCAAAACCCGCAAGGCAATCCGCGAGGCGTTTCTGCGCCTACGGGCATCAGGGGTTCCGGTCTCGAAGGTCAAGGTCAAGGACATCTGCGACCTTGCGCTCGTCAACCCGAGCACGTTCTACAAGCATTACCTCGACGTATACGACCTCAACGACAAGCTTGAGGACGAGACCATCGACGCGATGCTGGAGCATTACCCCGACAAGGACAAGATCCTGTCCGACCCACCCGCATTCCTCAATGGCTGGAGACCGGCCATCGACAGCCAGATCGACGATCTGCGCGTCCTGTTCGCAGGCCGCCCCGAAGCCATGTTCCGCAAAATCGAATCGATGCTCGTCGAACGTTACTCCGCCCGAGCGGCGAACGAGCGCGAGCGCATCGCCGCCGTCTTCTCCATCGCCGGGGCCCTCCACTCGCTTGGCCTGCTCAAGCTGGAAGGCGGACAAAGCGACGACGAGATCATCGCGGCGGTCGTCGAAAACCTCAACGCCATCGCCGCTCGGATCCCCGACGGACGATAACGAACACCCCCATACGAATCAACGGCATCATCACACGGATACTCTCAATCATCTGGTCAATCATCATGGAACAGATAACAGAACATCATCCCATCCCATCGTCGGCATCTCGATTCGCCGCATCGATACTGACCGCGCTGGTCTTCGTCGTCGCGCTGAATCTGCGAGCCCCGCTCACATCCGTCGGCCCGCTGCTGCCACGGATAGGGGCGTCCGAACATCTCAACGCGACGATGCAGGGTCTGCTCGGCTCGTTGCCCATCCTCGCGTTCGCCGTTGTCTCCCCGATGGTGCACCGGGCCGCCGAACGCCTCGGCATCGAACGCACCGTGCTGGCCGCAATGGCGTTCCTGACGCTCGGCATCGTGATCCGTTCGGCATGTGGCACCATCGGATTGTGGGCCGGCACGCTCGTCATCGGTTGCTCGATCGCGGTGGGCAACGTTCTGGTGCCGGCCATAGTCAAACGCGATTACCCCGGTCACACATCACTTGCCACCGGCATATACTCCGCATGCATGACCGGCATGGCCGCGTTCGCCTCGGCCGCGACATTGCCCCTGTCCGATGCAATCGGGTGGCAGGGCACGCTCGGCATCTGGGCCATTCCCGCCGGAATCGTCACGCTGCTGTGGTTATGGCGTTCACGGGCGAATGCGCAAAGGACGACCCCGGCTGCGAAGACCGCCGCCGATGCGCAGCCCCGCAGCCGACAGAGTACGGCATCGGAGACCCGACTCCGCGTCTCCATGTGGAAAAGGCCGGAGGCATGGGCCGTCACCCTGTTCATGGGGCTGCAATCCGTGAACTATTACATGTGCGTCACCTGGCTGCCCACCATCGAGGTCTCCTTCGGCGTGCCCGCCGACCGGACCGGCTGGCATCTGGCGGTCTTCCAGCTCGTCGGTATCGTCATGGGACTGCTCATCCCCGTGCTGCTGAAGGGTGACAGCCAGGTCGCCGCCGTTGTCGTCGCCAGCGTGCCATTGGCCATCGGTGCGCTCGGACTGGCATTCGCACCGCGGCTCGATCTGCTGTGGATCATCGTCGCCAGCATCGGCTCGGGATGCTCTCTGGTCGTGGCACTCTCATTGATCGGATTGAAGACCTCGACCACCGAGGAGACGACGCAACTGTCGGGCATGGCTCAATGCGTCGGATACCTGCTCGCCGCAGTCGGTCCCACATTGGCCGGAACGATCTACGACATCACCTCGGGATGGCGGACGGTGCTCATCATGCTGGCCATACTAGCCGTCGCACAGACCGCCATCGGCATCATCATCGGACGGAATAAGGAAGCGGGGCGATGACCATGCTCGATGAAACAACCTATGATGCGGCAGTACGAGCACGGTCGGTGGGCTATTACCGCAATCGGCGGCTGATCCTTGCCGACGTGAACCTCACCATTACCGCCGGCGGACGGTGGGTGCTGTTCGGGCCGAACGGGGTGGGGAAATCCACGCTGCTGGAAATGATCGCGATGCGCACCTATCCCAACGTCGGCGAACTGCACGTCCTCGGGGGCCGGACCGTCGCGGGCTCGGACCCGGAACGCCGTCGCGCCCGTGTGGCCACCGTCTCGGCGGCGTTCGGGCACAACATCGGGTCGGAAATGAACCCGCTCACGGTCGTCGCCTCGGGGATTCCACGAGGAACAAAGGATTCGGCTGACGAGGCATACGAGAAGGCGTACGCAATGATGCGCCGGCTCGGCATCGCATATCTGACCGGCAAACAGTGGCGCAACCTGTCCGAAGGCGAACGCACGAGGGTGATGATCTCCCGCGCGCTCGTCTCGCCGGCGGATCTCCTAATCTTCGATGAACCGACCACCGGCCTTGACCTGGGTGGCCGTGAAACGGTATTGCGAGAACTGTCGGCGCTGGCCTCGCGAGAGGACAAGCGCACGATGCTGCTCGTCACGCATCAGGTGGAGGACATCCCCGCCGGATTCGACCATATCGCGATGATGGGCCGAATGACGGAACATGAGTGCATGACATACCTCGACACGCATCCGCGCATCTACGCCACACTTGACGGCAACACGACACCGGGAACCATCACATTCACCGGACCACTTGACGAAGGACTTACCGACGAACGTCTCGAATCGATGTTCGGCGTCCCGCTACACGTAGAGCGAACCGGGCAGCGATGGAGAGCCTCGCACCGGCTGCGTTTCGCATGAGCGGTCCGAATGAACGCCTCGTCGCCGGCTCCAGTGCTCCTCAGTCATTATGCCGCATTCGACCGGGGAGCACTGGAACCGATACGGGCACAACCGGGACACAGCGACCGCGGAAAACAACGAAATCAGCAGCAATCAGCGAAATCTCACGAAAGTCGTCAAAACGGCGTCATTGCAACGAAAACGCACCTAATGAAGCTCGCGAAAACCGGCGAAGCAACCCTTCAAACTAGGGTGTGTTTACTCTATGGTGCTTTGGTGACATGATGGTGGTATGTGTACGCCGAGGTATGACATCACGAGG
>NZ_WHZW01000020.1:28608-69834 GCF_010667685.1 Bifidobacterium aerophilum | reverse complement strand
TAGGTTTAGGCACCACCCATTCTGCCTAGAAGCCTCTAACTATTCCCACCCCTCCATCAGAACAGCAAACACGGTCCGGTGAAAGGCCGCGAAAGACGCCGCCGGCGAAAACGGTGTATACTGTTCCCTCGTAATTGACGACATGCGAACAGCATTCGCTTCGGATTCAAAGCCCGGCTGGCTGCCCGGCAGTTCTCAGTGTCGGTACCCCTAGGCGTAGGCGGATACACGTATCCCGTCGAGGCCCATCCCGTGGGGAGACCGGCGGGATGAACCTTGTGTGAACCAGCTATGTTGCAGATATTTCTCATTGCCCTGTCCGTGTCCATGGATGCCTTCGCCGTCTCGATCGGCAAAGGCCTGACCGTACGCCGCCTGCGCGGACTGGATGCGCTGAAGACCGCACTGTGGTTCGGCGGTTTCCAGGCGTTGTTCCCGTTGCTCGGCTACCTGTTCGCCACGACGTTCGCGAGTTACGTGACGGCGATCGACCATTGGATCATCTTCGCGCTGCTGGCGTTCATCGGCGGCAACATGATCCGCGAGGCGTTCGAGGAAGACGAGGAGAACGCGAAGGAGACTGCCGAATTCGATTGGAAGCACATGCTGCCGCTTGCGGTGGCGTGCAGCATCGACGCGTTCGCCGTGGGCGTGAGCTTCGCGTTCATGCAGGTGCATCTGTGGTCGTCGGTGATCATGATCGGCGTGACGACCGGCGCGTTTTCCGCTGCCGGACTGTATATCGGACGCATGTTCGGCGCCCGCTGGCAGAAGCCGGCGCAGATCGCCGGCGGCGTGGTGCTGATCCTGATCGGCGTGAAGGTGCTGCTCGAACATCTCGGCGTGCTGTGAGCCGCCTCCCCAACTACGATCAGACTGCAAAAACGCTCCCCGCGGGGAGCGTTTTCGTTATGCGATCGAAGCCAGGACGGCAGCGATCGGGACAAGCACGCCGGACAGCAGCGTCGGCAGCACGACGATGCCGATCCATGGCCGGATAGCGTGTTCGTCCGGATCGGCTTCGGCCATCCACCAGTTCGAGGCGACGGACAGTCCGACGAACAGCAGCGCCACGACGATCGCGGACGCGATCATGGCCGTATTGTCCGCGCCGGCATCGGGCAACGCCATGTAATCGGGCAGGAACATCCAGCCGGAGGCGGCGATCAGAGCCACGCCGTCAAGCACGCTGTGCGACAGTCCGCGGATGAGATGCGAACGTTCCTCGCGGGCCATCTGTCGGATGAACGAGACGACGATCAGCACGACCAGCAGGCCGCCCACGCCGGCGAACCAGGCGACTTCGCGCGCCGTCGTCATGGATGCGATCGAGGTCGCGGCCCGGTCGCCCGAACCGGACAGCAGATCCGTCATCAGGCCGGTACCGGCAATGCACAGCGACACCGCGCCCGCAAGGAACGCGATCACGCGTCCGGGCACGCCGTCGCGCAACGGCGAGCAGACCGCGAACAGCACCATCAGCACGACCGTCCACGCGAGCACGCCCGTCTCGCCGGCGCCACCGGCGGTCAGCACCAGCATCGGCAACAGCGCCAAAACGGCATACATGGGCGTGTACTTGCTCGAGAACGGCGCGCCCGCCCCACTGGCCACCGTCGCCGTCGACGTATCAGCATCCTGACGCTTGTCCATATATACGCTCCCTGTTCGCCGCCCACGCCGCCGGACCGGACGCCGTCGGACCGTCACGGTCCATCAGGCCGGGCCGCCGCGGGCCGATCATCACGACTTCTGCATCCTATCCTACGTCCCGGCCCGCCGAATCTCGCGCCCTACGCCGACGCAACCTCCTCGCGAACGGACAAAACCGCACAACCGTGTCCATATCGTGCGCGTACAATAAGTCATCAATCGTGAATGACGATACGATACGAATGAATATCGCGTGAACGCGGCACAACCGCACGCGATCACACGAATCGTACGAATCATACGGTTCCCGCATCGGAACAGGTTCAAGGGGGCGACAGTGACGGACCTTACGTTGATGACGTTCGCGGCTGACCCCGCGACCGTTCTGCCGTCCCTCGCCCTGCTGTCGCATCGCGTGCGCGTGTTGCCGATGGACGCCGCAAGTCTCGTGAAAATGCCGGAGAACACGATCCTGTTCCTCGACGCGCGCGACGACCTGGCCACGGCGAAGACGCTGTGCCGGCTCATCCATGCCTCCGGACTGTCCACGCCGATCGTGCTCGTGCTCACCGAGGGCGGGTTCACGGTCGTGAACTCCACGTGGGGCATCGCCGACGTGGTGGTGTCCTCCGCGTCCCCCGCCGAAGTCGAAGGGCGTCTGCGACTCGTGTCCGAACGCGGCAACTCGCCTCTGGCCGCAGGCACGGCGGGCGGCGCGACCGGCGGCGACGCGGGCACCGTAAGCGCCGACGGGCAGATCCGTTCGGGCGATCTCGTGGTCGACACGAATGGCTATACGGCCTCCCTGCACGGTCATCCGATCGATCTGGCGTATAAGGAATTCGAACTGCTCAAGTATCTCGTGCAGCATCCGGGCCGCGTGTTCACGCGCGCGCAGCTGCTGCAGGAGGTGTGGGGCTACGACTATTACGGCGGCACCCGTACCGTCGACGTGCATATCCGTCGTCTGCGCGCCAAGCTGGGCGGCGAATACGAGCATCTCATCGGCACCGTGCGCAATGTCGGCTACCGTTTCGACCCGCCCGAGAACGAGTCCGACACGGACGCCACGCCCGACGCCGGCAAACGCTGAAGCGGCCGATGCGCGAGTCGAAACAGGCCCGGCTGGCCCGCATGCACGCCGAATACGCGTTGCTGTGCGAGGAGTTTCCCGCGCCGAAGTGCGCCCTGAATTTCTCCGATCCCTTCGAGTTGCTGGTGGCGACGGTGCTCAGCGCCCAGACCACCGACAAGCGCGTCAACTCGGTCACGCCGGCGCTGTTCGCCGCGTATCCGGATGCGGCCGCACTGGCCGCCGCGAACCCGGAAGCGGTCGAGGACATCATCCGCCCGCTCGGTTTCTTCCGTTCGAAGGCGAAGCATCTGCTGGGACTCGCGTCGACGTTGGATCATGAGTTCGCCGGCGTGGTGCCGCGCACGATGGACGAGCTGACCATGCTGCCGGGCGTGGGGCGCAAAACGGCGAACGTGGTGCTCGGCAACGCGTTCGGCGTGCCCGGATTCCCCGTGGACACGCATGTGATGCGCGTGACCGGACGGTTGCGCTGGCGATCCGACTGGAGGATCGCGAAATCGGACCCCGTCAAGGTCGAGGCGGAGATCTGCGCCTGCTTCCCTCCCGAGGAATGGACGGATCTGTCCCACCGTCTGATCCTGCACGGCCGCGCCGTCTGTCACGCCCGCACCCCCGACTGCGGAGCCTGTCCGCTCGCCGGAACCTGCCCGTCCGCGCAGTGACGGGCGACCGCAAGCCCTGACGCAAAACCGACCGCCCCATCCTCGGCACACACCCGAAATGCCCTCCCCCCGCTAGACTGGGCCGCATGCACAAGCAGACGCACAAGCGCAACGACGACAACTCGCTGCGTTCATGGTTGGTTTTCGTGGCGACGGCGGTCGCCCTGTCCGTGATCGTATGGCTCGTCTGGTCGGTGGCCGCGCATCGCAGCGTGCTGCCCGGCATCAGTTCGGCGCAGTCCTCCGCGTCGGTTTCCGTCGGCCTGACCGACGCACCCGATTCGCTTGACATCCGCACCGACGCCGCCCCGGCCGTGGAACGCGCCCTGCTTGGCAACGTGTACGAGACGCTGGTCACGCGCGACGACGACAACGCGATCAAACCGGGACTGGCGAAAAGCTGGAAGGTCTCCGACGACGGACTGACCTACACGTTCACGCTCAATTCCGGCATGCGTTTCTCGAACGGCGACGCGCTCGACTCGTCCGACGTGGTCTGGTCGCTACAGCAAATCGTCCAGAACAAGTACCAGGGCGTGTCCGCCCTGAATGCGCTCAAGTCGGTGACCAACCCGAACGCCACCACCGTCGAACTCATGCTGAGCCATACCGACCCGACGCTGCTGCGCGCGCTGTCGGGCCGCGCCGGCATCGCCTACGACGCGCAGGCGAACCAGGATTACGCGACCGCGGCGTTCGGCTCCGGACCGTTCACGCTCGCCAAGTACGACAAAGGATCGTCGATCGAGCTGACCCGCAACGAACAGTACTGGGGAGACCAGTCCGCCGCGGAGCGCGTCACGCTGCGCTATTACGACGACGAGGCCACGATGGTCAAGGACCTGCAGGACGGCAAGCTCGACATGGCGTTGCCGACGAACACGGACGCGACGAACGCGCTGGTCAACGACGCGAAATTCACGGTGAAGACCGGCTCGTCGACGGCGAAGGTGATGCTCGCGTTCAACAACGACGGCAATTCGATCTTCTCCGACCAGCAGGCGCGCCAGGCGATACGCTACGCGGTCGACACGAAGTCGATCGCCGGATCCCGCTCCGATTCGGCAGGAGCGCTGGGCGGCCCGATCGGCCAGCTTGAGCCCGGCTATGAGGATCTGACCGAACTGTTCCCGTTCGATCAGGCCAAGTCCGTCAGCATGATCTCCTACTTCGCGACCGGCGCCGCGTATTTCGGCGCGATCAATTTCGTCGTGCCGCAGTCGTACGAATCGCTCGGCAAGACGGTCACCGAACAGTTGCAGGCGGTCGGTCTGACCGTGAACATGCAGGTCACGGACGACGCGACGGCCGCACAGCGCGTCAAGGACGGGCAGTACGAGGTCGCGATCACCGTGACGGACGGAACCGACGACGCCGCGGCGTTCGGCACGGCGGACAACGTGTACCGCTATACGAACGGCGAGGCGCAGAGCGCCTGGACGAACGCGATGGCCGCGACGAACGACAAGGACTATCAGGACCGGCTGCACGATTTCGCGCACACGGTCAGCCAGGACGCGGCCTGCGACTGGCTGTACACGAAGAAGACCGTGGTCGCGGCCGCCTCGTCGGTCACCGGATATTCGACGAACATCACCGACCGGTATCTGCCGCTCGCCAAGGTCACGGTGAAGTAGCCGCCGTCCCCGTCCCGCCGCCCCTTGTCACCTAAGCCGCATAAAATCGCGCGTATGAGTGACAGCACCATCATCAACGCAAATCTGACCCCGCTGCCCGACAAGGTGGGCGTGGACGGTCTGGAAGACAAGTGGCGCGCCGAATGGGACGAGTCCGGCGTCTACAAGTTCCGCAACACCCGTGACCGCAAGGCGGTCTATTCGATCGACACGCCGCCGCCCACGGTGTCCGGTCACCTGCACGTCGGCCACGTGTTCTCCTACACGCATACCGACGTGATCGCGCGCTACAAGCGCATGAAGGGCTTCGACGTGTTCTACCCGATGGGTTGGGACGACAACGGCCTGCCGACCGAACGCCGCGTGCAGAACTACTACGGCGTGCGCGTGGACACCTCCATGCCGTACGATCCGGATTTCGTGCCGCCGTTCGAGGGCACGGACGGCAAGAAGATCGACGCCAAGGACCAGGTGCCGATCTCGCGCCGCAACTTCATCGAGCTGTGCGAGAAGCTGACCGCGCAGGACGAGAAGCAGTTCGAGGCGCTGTGGCGCTCCCTCGGCCTGTCGATCGACTGGTCGCAGACCTACCACACCATCGGCGAGCACCCGCAGCGCGTGGCGCAGAAGGCGTTCCTGCGCAACCTCGCCCGCGGCGAGGCGTATCAGAAGGACGCGCCGGGCCTGTGGGACGTGACGTTCCAGACCGCCGTGGCCCAGGCCGAGCTTGAGTCGCGCGAGTACCCGGGCTTCTATCACAAGGTCGCGTTCCGTTTCGAGGACGGCACGCCGATCTACATCGAAACGACCCGTCCGGAACTGCTCGCGGCCTGCACCTCGCTGATCGCGAACCCGGACGACGAGCGCTACAAGCAGTACTTCGGCCAGTACGTGTACTCGCCGCTGTTCAAGGTGAAGGTGCCGATCCTCGCGCACCCGGCCGCCGAGATGGACAAGGGCGCCGGCATCGCGATGTGCTGCACCTTCGGCGACGTGACCGACGTGCAGTGGTGGCGTGACCTGAACCTGCCGACCCGTTCGATCATCCAGCGCAACGGCCGCATCGTCATGGAGACGCCGGATTGGATCGAGGACGAGAACGGCCGTGCGATCTTCGCCGAAACCGCCGGCAAGACCACGTTCTCCGCCCGCAAGATCATCGTCGACCACCTGCGCGAGTCCGGCGATCTGGACGGCGAGCCGACGCCGACCAAGCGTATGACGAACTTCTACGAGAAGGGCGACAAGCCGCTCGAGATCGTCACCTCCCGTCAGTGGTACCTGAAGAACGGCGGCACCGACGCCAAGCTGAACGCCGAGCTGATCGAGCGCGGCAAGGAGCTGGAGTTCCACCCGGACTTCATGCGCGTGCGCTACGAGAACTGGGTGCATGGCCTGAACGGCGACTGGCTGATCTCCCGCCAGCGCTTCTTCGGCGTGCCGTTCCCGCTGTGGTACCCGGTCAAGGAGGACGGTTCGGCCGATTACGATCACCCGATCACGCCGAGCGAGGACATCCTGCCGATCGACCCGACGATCGACGTGCCGGCCGGATACACGGCCGAACAGCGCGACGTGCCGGGCGGCTTCACCGCCGAGCAGGACATCATGGACACGTGGGCGACCTCCTCGCTCACCCCGCAGATCGTGACCCGCTGGGCCGAGCCGGGCGAGGAGAACGAGGCCATCTTCAAGGCCACGTTCCCGATGGATCTGCGTCCGCAGGGCCAGGACATCATCCGCACCTGGCTGTTCTCGACCGTGGACCGCGCGCACTTGGAGAACAAGTGCCTGCCGTGGGCGCACGCGACGCTGTCGGGCTGGATCCTCGATCCGGATCACAAGAAGATGTCGAAGTCCAAGGGCAACGTCGTCGTGCCGAACAAGCCGATCCAGCAGTTCGGCGCGGACGCGGTGCGCTACTGGGCCGCTTCCGCCCGCCTCGGCCTCGACGCGACGTATGACGAGGGCCAGATGAAGATCGGCCGTCGTCTCGCGATCAAGCTGCTCAACGCGACGAAGTTCGCGCTGGCGATCGGCCGCGAAGACGAGAACCATCACGTCGCCGACTCGGCGGTCGCCTCGTGGGATCCGGCCGACGTGACCGAGCCGCTCGACCGCGCCGCGATGGCGAAGATGGCGCTCGTGGTTCGCCAGGCCACCGAGGCGCTCGAATCCTACGAGCACTCGAAGGCGCTGGAGGTCATCGAAAGCTACTTCTGGCAGTTCTGCGACGACTACATTGAGCTGGTCAAGAACCGTGCGTACGGCACGGCCGACGCGACCGGCCATGTGCCGAGCGAGGCCGCGGTGAAGTCCGCGCGCACGACGCTGGGCCTGGGTCTGGACGCGTTCGCGCGCCTGCTCGCCCCGTACCTGCCGTACGCGACCGAAGAGGTGTGGAGCTGGATGCACGCGGGCGCCGGTTCGGTGCACCGCGCCGCCTGGCCGACCCCGGACGTGTACGAGGCCGCCGCGTTCAAGGTCGCTCCGGAGCTGCTCGCCCACGCCGGTGAGGCGCTGGCCGCGCTGCGCGGCATCAAGTCGAAGGCCAAGGTCTCGATGAAGACGCCGATCCTGTCCGTGAAGCTGGGCGTGTCCGATGACGTGCGCGAGTCGCTGGAAAGCGCCGTGAACGACATCGCCGAAGCCGGCCGCGTGGTGGGCCGCATCTCCTTCGTGAGCGCCGCAGCCGCGATCAAGGCCGCGCACGAGACCGCGGAAGCCGCGGCCGACGCAGCCGCCAAGGCGAAGGCCGAAGCCGAAGCCGCCATCAGCGTGATCGTCGAGGACAGCGAACTCGGCGAGCCGCCGGCTCGCAAGAAGTGAGACTTCCTCACATCTTGCTGATGTGACAAATGTGGGCTTCCTCCACTCGGAGGAAGCCCACATCGTTTTTCTGCCCCCTGACAGGGGACTGTCGGGATCGTTCATGAATTTCCGCACGCAATCAGGCTGCCCCCCTGTCAGGGGGGAGCTGTCACGCAGTGACTGAGGGGGTAATCACATCCGTCACAACGTGCGGAACACCAGCAGGAAGCGCGTACCGGCGGCGTCGGCGGAAGCGTCATGACGCGAGGCAAGGTCACCCAGGGATCCGCCGTCGGCGAGCGCCTTCGCGGCCGCCGTGATCATGCCGGACGCGTCGCCGATCAGCAACGTTTCGTCGAGACTGGCGGAGGCGTCGGGACGCAGCAGACTGGCCGGATACAGTCCCTGGAATCCAAAGGCGACGGACGGCGTCTCGTCCACGGTCGTCGCATCGTCGGTCTTGCCGGCGGTTGATGTATCACCGGAATCACCCGAGGAATCGGATGCGTCCGAACCGTCAGCCTCACCGGCATCGGAAGACGATCCCGACCCGGAATCCGAGGACTTCTCTTTCGTGCCGCCGCCGAGCGACGCCACTCCCCCGGCGAAGCTCATCACGTCGTCCTTGCTCATCGACACCTGATCGTCGACCAGACTGGATTCCTGCCCGTCGCTCTGCGCCTTCTGCCGGGCCTTGTTCGCAGCCTTCTCGCGCGCCGCATGCAGCGCCTTGAGCCGTGCCGCCTCGGCCACCGCGGCGATGCCGGCGCCGTTCACGCCGATCTTCGGCTCCTCAGTCTTGCCGATGGCTCCGGATAACCCGCTTCGGCCGGTCGCGACGGCCGAACCGTCGCTCCCGCCGTTCGCCGCGACATCCGTGTCCCCCGCTTCGAACCGGTCCTCGAACCGCAGCAGCAACTGGCGGATCGCCTGCGCCTTGCCGGTGTGCTCGCTGGCGGTGGCGAGCGCCGCCATCGCCGCGTCCACGCTCGCCTGATCGGCCTTGAGATCGGCGTCCGTCGTGAACGATGAGTTCGTCTGTGCGATCGCCTGCTCCTGGTATGCGGCGGCGCCGGCGGACGTGCCGCCGGTCAGCTCGCTCAGATGTTCGGTGTACGTGTCGGTGTATGCCATCGAATACGGGATCATGGCCTGCGACAACTGCGATTGCCCGGCCGCGTATCCGGACGAGCCGAGCTGGGATTCGCGCCCGGCCTCCTGTTCGAGTTCGTCCGCAAGCCCGTTCACGCCCTGTTGACGGATACGCCGAATGATCGCATCCACCTCGTCGGCGGCGCCGGCGTGCCGGTGTGCGGCGCTGACCGCGTTCACCGCGTTGGCGAGGTCGACCACGGCCTTGGCAAGCGGCGTGTCGCCGGTGAGTTCGCCGGCTGTGCCGATGAGCGCCGTCATCTGCGTCTTGGTGCTGATGGACCCGCTCAGATGCGTGGTGTAGGAGCCGACGTATGCGGCCATGTATGCGTCGAACGCCTGTTTGTGTGCTGCGGAACGCTCGGCGATCGTGGAATCGGCGAGCGCGCGTTCCCGATCACGGAGTTCGGTCAGCTGGGCGATCAGGTCGTCGTTGTGCTGGTCGGAGGCGCCGGTCATCCGGTCGGCCAGCGTGGCCGCATCGGAGGACAGTTGCGCCGTCTGCGTGGCGAACGAGGCGGCGTCGGTGGCGGGGATCGCGGCCAGCGTGATCGTGCTCATGGTGAATCGCGTCGCGTTGACGTACACGTTGAGGTCGAGGACGGTGTCGTCGTCCGTGCCGGATTGCGTCACGTCCAGACCGTCGGCGTCGAGCAGGCCGTCCAGCGCGCCGTCATGGTCGGCGGAGAGCGTGCGGTCGTCGCCGACCGCCACGATCACATGGTTCGATCCGTCGGTCGTGACGGTCGTGCCGTCGCTGGTGGACAGGTCGTCGCCGACTTCGGCGGGGATGGTGAACGTCACGACCGGCACGAGCGCGGACGCGGCCTGTGCGATGTCGTGCGAGGCGAGTTCGTTGCGCGTCACGGTGACGTGCACGCCGACCAGTCCGTTCGCGCCGTCGACCGTTGCGGCGTCGGTCTGCGGTCCATCGAGCGAATACGCGACGTGTACGGACCATGGCAGCGCTTCCTGCCCGACCGGAATGCGCCGTACGGAATCGGAACGTCCGCCGCGCAGATACAGTCCACCGGCGCCGGAGTCATCGGCACTCAGGGCGCCGTACACGGCGGTGCCGAGATATTGGCTTGCGGAGCGTGCATCGGATGCGTTCGCAAGGCCGACACCGGAACCGCCGGCGGACAGCATCGCCAGCGTCATCGCCAGGGAGAGAGCGGAGGCGCCGACCTGTGTCAGGAACCGTCCGACCCGGATCATGCGAAAACGTCGAGCACGCCCGGGTCCCCGCCGGCCGCGGCGATGCGCGCATGGCGCTTCTTCGCTTCGGTAACGACGAATTCGCGGTACATTTCGGCGATGTCCGGGTCAAGCCCGGCCGCGACGGCGATGCGGTGGAGACGCTCGATCTGGTAGTCCTCGCGCTTGTAGTCGGCGGGTGCGAAGCCGGCGCGCGCCTTGAGCACGCCCACCTGGGACGTGTATTTGAAACGTTCCGCGAGCAGGGAGACGATGGCCGTGTCCACGTTGTCGATGGACTGGCGCAATGCCTTGATTTTCGCCACGGTTTCGGCGATTTCCGGATGCTCGGCCGCAACGGACGAGTCGATGACCGTTTCGGATTCGGGTGCGTGCGTGTCGTTGGCCGAGGGCAGCCAGTCGCCGTCGGATGCTTGCGTGTCGCTCATGGTTGACAGCCTATCACCGACGTCGCCCGTGCGTCCGGAGCCGGTTCCGAAATGTGTCGGGACTTTCGGGAATGCGGCATCGGCGATACAGTTCAGAAATACGTTTTGAGGATGACGGTGCTTTCGGTGCTCACCGGCACGGTCCGGTGGATGAGATTGAGCAGTTCCTCAAGCTTGCCGGGTGAGGCGACGCGCACGAGCAGCATGAAGCTGGGAGCGCCGGCGACCGAATAGCAGGAGACGATGCCGTCGATGTCGCGCAGCTTGCGCGGGATGTCGGATTCCTTCGAATAGTCGAGCGGGGTGACGGAGACGAATGCGCTGATCGGTTGGCCGCTGCGTTCGTGGTCGATGACGGCCGCATATCCGCGGATGATGCCGCGCCGTTCAAGCTTCTGCACGCGCGTCTGCGCGGCCGATACGGACAAGCCGGAGGCCTTGGCAAGCTGCGACAGCGTAGCGCGACCGTCCGTTTCCAGCATGGAGAGGATGATCATGTCCTTGTCGTCGACGTCGGCGGAGGTTGTCGCCGCGGTGTCGCCCGTCTCGTTCCTGTCATTGCGCACGCTCATGGTTGCTATGGTAGCCGCTTCCACACACCTTCGTATACCTTATTTTTTCCACATAATATGATATAAAGATGTAATATTTACGATATAGAGTGACTTTAGTTGAAAATTTACCAAGAGGTGATCGTATGAGCATTCCGATGATCGCGCAGGGCGCGCTTGGGGTCCCCCGTTCCGGCATCCGTGACGTGTTTGATCGCGTCGAGCGCGTGCCCGACGCGATTTCGCTGTGCGTGGGCGAGCCGAGCTCGACCGCCGCACCGCATATCGTCGAGGCCGCCTGCCGGTCGATTCGCGAAGGGCATACGAAGTACACGAACGTGCTGGGCATCGACGCGTTCCGCGAGGCCGTCGCCGATTATTCGCGCCGCGTGAAGGGACTGTCGTACGATCCGCACACCGAGATCCAGGCCGTGGACGGCGCCACGATCGGCCTGTTCCTCGCCTTGAAGGCGATCGTCAACCCCGGCGACGAGGTGATCATCCCCTCCCCGTTCTTCACGTCGTACGATGCCGAAGTACTGATGTGCGGCGGCAAGCCGGTGACCGTCGCGCTCACGCCGGATCATCAGATGCGGCTGGACGCCGACAACATCGAGGCCGCGATCACGCCGCGCACGCGCGCGGTCATCATCAACTCCCCCGGCAATCCGACCGGCGCGGTCACACCGGCCGACGAGCTGGCGCGTATCGCCGAGGTCTGCAAGCGCCATGATATCTGGGCGATCTCCGACGAGGTCTATCATCCGTTCGTCTTCGGCGACGGCCGGCGCGCGGCCGCCGACTCGCCGTTCCCCGCGGCGCCGTCGATCGCCGCCGTGCCGGGCATGCACGAACGCACCGTCGTGGTCGAAAGCCTGTCGAAGACGTTCGCGATGACCGGCTGGCGCATCGGCTACCTGCTTGGGCCGGACGAGCTGATCGAACAGACCGCCAAGCTTGCCGAGCTCATGCATTCGTCGGTCAATTCGACCGCACAGTATGCGGGCGTCGCCGCGCTTACCGGCCCAATGGATCCGGTGGTCGCCATGCGCGAGGAGTACCGGGCCAAGCGGCAGATCGTGCTCGACGGGCTCGCCGACTGCACGGCGGTGCGGCTGATCGAACCGCAGGGCGCGTTCTACGCGTTCGTGGACATCCGCGCCACGCGCATGGACGCCGACGAGTTCAGCCGCCGCCTGCTGGAGGCCGAGCGCGTCGCCGTCGTGCCCGGCGAGGCGTTCGGCAAGGAGGGCGCCGGATTCGTGCGTCTGTCATACGCCGGCGACGCGAGCGAACTGCGCGAGGGCGTGCGTCGTCTGCGCCGTTTCGCGCAATCCCACGCCGACCCGTTGCTCGGCCGTCACACGCCCGAATTCCATCACCTGGCGATCATGGCCTGATCGCTCGGCGTCACTCCCCTCCGGAGGTCGGATCAACGCCGATCCGACCGCCGAATCGCCTATCAAACATACGGTCATCCACATTTTCTGAGGGCCTCGAAAGTCATCCACAATTATTGTGGACAGACACGCCAACTGTGGATAACCCATGACCGTTCGACCACATGACCGGTTTTTGTCATGCCGCAAACCGTCCTTCCGCTAGCCTGAGCCGACACGGGCATCGCCGCCCGTCGTCGGCTCGGCACGGAAGGGTATATTGTGGAACGACAATGGATAGTGGACACGACATATATCGATGATTGGCTCGATCAACAGGACGACGCAACGGTCGATTGCATCACAGCGGCCATCGATCAGCTCGCACTGTACGGCCCGGCATTAAAACGACCCCTGGTCGGACAAATCAG
This sequence comes from Bifidobacterium aerophilum, assembly GCF_010667685.1. Taxonomy (GTDB): domain Bacteria; phylum Actinomycetota; class Actinomycetes; order Actinomycetales; family Bifidobacteriaceae; genus Bifidobacterium; species Bifidobacterium aerophilum. The sequence goes on along the minus strand of NZ_WHZW01000020.1, from coordinate 56,816 downwards.
CGGATCACGTTTTATCAATATGAAAGAACCGCGACCGCCATCAACGGGAAGGAGCGAGATTCGCATACTGTTCGCTTTTGACCCAGAACGCCGGGCAATCATGCTGCTAGCCGGCGATAAGGCGAATGCAGACAGAATCAGACGAGCGCGCCTGTGGAATCGATGGTACGACGATGCGATTCCGCAAGCGGACCTGCTGTTTGAACGACATCTCAGAAAGCTTCAGGAAGGAGTATCCCAATGACCACATATCATCCGCAAACCATGGAAGATTATCGACGCAAGCGCGGCATGACCGATGAAGGCATGGAAGAAGCCCGGCGTATCACCGAACGGTATATCCGCAATTACGAACGTCTGCATCATCCGCTGCGCTATCTGCGCCGGGCCTGCAAGGAACACGCCGATCGCAGGCGCGCTGCGGCGCTGCGATCCGGCAACATGTCGCGGATCACGATCGGGGCGTTGCGTCGGTACGCCGCCGCACACGGCGGTACGGTGCATATTACGGTCGAACTGCCGGACCGTACGTTCTCCGTCTGATCGGTCTGGTCACTCTCCGACGGCGGTCGGATCAACGCCGATCCGACCGCCAGAAGAACGTCGGCCCCGTAGGGTGGTCATGCCTGTGCGGGTTCCGCGGACGTGACAAAGCCGGCTTCCGCGGCACGATAGCGGTCGAGCTCACGTTCCAGCTCTCTGATGTGCAGCGCCTGCTGGTAGATGATGAGATCGCGCAGGTCGAAACGCTTGCCGCGTGACAGCGACGGTTTCACATCCGAGATGTCGAGATCATCGGCGCCGGCAAAGACTCCGGCAAGCTCGTCGGGACTCGGCAACGGCTTGCCGTCGAAGACGGATGTCGCGCCATCCATGCGACGGCGGGCCTTGTCGACGAGTTCCGGCGTCTGCCGCCACCGCGCCATGCACCGTTCGATGCGTTTGGCGCCGATCAGCGTGGGATCGAGTCCCGCGCGCCGAAACATGACGGTGGGTGATTCTCCGGCGAAATAACGGCTCAGGCAGTCGATCTTGAAGTCTTCGGTGTACATGATCCTCGTGGCCGTCACGGTGTCGACCACCGGAAGATTGCCGAGATACGCGACCTCTTCGGCGGTGAACATGTCGGTTCCGCGTTGTGTCGTCATTGACGCCTCCGTTGCTGGACGAGGGGATGCGAAAAACAGAGAGCGGCTCCCCGAGGAATGGATGTGAAGGGGAGCCGCAGTGTAAGTTGCAGGCGTCAGCGCATCAGCGCACGCTTGGCGGAACGGGAGCGCAGGTACACGGTGGCCGCGCCGCCCGCAAGCAGCAGACCGACCAGCGTGAACAGCATCGTGCCCGCCGCACCGGTCAGCGGCAGCTCGGTGATGGACTTGATGTTCCGCACCGTCACTTCAGCGGAGTTCCCGTCGGAGACGAGGCCCCACGTATCGCCGCTCACGGTATATGTCGGCGCGGCCACGGCCTCGTTGCCCTCTCCGGTGATGTTGGCTTCGATCTTGACCGTGAAGCTCAGGCCGATGTTGGCATGACCTTCCGGAGCCGCGATCTCTTCGATCTTGTAGGAGCCCTCGTCAAGTCCCTTAAACGCGATCAATCCGTCGTCACCGGTGGTGAACACTCCAACGGTTTCGTCCTGTCCCTCGCCGCCGGACGGCTGGACATCGAGGTCGCTCCAGCTCATCGACTGCTTGCCCTGGTCATATCCGTAGGCGAGATACTTCTTGGTTTCGGTGTTCTGGATGGTGAACTTCGCGCCCTTCAGCACATCGCCGGTGACCTTGTCGGTCTTCTTCAGCGTGTAATCGAAGTTGAATACCTTGACCGGCACGCCCGGGATCTTGTCCTTGTCCTCGTTGCTGGACGGATTGTGCGGATACTCGACGAACGGACGGTTGGCCGCGCCCTGCTCGCTGATCGTTCCGGTCACCGTGGCTGCATAGGTGATGGTGACGCCCTGGCCGACCAGCTTGTCGTTATCGAACACGGTATCGTCCGAAACCTTGATCTTTTCCTTGAGGCCGATGGACTTGATGTACTCGCTCAGGTCAACGGTGAAGGTCTTGCTGTTCGCGTCGAAGCCGGTCACCGTATACTGGTCGTCGTCCAGCGTCACGTCGCCCACCTTGACGACGAGGGAGCCGGCCTTGTACGCCAGCGGAGCGCTCTTCTCGAACTGGTCGGAGACGGTGAACGTGTAGCCCTTGACCTTGTAGCCGACATAGTTCGGGATCTTCGTGTCAATGGTATAGGTCGCATCCTTGCCGATGGCGATGGTCTGGTCGCCGACCTTCTTCTCGACGGTCAGGATCTGGTTCTTCATTTCCACGGTGCCATCGGAATAGATCTTCTCGGTCGTCGCGCCCTCGTTGATGGCAAACGGCGTTCCGACGATGATTGGAAGAGCCTTCGAAGAGCCTTTCTTGGTCATGTTGCCCGACTCATCGGTCTGCGTGTCCACTGCGGTCTGGTCAAGAATCATCCACAAGCCCGGCGACGGCATGGTCAGAGTGCCGGTCTTCGGATCATTCGCGTCGATCGTCATCGACACGGTCTGGTAATCGCCGGCCTCCAACGAGGCGACCAGCTGGGTGGCCAGGCTGCGGGAGGTTCCGTTGCCGAACCACGGCGAGTTGATGGACTGATCGAACTTGGCCTCATCCTGCTGCTGCGCCCAGGCAAGCGGGTCCGAGCCAGCCGGAACCTCTTCGGCGAGGGCCGCGTTAACCGCATCACGGACCTTGTCGGCGATGGCGGCATTGGTCGTCAGCGTGGCGGACTGGTTCGGGTTTTCACCGTACACGTCATAATCGGCAAGTTTGACGGCCTTGAAATCGGTGTGGCCATCGAGACGCACGGCATTCTCCGCGTTGATGGTGATCGTCGTATCGCCGTCGGTCACGATCGCCGCGTTGGCGGTGGCGGCACCGAGGGCGAGACCGCCGAGCATCGTCGCAGCGGCGGCGATACCCGCGAATAGTTTCTTCACATTCATGAGAAACCTCTTTCTTTCTTCTTGTTGGTTACTTGTTTCTGCAACCGCGGAGGCCGAGACCCCGTTCAGGACCTCCGCGATCCGCAAATCCGCTATGGCTCCGGCCGGATCACGACCATGGGAGCCGTGCCGCTCAGAGCGCCCGCTCCTTGCGTTTCCGGTAGGTTCGGATGCCCGCGCCGACGAGTCCAGCGACGACAGTGAGCGCCAACCCGCGCAGGATCCAGTCGCGCGCGGTCATGCCGTCGCCGGTCAACGGCAGCGAGGACACCTTGACGACATGCGTGTTGGTGAAGTCCGCCACGTGCACGCCCTTCCACGGGCCGTCGTCATCGGCTCCGATCTGTTCGCCGTCCGTGCCGAGCGACGTGCCGTCGTCCTTCGTAAGCCGGGTCATCGTCGCGGATGCCTTCAGCCCCTCGCCGGCCCGGTACGTGACGGTGATGTCTAGCCGGTACTTGGCCTGCGAGTACCTGACGAGATCCTTCATGCCACCGGAGCCGGGGTTGCCGTCCGTGCCGAGCTCCCGGATGACGTAGCCGTACGTCACCTTGCGCGTGCCGTTCTCGTCGGCCGCGACGTTCCTGACGGCGTTCCAGTCGAACGTGAACGTGCCCAGCGTGGCCGAGTTGGTCAGCACGGGATTGCCGTCGCCGTCATCGGCGGGCCTGTCCAACGTCACGGTGCAGGAGCGCGATCCTGTGCCGGTGTCGGACGCCGACGCGGAGTCGACCGAATCCCGCACGCATGCGTCGGCCGGCGACCCGTCGGTTCCGGCCCCACCGGTCGGCAACGGCGCCTCCACAGCACCGGCGGTATCGGACGTCTGCGCTTCCAGCCGGAACCCGAACGCCGTGCCGTCCGGCCACTGCGCGTCGGTGCCGTTCACGGTCTTGCGCACCGCCGCAGTCGCGGTCACCGGAGTCGGCGTGTCCGCCACCTGCACGACCACGGAACCGGTGTACAGGTTGGTCAGCGCACCGGTCATCCTGAGGGTCTCGTCGGTACGGTCACGTTTCAGACCGCCGTCGACGGTGATCTCCTTGCCGTTCACCGTCACCGAGCCCTTGTACAGCTGGCTGACGATCATGTCGGACCATCCGGAGTCGACCGCGATCATGACGCTGCGCGCCGTGACCGGAGCCGTGTCATCCTTGCCGCGCAGCGGACCGTACATGTACGGCACCGACTGTCCGCCGTCGTTGAGCGCCCCGTACGTGAGGTACAGTTTGCCGAGGCTCTTGTCGACGTTCCAGCCGACGCTGCCGGTGATTCCCGGTTCGCTCGTGCTGGTCTTGACCTGTGCCGTGATGTCGCTCAGCGTGCGGTCGAGATCGTCGACCGCGGCGAACTGCGACATCGTGGGCAGGACACTGCCCACGCCCTGCAGCACGGTCACATCGTCCTTGTCGGTGCCCGCGTCCGCGTAGACGCCGGTGTTGTTGACGATGACCTTGGTGACGTCCGTGCTGGTCTCGTACCGTTCCGGGGACTTGCTTTCGATCAGCCAGTACGTGCCGTTTGTCAGCGTATGGCCGACGGAGGGGAATTTGGCGGCGCTGGCCAGCGTCAGCCTGTTGCCGCCGGCGCCGGTCGCGGTCACGTCGAGTTCCCCGGTCGTGACCGAATCGATGGGCGTGCACTTGGCGAGCGCCGCGTAAGCCGGCTTGGCACCGTTGCTCACGGACGCCTGCGCGCAGTCGCTGTCCGCGGAGTACAGGGAGAACGTGGCCGACGTGCCCGCATCGTCTTTTCGGTAGATGGGGTCGCCGTTTTCGTCCACCTTGCGTACGACCAGTTCGTTCCTGACGTTCGGCACATGCACGTTCACCGCGAATTGGCGTGTGAAGACGTCGTCCTGGCTGACTCCGGTTCCGGCGTCCGTGTCGCCCATGTACAGGCGGCGGGTGTTGCCGGCTTCGGCCTTGTTGAGGTCGCTGGCGGACGTGTAGTAGTAGGCGACGGTGAACCGCGTCCTGTATTTTTCGCCGTCCTGCAGCAGGTTGTAGTACGTTTCGGCGCTGCCGGGCAGTTCCTCGATGTCCGCGGAATACGCGCCGGAGGATTTCAGAGAGAACCGCACCGGCTGCTTGCGCGCGGCCGCGATGACGTCGCTCACGGAACGGATCTCCGCCGTGTTCCAGCCGCTCACCGAATTGCCGGTGACCGTCTTCCAGTTGCCGGTATCGGCGAGCAGTTGCTTCGCCTGGTCGTTGTCCGTGGTCGTCTCGCCCGTATAGGCCATGATGACGGCGAACATGACGCCCTTGCCGTCGTTGAGCGCCTCGCGGATGTCCCCGTCCTGGTATTTCCCATCGAACTGCCCACTCAGCCACATCGTGTCCTTGGCCGTGTTGTCGGCGTTGAGCGGGTACACGTCATCGGGAGCGGTGACCAGCAGCGAGGGATTGGCGAACGCGCCGGTCCGGTACGCGCTGTCCGTGGTGGATACCAGGTATCCCTTGAAGCCCGGTGCGGTCGCTGGATGGTATTCCAGCTGGATCGTGTCGGTGAGCGTACGGTATCCCGCCGGAGCGACGGTCTCTTCCAATACGTAATGCGTGTTGTCGGGATTCTCCTTGTACAGGTCGTCGAACACGATCGGGTCGACGCTGCCGTCGGCCTTCGTCCGCTCCAGCATGAGCTGGCCGTTCTCGTCCGTCACGCCCGCGGCGAGCAGATCCCGTTCGCCGTCGTACGTGTAGTCCTTGCGGGCCTTGTACAGCTTGAATCCGACGCCGGCGATGGGCTTGCCGGATTGGTCGATTTTCAGGATGTCGCTTTCCTTGATCGGCACCAGGTTGAAGTTGAGGCTCATGTTGGAGTCGAGGTTGCCGCGCTCCAGATAATAGAACTTCAGTGTGTGGTTCGTGTCGCCCGCGAACGTGTCGGATTGCGCGCCCGTGCCCCACTGGACGGAGTCCTCCCGACCGGCGGCCCGGTACAGTTCCCGCAACGTGGTGCGCTGGACCACTTCGCCGGACTGCGTGCTGACCGTCACGACGCCGGTGCTGAAATCGATGTGGAGGGACACCGCATCATGGATGCCTCCGAGGTCGCCCACCAGCACGCCGTCGATGTATACCCATGCGTCGTCGTCGCCGGAGAACGAGAAGACCACGTCCTTGCCGTCGCTGGCCTTGCCGTCCGTGGTCTGCTGGAACCGGCTGCTCATGGACAGGCCGAAGTAATGATTCATCGCCGGGCCGATCGCCGACGTGCTCGTCACCAGCTTGCCATTGTTCTCGGCCGGCGTGCCGTTGACGGACTGGTACACGTCTCCCGCCGTATTGAAGGGGAAGAACATGCCGAGGCCTGTCTTGAAGGACGGGTTGACCGCCGGGGTGTCATACAGGGCGAAACTGTTCGTCTCCTCGTTGTAGGCGGCGAAGTTCTTCTGGCTGTCATACGAGTAATAGCCGTTCTGCAGCTGGAACAGTCCCTTGACGTTCGCATAGGACTGTTTGCCGTTCGCGGCATTCTCCAGATCGAACAGGTATGACAGGGAATCCGCGGCGGTGATGCCCGTTGCCGGAGGGGCCCCGACAAAGCCGGGAATGGTCGTTTTCGAGGAGTCGGCGCTCGCCCAGAGCACGGGGAAACCGTCACTTCCCAGCGTGCGCTGGACCATGCGCTGCATGGGTTTGGCGCCGGAATAGTATCCGGTGCATTTTCCGCCGCCGCCCGTCGTGCCGCCGTCGCCGGCACATGCGTTGCCCGTATACCGGTTGAAGTTCGCTTCCTGGTGCGCCACGCGGCGGAACCGCAATTGACGCCCCTGATTGATGCCGCGGTTCTGGTATCCGTCGACCGCAAGCTCGCCATCGTCCGTCTTGGCTTTCCATCCCGAGTCGGGAACGGTCTCGGTGGCGTTTACGTATACCGGATCGGCGGCATCCTGCCGGTACAGCCAGTAATCGAACAGGTTCACCGTGGTGCCGCCCGGATTGCTCACGTCGTCCTTCACCACGTGCTTGGCGAAGATGTCGTCGTCCACCGTGGATGAGGGTCTCCTGCAGTTCAGGTACAGGTTGTAGTCGTTGTCGGAGCAGTCCGCCAGACCGTAGTCCTCCTCGTCGGAAGATCGCGTTGCGACGGTGTTCGTCGACGGATCGGCATCGGACGCGTCGGTGACGGGCGCGTCGGAGTCGTCAATTACGGTCGCGCCAGCCGAACCGGATGTGGCGGACGAACCGGATGTGCCGGATGTGGCGGCCGTGACGTCGTCGGAGTACGCGGGAACGGCGAAGGCGGGCAGTGTGCCGATCAGGCAGACCACGACCATGCAGCCGGCCGTAACAGCGGCGATCAGGCCTCTGGTCCGAAGCCCCCCCCCACGCGAATTCTTGTGCGCATAGGCGTCATATCCGTTCTCCATCCCTCGTAACCGGATATCACGCATCACCGCGCACGCCTCATGTCATAGGCAGCACCATGACCAGCGTGATACCTCGGCTTCCCGTTTGACGGAAATCTCTCGTAACGCCACCCAACTATACTCCCTACTGGCCCCTATGACACCCTTTTCAGAAGTCGAGGAATCCCCCGTTTTACGCGCATAACGACCATGTCAAGCGTCTAACATACCCACCCGTGCACCCCGTTATGTCCGTGTGATCCACAACCACTATGCGGACAGGCAGGCCGTCCGCGATGCGCGCCCCGCCACATGACGGCCGTATAAACGCGACAAGGCTCCCCATAGGGAGCCTTGTCGGAGCCACATTCGGTATCGGCCGCAACCGCCGGAACGGATCGCCGTTCAGGCGCGGCCGCCGGCCGAACCGGTTCAGTTGCCGTTGACGGCGCTGGAGTTGGCCTGCTGGCTGATCGCGGCGAGGAAGTCGCGGTTGGTCGGCGCCTTCTTGAGGCGCGGCACAAGCGTCTGGTACGCCTGTTCCGGCTCAAGTCCGCCGAGCAGGCGGCGCAGACGGTAGACGATCGGCAGTTCGGCCGGCGCGGTGATGAGCTCCTCGCGGCGCGTGCCGGACGCGTTGATGTCGATGGCCGGGAACAGGCGCTTGTCGGCCAGTTCGCGGCTCAGGCGCAGTTCCATGTTGCCGGTGCCCTTGAATTCCTCGAAGATCACCTCGTCCATCTTCGAGCCGGTTTCCACCAGCGCGGAGGAGATGATGGTGAGCGAGCCGCCGTTTTCGATGTTGCGGGCCGCGCCGAAGAACTTCTTCGGCGGATACAGGGCCTGCGCGTCGACGCCGCCGGACAGGATGCGGCCGGAGGCCGGCGCGGCGATGTTGTAGGCGCGGGCGAGACGGGTCATCGAGTCGAGCAGCACGACCACGTCCTGGCCGAGCTCCACGAGTCGTTTCGCGCGTTCGATCGCGAGTTCGGCGACGGTGGTGTGGTCGGAGGCCGGACGGTCGAAGGTCGAGGAGATGACCTCGCCCTGCACGGTGCGCTCCATGTCGGTGACTTCCTCCGGGCGTTCGTCCACGAGCACGACCATCAGGTGGACTTCCGGATTGTTGGTGGCGATCGCGTTGGCGATGTTCTGCAGCGTGATCGTCTTGCCGGCCTTCGGCGGGGAGACGATCAGGCCACGCTGGCCCTTGCCGATCGGCGAAACGATGTCCATGATGCGGCCGGTGAGCTTGTTCGGCGTGGTCTCCTGCTTGAGACGCTCCTGCGGGTACAGCGGGGTGAGCTTGGAGAACTGCGGACGGTTGGCCGCCTCCTCGACGCTCATGCCGTTGATCGAGTCGATGGACTGCAGCGGCACGAACTTCTGGCGCTGGTTGCGGCGGTCGTTCTCGCGCGGCGCACGGATCGAACCGTGCACGGCGTCGCCCTTCCTGAGGCCGTACTTCTTGACCTGTCCCATCGACACGTACACGTCGTTCGGGCCGGGCAGATAACCGGAGGTGCGCACGAACGCATACGATTCGAGCACGTCGACGATGCCGGCGACCGGGACGAGATCGTCCTGCGGTTCCTCGCGGCGCACGTCGCGGTCGGCGTTGCGATCGGCACGCTCGGTACGGTCGGCACGCTCGTCGAAGTCGCGGTCGCGGCCGCGCAGGCGGCGCTGATGACGGTCGGCATTGCGGTCGTTGTGGTCGCCGTTACGGTCGGAGCCGGCCGCGCGATCGACGCGGTTGCGGCTGCGACGCACGAACTCGCGCTCGGCCGGCTCCTCGTCGGCGCGGTCGTCGCGCTCCGGCGCGGCCTGCGTGGCCGGCAGGGTCGCGAGGATGTCGTCGAGGTCGCGCACGTTGTCGTCGTTGGAGGAGTCCGCATCGTCGGTACGACGACGGCGGGGACGGTCGGAGTCCGCGTTGAAGTCGCGACGACGACGGTTCTGCTGGCGGTCGTCGTCGAACTTGCGACGACGGTCCGTACGGTCGGCGCGGTCGCCGGCCGAGTCAAGTCCCAGATCGTCGAGCAGCATCGCACCGGCTTCCTCTTCGCGGCGGCGACGGCGCACGGACGATACCGCGTCCTTCTTGTCTCCGATCGGCAGGTCGATCACCGGCGCGGCGGTTTCCGCGGCCGGTTCGGCGTCATCGGAGGTCTTGGACGCGCGAATGGCGCGGGTTTTGCGCACCGGTTCACCGGTCGGCTTGACGACGCGGCGCGAGGCACGGGCCGGGCGACCGGGCTGTTCGGAAGCCTTCTCGTCGGCGGGCTTGTCGGACGGCGCGTCCTGCGGTTCCGCGACGGCTGCGGGCTGTGCGGCTTCCGCGGCCGCGGGCTGCTGCTGATCGGGCTGCGCGTCGTGTTCGGCGGAGGCCTGTCCGGCGGGCTTGTCCGCCTTGTCGGCGCGAGGTGCGCGCACGGTGACGCCGGCGGGGGCGGCTCCCCCTGAGCGGGCGGCCTGCAACGTGGCCAGTAGTTCGGGCTTACGCATCGTCGACGTGCCGCGAAGTCCCATCTGCTTGGCGAGCTCCTTGAGCTCGGGCAGCTTCATATCCTCAAGATTCTGGCTGGTTGCCACTCGTATTACCTTTCCTTGAGCAACGCCGGCACACAGCCGAGCTCTGCACTAAGAATGATTTTGCGGTCATGACCGCTATCGAATCGCCCGCCGCACTCCATGCGTCGCGGACTGGTAGATACCTTACAACCGCACCCCGACCAACGCAAAACGGCCCGCCGCATGGCGCGACGAGCCGTTTCATCAGGTGGAAAAGTACTACTTTTCCGGAAGGAAAAATGATCAACGTGTGCGGAGACCGTCGTCCGAAGCCGAAGGCGTGCTGAGCACGTCGAGCGCTGAGGAAAGACGGTATACGCTCCGTTGATCATTTTTCCGGAAAAGTAGTTGATGTGTGCGGTAGCAAGGCGCACCGAGGGAAGACGTACGAAGGTACGTCGACCGAGGAGCAACGCAGCTAACGCTCCATCAACTACTTTTCCTCGTGGTAAGACTTTTCGGTGTTGACCGACCACACGTTCTTCTTGGAGGTCTTGCCGGCCTTGATGTTGCCGACGGCCTCGATGGCGGTGGCCATGGAGTGGTCCATGTTGTTGTAGTGGTGCTGGCCGTTGCGGCCGACGCAGTAGAGGTTGCCGAAGTGGTCGAGGTATTCGACGAGCTCGTCCATCTGGGCGTAGGTGTCGAAGTAGGCGGGGTACGCCTTCTTGACCTTTTCGCGGTGGGTGTCGAGCACGTCGGACGGGCTGGCGATGACCTTCATGCGTACCATCTCGTTGATGGCGAACTTGACGCAGTCCTCTTCGCTCATGTTCCAGAACGAGTCGCCTTCGTCGCAGAAGTATTCGAGACCGATCCAGACGGTGTCGTCGACGTCCTTGACGAGGTACGGGCTCCAGTTGTTGAAGATCTGGATGCGGCCGACGACGTAGCCGGGATCCTGCACGTAGATCCAGCAGTCCGGCACGATCGGCGGGTTGCCGAGCGTGGGGATGTTGGTGGTGTTCTTGAGGCGCAGTTTCTTGACGAGCAGGCCGACGGTGACGAAGTCGCGGTACGGCAGGCCGTTGGCGATGGTCGTGATGTCCTTCGGCGCGGGCTTGTCGGTCTTGTCGATCGCGTTGACGAGGTCCTTGATCGGCATGGACGAGATGAACTGGTCGGCGGTCAGCTCGGTGCGGTTGCCTTCGGAATCCTCGTACACGACGGAGCTGATATGACCGCCGTCCTGACGAATCTCGACCACGTTCGCGTCGGTGATGACCTTGGCGCCGTTGGCTTCGCAGCGGCGTTCCACGGTTTCCCACAGCTGGCCCGGACCGTACTTCGGGTACCAGAACTCCTCGATCAGCGAGGTTTCGACCTCGGCGTTGGAGCGCTTCTTCGGCAGCAGTTTGGCGACGGCGTTCTTGAGCACGCCGAGCACGCTCAGGCCCTTGACTCGCTGCGCGCCCCAATCGGCGGAGATCTGCGAGGGGTGACGGCCCCACAGCTTTTCGGTGTAGCCTTCGAAGAACATCGAATACAGCTTGCGGCCGAAACGGTTGATGTAGAAGTTCTCGAGGTTGTCTTCGGGCAGCTTGTGGAACATGGAGGCGAGATAGCTGAATCCGGCCTGCATGGTCATCACGAAGCCCATCGCCTTGAACGTGGCGGGCTTGAGCGAGATCGGGTAGTCGAAGAAGCGGCCGCCGTAGAAGATGCGCGAGACGCGGTGGCGCTTGAGCATCACCTCGTCGGTGACTTCCGGATCCGGGCCGCCCGGTTCCATCTCATGCTCGCGTCCGAGCTTCTTGTCGTCATAGCTGGGCGCGCCCTGCAGCGGCAGGACGTCCTTCCACCAGTCCATGATGCGGGTGTCTTTCGAGAAGAAACGGTGGCCGCCGATGTCCATGCGGTTGCCGTTGTGCTTGACGGTGCGCGAGATGCCGCCGAATTCGCGGGTGGCTTCGAGCACGGTCACATCGTAGTTGTCGGCGCCGCCGTCCTTGACGAACTCCCAGGCCGCGGTAAGGCCCGCCGGGCCGCCGCCGATGATCACCACGGATTGTTTCTGCGTCACGTGAGTCTCCTTATAAGTAAATCAGCGACAGTCTACCCCACACCCCAGAAACGCAAGCCCCACCTGTGCGTTTCCACACATTTCCTCTTCGCTTCCGCTCCCCTCCCCAACCGTTTCGCTGTAGTACTGTCCGCAACAACTATTCCGTTCCAGCGGCGGCCGGTGGGAGTCGGTCAAGCGGCTACGTTACGTAACATTTCGCATCAACGAGGTGACGGCTGGCATATGCATTGTCAGACCGTAAGACTCGGGCGAGCGCCCCGGAGCGTGTCGGACAATGCATATGCCAGCCGTCACCGGACTCTGCTGGATCTGAACGACCAGTGACAACAATCGTCAACAAGAAACAGCGAACGATCAGTGGATGTCGTCGGGGATGTCGATGTCGGTTTTCTGCACTTCCTCGACGTTCACGTCCTTGAACGTGACGATGCGCACGTTCTTGACGAACCGGCTCGGACGGTACACGTCCCAGACCCACGCGTCGGTCAGCTGCACGTCGAAGTACACGTCCTGCCCGGCGGACCGCACGTTGAAGTCGACCTTGTTCGCCAGGTAGAAGCGTCGTTCGGTCTCCACCACGTAGGTGAACAGTTTGATGACGTCGCGGTATTCCTTGTACAGGGCGAGTTCCGCGTCGGTTTCGTAGTTGTCGAGATCTTCTGCGCTCATCGGCTCTCCTCGGTGTCGCGCTTGCGGCTCAATCCGAGGTTGCGCCACCACGCGTTCTTCGAAGGCTTGCGGTCGGATTGGCCGTAGGGCCATGTGGAATCGCCCTCGACGGTATCTGACGGCGCGGACGGAGACGTTTCGCGCTTATCGTCGGCCGCATGCGCCGCGGCGTCATCGTCGTCGCCGTTCAGTTCGACGCCGATGCGGGCGAAGGCCTCGTCGCGCAGCCGATCGTTGTCCGACGTGTCGTCACCGGACCGTCCGCTCGTTTCACGGGACGTTTCACGATTGTTCTGCTGGATCGCGATGGAATGTTCGCGCATGGCGAGCGCCTCGCGCATGCCCGGATTGTCCTCGATCACATGCATGCCGAACGCGTCGAGCGAACGGATCGGATCGTATTCGTCGAACAGCGTGTCCAACACGATGAGATCCTGGTACTTGCCGTTTTCGGCGTCCCACAGCGCGTCGCGCGACGTTCCGGACTGTACGAAACCGAGCGACTGGTAGACGGACAGCGAGCGCGTGTTCTTTTCCGGAACGGCGACCCAGATGCGATGCATGCCGAGTCCGGCCGGTTCGGGTGCGAAACCGTAGGTCATGACGCGCGGCATCATGTCACGCGAATATCCGCGGCCGCGGTAGTCCTTGCCGAGCAGCACCTGAATGCGGGCGGACCGTGCCCAGCCGTCGATGTCGATGAGAAAGACCATGCCGATCACGTTGTCGGTGGTTTCGGCATCGATCCGACCGTCGTCGTCATGGTCGGAGTCGGTGAGCACCGCCCATGCGATCGTGCGGCGGGATTCCGGGTCCCCCACACCGGACTCGGATGCCGCCAGACCCTGCGACCACGCGACAGAGCGGCGCACCCATGCGTGCGCCACGGCCCGTTCGGCCTGCGCGTCCTTGCCGGTGATGCGGGAAGCGTTGTAGTAAGCGTCGAGCTCGTCCAATCGGGGCAGATCCTCGATGGTCGCCGGGCGCAGGTGCACCATTTCGCCTTTGATCTCGGGAATGTCGATCCGCGGAGGCAGTTCGCGGTTCGGTTCCTGATTCAGCGGCGTTTCGGCGGTTTCAGACATTCGTTCTTTCCCTCACATACGCTGGTAGAAGTCGGTACAGAAGATATCCTACCCGCCTTACCGTTTGCTGGGAAGATTTACGTCATGCGTTCACCAAGTATGCAATACGCGGATATGCGCGGTTGTGCGCGGATATGCGCGGATATGAAAAAGGCTCCCTTCGGGAAAAGAACCGAAGAGAGCCTGACGTATGGTTGCGATGCCAGGGGCTCAGCCCTTGATCTTGCCCATCACGATCTTGGTGACGGCCTTCGCGTCGGCTTGGCCGCGCGTCGCCTTCATCACCGCGCCGATGATGACGCCCATCGGCTTCATGTTGCCGCTCTTGAGCTTCTCGACGACGTCCGGGTTGGCTTCGAAGGCCGCGTCGACGGCGGCTTCGATCGCACCGGAGTCCTCGACGATCTTGTAGCCGTGCTTGGCGACGACCTCGTCCGGGGTGCCTTCACCGGCGAGCACGCCGGCGACGGTCTGCTTGGCGAGCTTGTCGTTGAGCTTGCCGTCGGCGATGAGCTTCTCGACCTCGGCCACGTCGGCCGGGGTGACCGGCAACTCCTCAAGCGAAACGCCCTTGGCGTTGGCTTCGCGACTCAGCTCGCCCAGCCACCACTTGCGGGCGCCGGCCGCGCTCGCGCCGGCCTTGACCGTATCCTCGATCAGGTCGAGGGCGTCGGCGTTGAGGATGTCGCGCAGCTGCAGGTCCGTCAGACCCCATTCGGCCTTGAGACGGTTGCGGCGCTCGCGCGGCATCTCCGGCATCTGAGCCTCGATCTCGGCGATGTGCTCCTTGGTGATGTGCAGCATCACGAGATCCGGATCCGGGAAGTAGCGGTAGTCGTCCGCATCGGACTTGACGCGGCCGCCGGCGGTGGTCTGCGTGGCCTCGTCCCAGTGGCGGGTCTCCTGCAGGATCTCCTTGCCTTCGTCGAGGCGCGCGGCCTGACGGCGGATCTCGTACTGGATGGTCTTTTCGATGCCGCGGAACGAGTTCACGTTCTTGGTTTCCGAACGCGTGCCGTACGGGGCGTCGGCGGACGGGCGCAGCGACACGTTCACGTCGGCGCGCATGTTGCCCTGCTCCATGCGGGCGTGGGAGATGCCGAGGGCGCGCACGATGTCGCGGATGGCGCGCATGTAGGCGCCGGCGATCTCCGGGGCACGGTCGCCCGCGCCTTCGATCGGCTTGGTGACGATCTCGATCAGCGGCACGCCGGCGCGGTTGTAGTCGACCAGCGAGTGGTCCGCGCCTTCGATGCGGCCGTCGGCGCCGCCGACGTGCGTGTTCTTGCCGGCGTCGTCCTCGATGTGCGCGCGCTCGATCGGCACACGGAAGACGGTGCCGTCCTCAAGCTCGACGTCGAGGTAGCCGTTGCCGTTGGTCGGCTTGTCGTACTGCGAGATCTGGTAGTCGCGCGGCATGTCCGGGTAGAAGTAGTTCTTGCGGGCGAACTGGCTCCACTCGGCGATTTCGCAGTGCAGGGCGAGGCCCAGCTTGATCGCGTAGTCGACGGCGGTCTTGTTGACGACCGGCAGGCTGCCCGGCAGGCCGAGGCTCACCGGGGTCAGCTGCGTGTTCGGCTCGCCGCCGAAGCTCACTTCGGCCGGGCAGAACAGCTTCGTCTTGGTGCACAGCTCGACGTGCGTTTCCAGACCGAACACCACATCGTACTTCTTGGTGGCATCGGCGTACTTCATCAGTTTTTCAGCCATAGTGCTTGTTCTCTTTCTTCCGATGCCTTACTCGGCGGCGTTGAGCCACGGGGTGTTCATGGACTGCCAGATCGGGCCGCCCCAATCCTCTTCGAGCGCGGCTTCGAGCGCGGCGGCCGGCTTGTACATGACCTCGTCGCGCTGCTGCGGCGCGATGAACTGGAAGCCGACCGGCAGGCCGTCGTCGGACAGGCCGGCCGGGATCGACATGGCCGGCACGCCGGCGAGGTTGGCCGGAATGGTGGCGATGTCGTTCATGTACATGGCCAGCGGGTCGTCCATCTTCTCGCCAAACTTGAACGCGGTGGACGGGCTGGTCGGGGAGACGAGCACGTCGACCTTGTCGAAGGCGTTCTTGAAGTCCTGGATGATCAGCGTGCGGACCTTCTGCGCGGAGCCGTACCAGGCGTCGTAGTAGCCGGCGGACAGGGCGTAGGTGCCGAGGATGATGCGGCGCTTGACCTCGTCGCCGAAGCCGGCCTCGCGGGTGTAGGCCATCATGTTGGCTGCGGTCTGCGGCACGCCGGCCGGCGGCATGACGCGCAGGCCGTAGCGCATGCCGTCGTAACGGGCCAGGTTGGAGCTGACTTCGGACGGCATGATGATGTAGTACGCGCCGAGCGAGTACTCGAAGTGCGGGCAGGAGACCTCAACGACCTCGGCGCCCATCTCCTCGAGCTTCTTGACGGCTTCGTCGAAACGGGCCTGGACGCCCGGCTGGAAGCCTTCGCCGCCCAGTTCCTTGACGAGGCCGACCTTCATGCCCTTGAGGTCGCGCTTGGCGCCTTCGCGGGCGGCGGCGACCATCGGGCGCGGACCTTCCGGAATGGACGTGGAGTCGCGACGGTCATGGCCGCCGATGATCTCCTGCAGGAGCGCGGAGTCGAGCACGGTGCGGGTGACCGGGCCGATCTGATCGAGCGAGGACGCCATGGCGATCGCGCCGAAACGGGAGACGCCGCCGTAGGTCGGCTTGACGCCGACGGTACCGGTCAGGGCGCCCGGCTGGCGGATGGAGCCGCCGGTGTCGGTGCCGAGGGCGAGCGGGGCCTCAAACGCGGCGACCGCGGAGGCCGAACCGCCGCCGGAGCCGCCGGGGACGCGCTCGGTGTCCCACGGATTGTGCGTGGTCTGGTACGCGGAGTGCTCGGTGGAGGAGCCCTGCGCGAATTCGTCGAGGTTGGTCTTGCCGAGGATCGGCATGCCGGCGGCCTTGAGCTTTTCGATGACGGTCGCGTCGTACGGCGGCACCCAGCCTTCGAGGATCTTGGAGGCGGCGGTGGTTTCGATGCCCTTGGTGACGATCATGTCCTTGATGGCGATCGGCACGCCGGCCAGTTCCGGCAGCTGCGCCTTTTCGTCCGCGGACTTCGCGTCGAAGGCGTCGGCCTGTTCGCGGGCCACGTCGCCGGAGACCTTCAGGAAGGCCTTGATGGACGGCTCGGCGGCTTCGATGACCTCGAGATGCGCGTCGACCAGCTCGCGGCTGGAGACTTCGCCGGCCTTGACCTTGGCGGCCATTTCGGCCGCGGTGAGCTTGACGAGTTCGTTGGTTGCTTGCGTCATGGCTGTTCTCACTCCTCGCTTCCCAGAATGCGCGGCGCGACGAACATGCCCGCCTCGGTCTTCGGGCCGCCGGCAAGCGCCTCGGCCTGCGTCAGCGGGGTCTCCGGAACATCCGGGCGCAGGTACGCCTCCAGCGGGACCGGGTTGGCGGTCGGCGGCACGTCGTCGGATGCGACTTCCTGCACCTTGTTGATGGAGTCGGCGATGACGTTCAGCTCGCCCTGCAGACGGGTGATTTCCTCATCGGTGAGCGCGATTCGGGCGAGATCGCCCAAATGCTCGATTTCTTCGCGTGTGAATGTAGGCATGCGCCCTACTATACGAGTCATTTGTGACACGCCCCTAACGCCGTCTCACCCCATCCCGAACGACGGGACATCGAGCGCATGCTCCCCCTGATAGGGGGAGCTGTCTCGCGCAACGAGACTGAGGGGGTCAACACCCAACGTCACAGATGCTGGGCGATGTAACTATGCATGGCGACCGCGGCAGCGGCACCGGCGTTGATGGAACGTACGGAGCCGAACTGGGAGATGTAGACGACGTCGTCGGCCAGTTCGAGCGCCTTCTCGCTCAGGCCCGGCCCTTCGGCGCCGAACAGCATGAGGCAGCGCTTCGGGAACCGGTAGGTTTCGATCGGCACCGCACCGGGGATGATGTCGAGCGCGATGACCTTGGCCGCTTCGAGTTCGCGGATGCGGGCGTCGGCACGGGCGATTTCGGAGGTCGCCTCGCTCACCGCGGCGACCGCTGCGGATGCGGGTGCATGGTCGTCGATCGAGGCCGACGCGACGCCGGACTGCGTCGCGATCGCGTGCGCCTTGATCGCTGCGGCTTTGGCCCGGGACCGCTCGTAGGCGATTTCGCCGGCGATTCGGTGATGCCAGCACTCGACGAGTTCGGTGATGGACGGATGGTTTTCGACGTGCTGGTACAGTTCGGTCATCAGCGCGCCCTTGCGGTTCCACTTGTGCGGGCCGACGATATGGACGCGGTTCGCGGTGAACGCGTTGGCGGTGCGCACCATCGAGCCGATGTTGAAGTCGTGCGTCCAGTTTTCGACGGCGACTTCGAAATCGTGACGGCCGCGGGCGTCGAGATCGGCCTTGATGGCGTCGACGGACCAGTAACGGTACCGGTCGAGCACGTTGCGTCGATCGCCCTCGTCAAGCAGCTGCGTGTCAAGACGCGGATCGAAGTTCGGCGACGACGGGTCGTCGGGACGTGGATCGTCCGGATGGGTTTGCGACCACGGGCCGATACCGACCTCGCGGAATTCCGGCTCGCCGGACATTTTGGCGGCCAAGGAGACGGGATTGGGCGTATGCATGCGTCAGCGCAGCTCGGACTCGTGGTAGACCTCGACGAACGGCAGTTCGTGGGTCTCGTCGGTGACCGGATCGATGACCTTGACGGTCGGCTTGTCCATGTCGACGCCGCCGATCAGCGACGCGATGGCGACGACCTTGGCCCCTTCGCGTTCCACGATGCCGAAATCAAGGCTCAGCTCGTTGCCGTTGCGCAGGGTGACCAACGAGGAGGTCTGCACATAGGATTTCTCCGAGAGCCACGAGTCAAGCAGGATCACGCGCTTGCCCTTGATGGACGGTCCCTTGATCGATGGGTACACGAAATCCATCACGAATCCGTCCAGATCCACGCCGCGAGAGGCGGCCGCAAGGATCATGGCGGAGACCATGGGTACCGCGGCGGCGGTCAGTGCGCCCACCGCGTCGAAGTCGTCGATCGAATATCCCTGTTCCTCAAGCGTGTCAAGCAGGATATGTCCGAGGATTGCCGCGCCGCGATGGTCGAACGAGACTTTCGACAGCTCGCAGAACGGCCGGCCTTCGAGTTCGTGCCTCAGCAGCTGCTTGAGCTGGTCGCGGGGATCGAGCAGCGCGAACGGCGTTTCGTCGGCGGATGCCGGGGA
The DNA here is from genome assembly GCF_010667685.1 of Bifidobacterium aerophilum. Lineage (GTDB taxonomy): Bacteria > Actinomycetota > Actinomycetes > Actinomycetales > Bifidobacteriaceae > Bifidobacterium > Bifidobacterium aerophilum. The sequence goes on along the minus strand of NZ_WHZW01000020.1, from coordinate 37,898 downwards.
CGCGGCGGCCGCCGCGGATGAGGTACCGGTCTTGCGGAAGGTGTTCTCTTCGGTCATGGTCTTCAGCCTATCGTTCCGGGACGTCAATCGGCGTCGTTGTCCGTCTGGGTTTCCGGCGCGGTGAGCTCGCGGATGTCGGCCTTGCCGGAGTCGATGATGTCGACCGGCTCGATGATCTTGCCGGAGTCGATCTTCTGCAGTTTGCGCGCGGTGACGAGCACGCGGGATTCCAGCGACGTGGCGAACTGGTTGTAGGCCCCGACCGTCTTGGTGATGGCCGCACCGAGCTTGGTGGCGCGATCGCCCAGTACCGCGAACCGCTCGTACAGTTCGCGCGACAGGTCGAACAGCTTCTTGGCGTCGTCGGTCAGGCTCTGCTGCTGCCACGCGTAGGCGACGGATTTGAGCACGGCCCACAGCGTGACCGGCGAGGTCAGGGCGACCTTGCGGGCGAACGCGTCATCCATCAGTGTTGGATCGGCTTCCAGCGCCGCCTGCAGCAGCGCTTCGTTGGGAATAAACGCCACCACGAAATCCGGCGCCACATCGAACGCGTTCCAGTAGGCCTTGTCCCCCAGCGTCTTCACATGATCGCGCAGCGCCTTGGCGTGCGCCCGCAGCAGGTCGGCGCGACGGTCCAGGTCCTCGGGCGAGGCGGTTTCGGGGATCTCGCATGCCCGCTGGTAGTCGGCGTACGGCACCTTGGCATCGATCGGAATCGTCTTGCCGCCGGGCAGATGCACGATCATATCCGGCCGCTGGATGCGCCCGTCCTCACCGGTGACCACCACCTGCGTGTCGAAATCGACGTGTTCCAGCAATCCGGCGGATTCGACGATGTTGCGCAGCTGCGCCTCACCCCACGCGCCGCGCACCTTGTTGTTGCGCAACGCGGCCGACAGGGAGCTCGTTTCGCGGTCCAAACGGGCCTGCTGCTCGCCGAGCCCCTTGAGCTGCTCGCCGAGCGCACCCATTTCCTGCTTGCGTCCTTCCTCGATCTGCGTGACCTTGGCCTGCAGTGCATCGAGGTTTTTTTGCACCGGCGCCAGCGCGGAAAGCACCTTGCTCTGTTCCTCCATCGCATGAGCCTGCTCGGCGCGGCGACGTTCCGCCTCGGCCGCCGCCTTGTCGCGCTCGTGCTGAATACGTACCTGTTCGGCCTGCTGGGATTGCGCCAGCTGCGATTTCGCGAATGACAGCTGCTGCGTCAATCCTTCGATCTGCCCGCGAAGTTCCGCCGACTGCGCCGTCAGCTGCATCACCTGCGTGCGCGCCGATTCGCCCGCCGCCTTCGCGGCGTCCAGCTCGTCGCCACGGGTCTCGCGGGCCAATTCCTGTCCTCGCGCCTTGCCCAGCAGGAATCCCGCAGCAAGCCCCAGCGCCGCCGCCACTACCATCACCGCGATCATCGCGGTCACCGTCATCATATTGTCGAACATATGTTCTAGTGAATCGTACGGACTGGACGACGTAGCTCCCGCGTGTCGCCGCCTCAATCTACGACTTCACCAATCTCGCAATCGCCGCCGACGCCTCCCGCAGCTTCTCGTCGGCGACGTCGCCGCCTTCGACCGAAGCCTCGCGCACGCAATGGCCCAGATGGTCGTCCAGCAGCAGCAACGCCACCGACTTGAGCGCCGAATTCGCCGCGGAGATCTGCGTGAGCACGTCGATGCAGTACTTGTCGTCCTCCACCATCTGCGTCACGGCTCGCACCTGGCCCTCTATGCGCCGCAGCCGCGCGATCACCTTCGCCTTGTCCTCGCCGTATCCATGCATCGCACTCCTCCAATCACCGATTCGCCGTCGGCACAACCGCCACGCCCATTATATACCCCATAGGGGTATTGGGTATACTCTGGTGAACAGCGATACGATAAAGACGACGACAGAAGGAGCGGGCATGGAACTGAACATCTTTCTCATAGCGATCGCAGCCTTGGCGGCCGCCGCGCTCACTTGGCTGATCATACGGTTCTTCTTCGCGCCCCAGCAGGGCACCGCCGGCACGCTGGCAAACGGCGTGCAGACCGCCACGATCACCGTCAAGGGCGGCTACTCCCCCGCCGTGGTCGACATGCAGGCGGGCACGCCGATCACACTCACGTTCGACCGGCAGGAAACCGGCGAATGCACGTCGCACGTCGTCTTCGGCGATCTGGCGCTCGACGCGATGCTGCCCGGCAACGCCCGCACCGACGTGCATCTGCCCGCATTGCCTGCCGGCGACTATCCGTTCGCCTGCGGAATGAACATGGTGCACGGACTGCTGCGGGTGACCGGGCCCGAAACCGGCGGCAACACGGGCACCGGCCACGAACACACCGGTGAAGTCGATGCACGGACCACGCCCGCCGCACCTTCCGCACCTTCCGCATCCTCCACGCTCCCGACCGACGCCCTCGCCGCGGAACGCCGCGAGTCCGAGGAACGCACCAAGGAGATCCGCCAGCTCACCAAGCTCGTCGCGATCGGCACCGTGCTCACGCTTCCGGTCTTCGTGCCGATGATGCTCATGCTCGCGCCGAACGGCCACGACATCGTGCCAATGTGGCTGATGAACCCGTGGCTGCAGGCATTGCTCATCACGCCGGTCATGTTCTACTGCGGCGCGCCGATCCACCGCGTCGGCTGGCCGGCGCTCATCCATCGCGCACCCGACATGAACTCGCTGGTCACGCTCGGCACGTTCGCCGCCTACCTGTACAGCCTTGCGTTGTGCGTGATGTCGTCGCTGTTCCCGGAAGGCTCGCGCGAACCGTACTTCGAGTCGGTCGGCGTGGTGATCACGCTGGTATTGGTCGGCCGACTGCTGGAGACCAAGGCCCGTGAAGGCACCGGCAAGGCCGTGCAGTCGCTGATCAGACTGCGCCCGCGCACCGCACACCGCACCGACGACGCAACGTCCTGGCAGGATCCGTCCAATGCGCGTGACATCGGCATCGACGCCGTGCGCGCCGGCGATCTGCTGGTCGTGCACGCCGGCGAACGCATTCCGGTCGACGGCGAGATCGTCGCCGGCGAGGCGAGCGTCGATGAGTCGATGATCACCGGAGAGTCGAAGCCGGTCGTCAAGTCGGCGAACGCAACGGCCGCAACGAACGCGTCGTCCGCAACGAACGCAGACATCCCGGCCGACGCGACGACGCTGACCGGCGCGACGGTCGTGCTCAAGGGCGATCTACTCATGCGCGCCACGCAGGTGGGCGGCGACACGGTGCTCGCGCAGATCATCGCGATGGTGTCACGCGCGCAGGCCACGAAGGCCCCGGTGCAGAAGCTGGCGGATCGGATCGCCCGCATCTTCGTGCCGGCGGTGATGATCGTGGCGGTGTGGACGTTCGCGATCTGGCTGGCGATAGGCCCCGAACCCCGGCTTGCGCACGCGCTGGTGACGGCGGTGAGCGTGCTGATCATCGCCTGCCCGTGCGCGCTGGGATTGGCCACGCCGCTGTCGGTGACGGCGGCGATGGGCCTTGGGGCGACGAACGGCGTGCTGGTCACGTCGGCGAAGGCGTTGGAGCAGGCGCGCGAGATCCGCACGGTCGTGTTCGACAAGACCGGCACGATCACGCGCGGCGTGGTCGACGCTCCGTCCGACGGCGATACGCCCGCGACCGGCCACGGCACGAAGCCCAGTTACGAGCATGATCCGGTCAAGGAAGGCTCGCGCGAGGCCGTAGCCGCGCTGCGTGCGGCCGGCATTCGCACGGTGATGCTGTCCGGCGACCGAGCCGAGGTCGCCGCGCGCGTCGCCCGCGAGGTCGGCATCGACACGGTGATCGCGCAGGTCAGGCCGGACGGCAAGGCGTATTGGATCCGTCAGCTGCAGATCGCGCGGGATCTCGCGCACGCCGCAAACGACGACGGCCGTGCGAGCGCGACCGTATCGTCGACGTCCGAACTCGGCGACGTCGCGGACGGACTGATCGCGATGGTCGGCGACGGCATCAACGACGCTCCCGCGCTGGCTCAGGCCGATCTCGGCATCGCGATCGGCACCGGCACGGACGTGGCGATGCAGTCCGCGGACGTGACGCTGATGAACGGCGACCTGCGCGGCGTGCTGAAAACGATCAACCTGTCGAACGCGACGATGCGCAACATCCGAGAGAATCTAGCGTGGGCGTTCGGCTACAACGTGATCGGCATTCCGATCGCGGCTGGCGTGCTGTACCCGTTCACCGGATGGCTGCTCAGCCCGATGATCGCCGGGCTGGCGATGGCGTTGAGCTCGGTGTGCTTGGTGCTCAACGCGAACCGTCTGCACGGCGTGCGGATCGGCGACGTCCCGGCTCCGAACGGCAGCGTTCCGGCGAATGACGGCATGACCGGCACGGGCGCACACCGCCGCGAACCGCAAGTCATCATCGACGAACGCACCGAACTCACGCACTTGGAACCGGCAGGCACATCCCACGGTTCCGACGATACAATGTCCACCAATTCCAACAGCAAGGAGCATCACATGGAAATGCACCACATGCACATGAACGCCGCGCCGACCGACGGCGAAACCGCCACCGATCCGGTGTGCGGCATGACCGTCGCCGTGACCGCGGACGCGATCACCCGAGAATACGACGGCAAGACGTACTACTTCTGCGGCGAGCACTGCGCGAACAACTTCATGAAGGCCCCGCAGGTCTTCCTCGAGCAGTAAACGCCCGCACAAAGCATGCCGAAGGTCCGGAAGGAGACAATCCTTCCGGACCTTCGTCATATCAGGCTTCGCTCTGGTCCGTAGACCGGAATCGCACCCCGCGCAATACGGTATCGCAGCGGCGCTGTCGCGCTTCGCACGATGCAATGTTGTTGGCGGCTTCGCCACAGGTACCCCACCCGTCAGCTTCGCTGCCACCCTCCCCTGAAAGGGGAGGGAAGTTTCCAGAGAAAGCAGCCTCTCCCTCCCTGAAGAGGAGGAAGATTTGGCCTTTCCCTCCCCTTTTCAGGGGAGGGTGGCGCGCAGCGCCGGGTGGGGTACCTGCGGCCAATGGCCGCCAGAATACCGCATCGCGCGAAACGCGATCCCGCCTCCCAAGCGCCAGCCGGCCAGCCGAACCCAGATTAGTCGGCCTTCACACTATCGACGTGCACCGAGCCGTCGTCATCCGGGTCGGTCGGCATCGCGTTGAGCTCGAGATGGTCGCCGCCGGTCTGGTCGACGAGCACCGTGTCGCCGTCGTGCACCTTGCCGGAGAGCAACATGCGGGCCAGCTGGTCGCCGACCTCGGTCTGGACCAGACGACGCAGCGGACGCGCGCCGTACGCCGGATCGTAGCCGGTGTCGGCGAGCCATTCGCGCGCGGCGTCGGTGACATCGAGGCGGATGCGGCGATCGGTCAGACGCGAGGCGACCTGTGCGACCTGGATGTTCACGATGCCGCCCAGCTCCTCGCGGGTGAGCGGGTGGAACATGACGATCTCGTCGAGGCGGTTGAGGAACTCCGGCTTGAAGTTCATGTGCACCGCGTCCATCACGGCCTTCTTCTTGGCGTCCGCGTCCATGTCCTGATTGACGAGGAACTGCGAACCCAGGTTGGAGGTCATGATCAGGATCGTGTTCTTGAAGTCCACGGTCCGGCCCTGACCGTCGGTCAGACGACCGTCGTCAAGCACCTGCAGCAGCACGTCGAAGACTTCCGGATTGGCCTTCTCGACCTCGTCGAACAGCACCACCGAATACGGGCGACGCCGCACGGCCTCGGTCAGCTGGCCGCCTTCCTCGTAGCCGACGTAACCCGGCGCGGCACCGATCAGACGCGACACGGAGGCCTTCTCCATGTACTCGCTCATATCGATGCGCACCATGGCCTTCTCGTCGTCGAACAGGAAGTCGGCGAGCGCCTTCGCCAGTTCGGTCTTGCCTACGCCGGTCGGCCCCAAGAACAGGAACGAGCCGGTCGGACGATTCGGGTCGGAGATGCCGGCACGCGAGCGGCGCACCGCGTCGGAGACAGCCTGAATGGCTTCCTTCTGGCCGATCACGCGCTTGCCGAGGTACTCCTCCATGTGCAGGAGCTTCTCGTTTTCGCCTTGCATGAGGCGGCCGACGGGGATGCCGGTCCATTCGGAGACGATGCCGGCCACCGAATCGGCGTCGACATGGTCCGGGACCATCGGCTCGGGCTTGTTCGCACCGTTCGCGGTGTCTTCGGCGTCGGCCTTCTCGGCCGCGTCGAGCTGCTTCTGGATCGCCGGGATCTCGCCGTACAGGATGCGGCTCGCTTCGGCCAGGTTGCCTTCGCGGGTGAACTTGTCGGCCTTCACGCGTAGCGCGTCCATCTGGGCGCGCAGGTCGCCGACCTTGTTGTGGCCGGCCTTCTCCGCGTCCCAGCGGGTCTTGAGCCCCGCGAGCTTCTCGCGCGCGTCGGCCATTTCGGCCTGCAGCTTGCCGAGACGCTCCTTGGACGCCGGATCCTCGGCCTTCTTGAGCTGCATTTCCTCCATCTCGTAACGCGTCACCTTGCGCTGGAGTTCATCGATCTCCTCCGGGGAGGAGTCGAGTTCCATACGCAGGTGCGCAGCCGCCTCGTCGACCAGGTCGATGGCCTTGTCGGGCAGCTGACGGCCGGAAATGTACCGGTTGGACAGCGTGGCCGCGGCGACCAGCGCATCGTCGCCGATCGTCACCTTGTGGTGCGCCTCGTAACGTTGCTTGAGGCCGCGAAGGATCGCGATCGTGTCCTCGACGCTCGGCTCGCCGACGTACACCTGCTGGAAACGACGCTCGAGCGCCGGATCCTTTTCGATGTTCTCGCGGTATTCGTCGAGCGTGGTCGCGCCGATCAGGCGCAGCTCGCCGCGCGCCAGCATCGGCTTCAACATATTGCCGGCGTCCATCGAACCTTCGGCCGCGCCCGCGCCGACGATCGTGTGGATCTCGTCGATGAACGTGATGATCTCGCCGTTCGCGCTCTTGATCTCGTTCAGGACGGCCTTCAGTCGCTCCTCGAACTCGCCACGGTACTTCGAGCCGGCCACCATCGACCCAAGGTCGAGGGAGATCAGCTTCTTGTTCTGCAGCGTGGTCGGCACGTCGCCGGCGACGATGCGCTGCGCAAGTCCTTCGACGACGGCGGTCTTGCCGACGCCCGGCTCGCCGATCAACACCGGGTTGTTCTTGGTACGACGCGACAGGATCTGGATGACGCGGCGAATCTCCTGATCACGGCCGATCACCGGGTCGAGCTTGCCTTCCTTCGCGGCGGCCGTCAGGTCGGTCGAGTACTTCTCAAGCGCCTTGTACGAGCCTTCCGCGTCCGGGCTGGTGACCTTCGCGCCTCCGCGGATGCCGGGGACGGCCTTGCGCAGCGCCTCCGGGGTCACGCCGTTCTGACGCAGGATGTCGGCCGACTGGTTCGGCGCGCTTGCCGCGATGCCGATGAGCAGGTGCTCGGTGGAGACGTATTCGTCGCCCATCGCCTGCATTTCCTTTTCGGCCTGCGCGAGCGCGGCGGTCAGCTGGCGGCTGGCCTGCGGCTGCGACGTGGTGGAGCCGGACGCACTCGGCAGCGCGACCAGCGCGTTGCGGACCGCCGCTCCGATTGCCTGCGGGTTGCCGCCCGCGGCCTGGATGAGCCCCTGGATGACGCCGTTCTCCTGACGCAGGAGCGCGTCCATGACGTGCAGTGTCTCGACCTGCGCGTTGCCCGCGGCAGATGCGCTCTGGATCGCGTCGCCGATCACTTGCTGGGCCATCGTGGTGAACTTCTGTTCCATAACAACCTCCCAAAGTCTTGTACCCGCGGCCGTGTGACCGCGGTTCATTCATGTTCTGACTTACTCAACCGGGTCTGCATCCATTCTATTCCCAAAACTTGAGTCAAACACGCTCAAGTTTTGTTTTCGATACCCGCCTACGCTGACGGCATTCATGCTCCGATCCCACACTCGTGTGCAAACCAACGCAAATCAGCGCATAAGCGTTGGTTTGCGCACGGCCTGCTCCCCACGGCCGGGAAACCGCATTCACGACGCAACGCAAGGCACGCCATCGCAACATAACCGCGCCTAAACTGTGCCGCGGACGCACCGTCCACCCACACGACGAGAGAAACTCGAGAACCGACCATCATGATCTTCCAATCCGGCGCGCTGCTGATCGCCATCCTCGGCACGTATGCGCTCAAGCATCTGCACATCTTCGGCGAGCGCGACTACAAGGTGGCGCAAGGCATCGTGTTCAACATGACGCTGCCGTGCGCGATCATTCTGTCGTTCGCCACGAACAAACACGACATGCGCATGCTGTGGATCGTGCTGTTCGGCTTCTTCGCCTGCGCGATCCCGCTGTTCGTCGTCTACGTCGGTTCGCGCGGCGACGAGCGCAACTACCGCGCGTTCCAGATGCTCAACGCGTCCGGACTGAATCTCGGCGCGTTCTGTCTGCCGGTGGTGCAGACGTTCATGGGAGCGTCGGCCGGCCTGCCGATCATCATGCTGGACATCGGCAACGCGACGGTCGCGACGGCAGGATCGCTGACGATCACGCGTACGTTGCTGCACATGGATGACAATTTTCGATCATTGCCGCTCAGTTTGCGGCTGCGCAACATCGCGCATGATTTCCTGGGATCGATTTCGTTCGATATTTACATGTTGATGCTGGTGTTCATGTTCCTTCACATCACCATTCCACAGCCGATCATCACGTTGATCACGCCGTTCGCCAACGCGAACGCGTTCTGCGCGATGGCGATGATCGGGCTGATGATGGAGATCCCGGACAACCGCAAGGACCGGATCGAGCTGGCCAAGGTGATCGCGTGGCGCGCGCTGTTCGGCGTGATCATCGCGGTCGCGGCGTGGTTCGTCCTGCCGTTCGACATGCGCATCCGCGAGATCATCGTGCTCGGATCGTTCGCGCCGATCACGATCTTCTCGACCAAGTTCACCGATTCGCTCACCGGCAACGCGAAACTCGCCGGATTCTCCCTGACCGTCACCGCGATCCTCAGCCTGATCGTCATGACGGTCCTGCACGCCCTGCTTCCGGGCGCGTAAGAAAACGCGGGCGTGGCGGCTTTGGCTCCCTCGGTTGAAGAAGTCAAAGCCGCCACGCCCGCGAATAATCAGCCCTGCACGGTCCCGCAATTTCAGACGGCCTACGGCCGACCCAATACGGCCTCGCTACCGCTCGGCTCGTGCAGGACGAAAGCCCACCGGGCTTTCGTTTAACCCTGCACGGTCCCGCAATTTTGGACGGCCTGCGGCCGACCCAATACGGCCTCGCTACCGCTCGGCTCGTGCAGGACGAAAGCCCACCGGGCTTTCGTTTAACCCTGCAC
>NZ_WHZW01000020.1:0-28509 GCF_010667685.1 Bifidobacterium aerophilum | reverse complement strand
CGACCACGTTGCGCAGGCTTCCGATGCCTTCGACGTGGACGATCGTCTCGTCACCCGGATCGAGGTGACCGGAGGCGTTCGGCGTGCCGGTCATGATCACGTCGCCCGGCAGCAGCGTGGAGAACGAGGAGATCGCGGCGATCTGCTCGGGGATGCCATGGATCAGGTTCGCGGTGGTGCCGCTCGCCATCGGCACGTCCTCGCCGTTGAGCGTGAACGAGATCTTCGCGTCGCGCCAGTCGAGGTCGTCACGCGCCACGATCCACGGTCCGAGCGGGCACGACGTGTCGAATCCCTTGGCGCGGGTCCAGGTCGGATCCATGCCCTGCAGGTCGCGCAGCGTCACGTCGTTGACGCAGGTGAAGCCGAGCACGTAGTCCATCGCCTTCTCGACCGGCACGTTGCGGGCGATGCGGCCGATCACCACGGCCACTTCCGGTTCGAAGTTCATGTCGTGGCTGTACGGCGAAATGACGATCGGATCATCAGGTCCGATCACCGAAGTGGAAGGTTTGGTGAAGATCACCATGTTCTCGGGCGCATGGGCGATCTCGGAATGGCCGGCCTCGTGCATGAACTGCGCATGCGCCTCGTAGTTCTTGGCCAGGCCGTACACCTTCGACGGCAGTACCGGGGCGAGCAAACGGACGCCTTCGGCGTCGATGGCGTACCGTTCTCCGGTGGGTTCGACGGCGCCGGCACCGAGCGGATAGCCGTTGAGCTCGATCAGGTAATCCTTATGGTCGGTCGGGTCGGTCTGGACGAACGCATACCGCGGCGTCCCGCTGAGGGAAAATCGTGCAATTCTCATGACGTCCCAGTGTAGTCGCCACGCTGTCCCAAGACGGCAGGCGACGGTCCACCCGCGCGGTCACAGCCTACCCGCCGCCACGATGCCCCGGCGTCAGCCGCGGCTTACCGCCTCCACTGCCCGCAGTGGCGCATCACCCTCCACGGCGCATGACGCAGCCATCCGATCAACGCGACCAGCAGCCACCCGCCGAGCAGCAGTCCGACGCCGACGGCCAAGGCATACGTGCGCCCGTCGCGCACGTCGACCGGATCCGGCGCGGGCTCGGGAATGGCCACGCGGTGGCCGGACACCAGCAGTCGGTGCGTGTTCACGCCGTACGGCGTGCAGGTCATCAGCGTCAGCCGATCCTCCCCCTTGACGATTTTCAGCTGGCTGGTGTCGTCGGGCAGGATCACGCTGATGCGGTCGACCTGGTAGCCGATTGTTTCGCCCATGACTTCCACATACATGAAATCGCCTTTTTTCACCTCGTCAAGACGAGTGAACATGAGCGCTTCGACCAGTCCGCGATGACCGGTGATGACCGAATGTGTAGATTTGCCGCCCACCGGCAGGCTGGTGCCGTACAGATGTCCCGCACCGGAAGCGAGCGCCTCTTCGGAGGTGCCGTGATAGATCGGCAACGAAATCGACACCGTGGGCACCTTGATCGTGCCCATCACCCCGTTGCCGGAGTCAAGCAACGACTGGTATTCCTTGTCCTTCGACGCCGCGGAATCCTCGCCCTTGGCGTGCGAGCCGCCTCCCTGCGACGAGAACGGATCGACCGCCTCGCCCAGGATCGGCTGCCCCGATTCTGCGAGCTTGCGGTTGTATTCGCGGGCCGCCTTCAGCGCGTTTTCGGCCTGCGGATACGGCCACCCTTCCACATGCTGGGCGGATTCGCTTGACGTGCGGTCAAGATCCAACGAACTTTTGTACTGCAGCGCGACGGGGAATCCCGCCACGCCAATCGCCGCGAGCAGCAGCAGGACGGTGAACAGCCGCATGACGAACAACGATCGGCGCAGACGGCGACGTTCACGCACCACATCGTCGACGTTCATGGCCTGTCCGAAGGTCTGGTCGCCGTATGCCCGGGATCCCGCGAACCCGACGGTGGCGACCGCCGCGCGACGTCCGTGGGGCGCACGGACACGACCGTGTTCCCCACGTGCCGAACCGTTCGTTGTGCGCACCTCAGCCTCCTCGATCGTTATGCGGGATGCCTTGGCAGAGCCCGACCCACGCACAGTGTACCGCCATCGCCCGGCGCCCGACATCGCCCCGTCACCGAAGGGGGCATATCGGGGAGGCGTCCCGGATCACAGGCTGATTGAAACGGCCCGGACAGTCGAAAACCCGGCTTTGTTCAGATGAAGGCGCGGTTCAGATGAACGCCCGTTCGCCGAAGATCGCCGTGCCGACGCGCACGATCGTGGATCCTTCTTCAATGGCGAGTTCCATATCGTGCGTCATGCCCATCGACAGTTCCGTACAATGCTCGGTGCCCGGCGCGCCCGCGTCGAGGATCTGGTCGCGCGTCTTGCGCAGGTGGGCGAATCCACGGCGGATCGTGCGTTCGTCGTCCACATGGGCGCCGATGGTCATCAATCCCTGCAATTCCAGCCCGTCGAGCGTGCCGATCCGCTGCGCGAGCATGATCGCGTGCGCCGGATCACACCCGGATTTGGACGCTTCGCCGGATTCGTTGACTTCGAGCAGCACGCCGACGGTGATGCCGTGCATGGCCGCACGTCGGGCGATCTTCTCGGCCAGTTCGATGGAATCCACCGATTCGATGGTATTGACGACGGGCAGCACCTTGCCGATCTTGTTGGACTGCAACTGGCCGATCAGGTGGAACGGGATGCGTTCAACGGCATGACTCGTGTCCTGTTCGCCGAGCGCGAGCGCCCCGTCACCCCCGTCCGGATCGTCGACGCCCAGCGCGAACCCACGTTCGGCGCATTGTCTGCGCAATCCCGCGGCTTTGACCGCCACTTCCTGCGGACGGTTCTCGCCGATCAGACGCACGCCCGCGTCGATGGCGGCCATGATCTCACCGACGTCGCGCGTCTTCGTGGCGGCGAGCAGTTTCACGGAACCCGGCGCTCGTCCCGCCGCGGATTCGGCCCGGGCGATGCGGTCCAGCACGCCGTGGACGCCGTCCGCGATCTCCTTCGCGCGCGTCGCGTCGATCGTCTCGTTGGCGAGATCCTTGTGATCCATGTAAGCCGTCATGCCGTCACTCCCCTTGGCGTCCGATATCAGCGTTCCAGTGTAGTCGGCACGATGACGCAACCGCCGCAGTTGTCCAGCGTTGCCGGCAGCGTACCCGGATTCCTCGGCCGAGGGGCCGTCACGCGAAGCATCAATGAGGGAGCGCGATGTCCATTAGGTTGATCATACGGCGAACGGATTGTCGGGTACGCGGCGATCCTGCGCCCGCAGCGCGACCTTGTCCCAGTCGAACACGTCCAGCAGTTCGCCGGACTCGCATGGCTGCGGCTCGTCCAGCAATCCCAGCAGCCACCCGCAGTAGCCGATCACCTGCCGGGCCGTGACGCCCTGCGATCGCAGCACGCCCATGTCGAGCGAACGCTGACGTTTGGCCAGTCGTTTGCCGGCGGCGTTGTCGATCAGCGGCAGGTGGGCGAACACGAGACCGGCATGATCGATATCCCCGGCGTCTCCGGCATGACCGGTGCCGTGTCGGGCGTCTGAGCGCGGAGCGGCCGGACGCCCGTCAGCCGACGAATCCGACCTCCAGCCGCCGGCCAGAAGCCGTTCGCGGATATGCAGTTGCAACGCGGTCGATCGCAGCAAGTCACGGCCGCGCACGACATCGGTCACGCCCATGTCGAGATCGTCGACGGTGACGGCCAGCTGGTAGGCGAACAGGCCGTCGGCGCGTTTGATCACCGTGTCACCCAGATCATGAGCGAGATTGAACGTTTGTGATCCGAACACGCGGTCAATGAATCGAATGTCACGGTCCGGTGCGAACAGCCGCAGCGAGTGCTGTCGTCCGGCTTGCAGACGGCTGCGGACTTCGTCGGGACGTTCGTGCAACAGACGCCGGCAGGTTCCCGGATAGACGACGAAACCGTCGCCTTCCTGCGGGGCCGAGGCGGCACGGATGTCCGCGCGCGAGCAGAAGCAGGGGTAGACGGCGTCCGGCGCATACACCGGTTCTTCACAAACCGCGCCGACGTGCACCGATTCCGCCGATCCTGTTTCATTGGACACAATTCCCGTGCATCGATGTCCGACATCCACACGATCATCACGCAGCGCAGCAGCGCTCACGGATTTCTTACAATCAGTCTCGTCAACCACACCATCGCCGCACAACACGCGAATGGCTTCGTCATACCGACACAAACGATCGGACTGGTACACGGGTTCCCCGTCCCAGTCCAGTCCGAGCCAGGTCAGGTCGTCCATGATCCACCGATCGGCGTCGGGCAGCACGCGCGGTCGGTCGATGTCCTCGATGCGCAGCACCATGCGGCCGCCGGTGGAACGCGACGACAGCCATGCGGCCAGCATTGCGTAGATGTTGCCAAGGTGCATGCGCCCGGACGGCGTGGGCGCGAACCGTCCGACGACCGACATCGCGCTCATCCGATCCACAGCTCGTGATCGAGCGGCCATTCGTTGGCAACGCAGCCGTCAAGGTGCATGGACTGTTCCTGCATGAGCGGCGCAGGCTGTCCGGCTCCCGCGCAGGTCGTTTCGTTGTCGATGTGACCAAGCCTGTGCCCGACCTCGTGGTTGATGACCATTTCGCGGTATCGGCTCAACGTGCCGCCGGCGTCGAGCCACGCGTCGACGCCGCCGTCCCACCGGTCGTCGTTGATGATGACCTCCTGTCCGACGCGGCAGCTGTATTCCACGGAGCAGTACGACGAGAAACTGGTCATGTACTGTGCCTGGGACAGGATGATGTCCATGTCGGCCAGGCCGCAGTCGGCGTCGGCCACCTGTTCGAAGGTGGCGCCGGCGCGCGGCCAGCCCTTGGGATCGTTGAGCGTGGAGAACACGATGTTGGCGAATGCGGTCGTGTTGCCCACGTCGCCCTTGGTTCGCAGACAGTAAGTGTAGGAAAGCGGCGCACCGCCGGTGTTCGCGGCCGCCTCCTGTGCGGTGGCCCGCGCCCGGCTGCGGATGGCATTCTTCTCGTCGTCGGTCAGCGGCTTCGCCTTGTCGTCCGATGCGAGCGTCGCGGCGATGTCGGCGTCTTTCGTATCGGTTTTCGCGTCGGATTTGCCGTCAGTCTTGCCGTCGGCCGTCGTCTTGGAGGAATCGGCACCGTTCTTCGTGTCGGAGGAATCCGCCGCATCGCCTGTGTTCTCGGAGTCGGCGGCGGTTCCGTCGGAGGACGATCCACCGCGCGATGACGAACCGTTACCATCGTCGCCGTCCGCCGTTGCGCCGGCGCTCGCGGAACGAACCGTTGCCGGCTGCGATTGGGCCGCCCGATACTGTTCCAGAGTCCGTCCCGATACGGCCGTCGAACAGATGCCGCAGACGATCAACGCCACGGCCACCACGGCGACGGCGATCCGTCGGATCATGTACGTGCGTTCCATGCCGGACCGCGCATCGGGTTTGCCGGACCGCGGATTCCCGAACCTGAGCTGAGGCAATATCGGCCGTTTCATCATCTCTCCCCAACTCTTTGCACAATGCGATCACTCAACGTGATCATTGATTACGATTCCGACACAACCGCCGGCAACTGTGCACAGTATACGCACAACCCACGTAACGCAACGGCTCCCCTTGACGCCAAGGGGAGCCGTTGCACACCTTACATCTTTTGCCCCCTGAGGGGGCCGCGTGCGGCGACGTCGGCAACAGCCGGGACGTGAAGCCTTGCTCCCCCTGAAGGGGGAGCTGTCAGCAAAGCTGACTGAGGGGGTGACACACCATCACAATCAAGCCGGCAAGCCACCGATCCACGTCACGCGGCTACACGCGACGTCACGCAAAGAACGCGTTGAACAGCCACGCGCCGATGATCGCACCCACGATCGGGGCGACGACCGGAATCCACGCCTCGTTCCAACGCGAGGTTCCCTTGGACGGGATCGGCAGCACGGCGTGCAGCAGTCGCGGCATGAGGTCGCGGGCCGGGTTCAGGCCGGGGCCGGTCGGGCCGCCCATGGATGTGACGAGGCCCCACACGATGAAGCCGACGACGATCGCGGCCGCGGCCGGGTCCTTCTCGCCCCACGGGTCCATCAGGCAGCACAGCGCGCCGAAGACGAGCACGAGGGTGCCGAACATCTCGTTGAGGAAGTAGTTGAGCTTCTTGTTGTCGGCGTCGGTGGTGCAGAAGGTGGCGAGGATGGCCTCGGCGTCGTCGGTGTCCTTGTAGTGCGGGTAGTAGGTCAGGTAGACGATGAACTGGCCGAGCGCCGCGCCGAGCAGCTGCGCGATGATGTACGGCAGCACCTCGTCCCACGGGAACATGCCGTTGATGGCCTGCGCGAGGGTCATGGCCGGGTTGATGTGCGCGCCGGAGACCGCGCCGAACATGAGCACCGGGAACATGACGCCGAAGCCGTAGCCCATGGCGATGTTGAGCCAGCCGGCGTGGTGGCCCTTGGTGTTCTTGAGCTCGACGTTGGCGACGGAACCGTTGCCGAAGATCATGAGGATGGCCGTGCCGAAGAATTCGGCCGCCAGCTTGGTGAAGAGGGAGTATTCCACTGCTGCTTCTTTTCTCTCTTAAGCGGTTGGTGATGCGATGGCCATGGCGCCAAAACAGCGCCAAGCGAACGCGACAAGTGTACGCCAAGGGCTGAACCGCGCGCGGCATCGTCCTGTCCCCGTCGCCACGCCCGACCGACACAATACGGCATCACGGAAAAACAAAAAGACCGGAATCTCACGATTCCGGTCTTGTCTGTGCCCCCGCAGGGATTCGAACCCTGGACACGCTGATTAAGAGTCAGCTGCTCTAACCAACTGAGCTACAGGGGCGTTGGCTAGATGTTGAAGTGTTCCTTGCAACGAGTGATAAATATACTCAGATTCCCCAACTCCGCAACCCTCGGCGTGTCGCGCCCATCGCCACCCTGCAAAACGGCTTATTTCCAGCATTTTCGCCGCTTAACCATCATGCCCGACGATCCTCGCAGCCGTCATCACTCCGGTCATCGCACGGCTCGTCATTGCATGATTGGTCATTGCATGATCGGCCGTCGCATGGTGCATTGCCGGCACCACCGGCGGCGCACAGTTCGGCCGCAAACGCGGCCAGCGTGATGCCATCGACGATCTCCCCCGTACGGATCATCCGCCGCAACCGTCCTTCGCAGACCCACCGCAGGTTCGTCAGCTCCCAGTCGACAGCGCTCCCTTCCGTCGTACCGGGCATACCCGCGACGTCCTTGCGGCAATCGACCGGCACCGATATCCGCGCCACGGCGATACGGTCGCGCAGCACGCCGGTGTCGGCATGCATCATCTGCAGAATCCGGATCCGCGAATCGTCCACGGTCAGGCCGGTTTCCTCGCGCAGCTCGCGCGCGGCGGTCTGCTCGGCGCTTTCGCCGGGCTCCCCCATGCCACGCGGGAATTCCCATTCCCACGTTCCCGTCGACACGCGCCAGTGACGTGCCAGCAGATACCGGCGCGCATGGCGATGACCATCACGGCAGCATCCATCATGGCACTCGGCGCAACGGGTTCCGTCGCCGGCATGCGCGCAGCCGCCCCCGCATTCCTGCACCGCCATGCATACGGCTCCCGGCCGCGCGTTCTTCACCGATGCCACATGGAACGTGACGGCCTGACCGCTTTCGCGCACTTTCGCTCGAATCTCCTCAACCCGGAAATCCGCGCCCCCTTGCTCCAGATACACCGTCCGCCCGTCCAGGATCTCCAGCGGCGGCTCGCCGTCACGCACCGGCAGCACGGCCGAAGCCGCAGCGCCATCGCCGACACCGACTCCCTTGTGCACGTCGACACCTTCGCCATCGTTCATCGCGACCATCCTTCCGTTCAGCCGTCATCACGCCATGTACACCACGGTCTTCGAACTCGACCGCACGCCCCACACCCATTTTCCCAGATCGAGCAGGTCGGGCACGATCCCGATGAACCATGCCGCCACCACGATCATCCAGATCGGCGCATTCCCGTTCAGCCACACGTTGTCGCTCATCGCGGACACAAACGCCAGTATCGCGGCGATCGCGGCGCCTCCCGCCATACCCTTGGCATCGTCGATCAGACTGGTCTCCTGACTGGCCTGTTCGATGGAGTAGGCCATGTTGCGCGTGACGACGCGCTGCCTGCGTCTGCTCATATCGGGCGTGCACGCGCGCCATGCCGCGATGGTGCCGCGGCATTCATAGCACAGCGTGGCGAATCGCACGAACGGCATGCCGCCCAGCATCTGCGTGATCGCCCCGGACAGCATCATCGACGCGCTGCCCGAAGCCTGTCCGGCGATCTGCGCGAAGGAGTTGCGCTCGGCGTCCACCGCGATCAGCTGCGCGCCGAGATGACGGGCCATCGTCTGCTGATAGACCAGCTGGTACCAGTCACGCAGCATCTGACGAGACAACATATGATCACGTTCGGGCAGTTTCGATCGCTTGATGCACATGAACGCGTCCGACCGTTTCGGCATGCCGGATATGCTTTCCAACGTCCGCAGAAAACAGTCGACGTCCGGCCCGCGCAACCCCCGGCATTGATCGCGCATCGCCCGGGCATGGCGTTCGACGTACTCGCCGAAGTGCGTCATGAACCCCTTGCTGCCGGCGCGCTTGCGCGCCTCTTCGTCGTTCTGGTTCTCGTACAGCACCAACCCTGCACGCTCAGCGTCGATCCATTCCTGCCAGCGCTGCGCCAGGAACCGGCAGGACGCACCGGCATCTTCCTCGCCATGCAGTGCCGCGGCGAACGTCGAGGCGATCACCTGCGCCTTGGTCTCGCCCGACCCGCCGGACTCGCCCAGATCACCCGTACCCGCCGACGCCATCCGCTCGGTGAATCGGCGGTAGAACTCGGCGTCGAATCCCAGCGCCTGCGATCGCGTCACCGTCGTGCCGAACGCGCTGTATTCCAGCGGCCGCAACGTCAGTTCGTCGTCTCCCCCGGCGCACCGCACGCTGTCCGGCCGAATGGCGGGATCCGCCTTGAGCGCGGCCTGCCGCACCGATCCGACGGTGGCCGTGGTGAACTGCACCAGGCATTCCTCCAGGCTCGGCGCACGGCCGGACACGATGATGGAGGGACCGTCCTTGTAGGATTTGCCCAGGATGCCGTTGACGGCCGCCGGCCCGAGCGCCAGGAAGAACATGCCGTCGAACAGCTGCGCATCGGTCAGCATGATACGCGGGCAGTACAGGTACGCGGTGCGTATGATGCCGGCGAACCGGGTGGCGAATTCGGTGTGGTCGTTGAGCAACCGCTCGCAGGTGCGATGTCCGGCATCCTTGCGCCACAACGCATCCGGGGTCGGGCAGCCGGCGAATCCTTGCGCGATCCGATCCCATTCGTCACGCTGCTCGGTGGAGTCGAAGTTGGTGATCATCGTGGCGTATGCCTGCTGCGTTTCGCTCATGCGTCAAGTGTATGCCGTCGCCTTCCTCTACGATGACGATCATGAGCGAAGCAGCGACCCCAACCATCGGCCAGGAGTTCCGGCCACGACATATTCTGGTGACCGGCGGAGCCGGGTTCATCGGCGCGAATTTCGCGCACTGGATCGCACGTAACCGGCCGGACGTGCACGTCACGGTGATCGACGCGCTGACCTACGCCGGCAAACGCGAGAATCTCGACGGAATCCCTGAGGACCGGCTCACGTTCGTGCACGGCGACATCTGCGACGCGGTGCTGGTCGAATCACTGTTCTCGCGCGCCGGTTCGCGCTCGGGCGTCGCCCCGATCGACGCGATCGTCCATTTCGCCGCGGAATCGCATAACGACAATTCGATTCTTGACGCGGCGCCGTTCCTTCGCACGAACGTCGACGGCACGTACGTGCTGCTGGAGGCGGCGCGTCGCCACGGCATCCGGTTCCATCACATCAGCACCGACGAGGTCTACGGCGATCTCGAGCTCGGCGAGCCGCGCAAGTTCACCGAATCCAGCCCGTACAAGCCCTCCAGCCCGTATTCCGCATCGAAGGCGGCCAGCGACCATCTCGTGCGCGCCTGGCATCGCACGTACGGCGTGCGCGCGACGATCTCGAACTGCAGCAACAACTACGGCCCGTACCAGCATGTGGAAAAGTTCATTCCACGGCAGATCACGAACATTCTCGCCGGCATCCGGCCGAAACTGTACGGTCAGGGACTGGCCGTGCGCGACTGGATCAGCGTGGAGGACCATTGCAGCGCGATCTGGCTGATTCTCACGCGCGGCCGGATCGGCGAGACGTACCTGGTCGGCGCGGACGGCGAGTACAGCAACATCGACGTGCTGCGCATGATCCTCGCGCGTATGGGTCAGCCGGCCGACGCGTTCGACCATGTGAACGACAGGCCGGGTGGCGACAAGCGGTATGCGATCGACGCGACGAAGATCATGACCGAACTGGGCTGGCGGCCGCGGTATACGGATTTCGCCGAAGGCTTGGACGCGACGATCGCCTGGTACGCCGCGCACCGCGATTGGTGGGAGCCGGACAAGGCCGCCACCGAGGAGAAATACCGACTGCAGGGCCACTGACCAGCGTCCGGCAACGACAAAGGGCGGAGGCCAGCGGTACGACGGTACGTACCCGCTGGCCTCCGCCCTTTGTCGTTGCCGGACCACCGTCGGCATGCGGCCGCGGGGCAATCCGCCGGCAGACCTATTCGCCGAAATACCGCTGCCACCAGTCAGGCGAGACCATCCGTGAGAACTCCTTGCGGTATGCGGACTGGTACTTGCGCCATCCCAATGCCAGACGGCCGTACAGGACCGCGACCTTGGCCAGGCGAACCGCGGCGAGGAACGGGCGACGCCGCAGCAGCACTCCGGTTCCTTTGTCCTTGTTCACGAACACGGCGGAATCCATGTGTCCCATGACATGCCAGTGCTCGGTCGAGTCATGCGCCACCATGTCCAGCGAATCCAGCACATGCTGGATGTCGGCGGCGGAACCGTCCAGCGGCACGCTTGCCGCCAGACCGGATTTGGCGTCGTCCACCTTCCAGTAGGCCTTCTGCGGTTCCACGTAGCCGTCGATCACGTTGCGGGCGTTTCGGCGGGGCGGCGTGAGCTGATGGAGCATGGCCTGCATGCCGTCCGTCGCCTCGTCGGCGGCCTTGCGGTCCTTGACAAGCACCGTATCGGGCAGTTCGGCCAGCGGTTCCATGTGCGTGTCCGGCTGCGCCTCACGTGCCGCGCGGATCTGCGGCAGACGTGATTCGAGGATGTCCCCGATATGTTCCGCGCCCTGCAGCACGTCGGAGACCGCCATCTGGTGCAGCGTGACCGCCGAATAGCGCATCTTGATCGCCGCGGACATGGAGGCGCGCATCATCTCGCGGAACAGGCTGCCGCCCCATGGCAGCCGCGAATACAGCAGGCCCATGATGATCTTGTTGCGCACATGGAAGTACGCCTGCCAGTCGAGGATGTCGTCCTTGTCCACGAACGACTGGTGCCACAGGCACACGCCGGGCACGGTCACGGTACGGAATCCGGCCTGCTGGGCGCGCACGCCGTATTCGACGTCGTCGTTCTTGATGAAGAACGGGTATGCCAGGCCGATCCTGCGGATCGCCTCGACGGGGATCAGGCACATCCACCACGCGTTGTAGTCCGCGTCGGCACGTTTGTGCAGGTAGGTGGATTCAACGAACGGGCGGGCGGCGAGGTCGTCGAACTTCGGAGTGCCGTCCGCGACCTTCCAGAACACGCGCTTGCGGTCGAACACCTCCGCGAGCGCGCACAGCCGGGTCGGTTCGCTCAGGAACAGCATGTTGCCGCCGACCAGCGTGGGTTTGACGCAGTGGTCGGCGAAAGCGACGGCGCGGGAGATCGATTCGGGTTCGAGCACGGTGTCGTCGTCCAGCAGCAGCGCGTAGCCGCTGTCGCCGTGGCGTTCGACCTCGTACATGCCGCGCGCGAAGCCGCCGGAGCCGCCGATGTTGCCTTGGCGGATGACGCGCAGCTTGTCGCCGAGACGCGCCTTGGCTTCGGCGTACCCGTCCTGTTCGGTGACGAGCTTGGTGCCCTGGTCCACGACGTAGACGGCGTCGATGAGGCTCATGTCGGCCATGTTGGCGAGCAGGTTGAACTGTCGGACGCACCATTCGGGCTTGTTCATGGTGGTGATCGCCAGTGATGCGGTCAGGTTGCGCTTGGCCGGCGCGTCCGTGAGCCATGCGGCGTCGGACAGGGTGACCGACTGGCCGCCGGTCGCCTCGACGTCGAACCACAGCCATCCGCCTTCGGTCATGCCGTCGATCGGCACGGTGACTTCCACGGTCTGCGGGTCGGTTTGTGTAACGGTTTGCGGAGCGGCCGGCGTCGGCGCGGTCGGGAAGGACCCAGCCGCGGACACTGCCGCCGTGCTCACCACGGATACGTGCGCGCGGCTGTCCGAACGGTATACGGTGACCGTGGCATCGCCGCGCACCTGCATGCGCAGCGTGACCTCGCGCACGTCGGTCCACTGCGCCCAGTATGCGGCCGGGAACGCGTTGTAGTAGCTGCCGGTCGAGTAGACATGCCCGGCGGGGATTTCCAGCATGGTCCGGGAGACGATCCAGCCGTGGAGGGTTGCGTTGCCGACGGACGTCGTGTCCGCGGTCGTCGCGTCGTCGACGTCCGTCGCGTCGGACAGCGCACGCCCGCTGCCGTAGATCGGTGCCGCGGCCACGCGGAACGACTCGTCCAGCCCGACGTTCGACGACGGGAATACCACGCGCCAGATGGTGTGTTGTTCTGCCTGAGACATACGTAACATCCTAATTCATGGTATGAAATGCAGCCACATAGTTATGG
The DNA here is from genome assembly GCF_010667685.1 of Bifidobacterium aerophilum. GTDB lineage: Bacteria > Actinomycetota > Actinomycetes > Actinomycetales > Bifidobacteriaceae > Bifidobacterium > Bifidobacterium aerophilum. The sequence continues at coordinate 15,743 of NZ_WHZW01000020.1, read as the reverse complement.
GTAAGCACCGTTCTGCCGCTTGACGCGACGCACTACAAGCCCATGACAATACATCCGCCCAAAACCTTTGGTGCACAATGGTGTACTTTGGTGTATTTTCGTGTACTTCGGTATACATTCGTATAACTTGGTGCACATTCACGGCATCGGGGCATATTCGAGCGCGTTGCGGAAACCCGAAAGATGGCTTATACCGCTCACATGCACAAGTATGTTTTCCAGAAACGGACCGACATCCATTCCTCTCCGGCAGCGGCATACTCATGGCGCAATCGTTCGATGTTGCGCTGGTAGTACCTGAGATCACGTCGATATCGCTGCTGTATGGCCTGATACCTTGCGATGTCTTTGACCCGAATGACGCCGGTTCGGCTATGCGCATCCACCGCAATGATGTATTTCCGGCCCCTGATGGCGCCTGCCGGGTATACCCATCCTTCGGCCGGAATGACCGCGTAGCCGGCTCCCCCATCCCGGAGCAACCGCTGGTGGTTGTCCGTGAGATAGTCGTCCAGGCGCTGCGCACGGCTGCGCGGAACGTCGTTCATGATGGCCTGGGGATCCAGGCTGCTTGGGTCGAATCCGGGGATCAAGGCCTCGGCTTGTTTCACGACCTCATCAAGCGGGATCAGCTGTTCTTTGCGTCGGTTGGCCTGCATGAAGCACCGCTCGCCTACCGGCTGGCTCAGGAACGACGGTCCCTTGAAGAAATCCTCAAGTGCATCCAGGCACAGTTCCGCATTGGCATATCCGAATTTCTTGAGTTCCAGGCGGATCTCGTCGTAGATGTTCGCCATGAAATCGGATTTCGGGGCGAAACCGCTGACGCATTGCGCCACCAGCGTGTTGCGTGTCGTCTGGTAGCGTTCCACCGCCGCGTTGTATTTCACATGGAACGACACATGCCACACGCACAGTCCGTTCATCGTGATGATCCTAGGCCGGCATCGCAGCGCATATTCCGCATCGTCGGTACGGACGAACAATGGCAATGGCAACCCGTACCTGCGGATCTGCGAAGCGGGAATGCAGCAGTACCACCATCCGGCGTACAGCTGATCCTCCACGCCCCTGACTTTCGGCGAGCGCAACGGGTCGAACAGTTCGTTGGTCACGATGTTTTCGAACAGTGTCAGCCTCATCGGATCCTTGACAGGTGCGAAATGGCCGTCGGCCGTCATATACCCGACATCCTCGCACTGTTGGTCCGCCACGTCGTAGTCCAGCATGGCGCCGCTGACGAATGCGTCAGCGTATTCGTCTTTCACGATACGGAGCAATGCGTAGGTCCGGCGTATGCTTTCCGGGGATACCGCCACGTCGTCGTCCATGAGCAGCACATGCGTGGCGGGGATCTCGCGTTCGAGGGCCATGATCATGCCACGGGCGAATCCTCCCGATCCTCCCACGTTGTCGTTGGGGACCACCGTCACATGGCTATCGCTCAATGCCTCGGCATCCAGTGTACGGCCGTTGTCGATGACGAACAGGTGCGTATGCCGCCCGACTTCGTCCTGCGGATCGAAGATCGTCGAGCGAAGCAGCGATATGTTCCCCTCGATGTAGGGTTCCTTCCTGAACGTGGTCGTCGCGATCGCCAGTTCCACCGGATTGGGTTCGCCGTCGTAATCCGCCTCGTAATATCCGGAACGCAGCAGCACCGGCCCGTTCGTGCGGATCATGAATCCCAGGACGACGTCATCCGCGCGTTCGGACAGGTCGAGCTCGACATGCCGCCACTCATCGCCGGCGGCGACCGATACCGTCGTCCGTTCCAACGGTTCCGGATTCACCGAATACGCCCGGCCGACCGTCTGGATCACTTCGCAGGCGGAACCTCGCAACTCGAGATGCAGCCGGAATCCCGTGGCACGCGTATACCGTCGCAGCTTCTGCACGGAAAGCGCGTTGAAATACGTGGAGAAGTCGAAGATACCTGCCCCGTGCAGGCTCCACGCGCCGGCATCCTCATCGTAGATAACCGGCTTATCGGCCTTGCAGTACATGCCCGGGCAGCTCAACGCCCGAGTGTTCGTCTCCAGCACGATGTCAGCGAAGCGCATTGACGGCATCGCAACTTCTCCTTGTCCCCAAACCACTATGGATTCTTCGTAAAATGCTCTATTACTCAGCGGGCTTATCAATTTGTTTAATAGTCATTGCACGATCGCTTAGCAGAGCATAATCACGATTGCGATCATCACGAATTACAAATGTGCAGGCATTGTCATCAACAGCAACCGCTACCATATCCGTATTATTCGGGTCCACAGGCGTGGGAACACGTAGAGAGGTAAACAGTCGGAATTCTCCGTTATTAAATAAATTCAGAGGCAATTCAAAGTAAACGGTATGCCGACCGTGCTGTTCCATCTTAATTGTTTTTGCGCCGGTGTCATAAGTGATGCCACCGCGACGAATATCATGCATGGCGATGGCGAGATAAAAATCACCTGGCTCGTCGAACTGATATTCGACCCCAAATTGGAATGTATCGGAACTCTTGTAAATAGACTCTTTTAGAGGGAATGTTCTTAAAACCGGACAACGTTCATTCAATCCATTCGGATATTGTCTCTTGGCCTCTAACTGCGCCCGATTGTTCTCCTGCTCCTTCTTTTCGGCTTCCAAATTCGCCAACGTATAACGACTAGTCACGGTTTCCGTATCTCCTATAGCGACCACTTCACCGTCCTTGATCATCATGGCACGCGTACAGTATTTCTTCACGGAGTTCATATCATGAGTGACGAGAATAACGGTCTTTGTCGGATCCTTTCGGATCTCTGTAAAGAAATCATCACACTTACGTTGGAATGCTTCATCCCCCACGGCGAGCACTTCGTCCAAGACAAGAATATCGCCCTGCGCCTTGATCGCGACAGAGAATGCAAGACGAACCTGCATGCCGGATGAGTAGTTCTTGAGTTTCTGGTCCATGAATTCACCCAATTCTGCGAATTCGACGATGTCATCATACATGGCATCGACTTCTTCGTGGGTGAAGCCGAGCAACGCTCCATTGAGGTACACGTTTTCGCGGCCGGTCAGTTCCGGGTTGAAACCGACGCCAAGTTCGATGAACGGCACGAGTTTGCCGCTGACGTTGATGTGTCCGCTGTCCGGATAATAGATCTGCGAAATCAGCTTGAGCAACGTGGACTTACCGCCGCCGTTCCGGCCGACGATGCCGAAGAACTCGCCCTGATGGACTTCGAAGGAGATATCCTTGAGCACCTGCTGCTGCTTGTACCCCTTGATGCCTTTGACCCAGTTGATGCAGGCCTGTTTCAGTCCGGTCGCCTGTTCGGTCGGCAGCTTAAACGATTTGGAGACATGGCTGGCGGACAACACAACCGGGTTGCTCATGAAATCGATGGACTTCGCCGTCATCGTTTTATGTACTGACATCACATAACCTCCGCAAACTTACGACTATTGCGCCGAAACAGATAGACACCCAACCACAGGAAAGCAACAGCCAGCGCGAACGGAATCACCTTAACAGCAGGATTATGGTACTGGTTCCATATCGTCGGTTGGGTCTCCGGAGCAATGAAATTATGACGAATGTCCTGAATTGCCTGAGCAAAAGGATTCAGCAGCTCCAATCGAGCAAGTGTGGCATACAATCCGCCCCTATTCGTGACATAACTTAACGGATAGATGATCGGCATGCCATAGAACACCAACTGCTGCAGAACATCCCAGATATGAGCGATATCCCGAAAATATACATACATGGTTGCCATGATTAGCGTAATGCCCAAAGTCACCAAATAGAGCTCGATAATATTAAGCGGCAGCAGCAATACTCTCCACGTAAACTGCACACGTGCAAATAAAGCAAAGATCAATACCACACCAAGGTTGATGGCAAAACTGATCATGGCACCGACGGTGGCAGACACTACCACGATATAATTCGGAAAATGAATTTTACGTAGCAAGTCCCCTCGGTCGACAACCGATCGTAAACCAACATTCGTAGAATCCGTCACGAACTGCCACGAGCTGATACCCAACAGCAACACCACCGGATATGTCGGTGTGCCATCGGACATACGAAGAAACTTGCCGAACACCACATACATGACACAGAATGTCATAAGCGGTTTAAGCACCGACCATGCAACGCCAAGAAACGATCCTTGATATCGCAGACGGAAGTCGGTCTTTACCAAGCCCTGGAGCACGACCCAAGCGTAGTCATACCGGGCTTTGAACTTAGTCACGAGTTCTTGCATGATCCTTTATTCTACCAATGGACTACGCCGAATCACACCCTACCGTTATCCATCCAGTCGAAGCGGTACTATCCAACTATGCCTAAACTATCGATTATCGTACCAATCTACAATGTCGAGAACTTCCTTGACCAATGCCTCGAATCCATTCGCGTGCAGACGTTCAAGGATTGGGAATGCCTGATGTTCTCCGATGGAAGCAAGGACGGTTCCATCGACATCATGAAGCGTTTCGCCGCCGAGGATGACCGGTTCAAGGTCATCGAGAAGCAGAATGAAGGCTACGGCGCGACCTGCAACCGCGGGCTGGACATGGCGCAGGGCGAGTGGGTCTGCATCGTCGAGCCCGACGACTTCATCGATCCTCACATGTACGAGAACCTGCTGAGCGCGGCCCATTCCGACAAAGGCACGGTCGATATCGTCAAGGGTTCCTACTGGCTGTACTATGACGCGCAGCCGCCGTATACGGAAGCCTTGCAAAACTCGAACCTGTCGGCGTTCATGCCGGCGCGCCAGACAGATTTCACGCTCGAGGAGTTCACCGCACCCTTCTATCATCATCCGTCCATTTGGTCCGCCGTATACCGCCGTGATTTCCTGAACGGAGACAACAAGGCATCGCGCAAGATCAGGTTCAAGCCCATTCCCGGCGCAGGCTGGACCGACAATCCGTTCTTCGCCGAGACCATGGTCCTTGCCGACCGCATCGTCTGGACACCGGGACGTTACTACTACTATCGACAGACCAACCCAGGCGCGTCCACCTTCCTCAAGGATTTCCACCTGCCGTTCGATCGTCTGCGCGACATGCGCGAGTTCCTCGAATCGCAGCATGTCTCCAAGGACATCATGCGCGCGTTCTATTCGCGCGAGTTCGACTACGTGACGTCGGTGATCGGCGAATTCGGATACGACGACAAGAATCCCGAGATCCGCAAGCTGATCCGAGAGGTCTTCGAATCGATGGACCGCGACGAGGTGTTCCTGATGCCGGGGCTGCGTCCGGAATTCCTCGACTATTACATGGATTTCATGGGCGAATCCTACGACGTCAAGGAGCACCCCGCCGAAACGAATCCGGATCTGTCCATCGTGTTACTCACCAAGGACGCGCATTCATGGATCGTCGACACGCTGGAGACCTACGCCGCCTTCAATCATCTGTCGTGTGAGTTCATCCTCATCGACGAAGGCTCCCAGGACAGCACGATGAACATCGCCGACGCGTTCGCCCGGAAAGACAAGCGGTTCATCGTCAAGATGAACGCCGCGCGCTCTTCCGGAACCGGCAGCGGAGAGCACATCACGCTGGCCGAGCAGATGCGTCAGGCCATCGATAACGCTCACGGCACATATACCGTGTTCATTCCTTCCAATTTCACGGTCGGAGAGAAATTGCTCAACGCCTGCGTTATCGGCGCGCAGAAGACCCACGCCGATGTCGTGTTGCCCGATGCCGGAAACGTCCATTGCGATTATCTGCTGCGGAAGATGAGGGAACTTCATCTTCCGGTACCGGATGAGTCTTCGAAATCTCCGGATGCGCTGCGCGGGCCGATCTACGGGCCTTTCTCATCCTCGGATATTCCGGAACTGGCGTTTGCCTCGAATCTGGACTACGGCTGGATGCGGTTGTACCGCACCGAATTCCTCAAGAAGAATCACATCGGCGCCAGCGATGCCGACGTCGCGACTTCACTGTACGGACTCGGCGGAGAGGCGATGATCGCCGCGGATTCCATCGCATTCCTTGATCTCAAGAACGACTGGGATATTCAGGACCGCCAGCGCCAGCAGGTGGGTTCCGCGTTCTGGCTGTCCTTGGTCAAGGTCATTCCGTATACCAGCGAGCCGGAAACCGTGCTTCCGGCCGTTCTGGAATTCGGCGAACAACTGCGCGAACGACAGCTGTTCGACACGTATGAGCAGGGCTATCTCAATGCCGTGCTCAGCGCGTTCATGCGTGATCTGCGTTCGCGGTTCACGCCGGAAGGCATTGATTCCTATATAAGCGACTACTCCGACCGGGTAAGCAAGATGTTGGATATCGCGCATCGCGGCGCTCTGTATTTCTATGATACGGATGCCTTCAACGATTTCCAGAAGATCACGTTATCCGGAAACCTGAACCGCTGGCTTGAGGAACGTACGCTCCGCGACGAGGACATCATCTTCATGCAGGATAAGACCATCCGCGATTTGGAGGCATCCACTCGCCTGCGGATAGGTACCTACGCAGTAGATGCCATCAAGCGCTTGTCCCCGGCACGACTCATCGCCCAGGCACAGGCCAAGGCGAGACTGAACAAGCGTAGATAAGATTAATAATGGCGTACAGATCTGCTATCTGTACGCCATTTTAATTTAAATCAATTGAAAATCGAAAAAGATTTCATAACATAAATATAAAATTCCGGATTGGAATCAATAAGACTATTATATCTTCCAGACATAAATAAGGACCATATCGAAAAAATAAGTGACCAGACAACAAAAATTACACAGATGTAATCAATATATTTATTGTGTATTATTTTACGTAAAATAATAAATGCAAGAATGCCTGATATGCCAATCAAATATCCAAAATCACATAAATACCTCTGTGTAAACGCAGCAGCCGTCACATCAATGTACAGAGGAGCGAAAGAGGCCAAAAAACTTACAACGGTAAAACCAAGTAAATTAAAGGGAATATTTTTATAACGTTCTCTGATTTCTGATGATATAAGAGCTATAGCGAACAGACCAATAGGACACCAGAAGAAAAATCCTCCCAAAGTAGGTTCGAGATTATAAAAACCTTGATAATCTCCTGCATGCTCGGAAGAAGTCGCAACAGCTTTCAAGAATGGAAAACGATCCGTGGAAGACGGAGGAGAAAAGAACCCCTGCCTGAGCGCATACGGAATTTTAGAAAGGCCATCACTCTGAAGATTCATATCTGTAGCAGTCAATTGATAAGTGGCGCCAAAATCCGTGATCTTTCCAAAACGTATATAATTCCAAACAAAAAAGGGCGCCATAGTTATTAGCGAAAGACCAGCAGCCGCAACAAGGTTAAGGCACGAACTAATAAATTTGTTTCGGATATTTAAGAAAAGACTATGTATAATAAAAGGGACAAATAATATGATAATGCAAAACTGAGGTCTACAACCAAGAATAAGTCCCAAAGACAAGCAGCCAAAAATAGCATATAACCATCGTTTGCCTATGGTTAAGGCCATAGATGACTTCAACCATAGGCACAGAGTGATTAATGCTAGAACCAGTCCCATAATAATTGGCACAGAATAAGTAGTTGCAAAAAAAGTTAGATAGAAAGCAGGCTGAATAGCTAGGACTAATCCATATGAGCATATTATTTGAATTACTACTGGCGTATTCTCACTCCAGCGCTCAAAAATAAGATAAACAACTCTAATAGCTAGAAGTACCATAAAGATTGCAAGCAATAGAACAACTTTCCACGGCGAAAGATCATTCCCTGTAATTAGAAAATACGGCAAGAAGAACATAATGCATGGAAGTATGCCAAAATAAGAGTAATATCGTCCATTATAAAAGGCATAATCAAAAAGAAAAGACTCCCCACTTCCCTTATGAGCGAGAGCTCTTGCACGATTATCATACGGATTACTTAAATTATTGAGCGCATCGGAAACAGGAAAATCAATCCAAGAATGCCCACGAGCAAGAGATCTGGCCATACTTTGGTACTCAAAATCGGCTTGCCAACCACTCATTCTAAGATATAGCCAAGGCTTAGCAATTAAAACAGTACCGACAATAATCAAAACAGCAATAAAGCTACTTGCAAACCATAAAATAATTGAAGCCTTCTTGCAATATTCCTTAAAAATAATTGCCGTTACTTCTTTCCTATACACAAGGAGAAAGGAAATAAATAAATATGCAAAAAGTCTCAAAAAACTAAGATGAAATGGTATTCGTACATTCACATTCGGCAATGAAGAAAAAGAAAACTCTGTGCCTACTGGCTCGTTGATTTTTAAAGTTACATTATGCGTTATACCCGACAAATGCAAAATATCCCAGTGCGACGAAAGAACCTTAGGATGCACCAAAATCTCAGGGAGCGACATATCAAAAGTATGTGCGGCATCATCAACTTTGATAGATAAATGTAACGCAACATCTTCACGGTTCGCACTCTCCGCATGAGGAATCGGTATCGACTCCGTTCTAAAGCTTTTAAATCGCTCAACAGATTTCAGCGGTATATGAACATTACCTACTACGCTATCAATATTCGATATTTTTATATAAGCATTTTCTGGATCGGATATAGAATAAGTATATTTACTCTTCGCTTTTAAACCCTTTCCTATAACGACATTGCTACTATTTACAGAATTTAACCTCGAAGAAGTAAAATAGTTAATATTGAAAATAAAAATTTCAATCAGGCAGCAACAAAGAACAGCCAGCAACAAGTGTTTAGCGCGAACAGATTGCAATTATCCTTCTCCTTTTTTTTCAATGCAAAATATATATAAATCCCACAAGCATTTAGAATCAAACTATTATATATAGTACACCAAAGAATTTCAAACAGTCATCCTCGAGTATCATATGTTCTCACTCATCTATTGCTTTAACAATAAATGGGAATATAGAACTAAATTCACTTTACAAATTATCATGGAATGCGATAGTATATCATCGCAAGAACAAGAACCAGGATGATACATTCCACCATGTATCAACATCAATATTCATAGATGGATATAAATTACTAGCATTTACCATAAACTGCTTGAGGAAGGTCATCAGCCCAGACAATAGCAAACCCACAACAATAAATCCGAAAACCAATCCACGAATAATGCTATGGTATTTGACTGTCTCATTATGAGCTAGTCCGCTACCTATATTCACCTGATCATCGATAGTAAATATTAGCAACATCATGGCAATGATGATCAGCCAACTAAAATCAATCGAATACCGAAAATCGACACCATTGGCATGGGCGCCAAACATATAAATAACTACGACTAACGCTATCAACCATCTAAATAGTACTAAAGTCCGATCCTTCCGAAGGTTTTCGCGCCACAAAGCAACAGCAAAAACAATCAAAGCAAAAGGTGCCATTGCCAGAAAATATCCACCAACATCATAGTGGCACGAACGAAAAGTTACTTGAGGCCACAGCACTTCATTGACAAAGGGGAACCTACCGGAAAGATTCGGCGGCTGGAAGAAATAATAAAAGATAAAAGATATATATCGATTGATCGTAACGGGGTTATGAGTCATGTCATAACTCGTCAAATTATAGTTTGCACCAAAATCAGTAATCTTGCCGAATCGCGCCTTGTTATACAAGAACTGAGCAGCAATGACTATAAGGTACGGGATGACAGACGATGCCCAGACAGTTATTTCGCGTCGCAATATACCGATATCATGCAGCCCCTCCTGCCACAGACGCTTGATATCTTCCCAGAACAGAGGAAGCGCCAACACAGACGCTAAGATCACCTGAGGACGACAAGCTACGGTTAAAGCCAAGCATAACGATCCTGCGGCAAGCCAGATAATGTTTAGATCGCGCATCTTGGCTTCCAGCCAACACGCTACTCCCATCATTGCAAAGGCAACGGCACACACCTGTGGGATAGGATAAAACAATCCATACGGCAAAACCATGGCTATTCCCGTACCAAGGAACATGGCAACGCATCCCAACATCACGGCGCCAAGGCTCAGCTTCTTGCCACGACGTGACAAGAAGCGAGCGATTTGCAAAACCAAGATTGCGCCGGCAACAGTAGCCAGCACGTCACAGATCATGAGAGCCGAACTAGTTGCCAGAGGATATCCTGTCAGCAAAAGTTTCGGTACATAAAACAACAAAACCGGCAATACGCCGAAATAGCTGTAATACTTTCCGTCTTTAAATGCGACATCAAAATACACTGGCGTATTAGGATTATCGGAAGCAACTTGAATCCTAGACGGCACATCATAAGGGTTGGACATAGCAGCCAACGCATCGTTGACTGGATAATCCAAATTCACCCGACCGTGAATAATGGAATCCGCCAACATCTGATACTGATCAGTCGCCCAAAGCGAGTGAAAATACGACCAATACTGAAATTGAGCAGATGCACGTTCGGGCGCCGAGGTAAGCATAACCAAACCAACAGCTACAAAGCATTCCACAGCAACAAGCACCGTTACCGGAATTGCGCACTTAATCGATCTAAGACGGAAAGTCTTCCGATACAATGCAGATCCCGGTCGGAACAACAGAGCCAATGATGCCAGTAGCAACTCGATAGTCAAACGCAAAAAACTGAAACGAAAGGGAATTCGCGGGTTGGCGGTGATATCGCTATGCGGGATCAGAGCCCCCTCCGACGTGATATATCGTATCTTGACTTTCGTTGCCCCGTCGTTTACCAACGAATACCTTGACCATAAGGAATCCGGCGAATAACCTTGAATAGCATCACCGTCATACCATCCGCCATCGGTCGGCTTCATAGTCGAATAACGCCATACCAAAGAAATAGATTGCCTCTGATCCTGCGGAACGGAATCATCATAGCTATATAGATGCTCAGCATCAGATGGATTGACATATAGATACCGAATCTTCGAATCGCTTGAGATAACTCTCCAAGCTTCATCCGGATCGGTAACTTTCATCATGCCATCATCTTGTATAGTCAGCCCGGAGCCTACCTCTACTTCATCAGTCTGCTCCGGGTGGGCATGGATGGTCTGCCAATGCGGCAAATTAAAGAGAAACAACTCAAGAAAAACAATGACTGCTACCGCGATGATATATGGCTTCGCTCTTCGAATGCTGGCGATAGTCATTTGCCTGCGATCTTGAGAATCAAGGTTTTTCTTTATCATTTTTTACCGTCCGCAATCATTCAATACCAAGGCTTCCGTATTCCGCCCGATTAAAGAATCGTGTGCAGCTCGTTCTCCTCGTCGTCCGCCCACAGCTTGCGCGCGGCGGGGCTGTATTCGATCTCCTTGGTGCGTTCAAGCTGGTCCTCGACGAGACGGCGATGGATACGCAGCAGTTCGGAGATGATGAGCAGCGACAGCGACAGCACCATCCAGGTGAAGAACATCACGCCGACCAGCAGGGACTGCATGTGGCCGCGACCGGCGCCGGCGAAGAAGAACGTCAGATACCGCACGAACACACCCAGAGCGAGGACGGCGGAGATGATGGACGACCACTTGAACACCGAATGCGCGCGGAACATGAGGAAGCTGCGGATGATCGCGCCCGCGGACTTGCCCATGTGTTCGAAGATGTTGTGGAACAGGCGCGAATTACGCGTCTTCTTGTTCGTGGTGATCGGCACGGAAGTGATGGCGATGCGCTTGTTGCCGGCCTGGATGATCGTCTCCATGCAGTAGCTGAACTCGGTGACGATGTTGAGCTGCAACAGCGCCTTCTTGGAGTATGCGCGGAAACCGCTCGCCGCGTCCGGGATGTGCGTGCCGGCGGCCTTGTTCACCACCCACGATCCGAAGCTCTGCATGCGCTTCTTGAACCAGCTGAACTCCTTGATCGTGGAAGTCTGGCGGTCACCGACGACGATGTCGGCTTTGCCTTCGAGGATCGGCTGCACAAGGTCGCCGATCTTATCGGACGGATACTGGTTGTCGCCGTCCGTGTTGACGACGATGTCGGCGCCGTGCTTGAGCGCGTAGTCGACGCCGTCGCGGAACGCGCGGGCCAGTCCCATGGTGCCGGTGTGCTTGACCACATGCTTGATGCCGAGGCTCTTCGCCACTTCGACGGTACGATCGGTGCAGCCGTCGTCGATGATCATGACTTCAATCTCGTCGATGCCCGGAATGGACTTGGGCATCTTCTCCATGACCATCGGGAGGGTCTGCTCTTCGTTGAGGCAAGGGATCTGGATGAACAACCGCATGACGAAATCTTTCTATAGTCCTCAAGTATGATTAAACGTACTGATTATATAGAAAGAGTCTTGACAGATCGACATCACGGACTTAGTGTCGCCAGCCCGACAATCCCCTACTTTCCACCCTTCATGGCCTTCAGCTGGTCGATGCTGACGACCCGTGCCACGAACAGCACCCCGATATAGGCGAAATACACCACCGCGTAAATCAATGCAAGCAGGAAGAAATTCTGCACGGAAACCACACGTCCGATCAGGAACAACACCACCCAGATCACCACATTGATGCTGATCACGGCCCACGTCTTCGGCGTCATCACGTCCATCATGCGCCGCCGCACCTCGATATACGACAGCGTCATCGTAATGAACGTACAGACCATGCTGGCCGCCGCGATCGCGGTGATGCCGCCGTACCGGGCGCTCACCACGAAGATCGGGATGACCAGCACCAAGGACACGATCGACAGCATGTCCGAGAAATGCGTGTCCTTCTCCGCGTTGAGCACCATGTTGAACACCACGGTCATGCCCATGAAGAAACTCGAGAACGCCAGGCACGACAAGGCCGGGGCCGCGACGGTGAATTCGGGCTTGTAGAACGTGGTCAGCAGGTCGCGGCTCGTGGCCGAGATCACCACGGCCATCGGGAAGATGAACCCGAACGCGACCAGCACGAGCGACTGCGCCTTCTGCCCGGCCTGCCGGAGATCACCCTTGGCCACCAGTCCGGACACCACCGGCAGGATGATGACCGCGAACGCCTGCAGCAGATAGTACGTGGTCTTGCCGAAGTTCATCGCACCGGTATAGTAGCCGGCCATCGATGCGGGACTGACCACGGACTTGACGACGAGCGTATCGGCGCTGAGCACCAGCGAGGCCATGATGAAGAAGAACGAGAACGACAGCACGCCGTGTGCCACTTCGCCCAGCCGAATGCGTTCGGTGCCGGTCCGTTTGAGCTGCGGCCACACCGGTGCCAGCAGCGCGAGTCCTAGCACGATGGTGATGACCATGGCCGAGAAATAGCCGACCTCCACGCCCATGACCGGATCATGCGGGAAGACGAACATGATGAGCGGGATCACACCCAGCTTGACGATCGGGTAGAACGTGGACAGGAACGCGCTGTACTGGAAACGCTGCAGACCATCGTTGATGCCGAGCATCATCACATACAGGCCGTTGGAGATCGGCAGGAACGCTGCGAGCTTGAAGTAGAAGTCGAGCGAATCGTCGTTGAACACCGTGCCGAACAGGGGGGCGCCAAAGAAGTTGATCGCGAAGAACAGCGCGACGATGCCGGCCTGCACCGCCAAGGTCTTGACGATCACGTCGCCCACGTTGTATTTGCCGGAGGAGATGTTGCGCGACAGCGACTGGCGTGCGCCGTTGCTGGTGAACATGTATTCGAAGTCCAGCACGGTGATGATCGTGCCGACCACGCCGTACGCGGCGGCCGACGTGTGGCCGCCGAGATAGTAGTGGATCAGGTATCCACTTACGAAGAACACCAGGTTGCTGATGATGTTCAGGATCAGGCCTTTGCGCATGGCATCGCTTTCTCGTCGAGCCACATCCCGATTCGCGCACGCCCCGCGCGCATGAGACAGGCATCCGTATTCCAGCTTGAACACAGTAAAGCAGTTGCGCAATACACCGATTGCGCAACTGCTTTACGGATAGGATTTGCAGCGATTCAGTCCCTGCGGAACAGATCGCGGGTGAAGACCTTGTCGGAGGCGTCCTTCAGCTCGGGGTTCCAACGGTTGGCGACGATCACGTCGGCGCGGTCGCAGAACGACGCGAGATCATGCGTCACTTCGCTGCCGTAGAAGTCGGACTTGTCGAGCGTCGGCTCGTAGACGAGCACGGTGATGCCGTTGGCCTTGAGCCGCTTCATCACGCCCTGGATAGCGGACTGGCGGAAGTTGTCGGAGCCGGACTTCATGGTGAGGCGGTAGATGCCGACCACCGGCTTGTCGATGCCCTTGACGCGTTCCTCGATCTCGGATGCGATGAAGTCCTTGCGGGTACGGTTCGCCTCGACGATGGCGGAGATCAGGTTCTGCGGCACGTCGCGGTAGTTCGCGAGCAGCTGCTTGGTGTCCTTCGGCAGGCAGTAGCCGCCGTAGCCGAAGCTCGGGTTGTTGTAGTCGTCGCGGATGCGCGGGTCGAGGCACACGCCCTTGATGATCTCGCTGGTGTTCAGGCCACGGCTTTCGGCGTAGGTGTCGAGCTCGTTGAAGTAGGCGACGCGCAATGCCAGATACGTGTTGGAGAACAGCTTGATGGCCTCGGCTTCGGTCGGACCGACCACGATCTCGGGGATGCCGGTCGTACCGTCGACGTTCGTGCGGGTCAGTTCCGCCGGGTCGGCGCCGTGCGCGAGCAGCTGGACAAACATCTTCGCGGCCTCGACGGCCTCGACGTCATCCTGCGGGGCGCCGGCCACGATACGCGACGGGTGCAGGTTGTCGTAGAGCGCATGGCCTTCGCGCAGGAACTCCGGGGAAAACAGGATGCGCGCATCGTTGAACCGCTCGCGCACCTGCATGGTGTAGCCGACCGGGATCGTGGACTTGATGACAATCCATGCGGTCGGGTTCACCTTGCGAATGGCCTCGATCGCCGCCTCGACGCTGGATGTGTCGAAGTAGTTCTTCTCGGAATCGTAGTTGGTCGGCGTGGCGACGACCGCATAGTCGGCGCCGGAGTACGCCTGGGCCGGGTCCAGCGTGGCAGTGAAGTCCAGCGGGCGGCTGCCGTCCTTGTTCCCGTTCAGGAACGCCGTGATCTCCTTATCCACGATCGGGCTGCGTCCGTCGTTGAGCATTTCGACCTTCTCGGGAATGATGTCCAGCGCATGCACTTCGTTGTGCTGGGCCAACAGCATGGCGAGGGACAGGCCAACGTAGCCGGTGCCGGCAACTGCAATCTTCATAGAGAACCTACCTTCCGTATCGACTCATTATTACCAGAAGACCGATACATGACAGTCAACCAATCCTCTTGATCATAAAATCCTTCACCCTACGGAATCCAATCCCAGATAGAAATGCATAAATGGGGAAAAACTGAATCAGATAACGTGAATGACCGGATTCAAATATGAGGAGAAACATAATCGAACCCAACAAAGCGATGCCCAATAATATCGGTGCCCGGTAATGGTCAAGAGACTCGCGAGCACGCATTAGAGAGTCAGTCCTGTAGGATCTTGCTTCAAAAAGAACGCATATCCCCATGCCGAAAACTAGCATAATGAAAACGGCCTGCTGAAGTTGAGCAAGAGTGATATTTTCAGTTGATTGGGAAGTGTATATTCCGGCTATTTTCTTGCCGATACGAGAATTCTGGAATCTCACCAATGAAGGGTTATTAAATTCTCTCGGATGAAATATATTAGTATATCGTTTCATACCGAAGGATCCGTCAGAAGAAAAATTTCTAAACTTGGTTAACAGCCAATTAGGGTGTGTTTACTCTATGGTGCTTTGGTGACATGATGGTGGTATGTGTACGCCGAGGTATGACATCACGAGGG